>NZ_CAWPOA010000036.1:0-62335 GCF_963889365.1 Vibrio sp. OPT20 | reverse complement strand
ACGGCTCTTAGTCGACCAGAACACGCTTCAACAATCGCATCGTGAACCGACTTGTCCTGCTCTTTGATCAGTTCGTTAAAACGAGAAACCAACAACAAGCTGTCATTCACTACCACACCGCTCAACGCAAGAATGCCGTTTAACGATAGGATACTGATTGTTAAGTCATTCCACCAGTGCCCTAAGATTGCCCCAACAATACCAAATGGAATCGCTGTCATAATAATCACAGGCTGAATGTAAGACTTCAACGGGATAGCAAGCAGCGTGTAGATAGCAATCATGGCGAGTACAAACATGCTCATCATTGAACTCGCGGTTTCTTCTTGCTCTTCCGTTTCGCCAGCAAAGTCGACCGTTAGCCCCGGATATTGCGCTTCTAAATCGGGTACTAATGTGTCTTGCAACTGATGAACAAGCTCAGCAGGCGCAACCACCTCTTTGTCCAATACTGCACTGATGTACACCGCACGTTGGCTATCAATGCGTGTGATCTCTGATACTTGGTAATCAGAATATACTTTAGCGACTGTGCTCAAAGGCACCACGGTACCGTCGTTGGTTCTCACGCTCGATTGTTTGATATCCGCAATGGTTTGACGATCCGATTCAGGATAACGAACACGGACTTTCACCTCATCTTTACCACGTTGGAACTGCTGAACAATATCACCACCAAACGCTTGCAGTACTTGTTGCGAAAGGCTTGCAGTATCAAACCCTAACGCGCGACCTTGTTGTGTTAATTCGAAACGATACTGAGGCTCGCCAAGATCCAAGTTATGATCAATGCCACTCACACCTTCAATCGCTTGCAGTTTAGTTAAGAACTCATTACCCGCCGCAGTCACTGATTCTTCATTCCACGCTTTCAATTCTACTTTGAAGTTGTCGACCATCTCCATTTTAGACAAGACTTTGAGCTTCTTAACCCCTTCCATCTGGCCCACTGTCTCTTGCCAAGCATCTGCAAACTCGTTCGATGTATAAACACTGTCGCTATCTAATTCAATTTTAACTTGGCCAGAATCATCAGCATCGGCGATAACCTGAAGGCTAAGCAGTTCCGATGCTTCATCTTGAGCACGGTATTGCGCTCTCAAAGTTTCATCTGTTTGTGTTGCCGCCGCTTCAAGCACTAATAAGTTTTGCTGGGTTTGACCAAAGCTCGCGTCGTTTTGCATCGACATATCAGCAGTCACGGTGTCGCCCGGCATATCAGGGAAAAACGCCACACGAACCGCGCCTGTCATTGGTAATCCTGCTACTAATATTAGTAGCGATAAGAAAACCATCACCACGGCATAACGCAGTTTCAGCGCCCATTCAATCACAGGGCAATAAATGCGCTTATTAAACCAACCTAGCCCAGTATCGGCAGCATGTTGAACGCGAGCCCAAAGCCCCTTTTTCTCACTACGCTTGGTATTAATGTACGCGAGGTGTGATGGAAGAATGAACTTAGACTCAACCAAAGACAGTAACAAACAGATAGTCACGACCGTACCGAACTGAGCGTAAATCTGCCCCATTTTACCTTCAACGTTAGCTAGCGCTAAGAAGGCAACAACCGTCGTCAACACACCAAATATAGTCGGTGATGCCACCTTCATGGTGCCTCGAATGGTACTGCCGATCGAGTCGCCTTCTTCCTTGCGGGTAGAGTAGATACTCTCCCCGACCACCACCGCATCATCGACCACTATTCCGAGCGCCATAATGAAACCAAAGGTGGTCATCTCATTGATGGTTAGCCCCATAAAGGTGTCTGTCATGAAGAACATGGTGCCAAAGAATACAAACGGTAAGCCCGCTGCTACCCAGAAAGCGACACGCACGTTTAGAAATACCGCTAACACGATGAATACCAAAGCGATACCGGTGAGCGCGTTCTTCACCAACAGGCTCAAGCGATCTTTGATCATGGTGCTTTTGTCGTACCAAGTTTCAATCTCGACATCATTAGGCAGAATGTTGCTGTTTTCCCAACGATCCACCACTTGTTGAGCCTGTTCAACGATGCTGACGACGTCTCCGTATTCATCCATCACGATCTGAATCGCCATCGCATTCTGTTGGTTGTAACGAGAAAGCATGAAGGTGTCATCGGCAAACATGTCTTCAACGTTAGCAATGTCACCCAATGTAATTTGAGTGCCATCAGTGGTCGTCATCACCGGAATCGCGTTGAAATCTTGCAGTTCGTACGCCTGTTCAGATACCTTCAAACGAACCGTTTTTTCACCATTGCGAAGGCTGGTCGAGATAGCTGCAGAAGATTCCGCATTGATCGCTTCAGAAACGTCAGTCAGTGTTAATCCATAAGCTTGGAGCTTGTTCTCATCAACCTCGACCGAGATCATAGGATCAGCTTTAGCCTTAATCTCTAAGTCACGAATCGCTGATTGGCTCAACAAGTCTGACTTAAGTTGCTCGGCTAAGCTCTGCAACGTTGCTCGATCTGCATCCCCATAAAGCTGTACCCATAAGGCATGATCTTGCATGCGAGCCTTATCAATCACAGGATTATCAGCGCCTGCAGGCAGGTTATTGATCGCATCAACCTTAGTTTTAACGTCGGTTAACAGGGTATCAAGGTCATAGGTGCTCGTTTTCTCAATCGAAACGTGGCTTCCGTTCGCATCTGAAGTAGACGTAATACGCTTAATACCCGGCACGGTTTCTAGCGCATCTTCTATCTTGATTGCCAAACCTTCTTCCGCTTGAACAGGGTCACCACTGTCATAAGTCACTGAAACAGTGACAACATCGGGTTCTAGGCTCGGGAATGCTTCTTTACGTAACGTGTTAAGCGACAACACACCAATGATGATCACGCCCACTAACAGTAAGTTCGCTGCCACAGAGTTGTTAGCAAACCACGCGATTACGCCAGTATGTGGTTTATCTGACGTCTGGTTACTGTGCACTTGGTTATTAGGTTTCAGCTCGTTAGACATAACTAACCCTCCGCCTTAGCCATCACAACCATGCCTGATTTAAAGCTGCTTAATGGACGCTTGACCACTTGCACACTGTCACTATTTGATTCTGTAAGGCTATTTAGCTCGGTAGAGTTGCTCAGTTTGGTTGGGTCGATGTAAATCAAACCGCCCTTTTCAAACTCAACATTCGCGTTTGATTTAGAAAGCAGACCGTTGTCGTCTACAAACCACAGGTCACCCTGCTGCGAAAGTGCTGAGGCTGGAAGCTCCCATAATTGGTTTAATTGCTTACCCGAGATCGTTGCTTGTACGAATGTACCTGGATAAAGATCTTTCTCTTGATCCAAAGGGTTATCGACTTTCACGATCAATGAGCGCTGACGTGTGTCTTGCTGTAAGTGCTGCTCTACTCGTTCGACATAACCTTGCCACTGGTATTGACCATCAGAACTCGACAGAGTCACTGGCCACGGCTGCTCTTTCAATTGCGAGTTATCGCTGTTTGGTAAGCTCAACCATTGGCTTTCAGACAAAGGAACAGAAACCTCAACCTCATCAACGCTGTATAACGTGGCTATCTGAGCGCCCGTTTGTGCGTAGCTTCCCGGTTGAACATCACGGCTCACGACCAACGAATCAAAAGGGGCAACCAAGGTTGTTTTTTCGAGGTCTTGCTCAGCCTTTACCAATTCAAGCTTGGCGTTCTCTAAGGCCGCTGTTACTTGTGCCAGTTGTGGTTCACGCAACACCAAAGGTGAATCCGGCTCGCCAGACAAACCAGATCGTTGCCATTCAGACTTAGCTTGTTCGCCTTGTCTCTGTTCTTCCAATAAATCCAATTGAGCTTGAGCCACATTCGCCTTGGCTTGGGTTACCGCTTGTTGATAGCTGGTCGAATCGATATTGGCGATCACGTCACCTTGGCCAATCACTTGCCCGGTTTCGAACTGCGAGCTGATTGCTTCTACTCGGCCACTAACTTCTGTTGAAAACATCAACTCATAGCGCGACTTCGCTTCTCCGTAGCCTACCACTTCCGCTTGGTAGTCTCCGAGAGTGGCGAGTACGACAGACACTTGCTGTTGTTGCGAGACTGCTAAGGTGGTCGTTTCAACAGACTTAGTTTCAACAACCATGACTTGAGACTCTGAAACCGTTAATTCATTCGTCTTTTGAGGAGTAAGCTCTGTTTGTGAACCGTTGTAAGCGAGGGCAGCAAAAATGCTTGAACCCGCAACAAGGGTGATTGCAATTGTGATGGTGTTCAGTTTCATGAAGATACTCCTAAGCCCAGAGCTAGGCCTAAATCAATTCGGTTTACGAGACGGTTATAAATGGTTTGTGTTAGCTGCGCTTCAAGGTCATAGGTTTGTTGCTGAACAGTAAGTAGATCAAAAATGTCGACCAAACCCTGACGGTATTTCTCTTCATAGCTGGTGAAGCTGCGTTGTGCGCTCACCAAGGCGTTCGTTAGGTGTTGCTGTTGAAGCGTTAATGACGACTCTTGACCCATTGCGTTTTCCACTTCATTCACCGCATTCAACAGAGTTTCTTGGTAAGCCCAGTAGCTGGTTTCTGTGGTTAGATCTGCAATCTCAGCCTGTGCTTTCAGCTTGCCACCCTGGAACAGTGGTGCCGACACTTGACCAAGCGCACTCCACAAAGGCCCAGTCAACAAGGCTTCACTCGGAGATTCTGCCATATCGGTTAGGCTTGCAGATAAACTGATCGAAGGCAGCATCGCTTTATATGCAGCATCAGCACGCAGTGTTTCTGCTTCAATATTGAAGAAAGCCGCTTGAAGATCCGGACGCCCTGCCAGATCTTGCGTCGGCATATTGTCTAGCGGGTTAATGATGGTTGGGAATGAACCGAGTTCAGCAAGAGTCGCCTCATTAGAATCCCCACTCCACTGCCCCGTTAACAAAACTAACGCGCGTCGACTTTGTGCCAGTTGCTCTTGGTAATCGGCCAAAGTTGCTTGAGTCGATGCGCTGCTCGTTTTGGCGTTATCTAGCTCTTCAAGGCTACCTAGCCCTGTGCGATAACGTTCTAAAACCAGCTCTTCGTTATTTTCTAGAATCACCAAGCGCTGCGTTTCAATATCAACAAGCTGCTGCTTCAAACTGATATCAAGCCAACCTCTCATCACACTCGCGACCAAAAGATCTTGAGCGCCCTGAAGGTTAGCCTGAGACGTCGCAATATCTTTTAACGCGGCGTTGTTTGTGTCTGCTAATTTCTGCCATAAGTCCAACTCCCAACCGACCGTGACATCCGTGGTATAGGTTTCAGTGGTGCTTGAGCCGTTAGTGCCTTCGTCAGATTGACCAGAAAAGCTCGCATCGACGGTTGGTAAGCGGTCGCCAGACGTCACTCCTTGCTGTGCATAGGCAATTTTGAGTGCTGTGATGCTTTGTTGAAGGCTTGGACTGTTCTGCAGAGCGCGCTCGATATAGAGGTCGAGCTCCGGCGCATTCACTAAATCGGTGAGTTGTAGGTTCTCAGCGTCTAGATCTTGTTTAATAGACGTTTGATCACTAGAAGCCTGTTGAATCAGCTTTGCGAGTAAGCTTTGTTGTGTCTGATTAGTGCTTTGCTCAGCTAACGAAACAAAGTCAGCCTGACTGGTTGTCGTGCAACCGATCAACCCGATTAGAGCAAGTGAAATAAGGGAATGTTTTAAAGGAAGATTCAATTTCATCTTCTTGTCTCCTGTAAGAATCGAGACAAGATAACGAGCTGGAGGTTAAGGGAGGGTTAAGGCGAACGTTAACCCTAAAAGAAAATGCAAAAAGTGAACGTTTAAACTTCTGTTTTATGCTTCTGACTTGCTAGAAAAGAGCCCACCGATCTTATAACCAATCGCATAGCAAACCACTGCAATAGTCACAAACACCAATGCCGAGAAGAAGTACGCCACCGATGCGGCGACACCAGTGCCCCATACGATGCTGAAGACTAAACCGTGGTAAGCCTCTTGCGGCCACTGAGAGATAGGGAACTGAGTACCACCAGCAATAAGATAAACCATCGCAAACAAGCCGATAAAGGCAGTGATAAGACCGATGAGAACGCGCATGTTCATGGGGAGACCTTTGATTTATTGGACTTGGTTGCCATTATTCTTAATCGAAAGCGGATGTGCTTAGTCGAAATCGAATGTTCTTAGCCGAAACCGAACGATATTAATCGCAACCTGATGATATTCAAGTATATCGGATAAAACAGGCTTGCTCTATTACTCTTCCGAGTGAGCCTTATACACGACAGAGTAATGAAAGTGGTGGTTTGAATCTGAATCAACCTAACCAGCAGGCACAAAAAAGCGGATACCCTTCTTACGTAAACTCCGTAAGTAAGATACCCGCTTTTACTAAATTTAAGCGCTTTTATTGAATCTAGCTACTTTAACTTAATCTAGCTTAAAGCAGGATGAAGATACCCGCTAAACATGCACTCATTAGGTTTGCTAACGTACCAGCCGCTACCGCTTTCAAACCTAAGTTTGCCACTTCTGCACGACGCTCTGGTGCCATAACACCGATCGAACCTAATTGAATCGCGATAGAACCAATGTTGGCAAAACCACACAATGCAAAAGTCACAATCACTTGGCTATGTTCAGACAGCAGAGCTTTGTTCTCAACGAAGTCGATGAAAGCAACAAACTCGTTCATTACGATCTTCTGACCGATGTAAGAACCCGCCATTAATACTTCATCACTCGGGATACCAATTAACCATGCAAGAGGCGAGAATAGGTAACCGAAGATAGCTTGCAGGGTAATGCCCGCAAAACCGAACATTTCGCCTAGACTTTCTAAACCCGTGTTCACCATTGCAATCACACTCACGAATGCAACCAACATAGTGCCGACAGCAACCGCCACCTTCATACCGTTCATTGCGCCACTTGCCAATGCATCGATCACGTTGCTTTGGTCAGCTTTATCTAGCTCAATGTGGTCGTAGTCACTCGGAGTACTACGCTCAGGAACAATGATCTTCGCCATCAATAGGCTGCCCGGAGCCGCCATGAAGCTTGCTGCAATAAGGTATTTAAGCTCAACACCTAATCCTGCATAGCCACCCAGCACACTGCCGGCCACTGACGCCATGCCGCCCGCCATTACAGCAAACAGTTCAGAACGAGTCATAGACTTTAAAAAGGGACGAATAAGAAGAGGAGACTCACCCTGAGAAAGGAAGATATTACCTGTTGCAACTAGAGATTCAGCTTTACTGGTGCCCAGCAGTTTTTGCACCGCTCCACCAAGAACTTGAATCACTTTCTGCATAACGCCTAAATAATAGAGCGCAGAGATCAAAGCACTGAAGAAGATAATGATTGGAAGCACGCGAATCGCGAAAATGAAACCTTCAGTAGCCAGATCACCAAATAGGAAAGCGATACCAACGTCTGCAAAACCAAGCAAGCTCGAAACGCCATTGCTTAGGCTTGTTAACGCCAGTTGTCCCCAAGGGAAATACAACACCAAAGCAGCGAAGCCGATTTGAAGTAATAGTGCACGAGAGACCGTTTTCCAGTTAATAGAAGAACGACTCTCAGATAGCAGACATGCGCAAGCAATCAGTGCAATAACACCGACAAGACCAAATAGAATATTCATAATGTGTCCTAGTAATCCTTAAAGAGTGAACATGAGCCAAACGAATGACATCAAAGGAATAGGACAAAGAACCGCAAGCAAAACGCTACGCGATGAAGGAGCTAACAACGTTAGCGACTGTAATAACGAGTTGTTCATGTAAAAATCACCTTATACAAGCAGTGGAACGTAGCTGGTCCGGTCCGTGGGGTCATTCACATATCCATGTGACGGCTTGTATTGGCTAAGCACCGGCTTAAAACCGGAAAAGAAGTATAAACAGTTAAGTGAGACTTTCATCACATTTTTTGACGCAAACGATCGCGCGGTCAAGGATTAAACAAAACGCTGTGTTTATCGTCATTTGTGTGCATAAAAACTGTAAACAACCTGTATGAAGTTGAATTTGTAATGTTAAGCCTTTAAACGTACGAGCGTAATCACTCGGTTAATTCTGTGTGATTCTTACTACTTTTCTGTGCTCTGCCTCATTTCCCGATACTTCAAGATTCATCTTAAGTTTAGATGCGTATATACTTTGTATGATCTCACCAAATAATTATCTATAAAATACTAATAGAGCTGATTAGATATAACAGCCATCGAGACTAAGAGAGGAAACACTTGAAGAAAATGGAAGCTCCGCACGACATGAACAATGGAGCTAAATTCAAAACAAATAGACATGGCTATGTGACAGTAGTTGAATATTATAATACCTATACTGTTATTGTCGCGTTTGAAAACACCGGAAATATCCGCGCTATCAGTGCGGCGAAATTACGTACAGGTCAGTTAACTGATCGCTCTGTCGCACCTGAATCTATTATGATTGGTGAAAAGGTTGAATCCGTTAAGCATGGAATATTGACCATTACCCAAGTTGAATCTGAAAATATTGTGGTACTAACCAATACTAATAACGAAGAAATTCGAATGTTATTACCAGCCGTACAAAAAATGAAAGATAAAGTCGAAGATGTTGAGAATGATAAAACTGAGGCTCCAAAACCAACCTCTCTTAGTCAATTAACAAAAAGAAATAAAAAGACCAAAGACGTCAATAGTATGCTTAAGAAAATGCTTACCGATTACGGTCGATACGATTAGTTATCTATTTTATTTCACAGATCCTCTAAATATTTGCCTTCCGAAAAATAAATACATTTACTCCTGCCTTTCTCAATAAGATACGTTGCATATTCGAGTAAAAAGTTAAATTTGATCAAAGTCTCATTCTGGATCTTTAACACAAATTAAAGAGATCTCCATCACAATCTCATTTTAGCTTTGTGATGGAGGTCTTATTGAAATCTGAATATTTCCATTATTATGCTCTCACACAATAAGAGAACGCAGTTTCTCAACCCCTAAAATCCAATTGAGACAAATATTATGAAAAAGATTCTTGTAGTTTGCGGTAACGGCCTTGGTACTTCACTAATGATGGAAATGGCAGTGAAAGAAGTGGCTAAAAAAATCGGTTTCGAAGCAGAGATTGATCACGAAGATCTATCTTCTGCAGCATCAAGCAATGCGGATATTTGGGTCGCGGCAACAGACGTTGCTAACCAACTGAAAGACGGTGGAAAAGAGAATATCATCAGCCTTAAAAATATTTTTGACAAAGCATCAATCGAAGAACAACTAAAAACTTTCATGTAAGGTCAAAATTATGCAAAACTTTTTCGAATTCATGCTCGGCTTATTAAAAGAGCCAGCAATCATGGTAGGCTTAATTGCTTTCATTGGCCTTGTTGCACAAAAAGCTGATATTTCTACTATTCTAAAAGGCACAATTAAAACCGTAATGGGTTTCCTAATTTTAGGTTTTGGTGCTGGCGCTCTTGTTGGCGCACTAAATAACTTCTCAGTTGTATTTACTGAAGCATTCGGCGTAAGTGGTGTTATTCCAAATAACGAAGCAATTGTTGCATTAGCACAAGAAGCATTCGGTTATGAAATGGCTCTAATTATGTTCTTCGCATTCGTTGTGAATATTTTATTGGCTCGCATTACTCCTTTAAAATATATTTTCTTAACGGGTCACCACACAATGTTCATGTCTATGCTAGTAGCAGTAATTCTGTCTACAGCAAACATTGAAGGCACAGCTCTAGTCGCAATCGGCTCTATCATTGTCGGTACATTAATGGTTGTGATGCCAGCACTAGGCCAAAAGTACACTGAAAAAGTAATGGGTACTGATCAACTGGCTATCGGTCACTTCTCGACATTGTCTTACATTGTGTCTGGCTTCATTGGTAGCAAATTCGGTGACACATCAAAATCAACAGAAGACATCCAAGTTCCTAAAAGCTTAATGTTCCTACGTGATACGCCAGTAGCGGTAGCAACAACAATGGCAATCTTCTTCATGCTTGCATCTATTATTGCGGGCGGCGAGTTTGTAGAAACAGTATCAAGCGGTCAAAACTGGGTTGTGTTTACCTTCATGCAATCTCTAATCTTTGCAGGTGGTGTTTACATCGTATTGCAAGGTGTGAAGATGCTAATTGCTGAAATCGTTCCTGCCTTTAAAGGTATTTCTGACAAGCTAGTACCGGGTGCAAAACCTGCTCTAGACTGCCCAATGGTATTCCCTGTAGCGCCAAACGCGGTACTTATCGGTTTCCTTTGTTCTTTTGCTGCTGGTCTACTAGCAATGGCAGTACAAGGTGCACTTGGTTGGACAATCATTGTAGCGGGCGTGGTTCCACACTTCTTCGTAGGTGGTGCGGCAGGCGTTTACGGCAACGCAACTGGCGGTTTACGCGGTGCAATCCTAGGTTCATTCACGCAAGGTCTGTGTATCTCTTTCCTACCGATGCTGCTACTTCCTGTACTGGGTGGCCTGGGTCTTGAAGCAACAACGTTTGCTGACTTTGACTTCGGTGTAGTTGGTCTGATTCTAGGGTGGATTGTTTCATGAGCCTATTCGATTTAATCGGTGACCAAGGCGTTATCATCAACTCTGAAGAAAACCTAACGGTTGATGCTGCGATTGATTTAACCTGTTCAACACTGCTAGCAAGCAACAAAATCGAAGCTAGCTATGTTGAAGCTATCAAACAAAAGCACAAGGACATTGGCGCGTACTATGTTCTAGCACCAAAGATTGCGATGCCTCATGCTCGTCCTGAAGATGGTGTGAACGAAGCATCTCTGCAAGTGACGGTGTTCAAGAAGGGTGTTGATTTAGAGTCGGAAGACAACGGTGACGTTTACCTTTCAATTACTCTGGCAGCGATGGACTCAGATAGTCATATCCATACTATTATGGCGTTATCGGAATTGTTCCAAAATGATGATGACATTGATGCCATTATCGCGGCGGAAACAGAGCAAGCGATCATCGAGATCTTAAAGCGCTACTAGCCTCAATTTTTAGGTCCTAACCTTTGGCTCCTGCTGATGTTTATCTCCTTAAAGCCCCCATTAAAAAAGCGATAGCCGAGGCTATCGCTTTTCTGTTTCTGGTGCTTAGTCATTTATTTCTAGCGTGAATTGAAACGTATGGCTTGCCAATTCATGATTTACAAAAAGGCATGGCTTACAAATGCATGACTAACAAGTGCATCACGCCAACGCCTCACAACCAATCAGCATTCACTAGCGTTAAAACGCGTACATTCTTTTATCGGTCGATAATTCAAAACAGTACTGTGCGTGTTTTTCAAGACATTCAAACACTTCTCTATCCAACTTATAGTTTTCAACATGGTTTATCAAAATAGCCATCGTCTGTTCTAACGTCATACCAGCACGATACGGACGTGACTGAGATAATGCTTGGAATACATCTACGACAGCGACGATCCGACTCGGTTGATCCAGCTCTTCAGCCGTTTTACCCATTGGGTAACCTGATCCATCTAACCTTTCATGATGATTGGATGCCCATTGGCATACCTGAGGAGAACTAAACAGCTCTTGCAGTGCGAATCGAGTGTCCGTTGCGTGGCGTTTGATGCAGCAATACTCCTCTTCGGTCAGCAAATCTGGCTTATGAAGAATGTCATTAGGTGTTTGCAGTTTACCGATGTCATGAACTAGACCCGCTAGGTAGAGTTTACGCTGAGTGGTATATGAATAACCCAGCTGTTTGGCAAGGTATTCTGAAAGCTGCCCAACCTTCAACGAGTGCTTAAAGGTAAACGAACTTTTGGTATCAACAACATTGGCAATAAATTCGGCAAAGGCCACCGTCTCATCCAACGACATCTGTTGAGAGAAGAATGGCACAGGCTCAAAATTATCCCTCATGTTCTCGATGTAAGGGATTTCCATCGAGAACCAAAAATCATCCAGATCGACCAACTCACACATGTGTTGTACAAGGTTGGTTTCGAACATCTCATCCGCTTGTTCAGTCAAACGTTCGATAATGCTCGCTTTTCCATCTGGTGTCAGGTTTCCATAACGATCAGAAGAGGTGATGCCGTATAGATAATCGACTCTGTCGGCAAGCATCACAATGGCGGCCAGTTCTTTTTCTAACTCGCTGATATGAATAGCCTTTAACTCAACCCACGGGGTGTGATGATAAAGAACCGGTTTAGCAAATATAGAAAGAACTGGGCACTCTTTTAAGATTTGGTAGCCCTTTTGACAATGGTGATAGCTCGAGTCGGGCACAAATCCAGAAGTTAAGCTGAGCTGCTCATCAATTTGCGATACACCACAGTCGTGAATTAACCCCAATGAAAACGCAAGTTGCGCCTGCTCCTCTTCCCATCCGACACTCAGTGCACATCGATACGCGATATAACCGACCCTCTGTCCATGGTTTTTGCTTTCGAAACCGACGTTATCAAGCGCCTTAGCAATACCAAATAGAGCCTTTCTCAGGTCTACGGTTACCTCTTGGCAATGTTGAATCATTATTTAAGCCTAGCATTTTTATAGTTTTTATATATTTAGGCTGCTAATACTAATGCATAGCTAATGATTATATACACAACTATTGTAAGGTTTAATGAGTTTCGTGATAGAACTAACGTATCACGAAAAATCCGTGCTACAAGTGGTTGCATATTGAAAACCATGCGACATTATAGTCTGCCGACCAAAAATCACTAAATCATCAGCCAAAAGAAAAGGAAATACATGTTTAAAACGATTATCGATAATGAACTATCCATTGCATTGGTTGAAGAGAGTTTCGCTTCTCACTATGCGGAAATCTCACAAAGTCAGAATGAGTATCTAAGCCAATGGCTTGTGTGGCCACCACATTGTAAAACCGAGCAAGACTTTAGGATCTTCATCCAGCGCTCGCTACACGATTATGCGGAAGGCCAAAGCATGACATGTGCGATTGTGTATAAAGATAATATCGTCGGTAACTGTAGCTTCAACACCATTGACCACAACAAACAGAAAGTCACGATAGGCTACTGGCTGTCTGAATCATACCAAGGTAAAGGGATAGTCACCCGTGTGGTCGAAAAATTGATTGATATTGCTTTCAATGAGTTAGATATGGAAAAGATTGAAATATCAGCTGCCACTGAGAACATGAGCAGCCGTAAAGTTTGTGAGCGCTTACATTTCACGTTAGAAGGTATTATAACTCGTAACGAGAACTTGAATGGCCGCATCGTAGACCACGCCATTTATGGACTTCATCGCTCTAAGCTCTAGGCTCTAGGCTCTAGGCTCTAAGCCTAAGCCTAAGCCTAAGCAGTCACTATTATGTAAATGAGCATACTAGAAAGCCACGGTATTCAGCCGTGGCTTTGTTATTTTACAAACCTAGAACCTAAGTAGCTCTCAGAGCGCCCAGTTATACGGTCTTAGGAATCACGATACTGAACTTGGCTCCACCACGGTTGCTGTCGTCGATTTTGATATCCCAAGAAAGCTTTTTAGCCGCTGAAATCGCAATCGCGAGGCCTAAACCCAAACCACCGGTGGTTGAGCTTCTGCTAGAATCCAAGCGAGAAAACGGAAGGAATACTTCGTCACGCCTATCTTCTGGAATTCCAGAACCGTTATCTTCAATGAGAACCAGCCAATTTTCTGAGTTCTCATCCAGAGTCATCCATACTTTGTCTTGCGTGTAATTGCCTGCATTCTTAAGAATGTTATCAAACACCAAACGCGCCATCGAGCAGTCGCATTTAATGGCACAATCTTGCGTTACATTTGATTCGAAGATCACGTTATCCAGTTCGGAGTAACGAATCCGGTCTAAACAATATTCAAGTAAGTTCGCTCTTACTTTTACCAGTTCAAAGAAAGAGTTATCCATGACATTCAATTTCGACAGCATGATAATTTCTGAGGTGAGCTCGTTGATATCCTCAATGTAGGTATCAATATCATCGAAAAGAACCTGCTGCTTCTCGGGGGCTCCCCTTCTCAAAATATCGGTCGCCAGCTGAATACGACTCAATGGAGTACGTACTTCGTGTGGGATAGCTTGAGCGAAGATATGACTTTGTTTTACTTTGCTTTCGATCTCTTCAGCCATGAAGTTAAAACTGCTGGCCAAATCAGAAACAGGATGGATGTCGTCCATGTCAGATCGAGTACTAAGCTTGCCCTTACCAAATTGCTTTTGCTTCTCAACCAATAGCTCTATTCTTTCTTGAAAACGCCTCACAGGTAAGTAAACACTTGCGCCAATCGCCACAATGACAGCCAGTAACAGTCCTAACAAAAAGTGCCTTTCTGAATCCTCATACCATTCAATCTCAGGAGAGAAGAAGTCCCCTACCTCACTGAACGCAAAGCTAGATTCTGAATTTGGTAACTGAAACACCGCCGAATAGAGATTGTTGTCACTGAGGTATATCGGCACACCGTTCAAGGTCGTATATAACTCACATCGTTGGCAAGGTGCCTCTCCCGACCAATTTTTCAACAGGCGTAAATTGAAGATATAAAATTGTTGGTAGCCTGTTCTATCGAGCTCTTTATATAGCGAGTTTTCCTGATGGTGTTGGCGAACATACTGCTCAGCAAAGTAAATGCCATCGTTAAGGAACGTTTCGATCTCGGTGCGTCGCATGTGCCCTTCACCAAGGTTCAAAAACAAGAATATCGTCGCCGACATCCCAGTCACAATCCCAAGGTATAAACGAGCAAACATCGAAACCGAGCGAAGTTTCGTAGCAATGAACTTACGCAACCAACATGTACCCCTTATTGCGAACCGTACGGATCAACTGCTTGTCTTTTGCGTGAATACGTAACTTCCGGCGTAAACCAGACACTCGCATATCAATCGAGCGGTCGTTAAACGAATAGTCAATTCCTCGAAACAACTGACAGCACTGGTCTCGAGTCACGACTTGACAGATGTTATTCACAAGAAGGTTTAAGATTTCAAACTCGGCAGAAGTAAGCTTAAGATTTTGCCCATACAGAGTGGCACTTTGAGCAATATTGTTGATCACAATATCGCATTGCTTTTCAGCCGTCTTTTCCGGCGCGATAGCAATAGGAGCAGCTCGACGCAATAACGCTTCAATTCGCGCCAACAAGGCATGGCCACGAATAGGCTTTGCAACGTAATCATCCGCGCCAAACTTAAATAAGCTTACCTCACTCATTTCATCGGCAGAGGCGGTCAACACTAAAATTATTCCATTGTAAAACTCTCGAGCCTGACGGCAAATTTGAGCGCCACTCATGCCCGGAAGCATCAAGTCCAACAGCACTAAATCAGGTTCAATACTGCGGATCGCTTCAAGTGCTAAATTCCCTTCATGAACAACGCTAACATCGTAGCCTTCAGCTTCTAGATAAAGCGTAGTTAAACGAGCTATCTCTTGGTCATCTTCGACAATGAGCACTTTGGTTTTCGACATTCCTATCACCAGTATTTATTAAAAGCGAGGGCAGTATATATACTGCTCATATATCATCAATGTTGTGATTCGAGCATCACTTTTACCGTACGCAAAACATTGTAATCACTTTTGTACATACACGTTTACAAAACGCAGTGCTTAACCGCCAGTACGCCTTGGTTTATGAAGGTTGGCCATTAATAACTCGATATTCACGGTGTTTTAATTGCCTATACAACGCTTACGTTTGCTTTATTTTCTTACTCACACTTACATTTAAGGCATTTACAAAACCCAATCAAATCAACCCTCCAAATAGTAATGACCTGTCGGTTAATATCACTGACAAATGACACATTTATAGTTTTAAAATCCAACCCCAGCGTTCAACAGTCGAAGGAAATCGATTACGTTACCCACCATCCAGTGTTTTACATTTTCAGGGCCTCGGCAGGCGCTATTAAGCAATATCTTCTTCAAGTAACATTCATGAAATTGATAATTCGATCCAGCATTTGCTAATCACCACTACCTCACAGGGTCCACTTTAAGATGAATAAACCGCTTTCACTGTTACTGACCAGCACCGCTTTATTTTCAACGCAGTTATTAGCTGATAGCAATAAACAAGAAATAGTGAATCCGATTCAAGCGCAGGTCATTTCTTGGATATACATTCAGGTCGCGCCAAAAATAGCATTCGTCAAAAGATGGCCTTCAACTGTGAGTTCTATAGCGCACTCCTTTCTGTAGCACTTTTTTCTTCTTCAACACGGCTTTTTAACGACTGTTGAAGACCAGAATTCAATTTGATAAGCGCCTACTGAATGCATGATCTCGGTAGGCACTGTTCGACCAACACATCAGTTCACCGAGTTCAATATGATGACCAATTATCAACCTTTCGAGCATCTCAAGTGTCCTATTTGGATATATGACATTGATAATAAAAGAATAACTTGGGCAAATAGTAACGCCCTCCCCCTCTGGGAGTCTGAGTCGATGTTTGAGCTGACATCACGTGACTTTAGTGTCGAGATGTCAAAAGCGATAGAAGCAACACTGGAAGAATACCAAAGACAATTTCTACGTAACGAAAGCATCAAAACATGGTGGAACTTCACGCCAAACTACATTTCCAAACGTGCATTATGCCTATTTTCTGGGATCCCATTGCCCGATGGTCGAACTGGAATGTTGGTACAAGTCATTGCCGAAGAAGGCAGCCTAAAGCACGACTTAGCTTGCTCTGATGGCGCAAATCTATCCCTTCTATTTGATAACTCAGGAAACGTAGTGAGTGCTAACTCCGCATTCTTTCAAAACTATGGCTCACCGTTTAGTACTCTATCCGACTTCGTTTCAAGTGAAGAGACAGCAGCACAATGGTTGTTTGCTGCGCGTAAAGGCCGCGAGATTTTAGAAGAAGTCAGCTGCGAAATAGATAACAAAACCCATCATTTTGACGTTCAAGGAAAATGGCTATTTGATAAAAGCGAGCTTCTGTTAAACCTCACCTGTACAACTAAACAAAAAGAGAAACTGATCAAAGCCAGATACAACGCTGAGCACGACTGTTTAACTGAGCTTTATAATCGCCGCGGTATCACCAACCTTTTGGAAACCAGTATTGCCTATCGCTCGCCCTTTGAGTTGATGTTTGTCGACCTTGATGGCTTCAAATTGGTCAATGATACTTATGGACACAGTGTCGGCGACCAACTACTTAAGCAGGTTGGCGAACGTCTTAAACACCTCGTCGACGAGACGTGCATGATCGGTCGATTTGGTGGCGACGAATTTATTGTGATTGCCCACGCCTGTCGAAATCACAATATCCCACTGCTCTGCTCGCGTATTATTGAAGCCTTGAACAGGAGTTTCCACATCAGAGGAATTGGTACCTTGTCTGTTGGTTGCAGCATTGGTACTGCTCATTTCCCTGATAATGCCGTCGATCAAGAGTCACTGCTCAAGCAAGCGGGTATGGCGATGCATATGGCCAAAGCAAATGGACGAAATCGATTTCAAACTTTTACACCTTGCTTAGCACAAACCCTTCACCGCAAGGTAGAGATCCGTCATCGACTCACGCATGCCTTAGAGAACGACGACCTCAACCTTCATTACCAACCGATAATGAACACTAACAGCGACAAGGTGAAAGGATTTGAAGCCTTACTTCGATGGTCGGACGAAGAACTTGGTGACATCGCTCCTGACGAATTTATTACCTTAGCGGAGGAAAGTGGGCAAATAGTTCCTCTCGGAAAATGGGTTCTCAATTCCGCACTCAAACAGTTATCGATGTGGCAACGAGAGTTTGATCATGAGTTGATGATGAGCATCAATATCTCGAGCATTCAGATGCACGCTACCTTTGCCGAACAGCTATCGGCAATGCTGAACTTCTACAATATCCAGCCTCAAAGCGTTGCCCTTGAAATCACCGAGTCTTCGATGATCTTCAAGCATGGTGAAGTCAGACAAGCATTAAGTGATATATCAAAATTGGGCGTAGAACTTCACCTTGACGACTTTGGTACAGGGTACTCCTCACTCTCAATGTTGCATGACTTGCCAATTAGCACCGTTAAACTCGATAAAAGTTTTGTCCATGGCTCGCACAAAGGGAGCAAAGCAATAGTCCAAGCCACCCATGCCATCTGCGACAAACTGGGGCTAAAAGTAGTTGCTGAAGGCGTCGAGACCGAAACGCAAAAAGCGTTCTTGATCGATTGTGGATACCAGTATCTTCAAGGGTTCTTGTTTAGTAAGCCCATCCCGTCAAATGAAGTCGAAAGACAATTTTTAACGGGTCGATTAATAGACATTTAAAAACTTATTTATCAATAAGTTAGAGTTTTTGAACACTTCGTAGTCCAGAGAGTGATACCCGCATCAACGCTTACGTATGCTTACATTGCGGCCAACAACGACAAACCGAAGTTAAAGCATTGTTTATTATGTAATTATTGATAAAAATCAACCTGTAAGCCATATAACAGATATACCTACCTTCTGTAATGGCTTTGGTATTTAGATTACCCTCATGCAGCCCCTAAATCAGATCAAATAATCGGTAAATATGAAAAGACAAAACGGCTTCACTCTCTTAGAACTTATCATCGCTGTCTTAATTTTGGCTATCCTGTCTGCCACGGCTATGGTCAAGTTCTTAAACGTTCAAGGAAGCGCCCGTGCGAGTAAAATACACGACGTAGCGGGTAACCTACGTACCGGTATCGATATGATCTACGCCAAGTCTGCGATTGCTGGCGTTGAGGGAGAGTGCAACTATGTAGAAAAAACGGAAATTGAAACCTACTACGTCTGTCATGGTTACCCAATAGCTTATGTGGATTCACTAAGAAGACTGCTCAATATCGACAGAACAGAGCTTCACGTGATCAACAAAGAAGTCGATCCTGGCAGCAATGCCGAAAGAGTAGCTGCTATCTCTTTTGACGCAGATAACTACACCTATTCACCTGAAGGTGACTTTTGTCAGGTACTCTATCAACCAGAAAAAGAACCTCAAATCGTCGTACTTGATGGCGCATGTTAAATACTCAACGATTTTACTCATTCAGAAGTTAGAGCTAAGCCATCGAGACAGCTCTTTGAATATCATGTGGTTACGATAAATTTGTTCAAAAATAATACGAATAGGGTTAAGTTGTTGCTACTTACATTTTTAAGTGCTGTTTACGTTATAACATGAACCTTATTCATATCTTATTTTTTATAATTAGCCTATAAAGATCTACATAGGTGCATGTCTGATATATATCAACAGTGTTTTGATTAAACATCTTTCATAAATAGATAGGTATCAATATATAAAAATAGCATCCTCGTGCTATCTAAAACTTCCCACCTAAAAATTTCATTATTTAACAAGACGTAACAATACAAATAAAGCAAACTCAAAATACAATATTATCAATGCCATCATCTAGCCATATAATTCAATTACTAAAATCATGTCTCAATTAAATTATATTAACATTACATAAATTGACATAATCTAAGTTTATCCTGAAAAATTCTGATAAATCTCACACATCAATAAACCGAATGAATACCATCAAAAGCTACATTAGAAACCTCTAAATCCAGTAGCTAAACCTTCCACATAGAAGCGGTGAAATGGATAAATACCAAAACAAATGGATAAATCCCCTTTACCCCTTGTAAATCATCGGCTTTCATTTATAAATTCAACTTTTGGATGAACATCTCCATAACCTTTCATTCAAGCCCAAATTCTGTGATTAGTATCAACATCTTAAGAGAAAATGGTGACATTTTGGTTATATTATTTGGAAAGGACTCTTAGGTTGAATGAAAATCCCAGCCAATACACATCAATCACATAAATCACATAAATCACATAAATCACATAAATCACATAAATATAATAACTGTCGCTTAGGAGTTGAGCCATGCACTGTTCTTTCAATATAAACAACAATAATGAGAGCTTGCAACTGATCTACAATGAAGAAAAAATATACATCAAGAACAATAGCAATAAGATATCAGAGGAAAGTCTTAATAGTAAAGAGAGTTTTGTATTCAAATACCTTATTGAGCACTCATCAATATCTAACCCTCAATCTGCACGAGATGTTGAAGAGTCTTTTAAATTACATTTTGATGAAGAGTTTAGTTTGTATGCATTAAAAAACATCATCGCCTCAATAAGAAAGAAGTATCGAAACTTATGTAAAAAAGCAAAGGTAGATAATAATAGCGAGCTTATCTCTAACCTTTATAAGGTGGGTTACTTCATCGATCTCGATAAGAGCTCTACAAACTGCATCGCACCAAAGTATGACATCAATCAATTCAAGCCCAGTCAGATAGAAATGTTGAAAATGATGTTCAACACCTATCATAGAGAACTGATTAAGGCTCTGATAACCGTGTTCACCATCTCTTCATTTTTCCTCTTCGTTGTCTACTTTTTCCAAATCCTTTATACGACGAAGATTGCAGATGAATACAGCGAAAACACCAAACATATTGCTGAAGAAATCATGCTCTATGGTTGCGATAACCAAGGGGCTGTGCACTCATTAAGGCATTCGCTCAACCTAGATTCTGTCATCATGACTACGTCTTATGGTTCATGTTATATCTCCAAAACACGATCGAAAATGGTAGACCTTGATCAAGTTGATGACTTTTACGATAGTGCCGATTTCGCTTATTCACGTTTCGCAGACACTAAGCATGGCATTGACCTTACAGTGCGTATTTCTACGCGCTCTATTGAAGCTCGATACAAAAACTCACTATTGCCTCTGTTAGTCGACTCGGTCTCGATCCAGAAAAATGGTTATTACATTCTGAACCTTGGTGAAGAAAGTAAAGCTATCTATCAAACACCACTGCCAACCGGCGCAACCATTACCTTTTACAGTGACGATATTGTCGTACTGTGGACTGCGCTTTCTCTGATTCTCGCCACACTGCTTTATCGCTCCTATATTCTGGGCTTTATGATCTACCTGTTTCGTTGGAAACACATCTCCTTTGAAGAAGAGCCCATCATCAACACCGAAGACAACAGCGTCCTGTATTACGAGTTGCTATCTCGAGTTCGTAACGTTGGCGTTTTAAGCTTCATCAACACCATGAGACGCACCAATTTACTCACCTTTCACACTATCTTGCTCATCGAGACGGTCAGAAAAGCCAAATTACACAACAGCCATGAGATCTATGGTGTCAACGTGTGTCCGAGCGCTTTGGTGGGGTCGAACTTCGCAAGGCTCAGAGAGCATTTGGCCGCGATGGAAGCGAATGAATTTGTCGTCGAGATTACTGAATATTCGAATATTGGCTATGGATGTGAGGTTATCGATAACATTAAGGATATCAAAAAGCTTGGTATTACCATCGCTCTGGATGACTTTGGTACGGGTAATAACAACATCGAAATCATCAATGTTATCTCTCCGGCCTATCTAAAACTGGATCGTTGCTTTGTTAAGGATATCGAGTCAGGAGAGCATCATCAGGGTGTATTGCTTAATATCTCTGAGATTGGACGCTTATCAAATATCACGATGATTTATGAAGGTGTCGAGACGCGCAGGCAGCAATATATCTTGTGCCAGCTAGGCTACAACTTACATCAAGGCTATCTGTATAGCCGGCCCAATGACTCAGCGGAGCAATAGGCCCCCCTATTAGAAATCTTGACGAGCAACCATTTCCTATTCAAATAATCATCGCTCATACAGCTGCTTGAAAGCCCACAAGGACGTAGGCTTCAAGTACCCTCCCCGCCAAACATGCTTTATCCAAACTTAAAAATATCCGATCTATTTTCATAAAACCCTTGCCAAGTCGAATAAAAAGGTTAGTGTTATACACATGTATATCACCATGCAGTTTTGATTATGACCGAATGGAAAGACGACCAACCGATTTTTAGGCAACTTGCCGCAAAGATCAGTGACCAAATTCTTCAAGGTGTTTGGTTAGAGCAACAAACATTACCCTCTGTGCGTGCGGTTGCTGCCGATCTCAAGATCAACCACCTTACTGTCATGAAAAGCTATCAGTTACTGGTGGATGAAGACTTGGTAGAGAAAAAACGCGGCCAAGGCATGTATGTGGCCGAAGGGGCACTTCAAAAATTGAAAGAGTCTGCACACCAATCATTCATCAACACACAGATCCCAGCCATCGCTGAGACGCTAGGCATCATTGATATGAGTGTCGAAGAACTCGTGAAACAGCTAGCACAACATATAAAGGACAAGTCATGAGTACGTTACTTTCCGTGAAAAACGTAACCAAAACCTATTCAAATCAAGTGGGTGTCGAAAACATCAGCTTTGAGTTAAAGCCAGGACAAGTACTTGGTCTGCTTGGCCACAATGGCGCGGGTAAATCGACTCTGATCAAATCACTGCTTGGTGGACACAACTATCAAGGTGAGATTGAAGTAAACGGCTACCACCCTATCCACCAGCACGCAGAGCTCATGCAGCACTTGTCGTACATCTCAGATGTTAACGTGTTACCAGAGTGGATGACGGTTAAACAACTGCTTCGATACACACAAGGTGTGCACCCTAGCTTCAACAAGCAAAAAGCAGAACAGACGTTAAGCAGCACCAACATTAAGTTTTCTTCTACTATCAAGCAGCTTTCTAAAGGGATGAAAGTACAACTTCACCTTGCGATCATCATCGCGACTGACACTCAAGTGTTGATCTTAGATGAGCCTACACTGGGCTTAGATTTGCTGTACCGCGATACTTTTTATCGCCACCTACTAGAATGGTTCCACGACGGCGAACGCGCCATGATCATTGCAAGCCATGAGGTTTCAGAAATTGAACACCTATTAACGGATGTACTGATTTTGAAGCAAGGTCATTGTGTCCTGCAAAAAAGCATGGAAGACATCGAGAGCGACTATTTCATTATTGAAGTCGCAAACAACCATTCAAGCGAGATTCAGAAACTCAACCCACTGACCTCACAATCAGGGCTAGGCACTACTAAGTGGTTATTGGAAGGTCAATACAAAGCGCAGGTTGAATCACTGGGTAACATCTATAACGTTGGTCTCGCAGATCTATTCCTTGCAACACAGATGGAGAAGGCATAATGCATCCAAGTTTTTACATGCTAGAAAAAGAACTCATCGAGCACAAAGTTAACACTCGATTGCCTCTGTTTGTCGCGTTATGTGGTTTCTTACTGTTCGTTGGTCTGTTCTTTAATGGCGCAGCACAACATGAGTTTTTCTTTGAAATGCAAGTGAACGGTGACGTGAGCGACATCCACAGAGAGTTCGCACAAGATCTCAACTCAGTGATCTACTTTGGCGCGGGCCTTATTTCACTGATCCTGTCGACGCTATATATCCCTAAAACGCTGCGTAAAGAGCGCCAAGAAGGCAGTTCGATGTTTTGGAGAAGTATGCCGGTATCTAACGCAATGACTCACGGCGTGAAACTCGGCTTCGGTTTAGTGGTTATTCCGGCTATCTGTGCATTGTTAGTACTGTTCGCAGATTTTCTATTCTGGATATTGAACGTCTCAAGTGAACAACAACTGGCGCTATTGGTTGAGCAGCAATCTCTGTTTTATGTGCTGAGCAACTGGGTCGTGTTTTTTGGACGAATGATGTTAGTTGCACTGGTTTTATTGCCACTGGCAACCGTCACTCTAGCGATTTCGCAGCTGGTAAACTCTCCATTGCTTGTCATTTTCATCTCAAGCTATGCGATTAAGTTCCTCTCTGTCGCCGTGTTTGGGTTCTATGGCATCAATGACTTCCTATCTCTCATCGCGTCATTACCAATGAATGTGCTCATAGCAAGCAACCCATTAAGTGCGATTGCAGAAGCGCCGATTTTATCTTTAGGTATTTACGCACTGATCGGTGTTGGTGGCTATCTGCTGAGCCTAAAGCTGAACCGAACCGATGATGTCAGTTTGAAGACGCTCTTCCAACGTTAACGCATTAGCTCCTGACGTTGGTGTTATCTCTCACGAGCAGTTAACCACATCAGATATCAAAATCTAAATCAAAGCTTCTGAGAAATCGGGAGCTTTTTTTGATCACGACTTTGCGAATACAGATATGCGTAACAAGAGCAAAGGGACAAAGGGGTTTTAGTGAGGAGTAACAGAGTGAAGCAACAAGAAAATCTAAGAGGAGGTATTAATGAGCTGACATTGAATGCATTGTTGTTAATGCCTGTCAGCTCTTTGGAGGATGATTTCTTTAGTCGCCGACCAGATGAAGGTCCTTGAGAGTGCTAATGAAATCGATTTGTTGCGTTTTACATTTGATTAAGCTTTTCAGCTTTTTTTATCTTAAAGCTTTACAATTTAAAGCTTATTTCTTTGAAGCTTCTTTCGCTGTGTCTTTCCAGTATTGGATGCGAACGCGATGAAGCTGTGCTCTTCTCATTTTTTTCATAAGGGATATTTCCTTTTCTTTAACTGCTCTTCATGAGCTATTTTTATTGCCAACCATTTGAATCTAACGGTGTTTGATGTCCAGATCAATGATACAAATCACAAAATTTATAGAGTTTTGAGTACCATTTACATCAAAGTATGACCTAGATATCAACTATGGCTCAATTCAATCCTATGAGCCGCTCTTCAAAATTAAGGTTAGTTCTCTCAGATGACAAATTCATTTCAGTATCAATACAGTTCAATGATACTAATTTAATAGACCGGACCAACGCGGATTTAGTTCCAACGTCTTATTTTTTATTGCTCACACCGCCCCTAAAGTTACGCTGTAACCAATGATGTATTCAATGTGAACAATTAATCGCCACATTAGCCTATACGTCACAACATCAAAATGGGATTATGTTTGTAACGGGTAAAGCTTTTTATAGAAAAAAGCCGTAGTGGACAAAATTAAATAGACGTAATTAAATGGACGTAATTATGAGTAAAGTAATTCTGCAAGGGCATATTCTAGTGCCAGACAACGACCTAGAAGCCGTCACACAAGCCTTGGTTGTGCACAAAGAACTGACACTGGAAGAACCTGGTTGTATTGTGTTTCGAGTCAGTCAGAGCACGCTTCAACCTAATCGCTTTGAAGTGTATGAAGAATTCACTAGCCGAGAAGCATTCGAAGCGCACCAACAGCGAGTAAAAACGTCTGAATGGGGTGAAACCTCCAAGAACGTGACACGTCATTACCAAGTCACCGATGTTCCGACATCATAATGATACATCCGCTAGCCAACAGTATCGTCACGTTGATCAAACAAGATCCCTTACGAATACAGGTTTTAGACTGTGTCGCTCAGCTGGATTTGCCGCAGTGCTATGTTGCTGCCGGCTTTGTGAGAAACCTCGTTTGGGATCACCTACATGGTTATGCCTCCCCGACTCCACTCAATGATATTGATGTGATCTACTTTGATCCCATTGATACCTCTTACGAATCGAATCTTCAATACGAGGCTCTGCTTAAACAACGGTTACCTGAACTGAATTGGCAAGTTCGCAATCAAGCCTGCATGCACACCAGAAATGGGGATGAACCTTACCAAGGCTCATTGGATGCGATGAGTTACTGGCCAGAGAAAGAGACCGCAGTCGCCGTAAAGCAAAGCCTCAATGGAGACATCGAATGTATTTCGTCTTTTGGTTTAGAGAGTTTGTTTGATTTAAAGATCACACCGAATCCCAATCGCAGCAGAGACGTGTTTGAACAACGAGTTCAGTCTAAAAACTGGTTAACTCATTGGCCGAAGTTAACTATTGGTTGTTTGAGTCTCAAAGGGTCCTTTGTCGCTCGTACTAATTAGTCGCAAATTTTATACATTAATATGTTTAATATAAACTATGGTTAATATTAACTCACATCCATATAAGGTAGCTATTATGTCGATTTTACGTGCGTTACTGATACTTATAAGCTTAGTTATCATTGGGTGTGCTGATACACATAAACTTCAGGTTACGGATGTAAACTCGACAGCTAAATTTGAAACAAGTGATTCAGTTTTAATCGGCCGCTCAAAGAATGGGGAGTATGGGAAGCACTATTATTCAGGCTCAGGACTAATGGTGAGTAAAGCTCTTCAATCAGAGTTATTCACAAAACTAAACAACGTCGCAATCGCTAACCAAGCAGCTGATTACAATTTTGTCCTTGAATATGCAAAAAGCAATGAGTTCGACTACTTAATTTTTCCTACCATATTACACTGGGAAGATCGCGCGACTGAGTGGTCAGCAAAGCCAGATAAAGTAAGCGTAAAAATTACAGTTGTTGATGTTAAAACAAAAGTAATTATTAAGTCTGGCATAATCGAAGGAAAAAGCGGGCTAGCTACCTTTGGCGGTGACCACCCACAAGATTTATTGTCAGAGCCGGTCAGCGAATTTATGGCTAGCCTATTAAATTAATTATCGTGGTGATTCAATAATTGAGCTCTATTGCGTAGACAACATCAACTCTACCTTATGACACCGTAGTTAGCATGGTTAACCTATGTCGAATCAAACTTTGCCTCTGTACTAAAACCATTGACTAAAAACCCAATCAGATCGAACATGCCCCCACTTGTTAGCTTATTAATTTATTAGCTTAGTAACTAATCAACTCATCAACCGCGCGTGGCGACTAGCTGCTGCGCGCTCTCGTCATACTGAGTAACGACCATGAACCAACAATACATGCTGCAAGCACTCGAAGCTTCGCGCCAAGCCTTACCTGATTGCCAACCAAACCCGCCAGTAGGCTGCGTTTTGGTAAAGAACGATAAGGTGGTGTCTGTTGGGTACACGCAAAAAGTCGGCGGAAACCACGCCGAGATCGAAGCGCTCAATAGCTATGACGACGGATTGGACGGAGAAATGGAAGGGGTTACCGCTTACGTAACTTTAGAGCCATGTTCATTTGTCGGCAGAACTCCCGCTTGCGCCAATACATTGGTTAAAGCAGGTGTAAAACACGTGGTAGTAGCGATGCTAGACCCAGACCCTCGCAATAATGGTCGTGGTGTTGCGATCCTTGAATCGCACGGCGTGAAGGTGGATGTGGGGTTATGCCAAGCGCAAGTGAGTGCTTTTCTAACCCCATATCTTGGTAAATCTTAGCTCTTAAACAGCCAACGCTAGCTCAATTTGACTCGATAAAGCGGATTGACTGGCTTATCGACAAAATATGACCAAATATGATCGTAGACGGCATGTTGGTTAGGGAATGGTGCCAACGCTTTTGCCTCTTCTAAATTGCACCAACGATACTCGGTATGCTCGTCATTCAGTTCAACCGCTTGGTTGGGCGGGCATAGTACTGCAAAGACCGGGATTAGCTGAATCACATTCACGTGCGCCTCGTAAAACTGCTCCAGAAACTGCGCGTTATACAAAGCTTCCACTTTAATTTGGGTCTCTTCTTCAAACTCGCGCACGATAGCCTGCCAGCCTGTTTCTCCCGCTTCAATCGAGCCTGCGACATGGCACCAAAATTCGCCCTTCACACGCTTCATTAGTAGCATTTTCATTTGTCCGTCGATCTCTGAAATAGCGACACCAGATACAATCGAAGTATTGAGTGGAATCATAACGTTACCTTAGGTTGAACAAGAGGGCGGCAAGGCTACCACCCTTCGCATGTGAAGTTACCTTCTCTGACCAAAAACGAGAAGTTACTCGTCAATTAATGAAGTTTAAGCTATGACTCATGGGTTCAGTGTTAACCGTCTCGCTTAGCTATCCAGTAATAGAACCATTTCTTATTTGAGGCGCTTTTCGATAAAGAGTAGAATCGCCGCCTTGTACTGTGTTTAAAGTCTCTAAACATACACAGTAGACTCACAACCATTTATCACCACGATATAAGTATTAATACGACTATGCACTCATCAAAACCAACGCACGACTCAGAAAACAGCCATACACCTGAGCATTGCTTCACTCGTTTTCAACAGCCGATCGAGTCATATTCGTTGCCTGAGCGTTTCACATTCCCGTTCTACTACGAACCACACCCACTGTGTGAAATCGCATCTCATCAGCTTCAACAGCATCTAGAAACACAAACCGACTGGCAACACGACTTCGGGCTGGATTCTGATGAAGGTCGCGGCAAAATGTTTGGTGTGTTGCTGGTTAAAAGCCCTGAAGGTGAGCTTGGTTACTTTTCTGCTTTCTCCGGAAAAATCGCAGACCAGAACCTATTGCCCCACTTTGTGCCACCAGTATTTGACATGCTAAGCAGCGACAGTTTTTTCCATCAAGATACTGCCGACATGATGGCTGTGAATGCAAAATTCAAAGCACTACAAGCTAACGCAGAATACCTTGAGTTGTGCGAGCAACTGGCGCAGCAAAAAACGCAAGCTGAGCAAGAAATTGAAGCTCAACGTCTATTGATTATTGAAGGCCGAAAAACGCGTAAAGAACAACGTGAACAAGGTAAAGAAAACCTTGATGAGCAAGCCTTCGAGCAATTGAACAATGAGTTAAACAAGGCCAGTGTTGCCGACAAGAACCAGCAGAAGTACCTAAAACTCAACTGGGAACAGACCCTGCAAGTGCTGCAGGCCAAAGTTGAAGTGTTCACCACTCAACTGGTTGAGCTAAAAGAGCAAAGAGCACAGCTTTCTCATCGACTTCAACACAAGCTGTTTTCAAAATACGCATTCAAAAATGCAGAGGGAGACACAGAAGATCTGAACCAAATCTTTGAAGATACCCCAAATAAAGTACCACCAGCAGGTTCGGGCGAATGTGCTGCACCTAAATTGCTGCAATACGCCTACCTGAATGGTTACACACCATTGGCATTGGCTGAATTTTGGTGGGGTCGTTCACCGAAATCGGAAATCCGAAAGCACAAGAAATACTACGCCTCCTGCCAAAGTAAGTGTGTACCGATTTTAGGCCATATGATGAAAGGTCTAGAAGTCGATCCCAACCCATTGCTAGAGAACCCTGCTGAAGGCAAAGAGCTGGATATTCTGTTCCAAGATGAGCACATCGTTGTAATACACAAGCCGGCAGGTTTTCTATCCGTGCCGGGTAAAACCATCAAAGATTCCGCCTACACACGCGTTCAAGAAATGCATCCCGACGTTGAAGGGCCATTTGTAATTCACCGCTTAGACATGGCAACCTCGGGTATTCTAATTTTCGCTCTCACACGACGTGCGAACAAGAGCTTGCAGAAGCAGTTCATTACTCGTGAAGTCGAGAAGCGATACGTGGCAATGATTGAAGGCGTTCTAGCAGACGATGAAGGCTATGTTAGACTGCCATTGCGTGGTGATTTGTATGACCGCCCTCGTCAGATTGTCTGCTTCGAACACGGCAAGCCTGCAGAAACCAAATGGGAAGTGATTGAGCGAAACGAGCAAACCACTAAGGTTTACCTGCACCCTAAAACAGGGCGTACACACCAGTTGCGTGTTCACTGTTCACATGAAGAAGGCCTTAACATGCCTATCGTCGGTGATGGCCTATACGGCAATAAAGCCGACCGACTGCACCTACACGCAGAAAGACTTGCGCTGCACCACCCTGTGACCAAAGAGTGGATGGAATTCCAGTTCGACGCTGAATTCTAAAAGCTCTCATTAATAACGAGTCTTAATTAAGGGAGTCACAACCGCTTGTGGCTCCTACCTCTTTTGGGTAAATCTCCACGCTTATTGCACTACATCAAGATTCACTTTGTTGTGAAGAGTAGCATGCCCACCTTCTTCTCTCCTTGAGGCCTTTGATATGTCATCAGCTGCTTTGAATTTACAACCTAACAAACTGACTTCCCCATTAATTGCGACTCAAGCACCAAGCTTGAAGCCACTGACATCCAAAAAACCAGACTTAAACTCGGCAATGCTTAACTTAATTGAAGAAGTTAAAAACGAACTCCCACTTTACGAGTCGGAGACGTTTATCTGTGGTCCAAAAGGAAACTGCTCGGGTTGCTCTAAGAAACTACTTGAGATGGTCGACAGCGAGTTAATGTATTGGGAGCACAGTATTTCCATTGGCCAAGGCCCTAACTTCGAAGAACTGCGCCGCTTTGGTAAACTATGCAGCAGCGTTCGACGTGGTTTAGAGCGTAACGGCTTAGTCGAAAAACGCCCAAAGAAAAGATAACAAGCCAACTCGATAATCATTACAATGTGTCGCTGGCGATTACAAGCTACACTGCTACTAACTGATTGAACTCGTTAGCTATAAAAGCAATAATGTTTTGTAATACAATTCAGTGCGCAGACCGACTTCATAGATTCGAACTCATAGAGATAAGTTCATCGTTACTTTCACCATATTCTTGAACGACTCTATCCTTCTTGTCTGACGTGCCTTAGCCTTCTGTATAGCAATATCACACCAATTAAAAACCTATTTTGGACAACGGAGAGCCACCTTGAAGAGACCACAATCAGTACTGGGAAAGACCGGTATGCTATTTTTTCTCGTCATAATAAGTGCTTTCCCTCCATTGACTATCGACCTTTACTTACCTGCGCTTCCACAGATGGTCGAGGTGTTTAATACTGACCGATCCATGGTCAACCTAACCCTGAGCAGCTACTTCGTTACTTACGCCATCGGTCTTTTGTTCTGGGGGCCACTCAGCGAAAAATTCGGTCGTAAGCCGATCCTATTAATTGGATTAGCGGGTTATATGGTCGCGAGCATATTGTGCGCGATGACCAATAGCATCGAACAGTTAATTGGTGCTCGTGTATTCCAGGCCTTTGCTGGTAGTGCTATCACCGTTATCGCTACCGCCATTGTCAAAGATCTTTATGATGGCCGAGAACGTGAAAAGATCATGGCGACTATCATGTCACTGGTGATCATCGCGCCAATGGTTGCGCCTGTATTTGGTGCCTTTCTACTGAAAATTGCGTCTTGGCGAATGATGTTCGTCACCCTCGCCATTTTTGGTACATTTGCGTCAGTATTAGCTTGCTGCTATCGAGAAACGCTCGAAACCAAATACCAAGGTTCCATGTTCCGTTCATGGGGAAGAATGGGCGTGGTCATGAAAAACCGCTCGTTCCTCAAGCTACTGGTCATTTTCTCTATCATACCGATGGCGTTGATGGGCTTTCTTGCGGCGGGTTCTTATATCTACATCGATCACTTTGGATTGACCGAACAACAGTTTAGCTACGCGTTCGCATTCAATGCATTATGCGCCTCATTTGGTCCAACAATTTACATGAAGTTGTCCTACCGAATGCCGGTTCAAAAGGTCATCTCAGGATGTTTTGCTTTGTTGGCGCTAGCGGGCATCTTCACCCTAACCATTGGTGACCTGTCCCCTTGGTTCTTTATGTTCATCGCTGCACCGGCGACACTGATGGCGATCATCATGCGAGTACCGGGCACCAACTTAATGTTGAATCAACAAGATCATGACACAGGCTCTGCCGTCGCACTGATTCAGTTTTTCAGCATGATTTGTGGTTCGCTTGGCATGGTATTAGTTTCAATACGCCCTGAGTCACTGATTGAAAACCTAGGCTTTATCCAATTATCCATCGGTACGCTTGGCGGCCTAATGTGGCTGATGGTTAGAAACAAAGAGTTTGTGACGACGAAGCTGAATTAGGGTTGTTCAAATATGGCTATGTTGTGATGAGAAACCTCTATCTGCATAAAGACTTAGACCTCGGGTCACTCCGGGTCACTCCGGGTAAGTTCCTCAGTGACCCTTTGTAGACTGCATAGTAATAACAGACACAAAAAAGGCGCCGATTACGACGCCTTCTCATTAAAATCTATTCTAATTAAGCGTTAGCCACTTGACGCGCTGGGTGTTTAATAAACACAGCGACCACAGCCACAATTGCAAGTGCGAAACAGTAGTAAGAGTTAGACACGATCTCTAGAGGCGATAGGTTAAACACAGAGCCCAATAGCAATACCTGAGCACCGTAAGGCAATACGCCTTGAATCACACACGAAAAGATATCCAACAAGCTTGCAGAGCGACGTGGAGATACATCGTTTTCTTCAGCTAATTGACGAGCAACACTACCAGACACAATGATTGCGACCGTGTTGTTTGCCGTACATAGGTTCACCATTGATACCAAGCCTGCAATGCCTAGCTCACTTGCGCGGCCATTCGCTTGCTTAGAGTGAGAAGAGCCAAACGCACGAATCACACCACTTACCAAGTTAGTCAGAAACGCCAATCCACCTTGACGACGCATTAGCTCACTCAAACCACCAATCAGCATCGACAGTAAGAAGATCTCTTGCATGTTGCCGAAGCCTGCATAGATATCTTGAGCGTAATCAGTCATACCGTAGTTCTCAACAGAACCTAGGCTCACGCCACCCGCCAGCAAGATACCAATCGTCAACACGACAAAGACATTCATGCCCGATACCGCAAGAATCAAGATAGTGATGTACGGAAGGACTTTTAGCCACTCGATTGGACCTGTTTCAGGAACCTGAGTTGCCGTGCTGTTGAAAGCAAAGATAACAATCGCGATAAGAGCAGCAGGCAGTGCAATGCGGATGTTCTCTTTAAACTTGTCTCTCATCTCACAGCCTTGCGAGCGTGTCGCGGCAATCGTGGTATCAGAGATGATAGAAAGGTTGTCACCAAACATCGCGCCACTTAAAACAACACCAGCCGTCAGTGGAATGCTCATGCCAGCTGAGTCAGCAATACCTAGCGCAACAGGGGCAACCGCAGCGATAGTACCCATAGAGGTGCCCATTGCCGTCGCGATGAAAGCTGAAATTAGGAAGATACCCGGCAGGATCATGCTTGTCGGAATCGCAGATAGACCAAGATTTACCGTCGCGTCTACGCCGCCAGACGCTTTAGCTACAGCCGCAAAAGCACCCGCCAATAGGTAGATCATACACATTGCGATAATGTCTTTGTGACCCACGCCACCTAAGAACTGCTCGATCGCACGGTTCAATTTATCCTTGCTCAATAGCAGCGCTAACATCACGGCAGGCAGAGCCGCAATTGGAGCTGGAAGCTGATAGAAAGCAAAATCGACGCCCTGCAGTGACAAGTACGTACCTACGCCAATAAACAACGATAGGAACACGATCAGAGGGATAAGCGCAACTGCCGAAGGGGCAATTACCGCATTAGAATTTTTTGAATTGGACATGGAACATCAACGCAATAGAACAGGAAGATGAGCAGACTAATGTCACACTTAGAGCTTGTCAACGTCTAGACGTCTAAACGCCCAATTTAATGCAAAGTAATAAGCACACCATTGAACATCACATAATAGAAAAGGCTATTTACTCACCAGTAAATAGCCTTTTGAGAACAGATTGCTTTTCGAGAACAGATAGCGTTTACGCAGAAGCTAGCTTTTTGCTTACTTAAGGCTTTTGCTAAGTTAGCGTTTTTGTTGGAACGTTACTTGGTATTCACCAATGCCTTCGTAGTGGAAGGTCGTTGGCTTATCGAATCCCATTTCTACGATACCGCAGTAAGAGCCCGTGATAATGGCTTCACCAGCTTGGAAATCAACACCACGACGAGTCATGGTGTTAATCAGCCAATAGATTGGGCTTGGCGGTAATGTATTTGGGTGCTTACCATCGAATGCTTGAACTTGTACGCCTTGGGTCACTTCAATGTTGATCTCAGCAGAAGTGAACGCTTTTTCGCGGTCAATCTCAGGGCCAATGAACAGACCTTGGTTCACTAGGCCATCAGCAAGCTTTTCATAGAACTCAGCGCCGCTGTCATCCGCAAAACGAGATTGCATTAACTCAAGTGCCATATGGCAAGAGCCAATCGCTTCGTTGATTTGCTCTTCGCTATAACCTTCTTGGCTTGCAGGCAAGCTCTTAGCAAGAGTAAATGCAATTTCAGGCTCAACACGTACTACGTCGTTGTCAGCAAACAGTTCGCAAACCTCGCCTTGTTGAACACTACCCGAAAAGATAGGCGCAACAATGAACTTGTCTTCAGCTAAAGGAAGCAAACACTTCCAACCACCGACTTTATCGCTTTTCAAATCGATCATTGATGATTGGATCTTTAGCGCATCTTCCAAGTTATTCGGACGGTACTGTTCGTCCAATCTTGGTGCTTTGGTGCCTGCAACGCGACGACTCAACAGTTCTTCAGCTGCTTGCTTAAATACATTTGTCATATAATACCACCTTTAGTTTTATGACCAGTATAATATCGGATTTCTTAAAGCTTGAATAGACAATTAAACAACGGTGCAACACCGAAAATTTAGTCCTCAATTTTCGCATATTCTAGACGCAAACAACTGAAACTATTTTGATTTAAATGTAAATAAAGCCAGTAAGTTGGTTACTGGCTTTTCGATGTATTACTGATGATTAGGCTTTACTGCCCTTTCAATGTCTTCTTCAGATTCTGCATGAAGTTTCTGAAGTGAGGCATGAAATCAACAAACAGAGGGTGCTTTCTATCTTGCATCATCATTGGGCCAAGTAAGCGGATGCTCACCCCGAGTCGCGCTGCAGATTGCTCGTCTAAGCCGCTGTCTTGTTTGATCTTCTCAACAATCGCGAACATGTTTTCTCTGTCTTCAATTTCAAACTGCATGGTTTGAAGTTCACGGTCTTCTTTAACGCTCACTTCTTCAATAGTGATGCGGTAGTTATTGTGTTTACCTGTAAATGCTGTCATGTGGATCTCCTACAATGCTGTGAAATGTTTTGGCTAGCTCTTCATGAATCGTTCAAGCTTAGGTTTAACCGTCATCGACATTACGACCATGATCGTAAGGCCAACAGGAAGCGCGGCAATAAATCCATTAAACCATCCACTGGTAAACGCCGATGTATCCGAAAATCCAATATTATTTGCAGCTGTTACAAATGCCATGATGGACTCCATGATAAAAGCCATGATCAGTCCCACGATCAGGTTGCGTACTTTCTCGCCATAAGTTGTGAACACTCTAGCAACGGCTTTGGTGACTAAAGCCATCATCACCGCGCCCATTGGCATCATGATCACGACAACAAGGGCTAATGAAGAAAGCCAGTTGCCAATAAATGCCTCACCGAATCCGACATTCATGTAAGTCATCACGGCCGTTAAACTGCCGCCAATCGTTAGCATTAAGCTCATCATGACCAAAATTTTGTATAAAACCGGTGTGCCTTTTTGCTCAGGAAGAGTTGGCGTTAGAGTTGCTTGAATCGTCATATCTATTTCCTGTCTTGAATTTACGAACAATTAAGTTGATAATGTCAACTATAAATACAGTAGTTGACAATGTCAACTATATTTCTAAGGATCGTTTATGTCTGATAACACATCGCTAGAGTCTATCTTTCGTTTAGTGCACTCTTTGAAACGTCAAATGAGCGAACAGATTGAGAGCTTAGACTCAGAGATCGCACCTATGAACATTCGTGTCATGAAGATCATTACCAAGAAGTCTCCATGTACCGCTATCGATATCGCACACTTCCTAGATCGTGATAAAGCACAGGTCACTCGGCTCATTAATGCCTTGATCAATCAGGAACTTGTGAAGAAGTCTCCGAACCCGGAAGACAAGCGCAGCCAGTTATTGGTTCTGACTGATAAGGGTCAAGAGATCATGAGTAAGGTCTCGGATATCGATCGAGACATGCTGAAGAGAATGACCAAAGGCATGGCCGAAGACGAGTTAGAACAATTCAGAAAAATTGCGAAGAAAATGGCGCAGAACTTAGAAAGCTGATCTTCAAAATAAAACGAAAAAACGCCACCGAATCGAATGTTCGGTGGCGTTTTTTGTATCAACTGGCTTTATATAGATTAGCAGCATGACTACTTCTAACTTAGATGAGAGTGTTAATTAGATGTCCGTTCTAATTATTCGATGCCAGTTTCCACCATGCCTGAACAGGTACGGGCTCTGAGATCACCAAACGTTCACCCATCACAGGGCTTACCATTTGCACATCTCGCTCTTTGCTAATCGCCAGAGCTTGTTCCATTGGATCTTGCCAATCGTGCATAGAAAGGTCGAAGGTACTGTTGTGGATTGGCATCATCACCTTACCTTGCAGGTCAATGTGGGCCTGAACGCTCTGCTCTGGGAACATATGAATATCCGCCCAAAGAGAGTTATACGCGCCCGTTTCAACCATGGTTAAATCAAACGGCCCGAAGCGGTCGCCAATCTCTTTAAAGCCGCTGAAGTAACCGGAGTCACCGCTAAAGAAGACTTTTTTGTCGGAAGCGTTAATAACCCAACTGCCCCACAGTGTTTGGTCACGATCAAGTAAGCCACGGCCAGAGAAGTGCTGTGTTGGAGTCAAAGTAAATTCGATGTCGGCAGCTGTCGCTGATTCCCACCAGCTCAGCTCGATGATCTTTGCTTTATCCACGCCCCACTTTTCCAGTAGCGCACCGACTCTGAGTGGCACCAAAAACGTACCTACTTTATCGGCTAATACCTTAACCGCGCCTTTGTCTAAATGGTCGTAGTGATCGTGGCTGATCACCACCACATCAATATCGGGTAGCTCTTGCAGCGTAATTGGTGTTGGATGAAAACGCTTTGGTCCCATCCACTGAACTGGTGATGCACGATCACTGAACACAGGGTCAGTCATCACTAACTTGCCATCCAGCTTCATCATCACACTGGAATGACCCAAGCGATAAGCAACATCATCTTGCTCTTCGATCAATTGCTCAGCTGTCATTGGAATCAAAGGCAATGCAGTGCGCGGCACTGGCTCGTTTCTTTCCACAGTCACGTATGCTTTCAAGATTGAAAAAATATCAGACATACCCGATTTGTATTCCAACTCACTGTTAGCAAACTTCTTTGGAAACTTATCTAGATTGTCGTTTGATTGTGAACCTGTGCTTACGATAGCGACCACGGCAAGTACTCCTAAAATCGGTAATAGATATTTTTTCATTGGTATCTCTTCATCGGTTGGGATAGACCCAACACATAAACTACACCGTTCAGTTTACATATCAAAACCAAAAAGTAAACCAGCAAGTGTAATTTTTTAATTTACCTAGACGTGAGCATGCCAAAGTCGATTTTGGAGAAACCGACTTTGAAAACGAGCTAACTTAGTTATTTAGTTAGTAAGAAAGGTTAATCAGCAGACCATACATTCTTGAAATCTGGCCATCCCCAGTTTGTGATGGCCACGTTTTTCAAAATGCCTTGGAAACGAACTGTTTGTAGGTGATGGAACATAGGCACTAACCAATAATCAGAAATCAACGTGGATGCAACGGGCTCCAACTCTGCCAAGTAATTAGGCAGTTCAACGGATGCTTTATGACTATCCAAGCGCTGCTTGAGCCAATCACTGTTCATCTCTCCGAGTGCAGAGTGCAAAACAGGATCATTCATCATCCACGAAAACAGCGAAGACGGGGCATTATCATCGAGATTCAGGTTACACAACACCAGATCCTCCTTTAACTCACCACTCTGAGAGAGCTGCGCCAATTCTCGAAAACTGTAGGTGTTCACCTCAACTTCCACACCATATCGTTTCAATATGTCTGAAACGCAGATGGCACATCGGTACAACGCATAATAGTCATAAACTGCAATACTCATCTTTTTCGGTAATTGTGCTTCTTTCGAAGGCGTTCGATACAATTTTTGCCAACTTGGCAGTATGTTTTGAGCTAAAGAGACACTGAACAAACCCTTATTTTTTTCCAACTGAGATAAAATCGCTTGTGGGTTGGTCAGTTCTGAAAGGTATTTTCGCTGCTCATTATTAAGCGGAGTTGCAGCTGAATTCTGATTAAATAGGATAAACAGGCATCCATCCTCGACTCGGCTACGAAGGCCATCTGTGTCTGCAGAAACAAGCTCCGTATCGCTTTTTCCGAGTTGATGAAAACAAGACGAATCTTCATAAGGTGACACCTGCATTTGGCTGTCATCAAAGCGAGCACTGCCCGTCATCGACTCTTCGAATTGCCAAATCGTCACTTCATCCGTCAGGGAACGACACCCGTAATAATGTTCGAACGCGGCAAGTTTGATACGTTCGTTATTAACCTCAACCACTTTAAATGGGCCGGTTCCAATCACGGCATGAGACACCGAATTTAAGGGCGATGGCTCACGAGTCACTTGCGCAGCAGGTTGAATCGAATACTTAACGCCAGCCAATAAGCCCGCGAAGCCGGTGTCGGCTTTGGTCAATTGAAAGCTGATCCTTAACGGCTGTTCACTGTAAACCGAAGCTACATGGGCTAACTCTGTCTGATAGAAAGGTAGCGGTTGTAAGGCGGTAAACAACGACACGAGCTGCTTGGCGTCAACGGGTTGGCCATCGTGAAAGGTTAAGCCGGGGCGCAAATAGAAGGTCCAAACTAATTTTTCAGCATCATATTCCCAATGGTGCGCCAGTTCAGGCTTCAACTTGCCCTTGCCATTACAAGTGACGAGGCAACTGAACACTTGCCTGATCAAAAAGCGTTCGCTACTGCGGTGAATATGATGCGGGAACAAGTCTTCAAACTTACGTTTATAGGTTAATTGAACGTGCAGCAGCCCTTCACGCATCGTCGCGCCAGAGGTTTCTTGGAGGAGAGAACCAAATACAGCGCGGTCATTGTCTAGAATTGAGAGTGCTTTTTCGTATTTGCCCTGCTCTATCAGTTTACCGGCAACGTGTTGAGTCAGCTGTTGATTACTAAAGCGCAAAGTCAAATTTGAACGTTGATTCCTACCGACTTTTGGCTCCCAAATTACCCATTCAGCCTGATGCATCTTGCCTAACAAAGTTCGTGCATGGCGTAAACTGGTGAACAGCTTGTCTGCGACCTCGGTTAAGGTCACCGAGTGTGAAAGATTAGGCTCAAACGAATCCAGCCTTGTGTAGTAACGCATCATGTTTAGATCAGACAAATAATGAACCTTTTTAGAAACAACCCTTCCTGATTAAGCCCATTATAAAACACATCAGTCAAAAAGTAGCGATAAAAGACAAAAACAGGAACAACTTAGTAAAAACCTATCTGTTTATTACTTCCTATTAAGTAACCATAATTAATGGGTCAACAAGGAACTTTGAGCTCCCACCAAAGCCTAATACAAGAGAAGTAATCATCATGAGAAAATACTATCTTAATAAGCTAAAAAGCACCTGTAGCAAGCTCGAAAGAGAAGCACTACGAACACTTATAGAGCTATGTAACTGGCGTTATTAGTACACTTTTAAGCACCGAGTTAACGCGAGTTGAGTACAACCTAATAGGCTCCTACCCCCAATATGAGTTAGGTCTCAACTCGCTTTTCCATTCCAAACTCCCTCTCAACCTAGTTGTACCAATCGCTCACACATTCGATAAATTTCCGTTGTCGACTCGACAAATTTAATTCGTTTTCTTAGTTAAACGAAAAGCCTTAAGGTTCGCCCCGAAGCAAGCAAAGAGCCTCAGAAAAACTGAAAGCTCAGCTAACAACTCATTTATTTGCAGTTACCAATCAGGTATTAACTAAGGAAACGCCATGCGTATCGCAATTCTTTCTCGCAACGAAAACCTATACTCTACTTCTCGCTTAAAAGCGGCTGGAGAAGCTCGTGGTCACCAGGTCGATGTTATCGACACGCTGCACTGTGATATAGATATCGCGAGTAACAATCCGAAGATTCGCTACATGGGTGAAGAGCTACCTCAATACGATGCTGTTATTCCACGTATTGGCGCTTCCATTACCTTTTACGGCACTGCGGTTGTTCGCCAATTCGAAATGATGGGCACTTTTTGTATCAATGAGTCAGTAGCAATCAGTCGTTCTCGCGACAAACTGCGCTCACTACAACTGTTATCTCGTAAAGGTATTGGCTTACCAAAAACAGGTTTCGCTAGCCGCCCAGACAAGATTCAAGACTTGATCAAAAACGTAGGTGGCGCGCCACTGGTTATCAAGCTTCTTGAAGGCACTCAAGGTATCGGTGTTGTTCTAGCAGAAACAAACAAAGCAGCTGAAAGCGTTATCGAAGCATTCATGGGCCTAAAAGCGAACATCTTGGTTCAAGAGTTCATTGAAGAAGCTAATGGCGCAGACATCCGTTGTTTTGTTGTGGGTAACAAGGTTATTGCAGCAATGAAACGTCAAGCTGGTGAGGGTGAATTCCGCTCTAACCTGCACCGTGGCGGTACAGCTCAATTGGTTAAACTAACCAAAGAAGAGCGCGCTACAGCGATCAATGCAGCTAAAATCATGGGGTTAAACCTATGTGGTGTCGATATTCTACAATCTAAGAATGGCCCTGTTGTAATGGAAGTGAACTCTTCTCCAGGCCTAGAAGGTATAGAGAAAGCGACAGGTAAAGATGTAGCAGACATGATTTTCGGATTTATCGAGAAAAATGCAAAACCAAACGCTAACCGTACTCGTGGCAAAGGCTGATTAAACGCCGTTTACTCATGATTGGAAAAAACATGAACGATAAAATGATCATAGGGAATACAGAAGCACTTTGCTTACCAGAGTTAGGGATAACTGGACTACATACGCGTGTTGATACAGGGGCTCAAACCTCTTCTCTACACGTAGACAATCTACTATGTGTAAAAACAGATGGTGAAAACTTCGTTGAGTTCGATCTTCACCCAGACGTTTACCACTTAGAAGAAACAGTGCGCTGCAAGGCGAAGCTGAAAACAAGTAAAAGAATCAAGTCATCGAACGGCGAAGTTGAACACCGTTGTGTGATTGAAACCATGCTAAAAATTGGTGGTCAGGAATGGCCTATCGATATCACACTGAGCAACCGTCAAGATATGACTTATATGATGCTGCTTGGTCGTCAAGGCATGAGTGACAAAGTGATTGTTGACCCAGCGGGTGAATTTCTAATTTCTCACTAATTGAACTGCTCCACAGCTCAAATAGTGAGTCAACAACGCGCAATAATAAAGGCCAGTCTTTAAGACTGGCCTTTATTATTTATGGCGATTTTTTTTATCTTTAAACCCAAATCGCCAAACAGATTTAACCAAACCTTTGAGTTTGATTTTAGTCACTCGCCAATGTGTCACTGGCCTTCTTGGCGCACTCATCAACAGGTGTTCAAACGCTTGCTCACTCAAATTCACTTGTCCCCCATGCGCCACCAGCAAGGTGTCGAGCTGCATGTCATAGATACGAGATACCGACGCTCGATACTTATTGGGATGAAAGATAGGAAACGGAGGAATCAGTTTCTTCTTAACCTCGACCATCAAGTCCGCCACATAAGCAACGCTGTGTGATGGGCAATAGACAGAGAGATCTCTGTCGGTATGGCCCGGCGTTTCCAGAACCAACCAATCATCAAAGCCAGGAATGCTATCACCATCCGACAGCTTGTAGTCCGGCTTCAACTTTCTTGAATACCATAGGTTTGCTTTGGGCTTGCCCAATCGGTTCGCCATCCACCGTGCTAATGCCAAATCGGTCAAATGCATCAATATGCCATCGATGCCGTGGTACCAATCCTTATCTCGATTTGCTGCAACCAAATTACAATTCGTGAGCTTTCTGAGTTTGTGCGCTGCCCCTGCGTGGTCTGGATGCATGTGCGTAACAACCACTGTGTGTAGGTCGCTAAATTCACGGCCAAGATCATCTTCAATGAAAACTTTAAGATGCGGGATGTCGGCTCGGCACGCACCATCAAGTAACAACAACCTGTCAGGGTACTCTACGAGATACATGTCTTGGATATAGCCTTTGATGGTATGCAGCTGCAAAACCGCTCCTTGTGATAAAACAACTGGTCAGACCTACACAATAGCAAACTCACCTTCAATTGTGATCATTTTGTTAAAAACAACAATCTAAAACCAGATAGAAAGCTCGAATCTAGATTTCCATTTGTATCCACTAAATTACTCAAATCCAATGTTACTCAAATCCAATTAAACTCAGAACAATGAAGACACATTACAAAAATGAGCATCAATTTCATCCGATAATTTTCAGCATTATCGAATGCCAACATTGCCGTAAACCTTGCTCTATAGGCCTTGCGATTCAAGCTGCCAACACCATTTATCGTAACGACAAAACATGTGATTTGGTGACCTGAGTTATTAGGACTATATATGCGCCTCCAATTTATTGTCTGAGTGCTATACATGAACCAATTGATCGATGCTCTTTCTACCCAAGGTTATTTCGTTTGGGATGACTTCTTAACTCACGAAGAAGTAGTGGCATTGAGGGATTGCATTCCAGAGAACTGGAAAAAGGCTAGGATCGGCCGTAACGATGACGTAGCACGAGAAGCAACGATTCGTAGTGACAAAATTCAGTGGGTACGCCGTGATATGGGCGAACCAGCATCTCTGTTCCTAGACAAAATGGAACAAATTCGTTTAGAGGCAAACCAAGCGTTCTTTTTAGGTCTGTTCGAATACGAAGCGCACTTTGCTAAATACGAAAAAGGTGACTTTTACCAGAAGCACTTAGACTGCTTCAAAGGCAACGAAAACCGCCGCCTGACCACAGTATTCTACATGAATGACGAATGGTCTGAGGAAGACGCAGGGGAGCTCGTGGTTTACGATCTAAAAGACAACCACATCGCGACCATTCCACCAAAGGGTGGTCGACTGTTGGTATTTTTGTCTGAACAGTTCCCACACGAGGTACTGCCAACCAACACAGAGCGATTCAGTATCGCGGGTTGGTTCCGTATTAACGGCGTGAAAGACAACCAATTGGACATCGCGCACTAAAACTGTATCCACATCGAACCTTCTTCTAAGCCTCTCCATCGAGAGGCTTTTTTATTGAACAACAGTTATCCAATAAAACGTCTTAAAAACCAAACATGTTCAACATCAAAACCATCAATAACTTTTCTCTTAAATAAAATCGAAACGAATCTTTCATATCAGTGAAACGGTTTAGCCACGTAAGTGAAATATGGCCTGTTCAAGATAGCTTCAAACGACACCCCTACCGTCTCGTTAATACTCTAATTCAATACCTCTACATCGATTTCATCCAAAAGGAAACGAAGATGAATAAGCTAATTTTGGCAGGCGTTCTTTCCGCAACAGCGGCAATGCCAGCGTTCGCAACGACTCAAGTCACTTGGTGGCACGCAATGGGCGGCCAACTTGGAGAGACCGTCAATAAGATTGCGACTGACTTCAATGCGTCACAAGATGATTACAAGATCACGCCAATCTATAAAGGTTCATACACAGAGACCTTAACAGCGGGTATCGCAGCATATCGAGCAGGCGAAGCTCCTAACATTCTACAAGTATTCGATGCCGGTGCTGCAACCATCATGAACGCTAAAGGCGTCGCCAAACCGGTACAGGATATTCTGGTTGAGTCTGGCTACAACTTTAATTCGAACGACTACCTAGCGGGCGTTCGTAACTTCTATGCAGACAGCCAAGGCAAGATGATTGGTATGCCTTTCAACAGTTCGACGCCAGTTCTCTACTACAACAAAGACCTTCTTGCGGAAGTAGGTGCCGACGCGCCTAAGACTTATGAAGAGTTAGAAGTGGTGGCCAAGAAGTTGAAAGCAGAAGGCCATATTGCGTTTTCTCAATCTCTAACGCCATGGATCATGTTCGAGAACTTCAAGTCTCGCCATAACCTGCCAGTGTCTGACCAGAACAACGGCTACGACGGCCTATCCACTAAAATCATGTTCAACACCAAAGACATGATGATGCACGTTAGCAAGATGAAAGAGTGGTCAGATCTAGGTTACTACAAGTATTACGGCAGCGATTGGGATGCGAACCAAACGCCTTTCGAGCGCCAAGAAGTGGCAATGTGGATGGGCTCTTCAGGTTCATTCGGTGGTTTACGTAACCGCGTACCTTTCGAATTAGGCACAACTTACCTTCCATACTGGAAATCAGTTAACCCAGATGCTGGTTTAACCTTCATTGGTGGTGCCGCTCTGTTTGCACTCAATGGCCATGACCAACAACAAGACAAAGGTGTGGCAGCATTCTTTGACTACCTGACTAAGCCTGAAACTCAGGTTTACTGGCACAAAACCACTGGCTATGTGCCTGTAACAACCGCTGCATATGAACTAGCGAAAGAGTCTGGTTACTACAAAGAACAACCAGACGCAGAAGTGGGCGTTAAGCAGCTAAGCCTTAAATCGGGCGAGTGGACTAAAGGCTACCGCCTAGGTTATTACCCGCAGATCCGTGAAGTGATGCACCGTGAGTTCGATAACATCTTCGCAGGCCGCTCTAGTGTCGAGAACAGCCTAGACAAGGTCGAAGATGAGAGCAGCAAACTACTGAAACGCTTCGCTCGAACCATGAACTAATTCTGCTTTTTAGCTAGAGCAGATAACTGAACTGAAGGCTTAACACACCAAAAGTCGTTCATTGCTCCTCACCACTTGTCACTGCGTTATTAAAAACGTAATGGCAAGGCGTGAGGAGGTTCTTCATTAGCGCCATTTCTTGCTCCAACAACGATAACTCAACTGGATGCATGCCTTGATATCGCGCTAGTGGTAACGGTCGCTAATCTAATAGTGGCCACTGTAACTATTTTTAGGGATTACCCTGTGGAACGACGTCAGCAATTCTTTCACTCTCCGCTGCCTTACCTATTTTTGGCGCCTCAGATCCTCATCATTGCCGTTTTCTTTATCTACCCAGCAGCCAAGGCGGTTTACCTTTCATTTATGCTGGAAGACCCTTGGGGCACCTCATCTATATTCGTCTGGTTTGAGAATTACCAAATGCTATTCGAATCGAGCGAGTACCTGAACTCGATTGGCTTTACTTTGATGTTCGCGATTGTGGTCTCTTTCTTATCACTTGCCTTGGCCCTGCTGCTTGCCGTGAAAGCCGACAACATCATTCACGGACAAGGCGTATACAAAGTCACACTCACTTGGGTTTATGCGGTTGCACCCGCGATAGCAGGCGTTATAGGTGCTTTCTTGTTTAACCCGCACATTGGTGTATTTACCGAGTTATTTGCCGTTGTGGGTTGGGACTTCAGCTTCCAAACCGATCCTGTTGATGCCACGTTTGCTCTGATTTTGGTGTCCGTGTGGAAACAGGTTTCGGTGAATTTCATCTACTTTCTGGCGGGGCTTCAATCGATCTCTTACGCCGTAAAAGAAGCAGCGATGTTGGATTGTATCAGTGACTCGAAACGTTTCTGGACCATCACTTTCCCACTACTGGCCCCTACTGGCTTCTTTCTGTTGGTCATCAACCTCACCTACTCGTTCTTTGAAACCTTTGGCGTAATCGACACCATGACCAATGGCGGCCCGGGTGGCGGCACAACGTCGTTGGTGTACAAGGTGTATCGAGACGGTTTTGTTGGCGCAGATTTAGGCGGCAGCTCTGCACAGTCTGTTGTGTTGTTACTACTGGTACTCACTCTTACATTTATCCAGTTTCGCGTTGTAGAAAAGCGTGTTCACTACTAGCCCATCACAGCTAGGTTTTAACGCGACAGGAGTTATTTATGAAAAGTAATAAGGTCTCTGACCACCTAATTTTAATTGCTGGGATGCTGTTTATGTTGGTCCCTATCTGGCTAATCTTTGCCAGCTCGACGCATAACCCGAACACCATTGTCAGCGAAGGCCTGCAATGGCTACCGGGCGATAACTTTACGGCTATTTATAGCGAAGCTTGGAACAAGAGTATGGGCTTCAGTGGCGAAGTCACCGCCAGTAAAATGATCGCCAACTCAATGATCATGGGGCTAGGTTTTGCGATCGGTAAGATCATCATTTCGATGATGGCGGCGTATGCTTTAGTCTACTTTCGACTGCCTTACGCCACTGCGTGGTTTTGGTTGATCTTCGTGACGCTTTTGCTGCCACTAGAAGTGCGCATTATTCCTTCCTATGAGGTTGTCGCTGGGCTTGGACTGCTTAATAGCTACACAGGATTGATTCTACCTTTGATCGCATCAGCCACCGCGACATTCTTTTTTAGGCAATTCTTCAAAACCATCCCCGATGAATTGTTAGAAGCCGCACAGTTAGATAACGCAGGTCCATTTCGATTCTTTGTCGATATCTTGCTGCCTCTTTCTAAAACCATGATCGCCGCGATCTTCATCATCATGTTTGTGGTGGGTTGGAACCAATACTTATGGCCGATCATGATGACTACCGATGAAGGCTACAACACCATCGTGATGGGCATAAAACAAGTACTCAACAACATCAATGAAACCAGTTTACCGCGCTATGACTATGCTTTCGCCATGGTGATTTTAGCCATGTTGCCACCCGTTTTAGTGGTGGTTGTATTTCAGCGTTGGTTTGTAAAAGGGCTAGTAGAAAGTGAAAAATAATAACGACACAACTCAAATGAACAATAACCGCATTCAATATCTCAATGAGTACAAGACATCTCACCTGCCTTCTCACCAAGCTATCCACAAAAATACAGAGGACACCCCGATGCCAAACCTAAAGCAGACGCTAGTGCACAACCAAGCCACTCACGATCGTACGCGTAAAGCTCCCACCATGTTGGGTATCAAAAACTTGGTCAAGACGTATGAAAACGGCCATCAAGCCGTCAAAGGAGTCTCTCTTGATATCGATGAGGGTGAGTTCCTTGTTTTAGTGGGTCCTTCTGGTTGTGGCAAGTCTTCTATTTTGCGTTCCATTGCGGGTTTAGAAAGCATCTCTGGCGGTGAGATACACTTAGGTGGTCGTCGGGTTGATACAGAGAAACCTGCCCTGCGTGATATCGCGATGGTCTTCCAGAATTACGCGCTCTACCCTCACATGACGGTGTATAAGAACCTCGCTTATGGCTTAAAGAACCGAGGTGTCAGTCAGCACCTTATTGAAGATAAAATTGAGAAAGTCGCCAAAACGCTGAAGATCGAAGAATACCTAGACCGAAAGCCAGCCAAACTTTCTGGTGGTCAACGTCAACGTGTTGCTATGGGGCGAGCGATCGTTCGCGATCCACAACTGTTCCTGTTTGACGAACCTCTGTCTAACCTAGATGCCTCGCTGCGTGCCCACATGAGGTTAGAAATCAAAAAGCTGCAACGCGAGCTTGGCGTGACCAGTGTTTACGTCACTCATGATCAAGTTGAAGCCATGACACTGGCTGACAGAATTGTGGTACTCAACAAAGGCCAGATAGAGCAAGTCGGGACTCCAAGAGAAGTCTACCACCAGCCAGCCAGTACCTTTGTGGCAAGCTTCATTGGCAGCCCAGCGATGAATTTCTTAACTGCCACGCTCGATGATGGCTATCTTGAAATCGGCGACCAGCAAATGTACTTACCCGAATACGCCCACGTAAAAAATACAGCCATCACACTTGGTATTCGCCCAGAACACTCTGAGGTTTGTGCCGACTTAGTCATGAACGCGCTGCCGCTTGAATTACGCATCAGTGTGGTTGAGCCTTTAGGGCCAAATCAATTGGTTCATGGCCTTGTGAACGAACAACCCTTTATTGCAGTGACACCCGAAACGACGCTGTGCCAAGCCGTCCCTCTCGGGCTAAGCATCGATAAATCCAACCTGCATATTTTTGACAATCTTGGCAAACGCATTCACCCAAATAACTTCACATCACAGGAGTCACACGAAGATGCGACAAGCTTAACGACGGCTCTAGCTTAATCGAGTACACTGATATTTAATGCGTTTTTACGGTGCGTCTTTAAGAAGGATTAATTATGTCGTCTATCATCGTAGGTCATCGGGGTGTCGCAGGTACTCACCCAGAAAATACCAAAGCAAGCATTGAACAAGCCGCTAAACTCGGCTTGAAATGGATTGAAGTTGATATTCAGCCCACTCAGGATGACCAACTGGTCGTTTGTCACGATCACACGCTTGAGCGCTGTAGCGATGGCAAGGGTCGAGTTGATGAACACACCCTTGCTGAACTACGTCAGCTCGATTTTGGCAGTTGGAAGTCTGAGCAGTTCGCTGGAGAAAAAATACTGACGTTGGAAGAGTTACTCACACTTGTTGAGCAGCATGATCTTAGCGTCAACCTCGAAATCAAAGTCGACAGCCGACATCAAGCCCCTTATGTCGTTGATTTGCTGCACGACGAGTTGATTCGCTCAAATCTAGACACCGATAAGGTCTTACTTTCGAGCTTCAGCCATAAGGTGGTTGCTGAAATGGCTCGTCATTTACCGAGATATCGAGTGGGCGTAATCACAGAGCAACTGACTCAAGATGATCTTATGCTCATCAATGAGGTCAAAGCGTTCAGCTGTCACATGAACTATGAACACGTTGATCAGAGCGATCTTGACACACTCAACGAAGCGAACATTCAAGCATGGTGCTACACCGTCAATGATCCGTCTCGCTTCAAATTTCTCTCAAAAGTAGATGCTGTATTTACTGATTTTCCGAATCAATTCAACCCTATAAATTGACCTCGTAAATACCGAAAAAGTACCCCCGAGAGACTTTAAAATTAACCCTGAAAAACCTGAAAATTAGGTAGCAAACACAAGTGAGTAGGAGTACATTCCGCTACTCACTTGGTTTCACTAGCTCGCCTTATTAGACAGCTTCATTGGTTACTTAATTTATGGATCTCATTTTTAGTCCAACCTTCCCAATTTTGGGTGCAATCTTCATTTTCGCCGCTATTGTTCGTGGCTTCTCAGGTTTTGGTTTCACCTTAGTGGCATTGCCATTGAGTGCGTTATTCGTGCCTGTTATCGAACTGGTTCCTGTTTTCATGCTGATCGACCTGTTAGGCAATATCCAATTGCTGCCGAAGGTTAAACATCACGTAAATTGGCGATGGGTTTCAAAGGTATTTATCCCTTGTTTGGCCTTCACGCCCGTCGGCTTGCTGTTGCTCAAATCCGTTAGCCAAGACACGATCATATTGATCATCAGTGCCTTCATTTTTGCGTCAGCAATCATGATCTACAAAGGGTTCCAATACAAAAGCGAACCTAGATTTGCTCCCTATATTCTAGGCAGCCTTGCGGGGATAATGAATGGAGCAGCTTCAATGTCTGGCCCTCCGGTTGGCACGCATGCATTGGCAAGTCCTGTCGCACCACACATTGCCAGAGCCGGCCTGATTGCGTTCTTTGTACTAGCTGATTCCAGCGCCTTTGTTACGGCCTCTATCGCAGGGTTAGTCGATCGTGATGTGGTCTGGCTTACTCTAGCACTCTTACCAAGCAGCATGTTTGGCGGCTATGTCGGTTCAAAATTGTTTGAGAGGTTTGGTGGGGCGAAGTTCAAGCCAGTCACGATTGCACTGCTCATTGTGATTGCTATCTTCAGTGCGGGTCGAGTCTTACTGTAACTGGCTCTAGCGCTGATTTCGGCAATTGTTTTCGAGAGTTTTTTTCGAGAATTGTTCAGGGAAATTGGGTACCGATAGCTACCATTCAATATGGATAGGGGTACCCATTTTTACGAGTTGAATGAACTCATCCATATCTTGATTGGTTAACGCAATACAACCATCCGTCCAATCGAAGCTTTGTATAAAACTAGGTGAACGACGCTCACCATTCTTGATTCCGTGGATCTTGATATTGCCCCCAGGATCAACATCATTTTTTTGTGCCCACTGCATATCTGATGATCGTGGGTAGTTGATATGCACCGAGCGGTAGAAGTCTGATTCTTCCATAACATAATCGAGCTGGTATTGCCCTTCTGGCGTTCGGTTGTCCCCTTCAAAGCGCTTATGCCCTTTCGGTTGTTTACCTAGCGCAATACGAAATTCCTGAACCACTTCCTCCCCTTTGAGCAGATACATTCTACGTTTAGATTTGTCGACTTTAACTAAGGTGACCACTTGCAATAACGGGTCTATGCCAGAAGACGCGTCAGGTAGAGTGTAAAACTCTTGAGAGGAACTTTGAGGTTGACCTAATGAAGAGCTTTGAGAAGGATCGAGTGAAGAGCGTTGAGAAAGCTGGGCGACCTTTTGTTGAGAGCCCCCCTCGAGAGCATCGTCCATAACAATGACATGCTTTGAATTCGCGGTGACCGATGACGTAGGTGTGCGATTAGAATGGGAAGGTGCTGACTCAAATACAATGGTTTCGATAGCAGTCGCATCAGACACAATTTTTTCGACGACGAGCTTCTCCGCATAAGCGAGCGAAGTAAAAAAGAGTAAGCACAACGATAAAGGCCAAATCAAACGCACCCTTAAATCTCCTCAAAACGCATGGACATGGTTCGAGATTGAGTTTCCATCCCTAACGACTCATAAAAACCCTGAGCTTGTTGGTTGAACTCCATCACTTCTAACCTAAGCTCGATAGCACCGCTCGCTTGAGCCCACTGATTGAATGACTTCATTAAAGCTCGACCGACACCTTGGCTTTGAACTTGATCGTTAACCACAATCGTATTCACTCTTGCCACCTTATGCGGCTGAATAAAGCTCACCCCTTTGTTCTGTGTCACCTTCCCGGCTAAGAAGCCGACCACTTGTTGCTCATCAACGGCAACGAAGAAAGCCCCTACAGGATCGATCATCAACCCTAACCAGTACTCTTCACTGTCAGTAAAACCCAACGAAGGTGGCGCAAATACCATAGGGGCACCAAGATGATGTTGACGATTTATCTGCTCTGAGAGCTCTAAGATCGAGCTTATATCAGTGACCTTGGCAGTCCGGATTTGCATATCATTACCTTATTTGAATTCACTAATACCTTAGCAAAAATGACTTGGTTGTGCACCGTTGTACTGGTCAACCCAGACGTTCTGTGAAGGCTGATTATTAATATTAGGCACTATGTTTAGGGAAATTGTTCCGTAAATCTCAGGCACATTGCCAGCCGTTGAGTGCTACTATCTCTGCAGAATCAATACACTAACTATTGGACACCTATATGATTAAGTTTGCTGTAATTGGAACCAATTGGATTACACAAAAGTTTGTTCAAGCTGCTCACGAATCTCAATCAATGCAACTTGCTGCGGTTTACTCTCGAAATCTAGACAGTGCGGCACAGTTCGCCCAAGAGTTTGACGTTGAAACGACGTATAACTCACTCGACGCATTGGCCAATGACAAAACGGTTGAAGCCGTATACATCGCTTCACCGAATTCACTCCATTGCGAACAGTCCATCTTCATGATGGAGCACGGCAAACATGTCATCTGTGAAAAGCCTGTCGCATCGAATATTGATGAAGCAACCCGAATGTTTGAGGTCGCTCAGAAGAACGGTGTGGTGATGTTTGAGGCGTACAAATCTCAGTTTCTGCCGAACTTTAAGCAAATTCAACTTGGTTTAGAAAAGATTGGCAAGGTACATAAGGCACACATCAACTACTGCCAGTATTCATCGCGCTACCAAAAATACCTAAATGGCGAGAACCCAAACACCTTCAACCCAGCTTTTTCTAACGGCTCATTGGTCGATATTGGCTTCTACTGTGTTGCCGCGACAGTCGCGTTATTTGGCAAACCTGAAAATGCACAGGCTTCTGCAAAGCTGCTTGATTCTGGCGTGGACGCACATGGCTGTGCGATCTTCCAATACCCTGAGTTTGATGTGACCCTTGCGCACTCCAAAGTCAGTGATTCTTATACGCCAAGTGAGATCCAAGGTGAACTAGGAGCGATCATCATCGATCACATCGCCGAATGCACCGACATTAAGATCCGCTACCGCGATGGCACGGTAGAAAACCTCACTCAAGCACAAAGCGAAAATTCAATGTGTTACGAGGCGCAAGCCTTTGCTAGTTGCATTGCTGGAGACAACACAACACAAACGCAAGCCCAACAGCGCGCTTTAACGGTTGCTAAGTTAATTACAGAGATGCGCCAACAAGTTGGTGTCGTTTATCCGGCAGACAAATAACATCGCTGAATGAGTTAACAAACTGATTTTTAAGAAATACTGTTTTATGCATAACTAAATTTAATCTTTACGACAAATAACCGGATTAGTTGATTGGGGTGCCATCTGTTTAAATCCGCGTTCGATATCTATCGTATTTATTTAATTTATTGAAGGTGTGTAAAGTGTTTTCAGTTGACGATCGCGTTGTAGCAACAAAAGGTGTTGAGCTTGGTGAAATGGTAGTGACTGGCCTAAGTGCTGGTGGTGGCTACGTTCACGTTACAACGGTAGAAGGCGCAATGACGCTTACTTACCCAGCACAAGACCTTAAAAAAGCATAGTTTAACCACTCTGCTCTTTTAGTAGTCACTCTGCTAAAGGTAACAACATTGAGGCTTTGGCTGACTTCACTCTTCTGCATTAGAGTGAGCCGCCAGAGCCTTTTTTGTGCCCGTTATTTCTCACTAGCCTTCCCATTAGTCTACTCATTGCAGTAAAGCCGAATCCAACAGACAATAGAATTAATGAAAGAGTATTTATACCAAACACTTATTGTGTGTTGTTGATGCTTGCTGTTTATCAATACTTAGCATTGATTAGTACTTAGCGTTTATTGACGCTTAATGTTCGTAATACTTTCTGGTACATTAGCATTAACTTATATTTATAATATCCTGAACTAAGGGAAGCTATGAAGCTTTACATTTACGACCACTGCCCTTTCTGTGCAAGAGTTGCCTACATCGCTCAATCTTTAGGCTTGAACATCGAACTTGTTTCTGTAGATTATGATGATGCTCAAACCCTTATCGATCTGATCGGTAAGAAGATGGTGCCAGTCCTACAAAAAAACGACAGTTCGATTATGGCTGAAAGCCTAGACATCATTGTTTACTTCATGGATTTGAAATCAAGTGACGAGCAACGTGATCCATCTGAGCAGGCTGCGCTTTTTCAAAGCCGCGCTTTCCCTCTGACTCAACAGATCGGACGCCCACGTTGGTGGAACCTCGACTTGGCTGAATATCGCTCTGCTGGAGCCAAAGAGGCTTGGCGTGCAAGTAAAGAGACCGAAGGTTTTAACTTTGAAGAGCTCTTAGAAAAGACCCCACAATACGTTCAACTGATTAACCCATTACTGAAAGATGCAGAGCTTCTATTGGATCTAGAGAATGGTGAATCATCGCTACCTTTAGTTGATCAAGCACTCTATTTCTCAATGCTTCGTGGCTTCTGTGTTGAACCAAGCATCACATGGCCACCAGCACTTGAGCGTTGGTTAGAAAAACAGAGTCAAACGTTAGGCATCAAGCTTCTTCGCTAATTTCCTAATTTGCTAAGTCGTTAGTCGTTAGTCGTTAGTCGTTAGCAACGAGCCTAAACGAAAAATCGAAGCTCCCCGAAACATTGTTCGTACGAGCTTCGATTTTTATGACTCAATTGTCTTTTCTACAACAAGCGCCTTCTCAACCCTGTTCGCTCCAAGATTCGCGTTGAAATTTCTTCAACCGATAACGAAGACGTGTTGATGTAAGGTATCGCTTCTCGGCGAAACATCGACTCTACCGTTTGCAACTCATACAAGCATTGCGAATCACTCGCGTATTCACTTCCGGCTAAACGGCTCTCTCGAATTTCAGTCAACCTTTCCGCATCAATGGTTAAACCAAACAGCTTGTGTCGGTAGATCTCAAATTCGGGTAACAGCTTCAAGCGCGCCAAGTCATCATGAATGAACGGATAGTTCGCTACGCGCAAGCCAAACTGCATCGCCATATACAAACTTGTCGGTGTCTTACCGCTTCGAGACACACCCAATAGGATGATATCCGCCTCTTCAAGCCCTTTCAGCGTGATGCCATCATCATGAGCCAACGTGTATTCAATCGCAGCAATACGGTCGAAGTACTTCACTGAATCTTTATTAACACTACGTGAGCGCTGCAGCTTAGGCACCGGGGCCATTTGGGTATCGTCTTGCACTTTCTGCACAATACTCTCTAGCACGTCATAACAATGCGCTGGTGCCTCCAAGAGCTTCTGCTTGATGTCTGGAATCACAATCGAAAAAAAGACCAACGGGTGGTTGCCCGTATCACGATACGAAATTTCGATCTCTTTTAATAAATCAGAAAGTTTGTCCTCACTTTCGACAAACGGGAAAGTTTTTTCATTGGCTTCGAATGGGAATTGACCTAGAACAACATGCCCTAAAGTCTCACATGTTATGGCCGTTCCATCAGAAACATAGAATACATCACGACTTTGGATATCAATTTGCATTTTTTATTTAATGTTTAAAATTATTTTGAGTAGGATGGGAACCATAATATATATAACGAAACCCTGCTGACTATTACGTCCCCCACAGCTTTAGAAAATAATTTACATTTTTTTAAACTGATACGTAATCGTTTGCCTTTAAATCCCTACAATGCTTGCTATGTTTCTGGAGAAATAAATGCAAAATAACACCCTATGGTTCAATGGCCTTTCCATGGAAGATGTCGACAAAGTCGGCGGTAAGAATGCTTCACTTGGCGAGATGGTTTCTAACCTAGCCAACGCTGGCGTATCAGTACCTAATGGTTTTGCTACCACATCTTATGCGTTTAATAACTTTCTTGACTACAAAGGTCTTGATGAGCGCATTCACCAACTCCTTGATGAACTTGATGTTGAAGACGTTGACGCACTGCGTAAGACAGGTGCAACGATTCGACAATGGGTTCTAGACGCACCCTTCCCAGAATCACTAGAGCAAGACATCCGTGATAACTACCGCGAACTGATTGAAGGCAACGAAGAATTGTCTGTTGCGGTTCGCTCATCGGCAACAGCTGAAGACCTTCCAGATGCTTCTTTTGCAGGCCAACAAGAAACCTTCCTTAACGTGAAAGGTATCGATGCGGTTATCGAAGCGACCAAACACGTGTTCGCTTCTCTGTTTAACGACCGTGCTATCTCTTACCGAGTACACCAAGGCTTTGATCACCGTGGCATTTCATTGTCTGCGGGCATCCAGCGTATGGTTCGCTCAGACAAAGCTTCCTCAGGTGTTATGTTCACGCTTGATACTGAGTCAGGCTTCGATCAAGTGGTATTCATCACCTCTTCTTGGGGTCTAGGTGAAATGGTTGTACAAGGCGCTGTAAACCCAGACGAGTTCTACGTTCACAAGCCAATGCTAGAAGCGGGTCACTACCCAGTTGTTAAAAAGACGTTTGGTTCTAAGTTGATCAAGATGATCTACTCAACCAACCAAGAGATCGGCAAGCAAGTTGATATCATCGACACCGATACTCAAGAGCGTAACGAGTTCTCATTGAACGATGAAGAAATCAAAGAACTAGCGAAACAAGCGATGATCATCGAGAAGCACTACCAACGTCCGATGGACATTGAGTGGGCGAAAGATGGCATCGACGGCAAGCTTTACATTGTTCAAGCTCGACCAGAGACGGTATGTTCTCAAAGCGACCAAAACGTTATCGAGCGTTACGAGCTAAACAACAAGGCTGATGTCTTGGTTGAAGGCCGCGCTATCGGTCAACGTATCGGCTCAGGCCCTGTTCGCTTGGTTGATTCACTAGACCAAATGTCACTGGTTCAAGAAGGCGATGTACTGGTAACCGACATGACAGACCCAGACTGGGAACCTGTGATGAAGAAAGCGTCCGCGATTGTGACTAACCGTGGCGGCCGTACTTGTCACGCTGCAATCATCGCTCGTGAGCTAGGCATTCCTGCCATTGTTGGCTGTGGTACAGCGACAAGCAGCCTAAATGATGGCGACATCGTGACAGTGTCATGTTCAGAAGGTGAAACGGGCTACGTTTACAACGGCGAACTCGACTTTGAAATCAAACGTTCTGAGGTTGATGAGCTACCAATGCTACCAACCAAAGTCATGATGAACGTAGGTAACCCAGATCGTGCCTTCGACTTTGCTCAAATCCCGAACGAAGGTGTTGGCCTTGCTCGTCTTGAATTCATCATCAACAAGATGATCGGTATTCACCCGAAAGCTCTGCTGAACTTCGATGAGCAAACGGATGAGATCAAAGCAGAAATCAACCAACGTATTCGTGGCTACAAAGATCCAATCGATTTCTACGTAAGCAAGCTAACAGAAGGCATCGCGACCATCGCTTCTGCATTCTGGCCTAAACGTGTGATCGTGCGTATGTCTGACTTTAAGTCAAACGAGTACAGCAACCTTGTAGGTGGCAAAACATTTGAACCACATGAAGAGAACCCAATGCTGGGCTTCCGTGGTGCATCTCGTTACATCTCTCCAGTATTTGAAGACTGTTTCGAACTAGAAACTCAAGCGCTAAAACGCGTTCGTAACGAGATGGGACTGAAGAACGTTGAAATCATGATTCCATTCGTTCGTACTCCAAGCGAAGCGGCATCGGTTATCGATATTCTGGCTAAGTTTAACCTACGTCGTGGCGACCAAGGTCTGAAAGTCATCATGATGTGTGAGCTACCATCGAATGCGATATTGGCTGATGAGTTCTTGAAGTACTTCGATGGCTTCTCTATCGGTTCAAACGACATGACACAGCTGACACTTGGCCTAGATCGAGATTCAGGCGATGTGGCACACCTCTTCGACGAGCGCAATCCTGCAGTTAAAGCGATGCTGAAAATGGCTATCGATGCAGCGGCGAAAGCGGGTAAGTACGTCGGTATTTGTGGCCAAGGCCCATCTGACCATGACGACCTAGCCGAGTGGTTGATGGAGCAAGGCATCAGCTCTGTTTCACTAAACCCAGATACGGTTATCGACACGTGGTTGAAACTTGGTAACGTTGCGAATAAGTAACGCTTAGCCACTCAAATAGAAACACCGAAAAGTAGAGTCAACAAAGCCAGTCATTGCGACTGGCTTTTTTTACGTTTAATCGAGCAAAGCTCGTGCATTATCACCTTGCGCATATATACACAGGCTAACACTAGATAATGTCTTTATATCATCCAAATTCACGAGTAATGAGTTAACTCCATTCGCGAGGTTTTGATTAAGACGGTTAACAATCGCTTGTACCTTAGCAATGTCTTCCTTTGCTTTCGGTACTCGGGTATTCATAAAGTTGAACCACTTCTCATTCATATTACGAGAGACCTTCGCCAGCACTTCTGAGTTTGTAATGGTGAATGGCTTATCCAGTGTGCCACCGTCACGCAGAATATCGTAAATGATGTGCCCGTTCTTTTTCGCAACCATCATATTTTTCGTGTTCAGTTGAAGCTCACCAATATGTCCATTCTCCATCTCTAGAAAGAATTTTATATCTTTGTATCCAGCTTCAGTCGCACCACAGTTGTACTTTGCGTTTTTGCCTTTACTGGTGCCATAGCGATCTTTCATTGCTGATTGATGGTGTTTCAATTTGTCAAATTCTGTCGATAGCGCAATGATGGATTTCGCTGCGATCATATCTTGTGAGGTTTCAAACACGATTGTCATACGTGCGGCGTCTTTGAGATCGCCAATATCATAGTGCCGTTTACGGTTGGTGATCTTATCTAACGCACCGTGGAAGTCTTTAACCCCAAGATAAGCACCCGGAGGCTGTTTGACGGTTCCATTACACACCGAAGCCACTTTAACCGCGTATTCTTTTAACGCCTCTTGCGCTTCTACAGTTTCCATAAACATCATGAAAAGTTGTTTCTTCTTAAGTGTTGCATTGGCGACTTGGTTTCGAGAACCAAAATCTAGGTTGCCGCTGGCTAATTTCTGACTCGATGTTTGATCCAAGTAGTCATGAATTTTTTCTTTTTCAGTCATGATATCGAGTATCACTTGGTCTTGCTGTTTGTTCGCTGCGTTCAGGTAGTCAAAATTTTCTACTTTCTGTCTGAGCGCCTGTAACCTTTGATTATAGTCTTGGACATTCACCAATCGGAATCCTTGCGACATAATCCCTTGCTGGTTTATCTTCGCCAAGACCTTGGCTTTGTTCTTTCTCACTTGTTCTTGGCTGATCTGTATTTCTTCTGCCCCTGGCATATTTTGGCTCCCTCTCAAATATGCATTTAAAACTGTGCTTGCTGACTCGCAATTCCTTTTCACTCCAACGATATTAGTTTATGGATTTGATAATTACATTAGCCAATTTAGATAAGCCTATAAAATAAATAAGGTTTGAGAGGTACTTCCATAAAGTCACAGTGCCGAATGCACCGAACCTACTGGGAAGAAGCAAAGGTAATATGTTTAGATCGGGGAACATTTATTGGTATCGAGCTGACCTTACGTTATCCTTTACGCAATTCTTCATTGAGAGGTTTGTCATCACAACAAGCCTAACTTCAAGACCGATAAGAGTGTTATGAATTCTACGACCGCAACTCCCTCGCCTTCTCTTGGCCGACAACTCTATACAATGACATGGCCAATGCTGTTTGGGGTGCTTTCCCTAATGAGCTTCCAGCTTGTAGACAGTGCTTTCATTGGCCAACTGGGCGTACTACCGCTCGCTGTACAAGGTTTTACACTTCCAATACAGATGATCATCATTGGTATTCAGGTCGGGCTAGGTATCGCGACAACTGCGGTAATCGCTAGAGCCATTGGCGCGAATGAAACGCGCTACGCTAAGCAGCTTGGTGGATTGGTCATTGCGATGGGCAGCGTGAGTGTCGCGCTTTTCTCCGTCATCATCTATCTGCTGCGTGGCCCTATTTTACAACTCCTCGATGCACCACCGACGGTATTGCCGATCATTGATTCTTACTGGATATATTGGCTTGTAAGCTCTTGGACAGGTGCACTGCTCTACTTTTTCTACAGCGTGTGTCGTGCAAATGGTAATACCATGCTGCCCGGTTCGATGATGATCGCCACCAGTATCATCAACTTGATATTGGACCCGATTTTCATCTTCACGCTCGACATGGGTATCAACGGAGCCGCGATTGCGACCATCTTAGCGTTCGGCGCCGGTATTTTTATCGTTGCTCCGAAGGTGACTAATAAGCATTGGATGACATTCGACTGGCACGATCTTGATATTGGCAAGAGTGTTCGCTCCATTGGAAACATCATGGGGCCAGCCATGATCAGTCAACTGCTGCCACCAGTCTCTTCGATGCTCGCCACCAAACTGCTTGCTGGCTACGGCACAGCAGCCGTTGCGGCTTGGGCGCTAGGTTCACGTTTTGAGTTCTTTTCGATTGTTGCAGTGCTTGCTCTAACTATGTCGATGCCACCTATGATTGGCCGAATGTTGGGAGAAAAGAACCTAGAAAACATACGCAAGCTCGTCAAGATTGCCGTGACGTTCGTATTAGGGTTCCAATTGGTGATCGCACTAGTAACTTGGGTGTTCTCTGGCGGGTTGGCAAATCTCATGACCAGCGAAGACGAAGTCTCGGCCATCTTGAACTACCACTTGCTTATCGTTCCTATTAGCTTAGGGCCTTTGGGGATCTGTATGCTGATGGTTTCTGTCTCTAACGCATTAGGCAAGTCTTACACAGCCTTGACGATATCAGCACTGCGCCTGTTTGCTTTCTTCTTACCTTGCTTATGGGTTGGTTCGCAGCTTGCTGGCATTGAAGGCCTATTCTGGGGCGCTATGGTAGGTAATGTACTTGCCGGCACCTGTGCATGGTTTATGTACCAACGCGCACTCGGGCAAGTGGAGGCTAAGCTTGCCAAATAGGCAAGTCGGGAGCTCATCAACCAAGCAATTTCCAAAGAACATTTAATTCGACATCAAAGCAGGGCGATGACGCTCTGCTTTTTAGATAACCTGCAATCTTAGAGTTCATCTGATGGAAGAACAAAGTCGACATATAACGCAAAATTTCCGATTCCAGAAGCTTTAATACCATCCAAGTCTAAATCATTTGTCGAATAGATCATGGAAGAAACCCCCATGTTGCTTAGTTCTATCGCCTTCTTATACTCACTCCCAAGCGAGCCAAGGTTATCACCCCGATACGTCACAGCCTTAATTTTATTCAAATCAATCCAATCAAGAATAAATGGTGTATTTAGATCTATATTTAATGCGACATTATTAAAACCTAAATCTATTGCTTCATTATATTTATCTATACTGAATACTTCGATAATAGATTTATCTTTATCTATTATATATTTTGAAAGCAAGGCAAGATTTTTTATTTTATCCGTAACTAACACCACATCATTTTTATCTAGAATATCAATAGCTGTAGATATATTTAATGTTTTATATTTATCATAAATTATCTTTGATTCAAATTCTTTAGAACTAATAGACCCAGTATTATTAGAATTTGTCATTTCGTGAAAAGTCTTCCAATCATGAACAGCAACAATCCTTCCATCCGATGAGATAAGTAGATCTAACTCTACCATCTTGAATCCATGTTCAATTGATTGCTCCATCGCTTCTAAGGAGTTTGTATATTTTAATCCGTTGATTCCCCCACCGGCATGTGCGATCAAACCACCAGAATTACCGATAATATTAGGGATGTTATTATGTTCATTTGGGTATGCCTTTACATTGCCTCTCCATACATCAATGACTACACTCATCGAAGAGCCGATAACAAAAGCTACCCAAAAACATATGAGAACTAGACAAAATATTGATATTAAGACTCTGATTCCTTTAAGTATCATGACATTTTACCTGTTGAGAACTGGGGCTGATGATAATGTGTGGTTTACCCTGTCAATATTGAGTTTAAACATGTTATGTATAGCAACTATAATAGCATTTGTCGGTAATAGGTTTGTATTTCTTCTTCTCACGGTAATAATGACTTTTGATTTCTATTTAAGATTAAACTCTCTAAGCTTAGACTTAGGTGTCTTAGGGTCGGTTTTAGAGTCTAATCGAGGTGAAGCTCTTGAACATATAAAAAGCATTAGCATCATAACATATGTAAAGATTATTATATTTTCCATTCTACTTTTTTTATCATTTCACATTACCTTAGGAAAGGTTGGTAAGCCATTTTCATTAATTATGTTGATATTATTTTCCAGCATATTAATCACCAAATTTTATAGCTTACATGATAATAAAAAGACGACATACCTCAATGAAGAATACTCAAAAACAATCCATCATGAAGTGTGGTTTGGTTTTTTAGGTTTAATTACAGTTGTTAAACCTATTTCTTTATATTATGAACTGTCTCTTCTCGAAGGGGGAAAATCAGTAATCTCTTCAAAATGGGAGAATGTTCATACAAATAATGTATTAAAGGATATTTACATCGTAAATATTGGTGAATCTGTTATTAAAAATTACTTCCCATCGTATAACGAAGAGAATGGAAAGATAAAAGGAGCAGCCATATTTAATGGTGTTATTTCCCCATCCGTTGTTACATATTTCTCAGTCCCTCGAATATTATCAAAGAGCCTAGATGTAAACAGGCATGATAAAAACTTAAATGTGATAGATCTTGCTAATGATGCTGGAATGAAAACTTATTGGATATCAAATCAAGCTAAGATCGGGCAATACGAGACACAGGTATCCGCAATCGCGAGTAGGGCACATTACCAATATTATAAGAATACGTCTTATGATAAAGCTGAACCCGATAACATTCTCCTACCAGAAGTGATCAAGGCGATTCGTGAAGAAACTAAAAAACCGAAAGTCATTTTCATTCATACCATGGGGTCACACTATGACTTTTGTAAGAGATTTGATGAAGAAATTTCACTAAAAGCCTCCGATAACAAGTATCTAGCATGCTATTCAAAATCAGTGGCTTATGGCGTGGCTTTTATAGAGAAGCTTAGAGACCTACTCACGATGCATGATAAAACATATAAAATCATTTATTTTTCTGACCATGGCCTAACGTCTGTAAATGCCCCCCCATATTTGATTCACGGTACTGGATCACACTTTTCAAGGCAGGCAGTAGAAGTGCCGTTTGTAACAATGAGTGACGATACTCAAGAAACAAAAACACATTCGGTCAAATATAATTTGAGAGACTTTTCAGACACATTTGCGCAATGGATAGGAATAGATTCAGAACAGACAGAGCAACATAAAAGTATCTTCAATACCGAGTACATAGGAAAGGAGTATGACTCAGTGTTAACGAGTGAGTTTAAGGTAAGAAAAATCGACTAAGCGAACAACTGATACAGAAGATTCTGAATAGCATAAAGTTTACTTAGTAAGTAACCTTCTCCGCACATCAAGTTATCCCTTATTTAACACTGTGTAGGCAGATATCAGCTCAATTTTACTTATTCAAGAACTTCATTAACCTTGTTAGCAAACAGCCTAATGAGATGATTTAGGAAACTCTGACAGTATCCGTGGGTGAATTAAGTGCGTGTGTAAATATTTGGATGATACATAATGATTTGAAACAGATAAGAAAAAAGCCCGCTGATTTCTCAGCGGGCTTTCCAATGGTGGTGGAGGGATAGGGATTTGAACCCTAGAACCGCTATTAACGGTTGCCGGTTTTCAAGACCGGTGCTTTCGACCACTCAGCCATCCCTCCAACAAATTGTCATCAATAGATTAGTACACTAATGATGTTGTTAATTGCTAATGCAAGTAACGATACCTTTTGTCTTCACTTTTTAAAAAGTGAAAATAAATAGGAGCCTGGCGATGTCCTACTCTCACATGGGGAAACCCCACACTACCATCGGCGCTATTGTGTTTCACTTCTGAGTTCGGCATGGAATCAGGTGGGTC
>NZ_CAWPOA010000035.1:77694-126023 GCF_963889365.1 Vibrio sp. OPT20 | reverse complement strand
AAAGATGGTTGTGACTCTTAACTCTATGCTGAGAGATGGCGCCATGTGGGATGAAAACACTGCCAAAAATTAATCATTGACGCCATAGTCGTTTGTTATAAAGCTTTGTTGAGTTTATCGATTATCTTTTGTGGGTACTCAAGCGTAACTTTATCTACCCCAAAGAATTCTAAACTGTCTCGAATAGAAAGAGCTACCAAGTTTATTGCTTGATCGAAAAATTGAAGTAACTTTTCATCATCGTAGGCTGAGCCTAGTAAAACTTGAGAATCTTTCGAGTTACTCTCGATTAAAGCACCTACATTGCCGTGTGCGTACATTGACAACATCGAATAGTAACTATTATACAATTCCACTAAATCAGCTTTTTTGAAGCGATCCCACACTGAGAGCTTTTTACCTGACTTTTTATTTATCACTTTCAATATGTTTTTGAAGCTCGTAAAGCCGTTGGTATTGAGCTTTTGTCATAGCCTCTGGATGACTTTGGTCTTTAATGCAACATTGTAGATCAGCGAAAGTTTCTAATGCAGAGCGTAAAACTGTAGGAACTGATGAAATTCTGTGATTATTTAAAAGAACTACAGCATCTAAGCATAGTTCCGTAACCCTAATTGTTAATGCAATGATGTACTTTTCCTGTAGATTGTCGTGAACTAGTGATGCGAATTTCTCATCTCGAAATTGAAATAGTCCAACCCAATCATCTACTTTATTTGAACTCATTATCTACCTTACTTTATAACGAATGACATGGATTCCCCCCTTCCGAGGATCTGCCACACTTATGTGGTACTTAATTGCACCGGAGGCACCATGTCTGATTTTTCTTATTTCTGCGGTATCGACCTAGCTAAAAACCACTTTAGTCTTCATGCCGTAGACCAAAATGGTAAGGTCATACTTCATAAGTCAGTAACTCGCTCTAAACTACTGACTACAATAGCAAATATACCACTCATGCGTATAGGCGTTGAAGCGTGTGGTGGTGCACATTATTGGGCAAGAACACTCAATACACTCGGTCACGACGCCCGCATTATGGCCGTTAAATACGTAATTCCTTATCGAACCAAGGGAAAGAACGACCTTAATGATGCTGTTGCCATATGCGAAGCTGTTCAGCGACCATCCACTCGCTTTGTACCCGTAAAATCCCCCGAGCAACAAGCCATCTTATCGGTACATAGAATGAGAGAGCATTGGGTTCGTGAACGCACCGCGCTTATGAATCGCATGCGTGCCTTACTCTCTGAATTCGGGTTGATCATTCCTGTTGGCCGCTCTTCATTAATGAAACACGTTCCCTTAATGCTTGAAGATGCAGAAAATGAACTGCCACATCTCGCAAGAACGGTGATTGCCGATGCTTATCACCACCTTGGAGAGTTGAATCAACGTATCGCCGATACTGAACAAGTCTTCGACTCTTTTGCTAAGGTCAGCGCTAATGTTCAACGAGTGATGAAAGTTCGAGGTATTGGACCGCAAACCGCTACTGCGATACTTGCTTCGATAGGCAACGGTTCTCAATTTGATAAAAGCCGTGATTTCTCTGCTTGGCTAGGACTCGTACCAAAACAATATTCGACGGGAGGAAAGCCTCGCTTAGGTCGGATAACCAAACACGGCGACAAATACTTACGAACACTATTAGTTCACGGCGCAAGGACCGTGATTGCCAACCTTGGCGACAAGCAAGATAAGTTAAGTCAGTGGTGTCGGGGCGTTCTAGAGCGGAGAGGAATGAACCGAGCGATAGTGGCACTTGCCGCGAAGAACGCACGAATTATATGGTCGCTTTTACACAATCAAACAGAATATGAAAACTATGCTGCTTAAGTAAAAACCTAAGCAGCATAAAGAGTTAAACCCACCGGGTCATTGCAGACGCTAATGATGGAGATAGGTTAAGACCACTTGCGGAGAGCCTGTTAATGCGGCGGACACACTAGATGTCATCTAACGAATAAGGCACCGCAGTCGCGCAAGTCATCAGGGCCACGACGTATGCGAATCGTCGATAAGTAGGCCGAATGTAGAGCGGCAGTCCAAAACCCATCAACATAAGTTTAGCGGATGTTTGACAACCGGGGGAATCCATGTAGCCGCATTAAGGTGTGAGCAACGCTACCACGAAACTCACCCTTATCACCGTAAACACGAAACTCAACGATGGAATGAAAAATGCCAAGCGTTGGGAATCACTCTTAAATGCCTTGTTATATTGTATGTCTGCGAACTTCTAAAATAGACTTTTTGTCATTAATGTACGTATCTTCAAAGAATTTAAATAGGAATCTAGCATTTATCGATTGCCCTTTATCCAATGCTTCAAATTCCGCTAATAATGTATCAAATACATGTTGTAATGAGGGACGATCATTAGGAATTGGTTCTAAAAGTGAAAGAATCAATTTAGTAATTTCTTGATTCGCACAATTTACCAGTCTTTCACCATTTTTAGCCCATGAAGACCAACCCTGCTTTAGCTTAGGACTTTTTTTCAAAGCAAATGCTGCATCCTTTCCTGTTGGGTGCATACCAGTAAACATCATGCAGAGAATTACCCCCAAGGCAAATAAGTCAGGCGCAAAACCGTCAATACTCTTGTCATATTGTTCAGGTGCTTTATAGGCAAACTTCCCTCCAGCTTTACCTTGTACTGGATCCTTAAGGAAATAGTTAGCCATGCCAAAATCACTAATCATAACTCTGTACTTGAATGAATAGTGATATTCTTGAGGTGGATACGGTTCATACTCAGTTCTGTCCTTAACTGGCTTCCCATTACTATCAAACAGCTTAGACATGTCTTCAAACATGATATTAGGTGGATTTAAATCTTGGTGGTGCTTAATTCCAGAAGCCTGCATATCAATCAACCCCTTAACCAATTGCAATGCAATGTTGTATGCTGCCACGTCATCTAAACCATTTAGTATCAATTCAGAAAGATTACCATCAATACCAGCCCTCATGCAGACAAAGTACTGTCCTTCAATAATATCGATATATTGAATAGGCAAAACATACCTACTTACAATTTGGAACCATTTTTCTGTCTCTTCTTTGAATATTTCAAAGCTATCCCCATCGTATCTTTTGCATTTTTTATATGCTATGAACTTTGGAATGGTATATGTTGCAGGTGGAATAGGTGTATTTTCAACCAAATAAACCCTTCCAGAGTTACCTTCAAATGTATTGATAATCTTGCCTAGAAAGATTGATTCCAATACATATTTTTCATTAAGAGCATTCAATTTTGTCATTATTAATCCTAGCCATTACTTTTAAATACAGAGTTTTTCTGTTTAGTCTGTTTTATGGAAAAGGATTATAACCATTAACCCCATCTATAACAGTGATTTAACCCATTAGCAGTAAAACTTGATGCTTAAAATGTAGATTCTTGTCGTAGAAATGCAGAAAGGGCTACTCTCGTAAGAAAGTAGCCCTTTAGATTGGTGTGAATTATCGGCGTTTCTTGTAGCGTTTTCGGGTGGTATTTGCCCTCACCACTCGCCCGTTCTTGAGCGTGTAACCTTTCTTAAGTTGGCCGTTTGCTCGGCGGCCTTTGCACTTGTGTCCTTTCATTCGGTATCTCCAGTTTTCGTATCCGTTGCTCTTGGTCTTGCTGCACTCGCTTTATCCAGTTGATGTCCGTTTTCAAGGCTGCAATCGTGCCAAGGCTTGAGACTCCACCGGTAATCCGTGTAATGGTTAATGCATCAACGAATTCCATCACTTCGTTTTCCGTCGTGATGCGTAGTATTCAAGTAGATGACGCGCATGCCTAACGTATCGACCACAACAGCACCGACTACGCTAGGGATTTTCTGCAGAGCATCGAACCCTTGTTCGACATATGGCGCGTAATTGGGAATGAAAGACAAAATGAGTGGTACGAACGATCTCATAGACAATAAAGTGTTTCGATAAAACTAAGCTTAAAAAGTGACACTGCAACATAATTACTCTCCACTTTAATTGAGGAACAGTAAGTGGCCACGTGACTCGTTATCACAGCAAGCCATAAAACTCGAACACACTACTCTGATTACAACAAAACGAGCCACTTCAATTTAACTGTATAAATATACAGTTAAATTATCACCTCCGTAAAAACCGTACTCATTGAGCAAATAACGTTCAAAATCAGGGTGCTGTGTTCAATTTTTAAACTTGAATTTGGTCTAATGGTGTGCTTTCCTGTATAATCGTCAATTCTGGATCAGTTCTGGGTATAGCAATTTTATGAATGCTAATACTCTAATCTCCGATTGCGCCAACTCTAAGGCATTGCACATTAGGTTCGAATCACGTGTACGAGTTAGTATCATGAGCGACAAAGCATTCCGAAAACTCAACATATTCCTTTCGATTTTTTGCCTAACAATCACGCTAGTGTCGTTGATTTCATTTAATACGCTCATGAATAAGAGCCACGTTATTACGCCAGACAAATTCCCTACACGCGTTCACACAGACAGAGACCATGATGGTGGCACCGTAGGCTCATTACATAAGCTAGAAAATGGAATTGAGTTACAGTGTGACTTTGAACGAACCTATAGCTTACCCTTCTGTGAAATTGAATTCGTTATATCGACACAAGGTAAAGGGCTCGATCTCTCGACGTACGATTCGGTCACCATTAATATGGATTACCAAGGCCAAGAAGACCCAAGGTTTCGCTTCTACATTCGTAATTACGACAAGAATTACAGCGTGAAAGGCGATGCTATGTCGAATAAGTTCAATCGCTTAGATTTCTCGCTAGCAGATAAAAACCACATCGACTTAAACTACTTCAACGTTCCTTTTTGGTGGATTGATCATTACAACCAACCGATTACTAGTAGCGCGGTAGACATTACAAACGCGGTGTCTGTTGAGCTCGGGCTTGGAGCCAGCACGCTTGATGGACATCATTCACTTAAGATCTCGAGCATTGTTTTCCACGGTAAAATCATTAGCAAAGCTTTGTTGGGAGAACTCCTAATTGGATTATGGGTGACGTATGCCATCTATTATGTGGGTTGTGCGTTACATATCGCACAGCGAAGCAAAACGCGCGCAGCAGAGCAACAACGTTATTTAACCCAAGAAATTGAAGAGCTAAAGGTAAAGGCCACAACCGATCCGTTGACCGGATGTCGAAACCGAACCGAGGCGTTAGATACCTTCTATGATTTCGAATGGCTGGCGCAACAAGGAAAAACGATTCACATCGCGTTGTTTGATTTAGACCATTTTAAGCAGATCAATGATCAATACGGCCATGAAGTGGGTGACAAAGTGCTTATTCAGTTTGTCGCAATGGCGAACGAGAGCCTTGGTGAGCAGTACTTGCTTTATCGCTGGGGTGGTGAGGAGTTTCTACTCGTTTGCCTGGAACAAACTGCGCTACAGTGTAACGAATCTATCGATGATTTTTACCTAGCAATGGACCAAAGACCTTGGCCTAAAGCGCTTAAAGTGACGACTTCGACTGGAGTAACGCAGCTTAAGGAGCATGAGTCGATACGTACAGCCATCAAACGTGCAGACAAAGCACTCTACCAAGCGAAAGACAATGGACGAAACCAAGTCGTTACGTTTTATTAAGGCTCGCTAGACTGGACTGCAGCTACACATTCAACTCTCGGCCAATACTCAATCACACGCCATTAATGCCCTGTCGATATCTACTCTCCACTTAAGCAGCCGTTAGATTCGTAAGTGCTGACCAAACAAGCCCATAAGCTTTGCTGTCTCATCAGAACTTAAATCGATTCATATGCCTATAAGCGTGCTCTCGCTATCTGCAATAACACCGTTTGCTATAACACCATCTGTAATAACTCCATCAATATCATTCTCAGGTTGATACGTATCGTTCCTGAATCGCTCTATAAACAGCTCTTCCGTACGCCTCTAACTTCCTAAGCACTTGTTTTAAAAGTCCACATATTTGGCTAGTAAAGCGCGCTTTAACCAATGGTTAGTCACTCGCGGTAACGGTTTTGAACATTACCGTCGTCACTTATCTCGCACTGTTCTTAGATGAAATCCTCATTTGTCTGCTTCTGAACATTCATGCACTCGTACCCACTAAAAATAGAAGTCACAACGTCACTAGCCATAAAAAACGGCATATATTTAACCACTTAGACGTGGTGACACAAATGCTGACACCTAAAATGGCGATTGTTTTACTTTCAGATCTTGCTGTAATTTAATTACAAATAGAAACCAAGAAAAGCCCTTAAAGTGGATTACTCTAATGTAACTTACTGAATAATTTAAGTTTAAGAATTCTGGGCGGGTTGGAACTTAGGGGGAGCTAAAGAATTTGTATGTACGAGATAATATACTAGAGGGTAATATATTTAGTTATAGTGCATCAAGGTAATAAAAAAGAAGGGCTGATGCCCTACTCTTCTTTATTACTCATTTCTTCACGAATTTGCTCAGCAACAATTTTGATCGCTTGTCCTGTGCTGATGCCCTGAGTCATCATTTCTTGAATTCGTTCAACAGCTTTCTGTTGTTCTTCGTGAGAAAGGGTTGGTAAGTCGTTTAGCATGCTCTGCTCCTTTATTTAGGAGCAGAACTATATAAGGACTGTTAGTAACTAGCAAGGAAATTGATTGAAGCACCCATTGCATTTTTGTTTGTGTAGTTCGCACTTAAATCTAACAGGAACAAATTGAGTGGCGAGATACCAATACCGGCTGTGACTGTTCCTTCCGAATCAGAGTAAGCCAGGTTCTTGTAGTACCCTCCCCTTAACTTAAGCTGACGCAGAAGATCGACTTCGGTACCAACACGAATCATCTGTTCGTTATCTTCGAACGAAGTAAACTTCTCAGTCTCGTTTAGGTCGTAATCAACACTGAAAGAAAAGTAATCCGATACGATGCCGGCACCAACGGTGTATACCGGTTCAAGCTTGTAATTATATTTGCCGCCAACAAGGTTACTTTGAGAGCCGCTTGTTAATAACTGAGTTGTGTCTTTCGTCTCAATGTCTCTTGAGATCAAATTAGTCGCAGCTACACCCACTCGGAATGGACCGAAGAACCAGAGTGCACCAGCATCCATGTTGAACGCAGTTTCACCATTGCTGTTTTCTCGTACGTCAGACAGATCGTAATCTTTCACCGACGCCACATAATTGTATGTGTAAATTCGCTGAATCTTAGGTGTGATACCAAATGAGATATGTTGGCCCATGAAAGTTTGGTATTTAGCAAGAGAGAGGCCGACTTCGGCGACCCCAATAGAAACCGCCTCGACGGTGGACAGTTCAAGCTGCTGCTGTTCTGTACCACCAGTATGTACGTCAGGACTTGCGAAAGATTCCGTGTAAGCTTTAGCAAAAAGGTTGGCAGCAATAAACTGATTTGGCAATGCAAAAGCAACAACGCCACCTAACTCAACGTTAGCTTGATTACCGTCAAGCTTCTTCAAGCCATCCGTAATATCGCTACCGGATGCATCAAGCACGGCATCGATATTCGATTTCATATCGTTAGGATCATTGTAGCTACCACCAAAACTTGGCGTGATCATTCCCATATCATCGTTACGACGATAAATGGCAACAAGTGCTGGGTTATAGAATGGAGCGGTTAGGAAGTTTGCTGAAACAACACCAACACCACCCATCGCATCACCACGCGCTTCAATGGCGTAGTTTGCTGCTGAAAGAGGAAGACTGGCGAATGCAATTGATGCTGCGAGTAGTTTAGTCGTATTTTTCATGCCGTTTATCTTTGTTAGATCCCTTACATAGTTAACGGCTCAATTCTAAATTACTTTAACTCTTCTTCGCTAGAAATATCATAAGTTTTACTGATAGTTTGTGCTTGTTCTATCGCTATGTCACCTTGCCAGCGAGAATGCACCATTGAAACCGCCAAAACGTAGCGATCATTGGGAAGTTCTTCGCCAGTGAGGTTCATTGGATAATCAGATTCATAGCTCTTGCCCCACACCTGCTCATAGTGTTCATCGACGTAATCGTATAAACCAATTTCGAGCTTAGGAAGCGGACAATAAGGATTCAGAAGTTCTTTTTTATCGATGCGCCACGTGTCTTTTGATGCCCAACGAACTTGCTGACGAAAAGCAACGTCACCAAGAATAATCCAAGTACTCCATGAATTACCGCCATCGCCTTTCACACTTAAACGATACAGGCCTGACTCAAGTTGAGATGCTAAATTGTAACGCTTGCGGTATAGGCTCACCGATGCGTTGTTTACCACTTCACTGTCTTTGGTTAGCTCGCTGTCCGATGAAACAATCTTATCGACCCACTTCTCGAAGGTAATATCTTGAATGTTGTTTTCGGATTCAACATCAATCGATACGCGAAAAGTATCTCGGCCAGGGCTTTGAATGATGTGTCTTTTAACGACGACTGAACTGATCCAATCTGGGAGTGTTTTTCTGGTGAGGGTTTTACCACAATCTTTGTTCAATGCTTGATCGAACAGCTCATTGAGGTGGTCTTCTCGTGATTGAGAAGAGTTGATTTGCCAAACTTCCACTAGTGAATCAAACATCTGAGGTAAGTCATTATCCAACAGGTGTTTATGAACTTGAGTTAGAGTATCGCTACTCTTAAACCAATCTGCAGCTTGCGCGGTATTCACCACGCAAGACAACATTAATAGTGGAAGTAAGGCTTTTTTCATTACGCTTTCATCTTGTAACCAACGCCACGCAGCGTTTCGATTTCTAGACCCGGCAGTTTCTGTCTTAGTTGCAGAACGTGCGTGTCTACCGTACGTGTTGTTGGGAAATGGTTGTAACCCCATACATGGTCAAGCAGCTCATCACGTGTGAAAACACGGCCAAGGTTGCTTGCCAAAAATAGCAGTAGGTCAAACTCTGTGCGCGTTAACGTGACTTCCAGTTCATTGAAAAACACTTCACGTGTCGCTTTATCGATAACCAGATTTTGAGCCATCACTTTTGATGCGTCTTGATCTTCTGCATCAGGCAGGCGTAACTGCGCGCGAATTCGAGCAAACAATTCAGCTTCAGCGAAAGGCTTAGTTAGGTAGTCGTTTGCACCTGAGTCTAGGCCCGCAACTTTGTCTTTTACTGTGACGAGAGCCGTCAGCAAAATAACTGGGATGTCTTTCTTTTTCTTCCAACCTGGAAGTGAATCTACTGAGTCACCATCAGGAAGTTGACGGTCTAGAATCACTAGGTCCGCTTGTTCCCAGTAGCCTTCAACTTCAGAGATCAGTTCTGCATGCAAACATTCATATCCAGCTTGCTCAAGGCTAACTAATAAACCGTCAGCTAAATTTTTATCATCTTCAACGAGAAGCAATGTCTGTTTCACAAGGTATCTCCAAAATAAATGTTGTTGGGGGGCCGATAAGCGTCATGTGACCGCCCATTTTTCCGACCATAGATTCCACTATCGTCAGACCTAAACCGAGTCCACTCTTACTTACGAATGGCTTTCTTAGTTGCCCCCAATCTTTGCGGGACAAGTCTCCATTATCTATAACTTTGAATGTCAGCTTCTTGTCAGAAGTATTCAGTTCTAGTATCACTGGTGCGACACCGTATTTCACGGCGTTTCTGATCAGGTTGTCGATGCACGTTCCTAACCAATATACGTTTATTTTTGCAGCAATGTCTTTGTTTACACGGAGTTCAATTCCCGGTGCAAATTCTTCTTCAACTTTGTATTGAAGCCACTCTTCGACACTTGGTACCCACTCTGTTGCGAGCGGTTGGTTGTCTGATTGCAAATAGTCTTTACTTGCTTCTGCCAACTGCCTTAAACGGCGTGTATCTTCACACAGCCTACGAAACTCATCATATACCGATTCTGGTAAGTGTTCGAACTCGCGTCTGAACCCTTCAACGGTCAATGACAAACTTGCAATCGGCGTTCTTAATTCGTGCGTTAGGATTTGAAGCACCAGCATGCGGCTCTTCATCTCTTGTTTCTTACTGTTCCAACGGTAAACTGCCCACCCCAAAACAAGCATGATGTTGGCGAGCACCAAGATAAACATGGCGACTTGCAGAAGCTCGGAATGATCTTCTATTTCCCAACATACATTACCGCGCTGAACAAAACAGCTTTTGCCTTCTGAAGATAAACTGAACGATAATCCAGAAAGTGTCGCGTTTTCATTCCAGTCTGATTCTTTGTACAGGTAATATCTGTCGCCGCGTTTTACCCACATTTCGTCAAGCTCGACAAACATGCTCGAACCGGCTAACAGTGCCGTGATAGCTTCACTGTCCATGTTTTGTAAACGAGATAACAGTTCATCATGTTCAGTGTTTGGACGCTCTTGAATATGCATAAAGCGTTTCAAAGAGTCGAACTTGTCCGGGTACTTCTCTACGTATCGCGCCGCATAGGAACCACCACCAGGGTGAATCAAGCCACTACGGCTAAACCAACGATCAGAAAGCTTGGTTCCTTTACACATTGCACGAGTAAAGACCAAAGGTTCGGTGATCAACGGGCTTAACGGTAATTTCCCGCTACAGGTTTTTGATAACTGGTATAAGCGCTGTATGTCTTTTAATGGGTACTCTGCGGTTTGTGGCAGCATAGAAGACGGCATGATCAAACGTGTTGGATAATCAGCCTGCAACAATCGAATATCATAAGATTCGATTGCGGTTTCATGATCAAAGAGTTTGGTGAAATTATCGATACGCTCAGGTAAAGAGTCAGCAAGCGCGTTTGCAGACACAGATAACGTAGCGATAAGAAGAGTAAATGTTCTTTTGATGATCACAAACCAACGCAAATTCATATAGATCAAACAAATATATACCATTCGCTATCAAAGATAAATTTTTAACCGCATGAAAAACAGTGGGAATGGTGAGTTATAGCGATAAATCCCATCATATTAGGATTGTGTTGCACAGGCGCACTCGCAAGCTGATTGGTGAAACCAGCCATCATTCGAATGGGTTTTGCTTTGGTTTCTTTACCCCATTCGTTGTGGGTTTAGGTTAAGACAAGTTCTGAGGATCAAAAAAAGGAGCTCAAATGAGCTCCTAGTCTGGTTATTACATGGTGCTTAGAAAGCACTTGGAAAACTCTTAGAAATTTTCTTAAAAAACTTCTTAACAAGAGACTGGAAAGTGCTTTCTATAGATGCTCTAGAATGCCTAGACAGCTCTGTTTAGCATCACCAAACAGCATCTGCGTATTCTCTTTGAAGAACAGTGGGTTTTGCACACCGGCGTAACCTGTGTTCATCGAACGTTTGAATACGATAACATTCTGAGCATTCCAAACTTCAAGTACTGGCATACCAGCAATTGGGCTGTTTGGATCTTCAAGTGCTGCAGGGTTCACGGTGTCATTTGCACCAATAACCAATACAGTATCTGTCTCATCGAAGTCATCGTTGATTTCGTCCATTTCAAGAACGATATCGTAAGGCACTTTTGCTTCAGCAAGCAGTACATTCATGTGACCCGGTAACCTACCAGCAACTGGGTGGATACCAAATCGAACTTTGATGCCCTGCGCTCTTAGCTTGTCAGTGATTTCATGCACTGGGTATTGAGCTTGAGCTACTGCCATTCCGTACCCTGGAGTGATGATGACTGACTTTGAGTTTTTCAACATGTCTGCCACATCTTCAGCTGATGTTTCGCGGTGTTCACCCTGCTCTTCATCGCCATCAGACACAACCACGTCTTGGCCGAATCCACCAGCGATAACACTAATGAACGAACGGTTCATCGCCTTACACATGATGTAAGACAGAATCGCACCTGACGAACCTACCAAAGCACCCGTTACGATAAGCAGATCGTTCGCAAGCATGAAACCTGCTGCCGCTGCTGCCCAACCAGAGTACGAGTTCAGCATAGAAACAACCACTGGCATATCTGCGCCGCCAATCGATGCCACTAGGTGGTAGCCGAATGCGAATGCGATAAGAGTCATCACCATTAACGCGAACATGCTGCCGTCAGCTTTAACGAACATGATCATGAGCAATGTAGAAGCAACGATAGCCGCTAGGTTCCACTTGTGCTTATGAGGGATGTTCAGTGCCGACGAAGAGATAACGCCGCGAAGCTTACCAAATGCAACAATAGAACCGGTGAAGGTTACCGCACCGATAAAGACGCCTAGGAACACTTCCACTAAGTGGATAACGTGCTCTGCATGCGTTGCCGCTTCTGGTGCATCAATGTAGCTGTTGTAACCAACAAGTACCGCCGCCATACCTACGAAGCTGTGCAGAATTGCCACCAGCTCTGGCATTTCGGTCATTTCTACTTTCTTCGCGAAGTGGATACCAATACCACCACCGATCACCATAGCAATGATGATCCACACAATTCCAGCAGAATGAGGGCCAAAGATCGTCGCGATCAACGCGATTGCCATACCCGTGATACCGTAATAGTTACCTGCACGTGCAGATTCCTGCTTCGATAACCCGGCCAAGCTCATTATAAAGAATACAGCAGCAACAATATAAGCTGCTTGTACTAATCCTTCAGACATCTGTTACTCCTTAGTCTTTACGGAACATTTCAAGCATACGTTTGGTCACGGTAAAGCCACCAAAGATATTGATACTTGCAATTAATACGGCAATAAATGATAAGAATGTGACGACGCCACTTCCTTGTCCTATTTGTAACAGTGCGCCTACTACAATGATCCCTGAAATCGCGTTAGTTACGGACATCAGAGGTGTATGCAGTGAATGGCTTACATTCCAAACTACGTAATAACCCACCACACAAGCGAGAACAAAAACGGTAAAGTGAGATAAGAACGCAGCAGGAGCAACCGAAGCTATCCAAGCGAAAGCACCAACAGCAACTGCCATACCCGCCGCTTTCTTAATTGGAGAGACAGGTTCTTGAACTTTTGGTTCAGGTCTCACCGCTTTAGGCTTAGCTTGTTGTTGTGGTTGAGCAGAAACTTGAATTGGTGGAGCTGGCCAAGTCACTTCGCCTTCTTTAACCACCGTTACGCCACGTAAGACGACATCTTCAAAGTCGATATTGATGTTGCCATCTTTCTCTTTGCAAAGCAGTTTCAGCAGGTTAACTAAGTTAGTCGCGTATAGCTGAGATGATTGAGTCGGCAGTCGACCAACCATATCGGTGTAACCTACCACTTTCACGCCATTAGCGGTTGTGATCACTTGGTCTGCAACCGTGTATTCACAGTTACCGCCATTCGCAGCGGCAAGATCCACAATGACGCTACCTGCACTCATACTGTCTACCATCTCTTTGGTAATCAGCTTAGGTGCAGGGCGACCTGGGATCAGTGCCGTTGTAATAATGATATCGACGTCTTTTGCTTGAGCCGCATAAAGCTCTTCCGCTTTCTTGTTGAATGCTTCAGACATCTCTTTTGCGTAGCCATCACCCGCGCTGGTATCTTCCTTGAAATCGACTTCCAAGAATTCAGCGCCCATAGATTCGACTTGCTCTTTTACTTCAGGACGAACATCGAATGAACGAACGATCGCACCCAAGCTACCTGCAGCACCAATCGCCGCTAGACCAGCAACACCCGCACCAGCAACCAATACTTTTGCTGGTGGAACTTTACCTGCCGCCGTAATTTGACCCGTGAAGAATCGACCAAATTCATGTGCCGCTTCAACAACGGCACGATAACCGGCGATATTTGCCATAGAACTCAATGCATCTAGCGCCTGAGCTCTCGAAATTCGTGGAACAGAATCCATCGCCATCACGTTGATGCTACGAGTAGACAATTGTTCCATCAATTCTGGATTTTGAGCAGGCCAAATAAAGCTGACCAATGTTGCGCCATCTTTAAGTAGATCGATTTCGTTTTTAGACTCGTCAACGATCGGAGCGTTAACTTTAAAGATAATATCGGATTTCCAAGCTTCATCTGCAGTAACAACTTTTGCTCCAGCTTGTTCATAAGCTGCATCTTCAAAACTTGCTAACGCACCTGCTTGTGATTCAACACAAACTTCAAATCCTAATTTTAGAAGCTGTTCTACCGATTTCGGCGAAGCAGCGACTCGCGTTTCACCTGCGAGTGTTTCTCTTGGTACACCAATTTGCATAGCTATTCCTTGACTATTGGCACGAATGACTTATTCGTTTGTATCTAACGACAACTAATACTTCAAGCGTTTTGTTCAAAGAACAGGAAAAGTTATTACTTATAACGATTTGGATGGAATTTGAGCGCTTCATTTGAAGAAATGACGACCGTCTCGAACTAAGAGGTCAAACCACTTGCAAATAATCCTTTAAATAACAACTTACTAGCTGTTCTTTGTCCCTAAAACTAAAAAGAGCTTTCAGCATATACACTGAAAGCTCTCTAAATTATGACCAACATCAATTCTAACCCTATTTGGTTAGCTAAATATATTGTCGCCCATTTGGTCGATGAACATCTGCGATTTTTTTAGCATCAATTCATCGGCATCTTGTTTGTTTGAAACAACATCTGAACGAATAAAACGATGAGTTTTGATTTCACCGTCGAATTCTTTCTCGATTCGCCCAGCAACACGGTATTGACCAGATTCTGCAATGGCATCTTGATAGATATTGAAGCCTTTATATTCGACTGGCTCAATATCTACTTTTTGTTCGGTTTTTTCTTTGCCACCAAATAATCTAGAAAAGAATCCCACGTTTTTTACTCCTTAAATGACCGTATTAACCCTAAACTATCACGACTGTTTACGGTTCAACAATGGCTTTTCATACCATTGCAATTCTACGTCATCATCAAAATTGTGTTGACTAAATATAACAGGCACATTGTCGTCACGTTCGCGTCTTCGATCGTCAATAATCATACTTTCTGCATTTTTGACCGCGATCTCACTATTTCGTTTATAGAGTACCAATTTGTCTTCTGGCAATGCCGAAAGAAAATCGATATCGAAACGAATATAGATGGGCTTAAGTTGACCTAAAGCCAAACACGCCAGATCAGCCAACTGTTCGTTGTTATAACTAGACACATATTCCTCGGTAGCCAAGACCTGACCCACCAGAGTTTCCATATAGTTGTGAACATCAACACTAATTTGCATACCACACCTCCATTTGTAGCTATCACGACAGATCGAGTTCTAGCCTGATTGGCAACGACCTACATATTGTTACCTTACTATACCCTACTCATTACTACAGATTTACTAACTGCATGTTAACTAACTATAACGACTAATTAATTTCTCATATATACTGTGTAGTTGGTTCTATGGTTAATAGCAACTCAAATACATATAAAAATGGTTGCACCATTAGCGACCTATGACTATGTTTTTGCTCTGATTTAAGCAAAAAGCTTGGCATTCGCTTGTTTAACCGTATCCTACGTATAAAATTAAATTACAAGATCATCAGTATAATTAGGCTCACCACGTAAATGGCATCTTCTTTTGTAACGTCGAGCATGTTTCGATTTTGCTTCCCTCTATTTTTATTGGCAATTTTATTCGCTGGTATGAACAACGTCATTCTCGTGACGGATTCAAACCTAGGGTTTGCTAGCAACCTTCCATATATCTTATTGAGCGTTGCCGTTTTGCTATGCCATACATTCAGACAAGGACGCATGGCCATGGTGTCATTAACCATGCTAGTAGCCTACCTGATCATCCAAGTTCGCTTGCAAACCCCTTTGAACACCGGAACCACCTTATTAGAGCTGTCGTTACTTGCGGCATTAGTACCGGTCACTTGCTTATTGGTGTATGCCTTCCCGGATAACGGTGTCAATTCAAAGTCGATGCTCCTCTACGCCATCGTTCTCGTGCTGTTTATGGTTTGGGCGCAATTGATCGTTTCTCATTTCCATGCTGGCGGTTTTGAATCATGGAGTGAAGGCCTACTGTTCATTGTTAGAGACTTCTCCAAACTGCCTTTTGTTTTGGTGTTGTATAGCCTTTGCTTGCTTGGCCTTACAGCCATCCTAGTGCTGGTGTACAACCGTTCTATTGATGTTGTCGTTTATAGCACTATCTTGCTGTCCTCTTGTACGTTCATCTTCTTTGACGTGCAGTACATCTCTAGCACTATGTTCTCCTTATCAGGCACGTTGATCATCGTCTATGTGATGTCTGCTAGCCACGATATGGCGTTTAATGATCAACTGACTAACATCCCAGGTCGACACGCCTTAGAAGTCGATATGAAGCACTTAGGCCGTAAATATTCGATGGCGATGGTTGATATCGACCACTTCAAGAAATTTAACGATACCTATGGCCATGACATTGGCGACGATGTGCTGAAACTGGTGGCTCGTATTCTTAGAGAAACCACCGGTGGTGCGAAAGCGTATCGCTATGGTGGAGAAGAGTTCACGATTATTTTTAAAGGCAAATACACGGAACAGGTGAAAGAGCACCTTCAAGTTCTGATTTCAGAGATCCAAAACTACGACATGACCATTCGTAATAGCCACGAGCGTCCTGATGACCATGAAGTGGGTATCAAAAATCGTGGTCAGAACGGGAAACCATCGGAAGTGGTGAATGTGACGGTGAGTATTGGGCTGTCTGATAGCACAACCACCAAGCATCCTGAAGAAGTATTGAAGCTTGCTGACAAGGCACTCTACAAAGCGAAAGAAACCGGACGAAACAAGCTGTGTGTTGATAGCTAAACGTAAGTGTCGATAGCTTAAGTGTCGATAACTCGACTAAAGGGAGCTTAATCTTGGTTAAAGAAAATAACTAAGCTCCCGCCTTTCAAACTGCTTCCGTAATTGATCGTAAACCCTATTCCCACATTATCGACCCAGTCATTAAACAGGTTTGGGTTAAGCAACCAACCTACGCTGCCCTCGTAGTAAGATGTTGTGCCCATAGAAGCCACGGTGTCACCTCCTATATCAATTCTTCTTATACTCGAGTACATCGATGTGATGTTTTTATCCCAACGAACTAGATCATAGAAAATCTTGGCTTCATTAGCGATATACCAACCTTCAGGGTGGCCGACATTGCCATTATTCGCCTCGCCCCAGCCAATACCATTAAAGTAATGCCAACTGGTACTCAATTTATACTTTCCCCAATCATTCTTATCTTCGTACATCAGCTTGATTTTAGGCTCGATGATGTAAGCCCAAGCATCAGTATTGAGGTAGACGCCATCCAGTTGGTCTTGAATAGGCTTTAACAACGAAGCGCGATATTCATAATCATTGCGGTAGTAAGAGATGTGGTTACCGATTGCAGAGCTGAAGCTCCAATATTCGTCTAACTGAGATACATTCGCGAATTCCACGTAGCCAGACACTACCGACTCTTTTTGAAAATCGTTTTTGTTTGCTGCAGCATACTCAACATCATTCTCGATCCGCAATGCAGACAAGCGTAGCGTCACCTCTTGATGGTTGTCTTCAATGTAACTTGTCAACTCAAATGTATAAGGCAAACTGAGGGAGGTAATGTTTTGTCTACGACTCACCGAATCGTTCGAACCAATATCTTCATTGTCCAAACTCAGCACTTTGTTCGGGTCGAAGTTATTAATACCAAAAGTAAAAACATCGGTATCGTTAAGTAATACACTGGTGGCAAAGCGCTGCTCTAGTTCCTTTCTGAAAAGATCAGACACGGAGTTAGCATTAGCGGTGGTTGGCACTGCAGTTAAAACTAGAGGAGCCGCGGTTAAAAATAGAGGAACCGCAAGCGTCCAGCATGTTTTAGTCACATAAAATGACTTTGAATCTGGCATTTCTCTTATCACTTAAAGCACTTCCTAGCTAAAACGCTAGTAAAGTATAAATTCAAATATCTCAAAGAGCTCGCCAACTAACGAGCAAGCTCCAAAATGTTGCGTTGTATGAAGGTATTTCTGCCGCTTTGTTTCGCTTGGTAAAGCGCTTGATCGACCTTTTCGTAAATAGAGGCGGTAGATTCTCCCCCATCAGGCACGAATGAGAGCACACCTTGTGACGCTGTCACTCTATCGGATACCGTTGAGTGCTCATGAGCGTAGTTCATTTCATGCAACGCTTCTTTTATACGTGTCGCCTGCAACATAGCAGCATCGCTGTCTGTGTCACTTAGGATAAGGACAAACTCTTCACCGCCGTAGCGACCGACAAACTCTCCCGCACGCACAAAAAGCTGCTTCAAGGTACCGGCAAGCCCTTGCAAGCACTTATCCCCTTGAATATGACCGTAATTATCGTTGTAAGGCTTAAAGAAGTCTACATCTAGAAGTATGACAGTCATGGGGATATTACGTCTTCCGTGCCACGCAATGCTCTCTTCAAGCTTAGTATCCATATATCGACGGTTATACAATTTAGTCAGGCCATCTTCATTGGCTTGTTGCTGCAGGAGAATATTCAGTTCTTCGAGCTTGGCGGTACTCTGTTTTAACTCTCGTCTCATGTGCGCAATACGCTGCATCGCAATCAACTTAGAGTTCAAAACAACTTTGTTTACCGGTTTGATTAGATAATCATCACCACCGGCATCAATCGCTTTCGCGATCATCTCCGGCTCTTCATGACCACTCAAAAAGATGATGGGAACCCATTCTGGGAATTGGCCACGAACCTCATTAGCCACTTCAAATCCATCCATGTCTGGCATGCTAATATCAAGTAACACGAGTTCAGGATCAAAATCAGAATAAACATTCAGGGCTTCTTTTCCGCTACCAACAGCTTCTACAACATGACCCAATTGCTTGAGTCGAATAGCGAGTTGCATCCTGTCTAGTTGAACGTCATCAACCAGCAATATGCGCATCGAAGATCCCTTTTCTATCATCACATCACCTTTATCTAGTGTTGAATATTCAAAGTAGCTCAAATTTGGGCTTAAATCATGCCCTAATCTCTATATTATATTGACTTTTTTACAGATCTTTTTAGCATTGTTTCTTTTTAAAGAGAAATACTATGTCAGACGCTACAAACAACGAAGTACAAGAAATCGATTTAACCACTATCTCACCAGAGCTTCGCCAAGTTATCGAATTTGATGAAGTGCCTAAAGAGATGCACAACATGGTTACTTCTATTCATGAGGTGTCTGAAGAAGCAGTGCGTGAAACTTGGAGCAGCCTTCCAGCAAGCGCACAAAATGTTTTGGACAACTTTGAGCAATTCCACGCTCTAATCTCTGTTAGCCAAGCTTTCGCTGGCGTAAACATGATGGAGGAGTTCCCTACTCTTAAACTTCCAGAAGGCATGTCTGATGAAGAGAAAGAAGAGTACCGAGCTCAACTGCTTGACCAAATTTTACATAACTGTGTAAAAGACATGGCTAAGCAAATCAAGAAAGCGCGCCGTGATGCTATCTTGAAGCGTGATTTCAAAGAAGTTTTCATCCGCTAAGCTATTCATCGCACCTAAATTTAGGTTGAATGCTTAACGAAAACTTAATGATTAAGCCGTATGTTATTTAAAACATGCGGCTTTTTTGTGCCTGCAGCTTTTTCTGTTCGTTGCTTGAGAGCTTCGCTCACAATATGTTTGTGTTTTTGCCACTGAAGCTCTTGTCAGTGTCGCTTTTGACATTCGACAAATAAGCAATATGCCTTAACACTCATACAGTGTGGCGCAAAACTGGCAGTTATACCGTAAAAAAATGACGCATGTATCCATTCATGGAATCAAGATCAATATTCATATCGCAGACAAGCAGTAAGCATCGCTGAAAAGCAGTAAACATAGAAAAGGCAATGATCGAACTTATCTCACTCATTGCCTCAAAGGTCGTGCTTGAATCAGTGCGTGACGGCAATATCTCGCTGAGCGACACTCACGCCTTTAATTTGCGCGTAGACTTGCTGACCGATTTCCAAACTCAACTCGTCCAGAGCCCACAAGGTTATAGTGGCCCACAAGTAACAACCAGGCTCTAGCTCCAGTTCTACTGCAACACTCTGCTTGTTTGAGCCTTGCTGGTGCGTCTCTACGCTTTTAATGGTCACAGGGAGGATATTACGTATAGAAGTGCCTTGCGGCTGTTCTAGCGTGATAGAGACATCATTTGCCCTAACTTGTAACCTTACCGCAGCTCCAATGTCGCTCGACACCTTCTGAACCCATAACGATGTCGATTTACCAAGCTTCAGTCGAGATAACGCGTAATCGTCATTGTGCTCAGCCAACGTCCCCTCAAACAATGAACTTTGTTCTGAGAATGATTGCCACGGTTGCATGGCTCTTGAAGCCCACACTTCTTCCGTCACACCCGACGAAATGACTTTGCCTTGCTCTATGATCACAAGGTGATTCGCTAAGCGCAGGATCTCATTAAGGCTGTGCGTCACGTAGATGATTGGAATATTCACTGTTTCAGAGAGGTTTTCCAGAAACGGCATCACTTCACGCTTACGAGGTAAGTCGAGAGAGGCCAATGGCTCATCCATCAACAAAATACTCGGCTTAGACAACAAAGCACGTCCAATTGCCACACGTTGCTTCTCACCGCCAGACAGGCGAGCTGGATAGCGATCAAGCAATGAGTCCAAAGACAACAGCGAGACTATTTGCTCAAAGTGCGCTTTGTCAGTACCTTTCATGCCGTACTTAAGATTCGCCGCGACTTTCATGTGCGGGAACAATCGCGATTCTTGGAACACATAACCAACGTTGCGCTTATGGGTTGGCAAATTAATGCCATTGCGACTGTCAAACAGAGTGGTTCCAGATACGCTGATCAAGCCTTTGTCTGGCTGTTTAAGGCCACTAATCGCATTGATGAGGGAGGTTTTCCCCGCACCAGAACGACCAAAAATCGCTGTAATTCCGCTGCTAGGGAGTTCTAAGTCGATATCGAAAAAGGTTTCACCCAACTGTTGCTGATATTGGAGGATCAAAGCACTCATGCGTTCCCTCCCAAGCGTTTTGCTGACTTTTTGTTGAGCCATTCAGATAGCATTAATGAACCGAGCGCTATCACAATTGAAATGACACACAAACGCGCCGCTTCCATCTCCGCGCCAGGGGTTTCGATAAAGGTATACATGGCCAATGGAATGGTTTGAGTTTCACCGGGAATATTTGAAACGAAACTGATGGTCGCACCAAACTCACCTAGGCTTCTTGCGAATGAAAGCATGGTGCCGGTAATGATCCCAGGGATCATCAAGGGTAAAGTGATGGTGAAAAACACACGAAGAGGTGAAGCGCCCAATGTGGCCGCGGCCTCTTCCAGTTTACTGTCTACGGTTTCTAGGCTCAGACGAATGGAACGAACCATCAATGGCAGCGCGACAACAACACACGCGAGTGCCGCGCCCTTCCAGCTAAAACTGAATACGATACCAAACACGTCATTAAGCCAAGAGCCAATAACGCCTTGTCTGCCCATCATCACTAGCAACAAGTAACCGATGACCACAGGTGGAAGCACCAAAGGCAAATGGACAATACTTTCTACAATGCTTTTGCCCACAAATTGTTTCTTAGCAAGCAACCATGCCAAGCCGATGCCAATAGGAATAAGCCACAAGATGGCAAACCCAGCGACTTTCAAGCTCAGCATTAAGGCTTGGTATTCGTATTCCGATAAATACATCATTTAGCGCACTTCAAATCCAAAACTGTTCAAGGTGTCCTTCGCTTTTTCGCTATTAAGGAAAGTATAAAACTCTTCTGCGACGACTTTATCGCTCAACTTCGCTACAGGGTAACGTATTGGCGTATGTAAATTTGATGGGAACGTCGACACGAGGTTCACTTCTTTAGAAAGCAACGCATCTGTTTTGTAGACAATGCCAAGCTTAGCTTCACTACGCTCTACCAAAGCCAATGCCATACGAACATTGTTACTTGGTGCCAATCGAGTCTTCACATCGTCCCAGACACCTAACGTTTCTAGCGCTTCTTTCGCATAGATACCTGCAGGAACCGACATAGTATTGCCAACCGCAAGTCTTTCATTCGTTAGTAGTTTAGCCCATTGGTCACCGTTTGAGAGATCCAACGATATTGGCGTCTCTTTCGGGGAAATCAGCACCAGTTCGTTTTCGCACAAGTTTGTGACATTGTCACTAGAAACCAATTGACGATCGACTAAATGCGTCATCCATTTTTCGTTTGCCGAGATAAAGATGTCTGCTGGCGCGCCTCTTTCGATTTGGCGTACCAAAGATGACGTGCTCGCATAGACTGGAATAACATCGACAGAATGATCTTTCTCAAACTCTTCGACCAACAAGTTAACCGCATTCGTCATCGACGATGCAGCGTAAACTCGTAGCTTTTCCGCAGCCAAAAGATGACTAGAACTCAATGCCGAAGTTAAGGCGATGGTTAAAAGGATGACTCGCTTTTTCATTATGATCACTTATCTATTGTTCGTTTCAGTTCTTGAGATCGCTTTTAAGTCAGACCTAAGCTATTAACGCAGGCTAAAGCTTTTAAATTCAGACCTAAATTGTTAATTCCGGCCAAAGCAAGTCAAGATTTAAATGCTCTTCGATGGCATCAGCGATTCGATTGATACCCAGCTCTTTAAGCTGTTCATGGTCAATCGCTGTTACATCGTTGGCTCCTGCCCATTCGCAAATAAGCGACAACGCATCGCTGTTATCGAATACGCCATGCAGGTAAGTACCAAAAATCGAGTTATCTTGATTCACAGCGCCATCAAGGCAGCCTGATTCTAACTGAACCGGTAATGCTATTTCTTTGACATCAGTCTTACCTACGTGGATCTCGTACCCTTTTACTTGTGCTGTTTTGCCATCAAGTGTCATGGTGCCGCGCACGTTTGTTAAGGTTTTCTGTTGTGTTAGCGTCGTTTCAGTATCCAGATATCCTAACCCTTCGCTGCTTCCTGGCTCACCTTCAACGCCATCTGGATCGTGGATGATATTTCCTAGCATCTGGTAACCACCACAAATACCCATCACTTTGCCGCCCAAGCGTAAATGACGCTGAATATCTTCATCCCAGCCTTGTTGTTTTAGGTAATCCAAATCTGCTCTTACCGATTTTGTACCCGGCAAGATAATCAAATCTGCATTGTTTACACGTTCACCTTTACCGACATAACGTAAATCAATGGAAGGATTAAGTCTTAACGCGTCGAAGTCCGTATGGTTGCTGATTCGGGTTAGCACTGGCACCACGACTTTAAGTTTAGCTTCTCCGTCAGACTCTTGGGCTGAGGTAATGGCATCTTCCGCTTCTAGGTTAAAACCATGCAGATATGGCAATACACCAATCACAGGCTTGCCGGTTTTCTCTTCTAACCAATCAAGTCCAGATTGAAGTAACGCGATATCGCCTCTAAAGCGGTTTATCACAAAGCCTTTTAAGCGAGCTTGTTCAGATTCAGATAACAACTCTAATGTGCCGTAGAGGTGCGCAAAAACGCCACCACGGTCAATATCGGCAACGATGATCACTGGGATGTCCGCTTTCTCAGCAAATCCCATGTTAGCGATATCATTTTCGCGAAGATTGATCTCGGCTGGGCTACCCGCACCTTCAATCATCACGCTTTCGTATTCTTCAGAAAGTCGGTCAAACGAATCAATAACCGTATCCATCGCCACTTTCTTGTAATCATGATAACCCGTAGCTTCCATATTACTGATCGCTCGGCCTTGCAGAATCACTTGCGCGCCAGTATCTGAATTGGGTTTTAGCAATACCGGATTCATGTGAACAGTAGGTTCAATGTTACAAGCTTGCGCCTGAACCGCTTGAGCGCGACCAATTTCGCCGCCATCTTTTGTCACCGCACTGTTTAACGCCATGTTTTGTGGCTTGAAAGGTGCCACTTTGATTCCTTTCCTTGCCAAAACACGGCATAAACCTGCCACCAAAACACTTTTTCCGGCATCTGACGTTGTTCCTTGAACCATAAGGGCGTTTAACGGTGATCGCATCTGTACTTAAATCCTTAATTTCTTAATTTCTTAATTTCTTAATTTTCAATTTATAGCTGTAGGCAATATTTCTCTGCCTCCATCTTAACGTCATTGCCGAGTAGATGCTCAATAAAATGAATGGAAAATGAATGTGTTACTCACTCTGGATTCAACCCCAGTGTTGTTTAATAGCTCCATCGAAACGAAGCTTATGAACGATAAGCAGCGCATCAACAAATAAAACGTACTAACGAAAAGAAACGTTTCAAATTCAGAGAAACGTTTCTACTAAAAACAACATTAAGGGATTCACCATGAAAAAAACTGTATTAGCTATCGCATCTACTATTATCCTTGCCCCTACTTTCGCAATGGCTAGTGACCACCACAGCAGCAATAGCAACAATAGCAAGCACGAGAGCGCTATCGCTTACACAGGGCCGATTGAAACCGTTTCTGTTGCGACACTACTTGCAGACACAAGCATGTTCGCAGAGCAAGAAGCGATTGTAGATGGCAAGATTGTTCGTCAGCTAAAGAATGATACATTTGTCTTCTCTGATGGACAGAGTGAAATTCAAATCGAATTGGATGATGATATCCGCCTAGCACAACCGCTAACTGCTGATACTAAAGTACGTATCTTCGGCGAATACGAAGGCGGCAAGACACCGGAAATCGAAGTGGATCATATCCAAGTTCTATAAGCGATATATACAAAACATACTGACTTCAAATAATTGGCCTGCATATTGCAGGCTTTTTTGTATTATACTGCCGAAAAATACAATTTATATGGAGTCACCATGCTAGGTTGCACGAATAAGACTGTCCTTTTAGGACTAGCTGCACTGTGTTCATTCTCTGCGTCTGCAAACAACTTTAACTACAACACATTCGAGCTACGCATGGGTACTAGCCCAAGTACTTTCGGTGGTGAAGTCACAACAATGTTCACTCAGAACTCACACTTCGTTGCACGTATCGATTCTGAATTTGAAAGTGATTGGGATGCGGCTGTAGGTATGGGATTTAACGGCCCAATTAGTCAATTTGCTGACGTTACGGGTCAAATGCTACTACACAACATTGAACGTAATGACGACAACCACATCAAAACTGAAGTCAACATCGGTTTGAGAGCGTGGTTAATGGCAAACGTTGAAGTTAACGCACGCCTTGGTCAACTGATCGACAACGACGACTCTCACTCAGTAGTTGGTATCGGCGCTCGCTTCCACTCAACAGATCAACTGTCTGTTGGCCTTGATATGCGAAACAACGGTACTTATGGCCACCAAATCTTAATGTCTGCTCGATTCGGCTTCTAAACTGAATTAGCTGCCTAGGTTTTATTGTAAGCTAAGGTTTCGTCACTAAGTAATAAATAGCTGTACAAATTACATAGAAAAGCCCCGAACACATTAATGTTCGGGGCTTTTTTGTTTGTTAGTTTCGTTGGCTTTTAGTCGTTCACGCCCTAAGCCAGCGACTTACTTTATAAATTAACCATCAGCATCTTTTTCTGATGATCTAAGTACTCTTCATAAGTACCTTGGAAACTAACCAGTTGCTTGTCTTTCACATCAATGACGTGTGTCGCCAAAGAAGAAACGAACTCACGGTCATGGCTTACGAAGATAAGTGTGCCAGTGTAAACCTTCAACGCATCGTTAAGCGCTTGAATTGCTTCCATGTCCATGTGGTTAGTTGGTTCGTCCATTACAAGCACGTTGATGTCTTGCATCATTAGCTTGCCGAATAACAGACGGTTCTTCTCACCACCTGAACAGTTACGCGCTTTCTTGTTCGCGTCATCAGCAGTAAACAATAGACGACCTAGAATGCCACGTACCATAAGGTCATCGTGCTTCACTGTGCGCCATTGAGAGATCCAATCGAAGATGCTCAGATCGTTGTCAAAGTCAGTCGTGCTATCTTGTGGGCAGTAGCCTACCGATGCGTTTTCAGACCATTTAACGATACCTTCGTTTTGCTCTAGTTCTTGAACTAGGCAACGTAGCAGCGTGGTTTTACCCACACCGTTCTCACCGATAACAGCAAGACGTGTGCCCGCTTCAAGCAGCAAGTTACCACCAGCAAACAGTATTTCGCCATCGAAGCCGTGACTAAGCTCTTTAAGTTCAAGCGCTTGACGGTGCAATTTCTTGCCTTCACCAAAATCAATTGATGGGCTCATACGGCTCGATGATTTCACTTCATCAAGCGTGATTTTGTCCATTTTCTTAGCACGTGAACTTGCTTGCTTCGCTTTAGATGCGTTTGCACCAAAACGGTTAACGAAATCTTGAAGTTCGCTAATTTCAGCCGCTTTCTTAGCGTTGTTTGCTAGAAGTTGCTCACGAATCAAACCAGAAGCTTCTAGGAAGTACTCGTAGTTACCAGGGTAAACACGTAGCTCACCGTAGTCGATATCAGCCATGTGCGTACACACAGAGTTCAGGAAGTGTCTATCATGCGAAATGATGATCATTGTACATTTACGCTGGTTTAGCTCTTCAGCAAGCCAGTTGATCGTGTGAATGTCCAAGTTGTTGGTTGGTTCATCAAGAAGCAGAATATCTGGGTTTGCAAATAGAGCTTGCGCCAGAAGCACACGCAGTTTCCAACCTGGTGCAACTTGCTGCATTAGGCCGAAATGGAACTCTTCTTCGATACCCGCTTGAATTAGGATATCACCTGCACGGCTTTCAGCTGTGTAGCCATCCATTTCAGCGAATTCACTTTCAAGTTCAGCGACTTTCATACCATCGTCTTCGCTCATTTCTGGCAAAGAGTAAATACGGTCACGTTCTTGTTTTACTTCCCACAGTTTTCTGTCACCCATGATCACAACGTCGATAACGCTGTATTGTTCAAAAGCGAACTGATCTTGGCTTAGCACACCCAGTTTTTCTCCTGGAGTGATAGAAACGTTGCCCGAGCTTGGCGTTAATGCACCACTTAGGATTTTCATGAACGTTGACTTGCCGCAACCATTGGCGCCGATCAAACCATAGCGGTTGCCGTTACCAAATTTAGCAGAGATGTTTTCAAACAGCGGCTCTGCGCCAAATTGCATTGTGATGTTCGCGGTAGATATCAAAGAACTAATTCCTAAGCGTGTACTGACAGATAATTATTAGGCTATTTCAAGAACCTAAATAAGAAGTACGAAAGTATGGATTAAACAAAAATCGAAGCGCGGATTATATAGAGATCTCGATCACGTTGTCGAGGCCAAACCGTAAACGAATCGTAAACATAGACCATTTAGATGCTTTTCATACGTTATTAACGTGTAAATAGAAAAATCCCCACCAGTTGAACTGACAGGGATTCAATTTATCGATACTAAAAATGTTCTAATCTGATCGCTTTTAAAGCTATCTCTCTTCAAGACTAAAAGGCTTGAGGAAGAGATGTATCGTTATTTAGTAATTTTCTTTTGAACGTACTTTTGGCTTACATCCACTACCGCAACATCTCTAAAGAAACTTCTACCCAATAGAATAGGGAAAGAAAGATGCGTTCGGTCTGCTAACGTAAACTCAGTTTTATCTTTCAGATCGCCGATTTGAATTGAAGCTACGACGACAGCACGTCGTTGTGTGCCTTCCGCGCTCGACTGCTTGATCTTAACCCAACGCTCTACCGGTAAACTGATCTCTTTGGTTGTGATACCGTCATGCTCAATTTTAAACTTAACCCAGTCTTTTCCGTCACGCTCAAAATCAACGATATCTACAGCACTGATCGAAGATGTTGTTGCGCCTGTATCAATACGAGCTTTAAATGCTTCTTTCAAACCAGGAACAAACACCCACTCTTCTTCACCAAGAATCAGTTTTCCATCATCCGTTTTTAACGGTTTTGCTGGTGGCTTTTCAACTGGCTCAGGTTTAACTTCTGGCTCAGTGGGTTTTACTTCTTCAGGCTTCTCTGTAGGTTCCGTTACTTTCTCGCCTTCAGTTGCGTCAGTCTTTGAAGAGTCATCCACAACAGGTTGTTCTACTTGAGGCTTTTGCTCTGGCTCGACAGGAACTTGAGTCGTCGTCGAACAAGCAAACAGGCCACCACTTAGCATTAAAACTACAATCGCTTTCCAATTATACATTCAGTCACCTTTTATTTCGAAACGTTAGCTATCGCTTTAGCTACATAAGGAATATGGGATTCAGAAAGGCCTGCGATATTGATGCGTCCGTCACCAACACCATAGACTCCATATTCTTCACGTAATTGATTCATTTGAGTTTCTTTAAAGCCTAGTACACTAAACATACCTTTATGGCTTTCAATGAAGTCAAAGTGTGACGTGTTGTAAGTATTTCGCAATTCATCACATAAACTTTGGCGCAGATTTAACAAACGTTGCTGCATTTCACTCAATTCTTGCTTCCAAATCGATGTTAGCTCTTGATTCTGAAGAATTGTTTTAACCAAAGCGGCACCGTGATCAGGCGGCATCGTGTAAGTTGAACGAGCAAGCGTTAGAAGCTTACCTTTCGCGTTACCAACGTGTTCGCTGTTCTTACCAATCACAATCGCTGCACCCGTTCTTTCACGGTACAAACCGAAGTTCTTCGAGCAAGACGTTGTAATCAGCATCTCTTCTACGTTGTTAGCCATATGTTGAAGACCTCTCGCGTCTTCTTCTAGGCCATCGCCAAAGCCTTGGTAGGCAATATCAACGAACGGTAAGAAACCATTCTTCTGAGATAACTTGGTGATTTCCTGCCACGCTTCAAAGTTGATATCCGCACCCGTTGGGTTATGGCAGCAACCATGCAGTAGTACCACGTCTGATGGACCCGCTTTTGAAAGGTCATCCAACATTCTTGCAGTATCAACTTGCTTCGTTTCAGGACTGAAGTAATTGTAGTATCGAACTTTTAAGCCCGCTGCTTCCATCACCGGTTTATGGTTAACGTAGCTTGGGTTTGAGATCCAAACTGTGGTGTCTGGTTGAGAGACTTTCATTAAGTCGCCCAACATACGAAGTGCACCACTTGCACCTGGTGTTTGAATCGCAGCAACGCGATCCATTGCTGAAGTCCCTTTAAGCAGCAGATCAACCATGCTCTGGTTAAACTCTTCACAGCCTGCTAGGCCAACGTAAGCTTTGGTTTTCTGAGTATCGACAACAATGTCTTGAGCCATAGAAACGGCTTTCATGATCGGTGTTTCGCCTTGGTCGTTTTTGTAAACGCCAATGCCTAAATCGACTTTGTCAGTACGAGGATCGCCACGGTAGGCGACAGAAAGAGATAAAATTGGATCTAAAGTTGGTTTTGGTAGATGTGAAAACATGAAAGTCACAACCCTTTGAAATTCAAGTAATGGCCTCCAAGTTATCATTTTATTTACAATTTAAGAAACAGAAATTCATCAAAGTTTTGATTTTTAGGAGATAACTCTAGTTGAATCCAGTGCATCCTAGCAATCCCTACTCCAGATAGTTCAATATTCCATCAATTTACAAATTTAACTACGTCATAAAATAAAAAAGCCTCAGCAGAGGGGCTGAGGCTAACTATTTGTACTCATGTAGTATGTCGTAAATTTACGTTAGTCCACTAAACCTGGAACCGATGGATGATTTGGTTTGAGCTACCACGCCAATCTAACATTGGATCCGCTTTATCTTGTTCGAAACGACCGTCAATCAGGGTATCAACGTATTCCAATACTTGCTTCTGTTTATCATCTAGCTCATCGAGCTCATAGCCAGTCCACATCCAAATATCTTTACCTTCACATTCTGCTTTTACACGCTGAACAAGCTTAAGCACTTCAGACACGTTTGCAGGATGCAGAGGATCGCCACCAGAAAGCGATAAGCCACGGCGCTTGATTCGCGGATCATTGAGATCAGCGATAATTTGGTCTTGCAGTTCTTGAGTAAACAAATGCCCAGAGTCCAATCGTTGCGTCGATTGGTTATAACACCCGCGACACTGGTGCACACAACCCGACACAAACAAAGTGCAGCGTGTTCCTGGGCCGTTTACAACGTCGATTGGGTGATATTGATGGTAATTCATAAGGCAGTATTGAAACTCGTTATTGCTTAATAGTTTGAAGGAAGTGTTGTAACAACTGAAACAAAAGAATTGGTATCGACATAGCGCCGATACCAATCTTATTTCTTGAAACGTAGCTCTTCTAAGTGAACTCGCTAAAAATCGCAGACCTTACTAAGATCCTTCGTTAGATCAAAGGTGCTTCACGCGGCGTTTAACTTCTTCTTGTTTACCGAAGTTAAATGGTCGTGCATCTGGGCTACCAAGGTAACCACAAACGCGGCGCGTTACCGACACTTTGGTTGAGTCATGGTTGCCACATTTAGGACATGTAAAACCTTTACTTGTACAGTCGAACTCACCGTTGTAACCACATTCGTAACACTCATCAATCGGCGTGTTGGTGCCGTAGTAAGGAACACGTGTGTAGCTGTAATCCCATACGTTTTCTAGCGCTTCGATGTTCTTCTGCATGTTCGGGAATTCGCCGTAACAGATAAAACCACCGCTAGAAATTTCAGGATAAGGCATCTCGAAATCGATCTTGTCGTATGGGTTCACTTTCTTCTGCACATCTAAGTGGAAACTGTTGGTGTAGTAACCACGGTCTGTTACGCCATCAATCACACCAAACTCTTTGGTGTCGATGCTGCAGAAACGGCTACATAGATTTTCACTTGGTGTGCCGTATAAGCTGAATGCGTAACCTGTCTCTTTCGTCCAAGATTCCACTTCACGCTTCATGTATTCCACCAGCTCAAGCGCTTTAGCACGCATTTCGCCGTCGTCATACAGGTGAACATCTGTGCCGTAAAGCGCAGTCATTGCTTCGTGGATACCAATGTAGCCAAGAGAAACAGAAGCACGGCCGTTCTTGAAGATATCTGCAATAGAGTCGTCTGCTTTCAATCGAACGCCACAAGCACCTTCCATGTAAAGGATTGGAGCAACGCGGGCTTTCACGTTTTCTAGACGAGAAATACGAGTTTCTAAAGCGCGACGAGCCAGCTTCAGTTTTTCATCAAGCAGCTCGTAGAACTTAGTCATATCTTGTTTTGCGTTAATCGCAATACGTGGCAAGTTCAAGCTAACAACACCTAAGTTGTTACGGCCTTCATGAATCAACTCACCGTTTTCTTCGTAAGTATTCAAGAAGCTACGGCAACCCATAGGCGTTTTAAATGACCCTGTCACTTCTACCACTTTGTCGTAGTTAAGAATGTCTGGGTACATACGCTTAGACGCACACTCAAGCGCTAATTGCTTGATGTCGTAGTTTGGATCTTGCTTCTGGTGGTTCAAGCCATCTTTGATTGCAAATACCAGTTTAGGGAATACCGCTGTTTTGCGGTTCTTACCCAAACCTGCAATGCGGTTCTTCAAGATAGATTGCTGGATAAGTTTTGAACCCCAGCTTTCGCCTAGACCAAAACCAAACGTGACGAATGGTGTTTGACCATTAGCGGTGTGAAGTGTGTTTACTTCGTATTCCAGAGATTGGAACGCGTCGTAACACTCTTTCTCGGTACGAGAGATAGCGAAAGTTTCTGGGCTATGAATGTCCCACTCTTTCGCTAGCGATAAATGCTTCTCGTAGCTCGCCATAACGTAAGGTTCTAGAACCTCATCGATACGGTTAATCGTAGTACCGCCGTAAATGTGGCTCGCGACTTGTGCGATGATCTGCGCAGTTACCGCTGTCGCCGTAGAGATCGACTTAGGTGTGTCGATTTCTGCGTTACCCATCTTGAAGCCATGCGTTAACATGCCTTTCAGATCGATAAGCATACAGTTAAACATTGGGAAGAACGGTGCGTAGTCTAGATCGTGGTAATGAATGTCACCACACTCGTGAGCTTGTACGATGTCACGCGGCAAAATGTGAGTTTTTGCATAGTGTTTAGCCACGATACCCGCCAGCAAGTCACGCTGAGTTGGGATAACTTTACCGTCTTTGTTGGCATTCTCATTGATCAGATCAACATTGCTTTCTTCGATCAAGCCTTCGATCTCACGAGTTAAAGCACTTTGCTTTTCACGTGCGATGTCGCGGTCATGACGATATTCAATGTAGGCACGAGCCAGAGACTTATACGGTCCCTGCATTAGCTCATTCTCGACCAAAGTCTGAATTTCAGAAATATGAACTTCATCGTAGTCTTCGAGCTTCAACTCAACTGCTAATGCCACATTCAGAGCATAAATAGCAATTTCCTTATCGGCTTTGTCTGATGCTGCTTCCACTGCAGCTTGGATACGATCTCTACTGAATGGAGCTCTTGAGCCATCACGCTTGATTACGATTGATTTCACCACTTCTCCTTACTCTTGAGGTATTCACAGACTTATCCACAAACACACTATATAGAGCGATTTATCGTTTAACTAACACTAGATATTGTGGCGTATTTAACGAGAACCACAAACTTTGAGTATTGATTTGGATCAATAAAACGCGCACGCTGAACAAGATAAATCCAATATTATTACGTGAGTTCTCAAGTCGAAAAGAAACAATGTAACAATAAAAAAACTGCTAAAAAGAGTTGAATTTTTGGTAAGTGTTGTAGGATAACGGCTCAACTATATTGGACACCAAAATTAGGGATATTTGGGATGAAACGACTTCAAAAGTGGATAATGTTAGCTTGCTTACTCAGTAGCCAGACATTTGCTGAACCTTTGACCATATCCAGTTGGAATATCGAATGGTTATCAACCAACGAGGCTGTGAATAAGTTTTCTGCCCAACGTGATCAAGCTGATTTCGACAAACTTGAAGAATACTTTCAATCCTTAGATGCGGATGTGGTCGCCTTTCAAGAAGTCGATGACGTCAATGCCATTCAACGCATCGCTGGCGATCAATACAAAATATTGATGTCTGACCGTGCATTGCCCAAAAATAGTAACCGACAATTCAAAGAAGTGAACCAATATACGGGCTTCGCGGTTCGTAAAGGAATCACACTCACCGACTACGCTGACTTTCCTCTGGAAACGAGTGCTAACAGCAAGCTCAGATTTGCCAGTTATATGGTTGTGGAAACGGATTCAAATCCAATTCACATGTTGTCAGTGCACTTAAAGGCCGGATGCAGTGGCGCTTACAAGTCGAACCGTGACTGTTCAAGACTTAAAGACCAAGCTAAGCAACTGAATAAGTGGATACAGCAAAGAGAACGCAAAGGCGAAGACTACGCGATTCTGGGCGACTTTAACCATAACCTCTCCTACTCACGAGATTGGATGTGGAAAGATATGGCGCAAAATACCGATGCTCAGTTGGCAACAAGAAAAACTCGAGCAGATTGTAAAGTACGCTCAAACCGCAATAACCATCGCACGCATCAATTTCGTTCGGTGATTGATCATATTGTTGTGAGCAAGTCCTTAGATGCCTCTCCTGCGAAACAAAAGGTGTTTGGAACGCAAGACGTTCTGGACTACAAACTCAGTGATCACTGTCCAGTTTCAACAACGATCAAACAGTAAGTTATAGATAAGTGCAAATAATAGAAAACAGTAGATATAGAAAGAGGCTGACTGGCTTTTACTGAAAGCGGGTCAGCCTCTCTGTTTGGTCAGATAAGAGCGAATCCTCTCAGCCATGCAATAAATGGTAGGCGCACTGTTAGCAGCTCTTATTGGTTCGACCCGCCAGCCACATCCCCACCAGCATACTTAAGACGAAAAGCCATACAGTAGGGTTACCGCCACTAAGGCTGGTTACTGCAGGCCCCGGGCAAAAGCCTGCAATCCCCCAACCTAAGCCAAACGCTGTAGAGCCAAGAATCAGCTTTCTGTCTATCAACGGATTGTTACGGCTATCTAAAGGTTCGCCATTGACGGCTTGAGCGCGCTTTTTAATGACCAGATGATAAAACGGAGTGAAGACCAATAGCGCGCCACCCATCACGAATGCCAAGCTGATATCCCAGTTACCGGTAATGTCTAAGAAGCCGAGTACTTTGTTAGGATCAACCATGCCTGAAATGATCATTCCTGCCCCAAACAGAAGACCTGCGAGTAAACCGATAACGATAGTAAATGAAGAGTTTTTCATTATGCCCCCAAGCCAATCAGGTTTTTAACCAGCACTGTTGCCATCGCGACACCCATAAATACACAGGTTGCGACAATTGAACGTTTAGACAAACGAGCCATTCCGACAATGCCATGACCGCTAGTACAACCGTTCGCCATCTTGGTACCGAAGCCCACCAATAGTCCGGCTATGATAACCACTGCGAAGTTGATCTCTTCTAATTGCGGAAGTTGGTAGCCCGTTGGAATCAATAACCAACCGCTCGCGACCATTCCGACAACAAAAGCAAGTCGCCAATGTTTTTCGGTTTTCTCTGTGTTGGTGTCCGATCTGGATTCAGATCCTGATTCTAATCTTTTGTTGTTTCTAGACGGCAATAAGCGGCTAACGATTCCGCTGATCCCCGCAACTCGCCCGATCCCCAACATCAGAATAATTGCCGACGCGCCTAGTAGCATGCCACCGAAAAATGCATCCCAAGGTATTAAACTCATCACTGACCTCTCCCATCCACAAACTTAAATTTAACTCGTCGCAACTTTAAATTAGGTCTTACTAATAAACTTAAATTAGGTCTTACTAATAAACTTAGATTAGAGTTTACTAATAAATATAAATTAGTCAATGCTAATGTACCACTGATATGTGTCGTTTTGTAAATCTGGAATTAACAAGCTTCCGTCATGAAAAAAGCCCCTAGGCGTTAACCTAAGGGCTTATGATTTGATTCGGTTGTATTGTGTAAGCTACTTAGTCTTGTTCTTTTCTGCTATCCACTGCGACATGTACTTAGTACTCGCCATGCTGTGGTGCTTGAGCATCGAACCAAAGAAGTTATCCAGTCGATGAGATTCAAGTTCAGACTCTAACGCAGTTAATCGCTCGATCAATGTGTCACCCAGTTGATTCTGCTCATAGTGCGCTTCAAGGATCGAATGACATTGGCTTTGTGCCTTCAGCCAGTTCTCTTCATCGTTATAAAGAGCAACAGCTTGTTCAACAAACTCGTCAATATCGTCTGCAACCGCGCCCGGCCATTGCAAATCACCTTGCGGCAACATGCCTTCACTACCAATTTCACTGGTCACGTTTGGAGTTTGAAGCTTCATCGCATCAAGCAACTTACCTTTAATGCCCGCACCAAAACGCAGTGGCGCGACACACACACGAGCTTGCTCCATCACTTCTTGAGCATCTTTTGCCCAGCCTTTGATATGGAAACCGGTTTTAGGGTTATGCAAAGCCGTGGCTTTCGGTGGCGGATACGATCCATAAATATGAAGTTCAGTGTCAGGCAGCTGCTTGCGGATCTTCGGCCAAATCTTCTGTAACTGAAGTACGGCATCCCAGTTCGGTGCGTGTCTAAAGTTGCCTATTGTCATGAAATGCTTACGTTCTTCAAAGCTTTTCGTGCTTTCAGGTAGAGTGTTGAGATCAACCATGAACGGCAAGTGATGAAGCAGTTTAGGATCGACATTGAATTCAGATTGAAGCAGCTCCATCTCATAGCTTGAAATGATCAACGAAAGATCACAGCGTAGAATCGCGGCAATTTCACGTTTAGCCAAGTCACTGTACAAATGCGCTTTGGTTAGTTCAGTCTCTTTCTTAACGGCTTCGTGGCGTGCATTACGTAGAAACTGCAAGTCTTCGGTATCCAATAACTTAAATGCATTCGGACATACCTTCTCCACACGCCATCCAAATTGCTCTTCCATCATAAAACGGTCGAACATCACGACATCGGGTTGTAGCTCTTCAATGTACTGGTCAAAGCTGTCGCAATTCAACTGTATAGATTGGCTTGTGATGCCCTCTTCAGAGAGATCAATCATGTGCTCGGTTTCTTGAGCTGGCGTTGCGAACTCAACGGACCAACCTTGCCTCTTAAATAGACGTAAAAGAGACATCATATGGCTGCCCGCCGCCGATGAATTCGGTTCTGGCCAAACGTAGCCAATTGCTAAAACTTTCTTCAAAACACTTCCTAAGAAATAACAAAAGGGACTGTAAAAGTCCCAAATTAAACGTAAGTCGATTTATACCGCTGATTACAATTAGTTCTAAAAACTCAGCGATCAGATTCGCTCACCTACATTGCGAGCTATCATAAGTACTTCATCAGCAGAATACAGGTTTGAAATCGTGGTTTCGACTTCAGCGCCTAATGTCGACTGATACAGTTTTTGTGCAAAATTGTCTGCTCTAGTGGTAACCAGAACATGCTTTAGTGCCGAACCTTGCTGCGCTAGCTGCTGCTTTACTTGCGGAAGGGAATCAAGAATCAGCTTTCTACCCAATCCTTGACCTTGAGCGCTAGGCAAAACAGCGAGTTGTTCCAACTCCAATACTGCTTCCGGTCTAAAGCCACTTTTCTGAACCCAAATAATGTAGCCAACAATTTCACCTTCGCTTTCAGCAACAAAGTTAAGAAAGCGTGGTGAAGCGCTTAAGTTACATTGTAACCACTCTCGCGAATTTTGCTGTCGAACAAAGGCTGCTTGGTGAACTAAAGCCGCCCCATCGAGGTCGGCTTTCTTCATAAGGCGCACTTTACTCAAAACACTTTACCCATAATACGTCGCTCATTAGCGTTATTCAGTCGCTGAGTTTGGGTGCGTTTTACAGTGTAAAATGGCTCTTTCTAGAAGCTCCAAAGCAGATTTATCGGCCTCAGGAAGTTTAGCATCCGATTGACCTAGCGGTTCAACGCGGCTGCCCCATTTAATATGGCCAGCACCCCAAGTTAAACCAGCGCCAAATGCCGCAACAAGAATGTTGTTGTTAGGCTTAACGAAACCTTGCTCTAGCGACTCACATAATGCAATTGGCACAGTAGCGGCCGATGTGTTGCCGTAGTTTTGGATGTTAATAAACGCTTTCTCGCGATCAATACCCGCCATATCACACAGAGTTTGGATGATTCGGATGTTGGCTTGGTGCGGGATCACAACGTCGATATTGTCGGTTGAGATACCTGTGCGGCTCAAGACTGTGTGTGCCGCTGCGCCCATGCCTTTCACTGCGCGTTTGAAGATCTCTTTACCAACGAAATCGAAGTCCCAGTAACCGTTGTCAGCCGCAAAGCGGTCCATAGAAGTACCGAATTTTGGTACCGCTAGAATATCGCGGCCTTCGGCGTCACAACCGATTTGAGCTTCTTGTAAACCCACTTGCTCTTCAGTACGTGATAGAACCACAGCGCCAGCGCCGTCACCGAAAAGAACCGCAGTGTCACGCTTGGTCCAATCAATGAAGAATGACAGACGCTCAGCACCCACAACGATGGCGTTGCGGTAATTACCAGCCTGAATCAATCGAGTTGCCGTTTCAACGCCGTAGATGAAGCCAGTACACGCTGCGTTAAGGTCGAAAGCCGCTGCACTCTTAATGCCTAAGTTCTGTTGAACCTTAGATGCGGTATTTGGAATAAGTGAGTCTGGGCTGCACGTCGCGATGATCACGAGATCGATATCTTCGGCTGTTAGGCCAGCACACGCCATGGCATGTTTCGCTGCAACAGTCGCTAGCTCAGAGGTATTTACATGACTGATACGACGGTTTTCGATACCAGTTCGAGTTCGAATCCACTCGTCAGACGTATCAATGAAAGTGCTTAGATCATCATTGGACAGCACGGCTGGTGGTAGACACTTTCCCCAGCCAGTAATTTCGGCGTAAAATTTTGTCATCATTTACCTGTTTATTGTTTGTTTTTATTTAAGTATCGTATTCTAGTTTTAAACAGTATAAGCGCTCCGTGCGTGATTCGTAAATCGCGTTAGCAACGGAGTTACAATAAAAAGAGAAAGTTATGTCTACATTCAACACACGATGCCCTTCTTGTAATGGCGTAAACCGAGTTCCTTCAGAAAGAATTTCAGAAAGCCCAACTTGTGGTAAATGCAAAACAGCATTGCTCGATGACGCTCCCATCGAGGGAACGTCACTTAATTTCCAATCTATCTTGAACAGTTCACAGCCTGTGGTTGTCGATTTCTGGGCGACATGGTGTAACCCATGCGTGGGTTTTGCGCCAGTATTCAGTGACGTTGCTAATGAGCGTTCGGGAGATGTTCGATTCGTTAAGATTGATACTGAAGCTCAGCAGCAGCTTGCAGCAATGTATCAAATCAGAAGCATTCCGACCGTGATGGTGTTTAAAGACGGTAAACGTGTCGATACAATTAACGGAGCATTACCAAAAGGTCAATTTGATCAGTGGCTTAATCAAGCTCTAACCAAGTAACACTATTGTTTAAGCTTTTGTTTAAGCTATTGATTAAGCGATTGGTTAAGCTATTGGTTAAGCTATTGAATTAGCTTTGGCTTTATTCTAAGTAAGCACACAAAAATAGGTTAGAGAGTCTTACCAAATCAAGACTATCTAACCTACAGTTTTATTTATGGTTATCATTTAACTTCTTGAATTAAACCACAGCTTCGCCTTTCGCTTGAATACTAGATGCTTGCTTACCTAACCCGTATTGCTCTTTGATTTGATCTGCAACTTTTTCAGCAATCATAATGGTTGGCGCGTTGGTGTTTGCCCCAATCAATGTCGGCATCACAGAAGCATCAATGACTCTTAAGTTATCCAATCCATAAACTTTAAGATCGTTATCTACCACGGCTAATGAATCACTACTAGGGCCCATTTTACAGGTCCCGACCGGGTGATACTGAGTGTCTGCACGGTTGCGAATGTCTTGCTCGATAGCCTTGTCATCACTGGCGTCCACTGGGTAGAAAGCATTGCCACGGATGTCATCAAACGCCGAACTCTCTAACATTTGATACTGCTTCTTCCAGCCCTTAATCATGATCTCCATATCTTCAGGATGACTGAAAAACGCAGGATCGATCTTAGGCGGATCATAAGGATCATTGCTATTGAGCGTTACGCTGCCGTTGCTTTTCGGACGCAACAAGGTGACATGAGACGTAAAACCATGACTGGTATGGATTTTTCTTGCATGGTCATCGACAACAGCGACCACAAATACAAACTCTAAATCCGGCACCGCGATATGATCTTCGGAACAAAGAAAACCTATCCCCTCTGCAAAATTACTGCTCATCTTGCCACGGCGTTCTTTGTGCCATAGCGGCAGAGCTTTGGTCATTTCAGAGGCCATTTGCAACGAGATGCCGAAGGTTTCGCGCTTTTCGCTGCATTTGTACGAATGCACTAAGTCGATATGGTCTTGCAGGTTCTTGCCCACTCCAGGCAACTCATGAACCTGTTCGATGTCATGCGCCTCCAAATCGTCTTTAGCACCGACACCAGACAGTAATAACAACTGGGGAGAACCAAATGCACCAGCAGATAGAATCACCTCTTTGTTGGACCTGACCTGATAACGCTGTCCGTCCGAGCCATATTCAACGCCAACCGCTTCCTTATCTTCAAACAAGACCTTATGTGTGGTGGCTTTAGTAACGACCGTGAGATTCGATCGTGAAAGGTTTGGCGTTAAGTAAGCCTTGGCAGCGCTGCATCGTTCACCATTTAACTGAGTGACCTGGGTCGGCATCGCCCCAAACTGAGCCGCACCGTTAATATCTTCATTGCGAGGTACGCCTATCGATTCACAGGCCGTTAAGTAGCGTTCAAGCATTGGGCTTGGCGATCTAAGGTTTGCCACATTAAGAGGACCACCTTGACCATGAAACTCATCTTGATGAACTTCGTTGTTTTCGGCTTTCTTAAAGTAAGGCAGACACGAATCATAGCTCCATCCCGCATTACCCATGCTTGCCCATGTATCGTAGTCGGAACGGTGCCCACGAGCGTACATCATGGCATTGATAGAACTAGATCCACCAAGTGTCTTACCTCTCGGCTGATAGCCTCTACGACCATTTAAACCCGGCTGTTCAACGGTTTCGAAAGCCCAATTATTGAGTTTGGTTGGCATCATAGCCACCACGCCAACGGGTGTATGAATGAATGGACTCGTGTCTTTACCGCCCGCTTCTAACAAGCAAACAGTGACATTAGGATCTTCCGACAGCCGAGAAGCCATGACACACCCCGCTGAACCACCGCCAACAACAATAAAATCATAACTATCCATTAGTCATCTCCGCTATTTTTAGTGGGTGCAATTCGCGCTTCAATATTTTGCCGGTTGCTGTCATGGGTAAGGCTTTGCGAATGAAGACCTTACGCGGATATTTGTAATCGGCCAATTGCTCACGACACCATGTAATCAGAGCTGCACTATCACATTGTGTATGTTCGTGAAGCACCACATGAGCGTGAATTTCTTCGCCTAGGCGATCATGATGTTCACCCACAACCGCGACCATTTCGACATCAGGATGACACATCAATACTTCTTCGATTTCGCGCGGATACACGTTGTAACCCCCACGGATGATCATGTCTTTAACGCGATCAACAATGAACAAGTTGCCGTGCTCATCGGTGCGTCCAATATCTCCTGTTAGGAACCAACCGTCTCTTATCGCTTCTGCTGTCGCCTCTGGCCTTTGATAGTAGCCTTTCATGACACTTGGACTTTTGATGCAGACTTCGCCCAATTCACCCATTGCAACAGAGTTGCCTTGTATATCAGTGATCTTGATAAGGTGACCACACAAAGGTTGACCCACACTGCCAGACAATCGGTCACCATCAATATGATTAAAGGTCGCAACTGGCGCTGTTTCTGATAAACCATAGCCTTCTAATACTGGAAGCTCAAAGCGAGACTCAAACTGTCGAATAACCTCAAGTGGCATAGAAGCACCGCCAGAAACACCCAACCTCAAGCTGTGTTTAACCTGTTCAGAGCGTTTGCTTGTGTTTTCTAAGCTATCAGGAGACTCTTCTCCCGCCTTTAATAACGCGATATACATAGTAGGAACGCCCGCAAACACGCTGACTTTATGGCTGATGATCTGTTCAATAACCAGTGATGGTTCAAAACGAGGAATCAACACCATGGTTGAACCCGTCAACACACTCGCGTTCATCATCACTGTCTGGCCGAAACTGTGGAACAGAGGAAGTGTGGCCATTGTCGTGTCGCTGTATTCCAATCTCATTAGATACTGTGACGACATCGCATTGGTCTGCATGTTGGTGTGGGAAAGCTCAGCTCCCTTTGGCTGACCTGTCGTACCTGAAGTATAAAGAATCACAGCGGTATCATCACCATGGCAAGCCACAGACTCAAAAGGAATCAAAGGTTGTGCTAACCAGTCAGCGATTGATTCATGCTGCTCGTTTCTTTTTGAAGTCGTGTCTGCGCCGGCTGGGATGGGCATTTCGACAAAGTGTTCACAATGGTTTGCCTGTTCGAAACCTTGTAAGCCATAGCGACCGATGGGCAGCTCTTCACTGCCCTCAAAGCATAAATAGGCTTTCGCGTCAGAGTCATTAAGGTGATAAGCGATCTCTCTTGCTTTAAATAACACGTTCAAAGGCACCACGACGCAGCCTGCTTTCAGAATCCCATAATAGGCAATCGGGAAATACGTGACATTCGGACACGACAACGCGACCTTATCTCCTTTCTTGAGCCCCAGCCTCTTTAAATTAGCGGCGACGTTTCCAGAAAGTTGTTCCAACTGAGAAAAGCTGACTTCATCCGTCCCCATTCGCAGAGCGACTTTATTTGGGAAAAGCGAAGCGCTGCGCTCCAAGTTAACAGCAAGATTGTGCATCCATGATCTCCTTATTCGGCTTAGACCTGTTAGTCACGGTCACCGTAGACGTTGTTGTATTTTGTTTCGAATATGTGTTTAACCTATGTTCATTTGCTCTTTGCTTTCGTTTCTAATCTATTGTTATTTCGACCCTATGCACACGTGTCCGTGTATGGCTTATTAAATTACAACATTTTGATAACATTCTGCAAAGATTGCAAAAAGACAAAAAACGGTGATATTCGGACATAATTGCAACACAGCCGACGAAAAGATGTTCGTGGTTAAGATAGAATAAGGACACTCAACAAGAGGCATATTATGGAATACACCGCAGTTTACGAACCGGATATGCAGGCATTTGGTATTCTTGATCTTCAACTATTGTCTCGATATTTTTCATCATCCTTGACAGTCGATACGTTATTGAAAGGCAGTAACATCGATGAGTTCCAGCTCAATACGCCAGATACCCACATCACGCTCGCACAAAAATTAGCGGTGTTCAGTAACGCGCTTGAGAGTTCCAACGTAGAGGGGTTAGGACTAAAAGTTGGACAGGAAGCCCGATTCAGTGATTTTGGTGTGTTGGGTTACGCAGTGTTCAGCAGTGAGACACTGTTAGACGCTCTTTTAATGGGCTTCAAATATCTGCGTCTTGCGGGCCCTGTTCTCAAGAAGACCATGTCCGTTGAACATCAAACCGGATACTTTCGCGCTGAGCAACTTATCGAGCTCGACTCTTTGTTGCCTTTCTGTTGTGAGTATTGGTTTTCCGCTATTCAAAGTTTATGTGAAGAAGTGCTACAACAGCCGTTTCCCTCTCTTGTGATCCGCTTCCCTTACCCTAAACCTACTTATGGCGATCTCTATCAGGAGATTTTCCGTTGCCGTGTAGAGTTTGATTGCGAGCAGCTTGAGTGGCAGTTCGATGCAACACGCCTATATTCACCTTTACCAACGGCTAACCCAATCACGTTACAAATGTGTTTGAAATCTTGTGACGACATGTTGGCTAGAGTCAGTGCGCCCACCAGCCTTAAAGAGAAGATCTCACAGATGTTTATTGAAAGGCCTGGCTGTTACCCTTCCATTGAAGCGCTATCCACAGAATTGGGAATGTCTTCTAGAACACTACGTAGACACCTCAAAGCCGCAGACACGAGCTATCAGAAAATATTGGATCACGTGAGATTTCACCTCTCTAGGCACTATCTTTCATCGACGCATATGAGTATTGAAGAAATCTCCGATAGAGTGGGTTTTTCGGACAGTGCGAACTTTCGGCATGCCTTTCGTAAGTGGAGCGGAAGCTCTCCAAGGCAATACCGTAAAGACATCGGATAATGTTTTTTGATACCTAAATTAAATCCAAATGATGGAAAATTAGAGGCCTATCATCTTCCAAATTAAATAACCAACGAACAAAGGCTTAACAGCTTTTCGACCGCATAAAATCTTGCCAAATCATAAAATGTCGCAATGGTATTTTAGTTTAGATGAACGATAGATTTCTTTTATCTTAACGACCATTTTTATTCGCTTTACCCAATTCGGTTTCTCCCCCATAGTCGCGGAAAATTCATCGTTTCTTTTACTATTTAGAGGCTCCTGCATTGGACAACATCCAACCAACAACTCGCATAACTGTTCCTGTTATTGCATTGTCTTTTTACGCGATCGCTTCAGGCTACTTAATGAGTTCATTACCATTAATGCTGTCTGAATATGGCTTAGACAGTAATCTATCGAGTTGGTTGGCGAGTGCCTTTTATGCAGGCCTTTTAGCGGGTACGTTATTGATTGAGCGTGCGATCGCTCGCGTTGGTCACAAAGACGCGTTCGTCATTGCACTTAGCGTATTTATCGCAACAATTCTTGTATTACCGTTGGCGCCACATCAATCAGTTTGGTTGTTGGCTCGTTTCGTCGCGGGTGTCTCAGTCGCTGGGATCTTTGTGATTGTGGAATCTTGGCTAATGAGCGGTGAAGAATCTCAACGTGCGAAACGTTTAGGGGTTTACATGTGTTCGTTATATGGCGGTTCGGCCGTTGGTCAACTTGGCATCGGATACCTTGGTATTACGGGCGGCGTGCCTTTCATTGCAATGTTCACCCTGCTGTTTGGAGCAATCATTGTATTGATGTACGGACAAGCGACAGCACCACAAATTCACGATGCGCAGTCTTTATCACTGAAACAAATCAGTAAGCTAAGCCACAGCGCTTTGATTGGCTGTATTGTATCTGGGTTAACACTTGGGTCTATTTATGGCTTGATGCCTGTAGAACTCGCTCAGCGCAACATCGCACACCAAGACATTGGCGGTTTGATGGCGTTAGTGATTATGGGTGGTATGGCCGTTCAACCGATGGTGACGTGGTTATCTCATCACATAGGACAAGTGTTATTAATGGCTCTGTTCTGCCTACTAGGGGTTGCAAGCATTGGTGTGCTCACTATCAACCATGATTTTTACGTTCTTGGTATGAGCTTGTTTGTGTTAGGTATGGCGACATTTGCACTTTACCCAATTGCGATTAACTTGGGTTGTCGTAATTTAGACCCGAGCTACTTAGTTTCAGTGACTCAAGTTATGTTGTTGTGTTACAGCATCGGCTCTGTAGCAGGGCCATTGGTTGCGGATAGCTTTATGGATTCACAAGCAGGATTATTCACTTACCTGTTCGCGTCTCTACTCGCTACAACCATCTACATGCTAATTGCTAGCCTAAAGCGTTCTCCTTTACAGATTGCAGGCGAGTAAATCAAATAGGCAGGCACAAGAACTGTATCACTAGGGCTCTTAGTTATGACTTCCCGTCTAAATTAAGAGCCCTTTTTGTTTTATGTCGTCTGGAGGAAAGATCGACAAAAAACCAATAGAAAACAGCAATAATAGATAGAAATAAAACCTATTATTTCAAATGTTAAGGTTGAAACACGTAACCTTCACCAGTAATCGTGATGATTAATCCGTCTCCGAATAATGATCTTATTTCAGATATCGCAACAATCACAGATGAGTTGGTCACTTTCTCACTTTCCCAGCCAATCTTCTTTAATTGGCCAACACTGAACAGTTCACCTCGATGTCGATTCATAAATAAAATGATCTTTCGGTACGCCAAAGGCATGGTAGCCAGTACGTAACCATTTTCAACATTGCGAATGAGTTTGGTGTTGAGTTCAACAATTTTACCGTTTAGTTCAAGTACTACGTTGTTTTCAGAGTGGTTCGTTTCTATTGCAGGATAAGAGTCCATTTTTATATCATTCCCTTACTATATAGCCAGCGACAAAGTCAGATTCAGTTGTATTTATATAACGTCGCTTATAAGTGGACGTTTTAGATTTGACGATAATCAATGGAATTCGTACGGTAAAGAGATTAAATTTTTATTATTAATATATTAACAGGATATCAATAGAAGATTACTTATTACTCCATGACATACCCTTCGTTGGAAACGGTTTGTATACAACGGCAGTCAAGAATCCTCCTTATCTCGTAAATAGCAACCAACACAGATGCAGATGTCACCGCTTTACCTGCCCAGCCTACACGCTTCAAAATTTGCTTGCTCACCACTTGGCCTCTGTTCAGGTAAAGATAGAAAAGTACTTTACGATGAGGCTCAGCAAGCGTTCCTATTATTGAACCACAACCCTGCTTGCGTACGATTTTAGTGCCTGATTGAAACTCTTTATTGTTTAAAATGAGCTTCGACGGAAGAGCTAAATCATCCGTCTCACTGATAACTTGGTGCATTAATTCCTCGTGTTGCATAAGCAGTCGTCTCTGAGATATTTCCAATACTATCGAATAGAGCAAAAATACTAAATTGATAGATAGCTCAATACAGTAATATTACTGCAAAGCTTGATCTTGCGTAATTGATCGAGGAAATAAGCAAGGCTAACCAAGAAGTCGATGGCTTTTTCGATATTGGCTGGGTGACAAACCAAAATGTTTTTTGAAACGATGTGAAAAGTTATAAGGATCTTTGTAGCCCAACCGATTAGCAATCATAGAGACTGACCAATCTTGATATTTCAGCAAACTGGTGGCTTTATCCATGCGTAATTGAATCAATTTACTGCGTGGTGAGAGGTTGAATAGCGTCTTGGTGACTCTATTGAGCTGCTCTTCACTGATGAATACCCTTTCGGCCATCCCTGCGACAGTCCATGGCTGGTGCAGACTGCTTTCAATCTCGTTATAGAGTGCTTGAACACGTGCGGTGGTGCTGGTCGATTTGGGTTCAAACCCCGTCAACGTTCGGATGATTTCACTCAAAAGCAACTTACGGTAACTGGCTCGCCCTCCTATCTCAAAGTAAACCAAGTTCATTAATGACCAGATCTGCTCACACTCCCCGAACGGCACAATCCCCTGACCTAAACTTGCTATGTGCTGCCATTGCTGCGTATCAGGCGTCAACATCCACGCCATTTTCCAATAATTATATTGAGAATCAAGTTCAAAACGAAATGGGGTTTCGGCAGGAAGAACCACCAGCGTATAAGGCGTAATCGCTTGTACCGAGGTTGAAGTGGTTAGAATTCCGCCCCCTTCTTGAGTAAAAATCAACGTATGAACATTGACGGATTCTCGCTCAACCCAATAACCATCGTATAGCTTTGCCATACCGCCCATATAGACACCAAAGCTTTTCATCTCTGGGATATCTTCAACGGTCAAAAAACGTTCTTTGCACTGTTCGGCAAGAAAAACGTCATCGTGCCAAGTAGATTTTGGCCCCATTGACTCAATGACGGATTCGCACAGGTTTTGTTGTTTTTTAAACATGTTGTTACTTCGCTCAAAACACTATAGTTCTGCCATAAATCGGAGAGCTTATGACAACTAACATCAACCCTAACTCATCTATGAATAACAAGCCAGAGAGCATCTTACCTCGTATCGTTAAACTTGGTTTACCTGTTGCTTTGCAAAGTGCGCTTGTCGCTATTCTTGCCCTTGCTGACGTATTAATGGTCAGTGATTATGGTATGGAAGCAGCTGCGGCTGTGGGAATTGCGTCAAAATGGCACTTCGTTGCTATTATGATTATGGCAGGGTTGGCCTCAGCAAACGGTACATTAGTCGCTCAATACTGGGGAAAGAATGACCGAAAAAGCGCACGAACAGTATCATCGATTGCGATGATATTTGGCTTAAAAGTTTTGCTGCCTGTTACTGCAATCATCACTCTAGGTTCTCAGTTTTTAATGATGTTGCAAACCAGCGATCAAACCGTGATTGAACTTGGCGCAACTTACCTATGGTATGGCTTCCCTGTTCTACTTCTGACTCACATTGTTGTCGTGGTAGAAGCAAGCATGCGCTCATCAGGTGACACCGTAACCCCGCTGTTATTAGGTGGCGTTACCATCGCACTCAACATTGCGCTTAACTTCATTCTTATTAAAGGTGCTTTCGGCATTCCAGCAATGGGCGTCGCAGGTGCGGCATTGGCGACAACCTTAGCGCGATTGATTCAAGTGGGCTTGATGTATAGCTACATGCGTATGCGTAAACATTGGTTATTAACGACACCGAGCTCACCACATCGCCCATCATTGTGGTTGTCTTACCGTCGCATTGCTTTGCCGTTGACGATGAATGCTGTGTTGTGGGCAATGGGTACCATGGCATATCAAATGATTTTCGGTCACATGGGCACGACTGAGCTTGCGGTGTTCTCGATGCTCGCACCATTTGAATCGCTGTGTTACTCGATCTTCTTTGGTATCTCAGTGGCGTGTTCTGTTTTGTTAGGCCATTCATTAGGCCGTGATGAATTTGATGACGCGATGAGCATGGGTCTAACCTTCATTAAAGCCGTTGTTGGTTTTGGCGCGGTCGTTGGGTTGCTACTGTTTATGGGTAAAGAACATGTTCTATCATGGCTAAACCTTTCTACCGATGCATTGTACCCACTCGCTGCACCTGCAATGACTATTATGTGCTTTGCAGTAGTCATTCGTATGCTCAACATGGTGATCATTAACGGTATTATTCGTGCTGGTGGTGATAACGCTTTTTGCCTGCGAATGGATTTCATCGCGATGTGGATGGTTGGGATTCCAGTGTGTGTTTACGGCGCATTTGTCGCTGGATGGGATTTCAAATACATCTATGGTCTGATGTTGGTAGAAGAAGTGGTGAAACTGGCCATCTGTTCACACCGATACTTGAGCCGACGCTGGATCAACAACCTCACAGTGACCTACGACGAGCCTCAAGCGGCATAAGTTACCTGTCTAGCTGTCTACCTGCCTAGCTACCTACCTAACTGCATTCCAGCTTAGATAGAAGTGTATCTACATCAAAAAGGTCTGAATAATCAGACCTTTTTTGTTTCGATTACTTTCACATTACACATACTTTCACACAGTAAACAATGTGTTACTTCTTATTCATTCGGATATGGCGGTTCGACACATTCGGCAATGGCTTCTCTGGCACTTTTCGTTTTTCATGTATCAAGTGTCGGATCGCTAAAATCGGATGCTTGAGTAACATTCTTGGCCCAGCATATCGCATCACCAAACGCATCTGCTCTTTAGGGTCAGGCTTATAGCAATGAATCGGACACTTATTGCAGGTTGGCTTCGCCTCGCCATAAGGACAGCGATCAAGTCGTGTTTCAGCATAACGCAACAGTTGCTCGCACTCTTCACATAACGCGTTGTCCAAACGAACAGCACCGTGATGATCTTTGCAATAGATGTGCACCAT
>NZ_CAWPOA010000035.1:77111-77640 GCF_963889365.1 Vibrio sp. OPT20 | reverse complement strand
AGCAATAACAGTTTTGTACTCGGTTGCGAGTTCGCCTTGCAGAATGTTGTTATGTTGAAACATGATTAATTACTCAGTGATAAACCGTACAGGTTGAGATTGACGCTTTCATTGATCGCCTCTTCAACTCGCTCAAACACAAAACCTAACTTAGTCAGTAGTGCGATACTTCGAATGTTATCAGAGGTTGTGATGGCAACTAAATGATCGATATCAGCATTATGTTGAGCTTGTTCAATTATCGCTTGTGCCGCTTCCTTTGCATAACCTTGGCCATATCCTGCAGGTACAAAACCATAACCAATATCATGCGCCTCTAGTGTGTCTCTTTTAATCAAACCACACACACCGATTGGCGTTGAAGACTCTTTAATCTCGACCATCAGTAAACACACACCCTTCTCTCTATACATCTTAAGAATGTTGTTTTCGATGTATTCAACAGCCTTGCCAGTATCTGTAATTTCCTTGTCTCCGATGTAACGTAAGAAATCTTCTGAGCTATATAATCGCTGAATAAACACCGCAT
>NZ_CAWPOA010000035.1:55983-77055 GCF_963889365.1 Vibrio sp. OPT20 | reverse complement strand
CTTGAGGTGCGATCATTCTTAATCGTAAGCGTGCGGTTTCGACTGCCTGCATAGTGATATTTTCCTTGCTGGATAGCATGTAAATATTGAGTTCTAGATCTAAAATGATTATCCTCCACCGCATAAACTAAATACAAGGCTATGCAGCAATGAACCGTAAGAAAAAAATCAATCAAATTCTAAAGAAAAGACAGAAACAGGCGACGTCTAAACTGCATGGTAGCAACAAGCCTCGCTATATTTCTAAAGCTGACCGCGCAAAAATGGAAGCTGAAGAGCAAGCGAAAGCCGCTCAAGAGCAAGCTGAAGGCACAGTTGAAGCTTCTGTTGAATCGGAAGAAGCTGGTATCGAAACTAAAGAGACAAAAGCTGCAGAGTAAGTTTTAAACTCGCAGTACTCTTGCCCAGCACTCTGACCAGAGCCAACGGACAAGAACAAAAAAAAGCAGCCTCTATTTGGGCTGCTTTTTTGATCGCATTTGTTGAACGAGCGGTTTATTAGCTAACTTGTTTTAGCCACTTAACCTTTGAAAGGCTCAACTTCCCAGCGAGCAAATGGCGCTTTTGCGTTAATCCCCGCTCTTCCCCAACGGTCTACGGAATCAACAACAAGAATTCGCTCATTCGGTACCAGTGACTTAATCAACGTCGTTGGCTTTTTCGCTGTGACTAACCACAGTGCATCGTCTTCTGAAAATATCGCTTTGAGTTTCGCTTTGTCTTGATCTGTCCATTCCAGTTCTGCTTTGAACATGCGCTCTTCAACAAACAGTTGGCTACCTGAAGCGAAATCTTCCAAGCTTTCTGAAAGCAACAAGACTGAATCTACGTCGTTATCCAATAACACCGCTTGTTGCTTGTTAATCAGTTCACGCACATCAAGCATTACACGCTGTAGGTTGCTATCAATGGTCTCAGCTTGCGCCGGCCACAACAACTTAAAGTCATCAGCCACAATTGCCGCCATACGCGTTAGATTGGTTGGGTTTAACCACGCGTATTTAGACACTTCACCATTTGATAACGTCAGAGCAGCGACACCTTGCGCGCGCGGTGTAATCGCTTGAGCAGCATCCACCTCAACCAAACGGATGTTGCCTTGTCTTGCGTATACAAATGTAGGATCAGCTTGCCAGATAGATGACAGCGTTAGTGCAACGGTCGCCTTTTCTCCTGATTGAAGGACTTTGCTCGCCCCCTTAGTACCAAACCAGTTAGGCAGACGATCAATACCGTAGCGTTTTGGTGGTAGATATTCAGTCGTAATGTCTGTGCCTTTGGTTAGCTCTGTCGCTAGCGCATAAGTCACAGGCGTACTGGTGAGGATATCTTCAGCATTAGCGCTGATAGACACCATTGAGCCAACCAACAATAGACTACTAAGTGCACTCACTTGAGTCGCTGTTTTTACTGAGCTTGAAATACGATTCATCAAAGAAGTCATGGTTATGCCTTTCTTATAATTCGATATAGCGTCGCCGCTAGGAAAAACGTTGCAGAAACGATGATGATTGAAGCGCCCGATGGCACTGGCAGTTTAAGCTCCATCGGTAATACCGTTCCGACCAAACACGCGATGGTTGCCAGCAACGCAGAAAGCAAAACAAAGCTGCCCATGCGTTTTGTCAACAGTCGAGCCGTCGCGCCTGGGATGAGCAGTAATGCCCCAACAAGAACCGCACCCACGATCTTCACTGCTGCAATCGTCACCAAAGTAATCATCATGACAAACAAGTAGTCATAAAAGCTGGTGTTATAGCCACGAACCTTGGCAATATCAGGGCTAATACAAGTGAGAAGAATACGGTTGAACGTCGGTATCAAGAGCAAAATGATGAGTGCGCAGCTGCCTGCGAGAATCGCTAAGTCTTGATCTGTTACCGTGAGAATCGAACCAAACAGCACGTTTTCAAGCATGTGAATGTTGATCTTACGCGCCACGTACATCAACAATGCCGCGCCGACCGCTAAAGCGAGCGCAAGGAAAACGCCGACTAAAGTATCGTATGGCACATTGGTTCTGTTTCTTACAAAATGAAGAAGCAAAGCAAAGATCATACAGAAACTGAACAGACCAATAATTGGGTTTTCTGGTGGCTCACCAAGCAAAACACCGATAGCAATACCGGTTAATGCAGCGTGACCTACCGCTTCAGAGAAGAAAGCCAGACGCTTTGCAATCACCAAAGTACCAAGGCCACCTAATAACGGGCCGAGTAATAGCGCCGCAACCAAGGCATTCACCATGAACGCGTACATGAAGCTGTCTGATAACCAACCCGCTTCAACGCCACTTATGGCAAGTTGTCGTAACCAATCCATTACGCAACCTCCTTCGATTTAACGATAGCTACGCCACTGCTGTAATGCTGGAACAAGCTTTCAATCTTACTTGGGTGTAGTACCTGTTCATGTGGACCACTATCAACCAAGAATCGATTCACAACATGTACATTTGCTTCAAGGCGACGCACTGCGGTTACATCGTGATGAACGGCAAGAATGGTGCGACCTTCATCAACGCATTCACGAATAAGCGATTCGAGATAACGAACGCCTTGTTCATCCATGCCGGTCGTTGGTTCATCCAACACCAATAAACTTGGGTTATCCAATAGCGCTTGTGCAAACAACACACGTTGTTGTTCACCGCCCGATAACTGGCCCATACGGCGGTCGCTACGAGTCGCCATTCCCACACGATCCAATTGTGCTAATGCGAGATCCAACTGCTTAGACTTACGACGCCAAAATAGCGGAATTCGAGTTTGGTTAAGCAATACAAAATCCATTACCGTCAAAGGTAAGCTTGATTCGAAGGTCGCTTTTTGTGGAACGTAACCGATGCTTGGCTTTTCTGGCCAATGAATATTGATTTGACCAGAGAAAGGCGTCAAACCAAGAACAGAGCGTAGCAAAGAGGTTTTACCACCGCCGTTTGGCCCCATGATCACATGGCACTCACCCGCTTTAAGTTCTAGTGAAATATCGTCAAGAATGACGTTGTTGTCGTATTGCAGACCAAGTTGATTGATTGAAATTGAAGGACCTAGCATTATGCGTTCCCGCTTTTCGCTTGGTTCGCCGCCGCAAATTTCATTGCTTCGATTAACGTCTCGAGGTTCTTCTTCATCTCAACTTCGACTTTGTCGTCTTCATATTCACCGTGCGTCATGTGAGAGAAACGGTAAAGCTGAACGCCCGTTTCCGCTTCAATGGTGTCAACAAAACGGTTTGGCATGTTGAGCTCATAGAACAGAACATCAATACCCGATGCGCGGATCTTCTCGATCGTTTCTTGAAGTTGGCTCGCACTCGGTTCAACACCGTGTGCAGGCTCAATCACCGCCGCGACATCCACACCAAATTCTTGAAGGATGTAGCCATACGCATTGTGCGTAGTCGCTACCTTCATACCTGATGTATCTAGCTCACCTAATGACAACATCGCATCGCGCTTCATAAAGCGAAATTGCTTTGCGTATTTACGTGCATTCTTACGATAAAAAGCCGCGTTGTCTGGGTCGAGCTTAGAGACTTCGCTCGCGATGGTGTAAACCTTTTGAATCGTTGTCGAAAGCCCAACAAAGGTATGCGGGTTCACAGCACCTTGACCAACAGACTGGCCTAATGCGGGAAGTAGAGGCACTTCTTTGTTTGCTTCGATCACCACTAAGTCATCACGTTGCGCGGCTGAAATCACTTTAAGCGCGAAATCATCGTGACCAATACCGTTTACCACGATGGCATCCATTTGGCTCAATCGCTTCAAATCATTGGGTTGTGGTAAGTAGTTATGCGGATTAAAGCCAGCATCAACCAATGGAAGAATGTTCACTTTGTCACCTACCACGGCTTTTACGTAGCTGTAGTAAGGCTGAAGCGTGATACCAATCGTCAGCTTATCGCTATCGATCTTATATTCTTTTGCCAATGCATTGGGTGTCATTAACACCGCCAATAACGACATCAATAGAGTCATAATTCGCATAGTAAATCTCTTATTATTAGTGAGCATTTTTGTAAGCCGGGTTGTTTAATGAGAAGAAGCATCATGCTGTTCAACTTCTGATTCATTGACGACCATTTTCCAGCCTGCAGATTCCAGTGTGTTCTCATCAAAATTAGTCGGTTGACTTGCGACGCCACCAAAGAAAATCCAGATTTCAGGTGAAACGCTGTTCGCGTTTAAAATAAAGGAGTCAGCAAAGCCATGATCGCTTTGTGCAGCATATTCACTTGGTGCAGTATCTTCACTTGATGTAGCTTGTTCACTTGGTGTAGCGTATTCGCTTGGCGTAGAAAAGTAGTAACCACGCTCGTCCAATAACCAAGTATGAGAACCTTTGCGCTTCCAACTCTGGTCTTCAACAAATGGCGCGACCCATTCATCTTTAAGTGACGAAACACTTGGCCATTCGCCGTCTGAGTCCATACGTAGGTCACGAATCTCTTCATGCGCTAAACGCAGCTCTGACAACATTGCCAAGTTTTCTTGTTCAACATCGGTCACCAGAATTTGATGATCAAGTACCGCTTTTACGTGGGATTCTGCTTGATGAAATGGGATCGCGACCGTAGCAAAGCTCAGAATGAACACAATGATCAGCCCTACCCATTTGCCTTCTCTGCCACCCGTGTCAGCACGTACGCCTTGAATCATCATTTCTCGCTGATCTCTACAACGTCGACTTCAACAGGAAACTCGTGGCCTGAATCAAACACAAGGTAAAACTCAGTATCTGGGTTTGGAAATTCAACAATAGAGCGCTTATCGGTCATCTGTTTTGCAATCAAGTTGTCTTCGTAGTCGTACATCTGAACCGCGTAATCAATCGCTTTGCTACCATCTGAATAGCCCGCTTCGCAAGCCACGGTTGTGCCTTCAAACCAGCAGCTCATCAATGGAAAGTGTGCTTGCGCAGGTAATGCAGCGAAACCAAGTCCCAGTGCCAAGCATGGAGTGATTATCGATTTTAGTTTTGTTTTTATTGTCATGGTTCGTACCCTAGCCACAGTGCAAATTCTCAGAAGTTAACTGAGCGATAAAGGGCTCAAATGAGCCCTTAAGTTTTTTGGTTACTTAATCAGGGATCGAGCCCCGATATCACAGATTATTGAAGCAGTGCTTCGAACGTTAGGTGAACGTTCGCGCTTGCTTTGTCTGCCAGAGGGTTGTCAATCAACTCACCTTTGTAGTTCGCTTTCATTACGTAACGACCAGCCACGTCTGGAGTGAACGTGATTTCGCCGTTCTCATCACTCACTACATCAATCTGTTCTTGGTGGTTGCGGTAAAGCGTGCCTTCACGAGTGATTTCCGCTTTCACGTCTTTTTGAATTTCACCGTTGTAGAAGAATTGGAATGTCACAGGTTCACCTTCAATGATGTCTGAAGGATGCGTGACTGGCTTCATTTCAAGTAGCTTGCCTTCAATCTTAAATACTGAATCCGATGGCTTACCCACTGTGATGTAGCTTTCCGCACGGGTGAAACTAATTTGTGTTACCACGTCACGCGATTTTTCTGGAAGAACTGAATCACGTTCCGCTTTGTTTGCTTTGACCCATTTCACTGTGTCACGACGACCCGCTTTGTATTGCGTGTAGTAAGAAGGCTCATTGTTGATCGCCACTTTGTGCGTGCCTTCTTCTTCAAAGTAGAAATCAAAGATTGAACGACGTTTGCCGCGAACAACAAAGTTAGGACGTTCGCTACGGCCATCAGGCATGATGACATGTGCATTTTCACTGCCTGCAGGCTTATCAAAAACAAACGTACCGTGAGATGCAGTCACGTCGAACGTTAGCCAATCGCCGCCTTCTTTCGATACGGTAAAGTGTGATGGCAAAATCCAGCGTGGGTGAGCTTGTGCCGTTGTCGTAACCGCTAGGCCGAACGCCATAACACCCGCTAGTGCAAGTGCCTTAATTTTTGTTTGTTTCATCATGTTCAATTCCATTATTTATAATTGTTAGCCGTGTCGCTCTATCTGAGCCTACGATGACGACTGTCTATTCTGTTCAGCTTGGTTTTACTGTTCGCACTTACTATTTAGCGATGTAGTTCAGATTGATTTCACCCGTCTCTTCTGTCGCCTTTAGCTCATAAGAAGCATTTACATCCGTTAGCGATACTTTTTGACGAAGGTAATTGCGGCCACCGTGTTCACGCACAACCTCGATATGGACCGTGTATTCGCCTTGCTCTAGAGCTTGGCCGTCATCGCTCTTACCATCCCAAACGAAACGGTACTGGCCAGCAGGACGCGTTGCAGACGTCACAGCATCAACCAGTTCACGATCGTAACGTCCTACCTTTCTCCACCAGCTACGTAAATCTTTCAGCCATTCATCTTTACCGACCCAAAGCTCAATGGTTTTCACTGAATTTCGTTCGCTGTTCTCTACCCATACCGCCACATAAGGACGCGCGTACATAGAGGTATCGATCTTTGGAAGCTTAAAGTTCACATCAAGTTTTGCCGTATCAGGGATCGCTTGTGCCATACCTAGGCTTGGCAAAAGAGATAAAGCAAGAAGCGCCTTGCTCCAGTTCATTTTTTTCATGTTTAACAACCTTTTAAATCCGTTTAACCTTTAGTTCGTTCTTCAAGCTGATTCACTAAACTGACTCATCAGCCTAATTCATCAAGCTAACGAGGGGTTAAGGTACGGCGACAAAATAGATAGCAAGTGAGATTGCAGAACCAAATACCGTCCATTTAATGGAGGTATTCAGTGTTTTTTTCTTAGGTAACAGTAAGCACACGCCTGTAAGTACAAAGAAGATCATCAGTAGCGCTGTGATATCGATGAACCACTTCCAAACTTCACCGCTGTTACGGCCTTTGTGTAGATCATTCAAAAGTGCGATAACGCCGTAATTGGTGGTTTCGACTTCCACCATTTCAGACGCCACGTCAACAAACACAGAAGCGTTGTAGCCCGGTCCTTTGAAGTCCATAGACACTTCACCGATCAGCAACTCACCGTCATCAATCTCGGCGTAGATGTCTAAACCTGAAGGAACGCCAGATAGGGTGGCTTCTTCAAACAGAAAGGTTTCAAAGGCCGTTTCGTCGGCTTTTAATCGCCCGTCTTGGATTGAAAATAAACTTGTAGGAAGCGTTAACGTAGACCGTTGGATATTGGGTTGAGTTGATTCAAATAACTCAGGTCGATTAAGGGTGATACCTGTCACTGAGAAGAAAAGAACAACGAACAGAAGCGCCATTGAAATATAAACATGAAGTCGACGAGCCCATGATTGAACCGCCCTACTTTTTAACGACATACAAACCAATACCTATAAATTTTATGGCGTCAATTTAGTTGATAATCATTCGTATTGGCATTCAATTTACATTGTTTACGTTTGCCGAGCGGCGTAAGGAAATTTACATAACATTACATGGGAAGTAATCGAACTGTTTGCATATTCTTGCTAACTTGTATTAGAGGCAATTGATAAGTTGTATTTGAGCTAACTGATAACAAGCTCAAGCCTCAAAAAAAACTCAATCTAAACATGCTTGATTGAGATTAGTTTAAGGTAGCAATAGTGGCTTTAACGATTGAGAATTGGGACTATTCGGCGGTTGGATCACTTTAAAGATCAACAAACAATGGGTTCGTCGGTGGATGTACGTTGCCAACAAGTAGAATCAACAACCGACGAAAGAGAGCTAAATAAGCTTAAAGGGATTTTGACATGCGTATTATTGTTGTTTTGGTTTTTGCTGCGCTAATAACAGCGTGCAGTAGCCAAGTGGCCAGCACGGAAGAACATATCCAGAAGTACATAGGTTCAGACATAGCCGAAGTACAAGAACGCTACCTAACCGAACGCTCACGGCCTATCAGCTTTTGGGAATCACGAACGTTTGCATGGAAAGAGACTCAAAAAACATTAGAGGATGGTAGTACTCTGCACGCTTTTAAAAACCCTTCTCGTGATTGCACGATAAACTGGATCGCTGACACCAATGGAATAATTAAAAGTGCAACGTCTAGTGGGGCGATGTGCGATCCGTAATCGATTAATCCTACAGTAAAACTAGATGGACTCTAGCCGATTAAATTATGAGATAAATTGAAAAAGGGTGTCATTTGAACCATAAAATGACACCCTTTTGCTTTTCTTATTTCTTATGTGCAGCTTCTTGTCTTCTGTTTGCTATGAGCAGTTAGACGTTTCCGTTATCACTCACAGTTCTTAGCTGAGTCAGATACTTAATCCAACCTTTCGCTTCAGAAGAGGGTTCAATGTTGTTCGCACGCTTAGCTTGAGCAAGCGCGTTGTCTAGGTTCTTTAACTTATACCATGAGCGCACTTTTGCTAATGCAACGTCAGCCTGTTTGTTTTTGTCTTTCACTTTGTCTAAAACAACAAGCGCTCGGTCGTAGTAACCTTGCTGAACCAATAGTTGAGCCACATTCCAATGATATTGAGTGTCTTTTTTAGACGCTAACGTCCACACTTCAATCGCATTGTCCCACTCTTTCGCTAGCTGCCAGTAGGTTGCTTGCTCTGCCAGAAGTTGAACGTCGCTGTTCGCATCATCTAGCTTGCTAATTTCTTGAGCTGCACGTTCTGGAATGCCGCGTTTCGCGTAAAGCTGTGCTAACAAGCGGCGATCTGAATTTTTCAGCTCAACACCTTGTAGATCAGCCAGTGCTAACGTGTTTAATGCATCACGATTACGTTCTAATCTTAGCTGAATACCAACAAGTTGACGCCACCAGTTATCTTTCTCTGGTTGAAGTTCAATGAGGCTTTCCAGTGTCGGAATAGACTGTTTCCACTGCTTTAACTGTAGCTGAGCGCCCAATTTTAGCGATAAAGGTGATAGCTCTTGTTTTGAATTGAACTTGTCGCGATTACCAATGGCCACCAGTACTTTTGACCAGTTTTCAATTTGATATTCAGCTTGTGCAATTCGCATCCAAAGCGTGTCTTTCTTTTCCTTTTCTGGCACAGTTTTTACTAACTCGTAATAGTGCGGAAGCGCTTTTTTAAACTTCTGATCGTTTAGTAATAGATCAGCAAGCATGCGTTTCGTTACCCAAGCCTGTTCATCCACCAGTAAATTACTGTCGACCGCATAAGTAAGCTGCTTAATTGCCGTGTCGGTTTTACCATCTTGCCAGTAAAACACACCAAGCATGCGAGCTACGTACGCTTTATCGTAGCCTTTAGAAAGCTCCAAACCTGCAAGTACGTCAATCGCCTGCTTAACCTGTTCATCTTGAGCAAGCTTGTGCGCCTTTTGAACACGAATAGCAGTATATTGAGTTAGCTCTTTTGCTTGTGTTGTAAGGGGCATTAACAACAAGCCCACTAATATCCACATCTGTTTCATCATTTTGCCAACTTAAACTCTAGTTTCACGGTTTGACCAACCTGAGCTATCGCTTTTCCATCGACGACTTTCGGTTGATATTTCCATTTTTTAAGTGCTCTCATCGCTTCACGTTCAAACATACGACGTGGGTTTGCGTCAGTGACTTGAATATCAACTGGGCGCCCCGTCTCATCGATAGTAAAAGACATAATGACATGACCTTCAGCGCCACGTTTAAGCGCCTTCGCTGGGTAACGAGGTTCTACTCGATATAAAGGCATTGCCTGTTGGTTCGACCCAAAATCAGAAAATGTCGGCGCGTTAATCGCTAAGCCATCAACCGATGTATTCAAATCCAATGACGGCAGTGAAGACATCGAATTCAGAGGCGTAACTTCAGCTTGTGACTGAGACGTTTTCGCTTCCGGTGGCGGCTCTGGCATTTCTGGTTTTTCAGGGACTGCACGCTGTCTTCTTTGGACTTCTTGTTCTTGTTCCACCATCACCATATTGAAACTTAACGTCTCACTATTATCTGGTGAACGTTGGTGGCCATTATCGACCATCCAAGCCATAAAAGAAAACAGAGCTAAGCCCAATGCGCCCGCTAGCGGTAAAGCAAGAAATAGGCGAATCATTTATGAAGATCCTCCAAGATCATCGCTTTTCAGCAGCAAGCGCAATGTTTTTAACACCCGCACCTTTAGCAGCGTCCATCACTTTAACAACCGTACCGTTGTAAGCGTGTTCATCCGCTTGAATAACCAAAGAAGCATCAGGTTGTTCTAGCAACAAGTGTTCTAACGTTGCTTGGACACGCTCAACATCAACAACACGTTTATCGATGAAGATGTCATTCGCAGAAGTAATCGCTACAAAGATGCCCGCATCTTTTTGGCTTACTACGTTAGAAGCTTGTGGGCGATTGACTTCAACCCCTGATTCACGAACAAATGAACTGGTCACAATAAAGAAAATAAGCATGATAAATACAATATCAAGCATCGAAGTAAGGTCTATTTGAGCCTCTTCGTTTTTAGAATGACGTCGACCGAGTCTCATCGTTGACTCCTTAAAGATTTTTCTAATTTCAATTCTAAGCGGTTACACACTTTCGCTAAACGAGCGTGAACAAACATGCCAGCTAATGCAGCAACCATACCTGCCATGGTTGGCAGTGTTGCCAACGAGATACCTGAAGCCATCAATTTAGGGTCACTACTTCCTTGAGTCGCCATGACATCAAAAACAGAGATCATACCGGTAACGGTACCTAACAAGCCCAACATAGGACAAATAGCGACTAACAGCTTAATAAAATTCAAGTTTTGGTTAAGTAAGATACTCGCTTGGCCTAACCAACCTTCACGAATGGCTTTAGCATGCCAAGAAGAGTGATCTTCTCTTTCATGCCACTTTATAATCCAAGCTTGGCGTTGCTTTGGAAAGTAGAACGCTAGATAAAGCACACGTTCTACCACAAGCACCCAATACACTAGGACAACAGCGGCTAGCCACCACAGGACGAAACCGCCCTGCTCCATAAAGCTTGATAAAGACAGCAGCCAGTCACTCGTTAACCAACTCGCTGGTAATAGAGAACCCGACAAAATACCCATTACGCAGCAGTCCCAACTGGTGAAACAACAGCTTTTGATTCAACCGTCTTTTCTGCCTGTTCAGCAACAAGGCCAATCCCTTGTTTCTCAAGAATATTACGAATGTTTTCAGCCTGAGTGCTAAGAATGTTGTGTGCCAGTAGTAGTGGCATTGCAGCAACAAGACCAAGTACGGTTGTTACAAGCGCCATCGAAATACCACCCGCCATCACTTTAGGGTCGCCATTGCCAAACTGTGTAATCACTTGGAATGTTTCGATCATGCCGGTTACGGTACCCAACAAGCCAAGCATAGGTGCGAGCGCTGCTAGAAGTTTCAGCATCGACAAACCTTTCTCTAGGTGAGTCTGTTCATCAACGACCGCTTCTAATAGACGTAGCTCAAGTGCTTCAACCGTTTGGTTTTGCTCTTTTCTGTAAACTGCAAGAACACGGCCTAGAGGGTTGTCGCCCGCTTGTTCAGGGTTCTTAAGTTGTGCGCGAATTTTCTGACGAGCGATAGCCAAAGAAATACCACGAACCAATGCGATGATTAAACCAATTGCCAACAAGCCAAGAATCACTTTACCAACAACACCACCCGCTTGAAGGCGGTCAGTTAGGCTTGGTTCCAAAGCTAATTGATCTAGCATGAATCCACGGGAGGGATCGACTACCACGTTAGACACTTCGCCATTAGCTAATGTAGAAAGCGACGCCAGTGTTGGACCATTTGATGGCTGCTTCAAGTAAACAATCGCATCTTGGTGCTTAGAGTCCCACCATACGTAACCTGGTTCTGCAACCAAACCAATAGAACCTAGGCGATAAACTTCTGCACTTTCAGTTACTCCCTCATCATTAACAAGAGCAACAGTCGATTTGCTTATCTCCGAGCTCGCTTTGATTTGCTCCATCATGCTTAACCAAAGGCCTGTTAATTGAGACATCGAAGGCAATGATTTAGCGTCCACGATGTCATAAACAGTTTCTGTGTAAACAGCTCGATCGACATTAGTAACGGTGTCAGATAGTTCATGATCGAGATCTTTCGCGTTTTGTCTTACAACTCCAAACAACTCACCTAAGCTACCAGTCTCTAAACGCAGTTTCTCTTCTAAACGAGCCAGTTTATTTTCGTTATCACTGAATGTACTCGTTAGAACGTCTGTCGCGTTTTGAACCGATGTACGTTTCGCATCAAGCTGTGCTTTGATGGCTTTGAGTTCTTGTTCTGTCTTTTTGAAGTCAGCCTCACGCACCACGTTGTGAGAAGCTTGAGTGCGGCTTTCTGATTTTGCTTTATTAACTAGTTGAGCAGTCGTGTCTGATGCAGAGAAAGCAGAAAATGAAATGGACGTAATGCAAAGCAATGCTGCTAATGGCTTAAAGTTCATTACTTAACCTCCGCAACAGTTAAAGAAACAGGTAAAGTGATTAAGCTTGGAGATGCTTGCTTGTTAGCAATATCGTACGCTTTGTCCAACTCAGATTTCATCGAAGAATCAAGCTCTTGCCATTGGGCGCTATTTTGGTCCCAAGACCAATATTGAGTACCATTCAAGTTACGAGCGACTAGTGAAATACGTCCAAGATGCAAAACGTCAACTTCAAGTACTTTATCTTTACTTAATTCGACACGGCTTGAATAAGAACTGAGCTTAATACCGTAATCCACTTCAATTTGATACGCCTCTAAGATACGGCGATATTTTTCAGCGTCGCTGACATCAGCACGAGTTATCATCGCTTTCAGCTTTTCAACGCGACGCAGACGGCTCTTTTTCTTGAAAGGAAGATCACTTTCAATAACTTCTTGGAGGCCATCGATCATCTTGTACATTAAAGGCACAACACCTTGACGCGTTAGTTTAATTTCATCGATCTGCCCTTCAATGCTCTGAGCTTCTTGATTCTGGCTTTCAACCAATGCAGCAAGGTGATCGTGATAGATTTCTAGGTTTTTAACTTCTTCTTGCAGTCGCTCAATCTCAGCTTGCAGCATTAAAGTCGCTTGTGAGCTTTTATCAATAACCTTTTGGCTCGAAGCCGACGCGTTATTGGTCTTGTTTTGAATTGATTGAGCTTGATCCAAGCTGTTTGCCATCGAAGACGTTGCAACCAAGCTGATCGCAAGCGCTAGGCTAGTTTTTAAAAGATTCATAATTGTAGTCATTTACTATAAGAAGAAGGTCAAATGAGTTTTATTGATAAGCAGTCTCATTATCATTAAAAGTCACTCGCATTACTAGGGATATTTTTACTAAATAGCAGAATCACGAAAGGGGAAAATCGAAACCTTCCCCTTAGTATTTAAGCTATCAATGACATCCTACAGACAAATTAGTATTTAACCTGCAGTGTTGCCATGTAGTTGCGGCCTTCGCCAACAACTACGCTACTTGTGCTGCCGCCTTCAAGGTAATCTGTATCAAACAAGTTCTCTACGTTGAAACGTGCAACAAAATCTAGGTTTTCGTCATACTTCATTGTATGAGACACACCCATGTCTACACGAGTGTAAGCATCTTTTTTGAATGTGTTAGCGCTTTCTGTGTAACGCTCACCTACATGATAAATACCTAGGTTTACATCAGTACCGTTATTGAATGCATAAGTAGACCAAATGCTAGCCGTAAACTCAGGAACGTCTGCTGGAGTTTTACCTTCAAGTGCAGGGTCATTTTGGTATTCAGCATCCAAGAACATGGTTGATGCACTCAAAGAGAATGCTTCAGTCATGTATCCGGTAGCAGACAGTTCTACACCAGTATGAACTTGCTCACCGACTTGGCTTGTGCGTGTCTCTTTGCCGTTATTGCTTGCCGGGTCTAGATCTTCCGTCACTTGCATATTCGATTGAGTGATCTGGAACAATGCTCCTGATACAAACAGACGCTCATCAAACAGTTCCCACTTAGAACCTAGCTCGTAAAGTGTGCCCTTCTTAGCATCTTGAGACTGACCAAAGTTCACGTCATCTTTATCTGTGATTTCGCCAACAGGTTCGAAACTTTCAGAGTAAACCGCGTAAATAGAACCATTAGACGCTGGTGAATAAATCACACCAAGCTTAGGAAGAATGTTGTTGTAGCTCTCTTCTTGATTAGAGCTGCTCGTCGTTTTGTCGTAAGCGAAACGCACGCCACCAAGTACTTGCCATTGTTCAGTCAGCGTTACTAAGTCTTGAACATAAAGACCGTAGTGTTGGCTTTCAGAGTGAGACACTTCATTGTCGTTCTTGTAGCTAACGTTAGAAGGCATATCAAAGCCGTTACCACATGCAGCAGCTGCTTCAGCTTCAGTTGCGTTAACGCATGTGTAACCAGAATCGTATAAACGCTCGTAATCGTAATGAAGACCATTCACACCAACAAGTAGGCGGTGGTTTACACCTAGTGCATCGAAATCACCAGTAAAATCTACATAAGCCGTGTCAAACGTCCACTCGTCGTGACGATCTGATACTTTGTATCCATATCCAGTAATGTTGCCACTTTTATCTTTCTGCGAATCTACACCGTTATCAGATTCAGTACGTTGACGCTCATAGAACTGACGGCTGATGCCAGTCTTCACAGACCAAGCGTCGTTCAAGTTAGCGGTTACGGATGCACCGTAGTTTGCAACGTCGTTATCGGTTTTAGCAAAGCGTTGATCATTAACCGTGTTAGGGTCGATAGCCTTGCCTGTAGAAGTATCGATTTTAGAACCATTGTCTAAATCGCCCTCTTCGATTGTGCGGTCGTAATGAACTGACAACATGATGTCTTCGTTAATATCGTAATCAACAAATAGACCACCAACAAAGCGGTCAGTCTCTACATCTGTGCCATCAAAACGTGTGCGGTAAGAGTCTTGGTTCTCTTGTGAAACAATAAGACGAGCACGTAAAGTTTGGTCATCGTTCAATGAGCCACTTACATCAGCAGTAGTACGAGTGTAGCTATCAGAACCAATATCTTGGCTTACGTTAACTTGAGTTTCATAGGTTGGCTTCTTAGAAACCATGTTCACAAGACCGCCAGGAGCAGACTTACCGTAAAGTAGACCAGCTGGGCCTTTCAATACTTCAACTCGCTCCAAAAGCTCTACCGGTTGGCGGTAATGAGACCAGTGTTGAACACCATCACGCAGGTAACCAGAGCTACTCTCCAAATTAAAACCACGAAGCGTGAAACGCTCACGGTTAGTTGACTTAGAACCCGCACCAACAGATGCGTCGTTTTTAAGAACTTCACCTAACGTACTTGCGCGCTGTTCATCGATAATTTGCTCATCGATTACTGAAACTTGTCCCGGAGTCTCTAATTGAGTCGCCTCCATGCGCATTGCTGTAGTGTTTGTGTCGGCCTTGTAACCGTAGTCACGACCTTCAACAACCATGTGCTCGTCTGTTTTTGCTGTTTCTGCCAATACTGCTGGTGAAGCTAATACTGCGCCGATCACTAAGGCCAATGGGCTCTTTGAAAACATGTCCTTTACTCCGCTTTTATTCTTTTGTACGAGCACTTTGTTATTTATTCGATGTGCTCGGTTGAACCGTTTCCGGTACCACTGAATCATTTCGGGAGTGAATATAAGTGATAACTATTACCATTTGCATTAAATTTACATTCTTTGCATTCGTAAAGATTTGTAAAGCCCACTGAACGTACACTTTCTTTAGCTCAAAAAAATCAATTCAATACGTTAATTGAGCGTGCAGATCTGTAAACATGAATTCAACATTTCACTATAAGGTCATTGGTCTGATCAATCTAAGCAGCCAAGATCAATACAAATACTGTCTTGTCTTATTTACTACCTTTGAAACGACTGATTGATGTATAAAACCCTCGATAAATGTAAATATATGGTGAATTATTTTGTTTCTATTTGTTTAATTTACACAATTATCAGTGATTCTGATCACATCTATAATTTCAAACTCATTTTTTGTTTTTCGATTTGATCAACCGACTGCTAATCTCCCGCTCACTTTGAAAAGGTATCAAAGTTATAAATAATAAGGAGTGTTCTAAATGAATACCAAGAAACCTATGTCTCTAACTGGTCGAGTTATCCTCGGTATGGTCGTTGGCATATTAACGGGATTTGCCATTCAATCCCTTTTTGCAGACAGCGGATTTGTTAACAACTACATCGTTAACGGACTCTTTGAAGTAGGCGGACAGATTTTTGTCGCCAGTTTAAAAATGCTTGTTGTGCCACTAGTCTTCGTTTCACTAGTGTGCGGTACAAGCTCTCTTAAAGACTTATCAACTCTTGGCCGTATGGGTGGCAAAACGCTTGCACTTTATATCGGTACTACAGCCGTTGCTATCACTCTAGCACTCACTATCGGTAACCTGTTCCAACCTGGAGCTGGTGCGGATCTTACTGCTGCGAGCTCTTTCAAATCAGCGGACGCCCCTTCTTTGGGCCAAGTAATCATCGACATGTTCCCAACCAACCCTATTCAGGCGATGGCTGAGGGCAAAACGCTGCAAGTTATCGTATTTGCTGTGTTGTTTGGTATTGCAATCAGTGCAGCGGGTAAACCTGGCGAGCGTATCGCAGCGGTTTTCTCTGACTTGAACGAAGTGATCATGAAGCTTGTTGCTCTTCTGATGAACCTTGCACCTTACGGTGTGTTCTTCTTGATGGCGAAGCTGTTCTCTGGCCTTGGTTTAGGCGCAATTTGGAACCTGGCTGAATACTTCTTAGTGCTTGCTGGTACCCTACTTCTACACGGTTTGGTTACCTACAGCGCAATGCTTAAAGGATTCACAGGCCTAAGCCCAATTACGTTCTTACGTAAGATGGAAGATGCAATCATGTTTGCATTCTCAACGGCATCTTCAAACGCAACGATTCCAGTAACGATGGAAACGGCTAAAAACCGCATGGGCGTAGACAACAAAGTCGCTTCTTTCACTGTACCACTAGGTGCAACTGTGAACATGGACGGCACTGCTATCATGCAGGGTGTTGCAACGGCATTTATCGCACAGGCATACAACATCGACCTGACCATGGGTGATTACCTTATGGTTATCCTAACAGCGACATTGGCGTCTGTTGGTACTGCAGGTGTTCCAGGTGTTGGTCTTGTTATGTTAGCGATGGTATTGAACCAAGTTGGTCTACCGCTTGAAGGTATCGCTCTAATCATGGGTGTTGACCGCCTTCTTGATATGATTCGTACCGCAGTAAACATCACAGGTGATAGTGCCGTAACTATCATTGTGGCTAAGTCTGAAGGTTCTTTTGACGAAGCTCGCTTCAATGACCCTGCTGCTGGTGAGAAAGAAGAAGAAGTTAAGCTAACACGCCAACAGGCATAATCTAGCTTTTCTGTCGCTCTTACCTTCAAGCTAAGGCGTAATTAATGGCTATGCCTTAGCTGATAAGCGTATAAACAAAAACGCCACTGCATCTGCAGTGGCGTTTTTTATTGGGCTATATTTCTAAGCAATGTTTCTCAGCACGCTTTCCGTCATCGTTATCTAAAGCGCACACGACAGATAAAAACAGAAAGCTAATCGACGATTGGGAACATAAGGTTCACTCTAAGCCCCCCACCGTCTCTATTCTCAGCAGTAACCTGCCCATTCATCACACCCATCGCTTCTTTAACAATCGCAAGACCTAACCCGTAACCACCAGACTGTTTATCGCGCGCTGACTCTATGCGAGTAAACGGGTCGAATATACCCGCAATCTTGTTATCAGGAATGCCATGCCCGTCATCTTCTACAGATATGACACTGTAACGTTTATCGGTTAACAGTTCATAGGTAGTCACGACAACATGAGCATTCTCACCCGCATATTTGATCGCGTTACTGACCAAATTACCGATAACTCGCAGGAGCAACCTTTCATCAACATTAACCATTGATGTCGGCGTCTCTAAATCACCAATCAAAGTTTGATTCGGTTTTAAATCATTTTGCATCTGCGCGATTAGCATCGAACAATAATGCTCAAGGTGCATCAAGCTTGACTTGGAGTCATAGCGAGACGTTTCTAGACGGCTGAATTCAAGGATCTCACCCACCAACTTGTTCATCTCTTCCGTTTCACTTTCCATCCGCTCAAGCAAGCCAATACTCTTATCATCTACCTTGCTGCGCAACAGGTGCAATGCGAGGTTTTGCCTTGCCAATGGTGTTCTAAGCTCATGAGACACATCACGAATCAAACGGCGTTGCTTTTCAGCGAGAGACTTAATCTCTACCGTCATATGATCAAAATCATGAGCAAGTTCGTTGAATTCACGCGTCGTGGAATTTAACTCAGAAACAACACTGACAGTGAAGTCGCCTTGCGCAAGTCTGCGGCTCGCTTCTCTTAATCTATCCAGCGGCTGCTGCAGGCTTTTCGCCATGATAATTGAGAACAGAGACAACACGATCAAAGCTATTACCGCTTTCAACATGTAAGAATATGGCGCAAAGGATTTAGCCGGGTGGAACTGGTGTGGGAGTTGGATAACCAGTGTTTTATCGTTATTGAGTGGCAGGCCGAATATCGGCTTACTCACACGATCACTAAGTTGGTGATCTAACGTTCGCAAGTACTTGAGTTTGAATTCAAAGTGCGGGTGCATGTGTCGATGAGTAATGGGTCGATTGTTTTCGTCGATAACAAACAGATAGTAGCCTTGAGCATTACCCCAGTCGGCTAACTCATCCATGTCACCTTCCTCAATCAGCACATTGGCTTGGTAGGCGAGGTCGAGCATTTCAGACTTTACCGATTCAGGTACTTTAAGCAGCGCTTTCATCAAGGCTCTTTCAGCGACACCTTGCAGAATCAAAATGCTAACTAAAATGACGGTCAGGTAACTGAATAATTGGAAAGTTAAGCCATCCTTACGCTTGGCAATAAAATCGGGGCAACGCAGCAGTTTTTGGCTCATACCCCTACCGACTCTAGGTAGCTATAACCTTTACCACGAACGGTTTTGATGTGTTGTTTAGACAAGCCAGCCTGAACAAGCTTTCGTCGTATATTACTGATGTGCATATCTAAATTACGATCGAAAGGACAAAGCTCTTTCTTTAGAACATGGATTTGAAGGTCAGATTTAGATACGACAATCCCGTCATTTTTGACAAGATAATCCAGCAGATCTTTTTCAGTGCCCGTGAGAGGTAAACGAGAAAGTTGTTCACACAAGCCCTGATTAGATGAAGCCAAAGATTGCCTTTGACGTTCAAAACCAACGCGGCGCAAGATCACCTTGATGCGAGTCAGTAGTTCAGGAACATTGAAAGGTTTGGCGATGTACTGGTCGGCTCCAGCTTGGTAGCCATCCAGCATAGAGGCATCGTCGTTTAGTGCAGTCAGCATAAGAATGGGAGTAGCAAAACGCTGACAAATACGCCTTGCCACTTGAATTCCGCTCAAGTTTGGAAGCATTACGTCTAGTAGAACCAAATCGACAGGGTTCGATTGAATAAACTCTAGCGCAGATTCACCACAATGAACGGTATCAACGTGATACCCCTCATTTTCCAATACTTCACCCAGTAACTCACACAACTGGATATCATCATCAACAACTAAAACGCGAGACATTGCACACACCGATAAATAAGAACAGTTTGCATTCTAATTATCGTTATTATTGATTTCAATTATAAAGTGCGGGATTTCCTCTATAGAAGAAAATCTTTTTCAATCGGTACAAATTTTGAGGCAGAATCGATAAGATTTTGAGCAGTTAACCCCGGAACACCATACACTTCAACAGGTTTGCCAAAACGCTCTTTGATTCGCTCTACAAGGATTTCGAAATCACCATCTCCTGATACCAAAACAATCGTATCAACCGTCTCTGCAAGTTCTATCGCGTCTAACGCAATACCTACATCCCAGTCGCCTTTTGCACTGCCATCTCGGCGCTGAATAAAGGGCTTTAACTTCACATTAAAACCCACACCACGAAGGATATGGTGAAATTGACGCTGCTTTGGATCTTGGCTTGAGATTGCGTAAGCATTAGCTGCCACAACGTTACGCCCTTCCGTGGCAACATACCAAAACTGGTTATAGTCGAAGTTAGAACGGTATTTGTCGCGCGTTGTGTAGTAAACGTTCTGAACGTCGACCAAAATTGCTATGTTTTCCATAATTTCATACCTTTAGATTTTCCGTATACCCTATTCTATTCAACTCTAAAATGCGAGCCGCTTTCTTTAATAAAAATGAACTCATTAGCTATGCTTAACGTAGTTGTTATTAGTTTAACTCATAGCTTGTTTGAGTTTATCAAGGAAGGTGGAACATGCAGTACCGACAAATAATCAGATCATATCTTCGCAGCGACAGCAACGGCTCAGTGTTGCCACGTTGCTGTGCAGCATTAGCCAGAGCACTATCCAAATCACTGAAAACTCTATTAACAAGCGCGGTTATGTTTATGATTCTGTCAGTCAACTCGTTACACGCTTACCCAGCCTACTCTCACTCCAAGGCCTTACCGCACCGCAGTGTGATCTATTTTGCACCGAAAGAAGATTCTGCCGTCAAAGAGTTTCTCAATGAAGTGTTGATCAATAACTGTCAATTGGATGAACGAGACGTGGTTATCATAGTCATCGCGGAAAGCGGCTACACAGTTCCTACTTGGCTTGAAGAAGAATTTAACTTAGAGGCGGTAACCGACAGCTATGGAATACCGAAAGGCTCACATACTGCTGTTTTGATAGGTAAAGACGGAAAAGAAAAGCACCGATGGAATGGGAAGACTGATTGGAACCTTATCACCAACATTATTGATGAGATGCCTATGCGCCAAAAAGAAATGCAGCGACAAAGTAGCCGCTGCAGTATTTGATTCTTAGTCAGCTAAGCGGTCGCTTAACACACTAACTTGTAAATTAATCAATTAAGCTTACTTGTTAAACCAAGCCAATTTTTCATGAAGTTGGGCAACGCTACCTACCACAATCAATGCTGGGCTCTTTGCAACGCTCGCAAGATTGGCTAAGTCACTCAAACCACCACGGAACACTTTCTGCTCTTGACGCGTACCATTCTCAATAATCGCAACCGGCATGTCTGCTCGCATACCGTTATCCAGTAAGTTTTTCTGAATGTTCGGGCTCTCTTTCAGACCCATGTAAAACACG
>NZ_CAWPOA010000035.1:4205-55929 GCF_963889365.1 Vibrio sp. OPT20 | reverse complement strand
ATCGTGTGATTGTGTTGAGCAAGCGAACGCCAATCAATATCTTCACCATCTTTCTTTAGGTGACCAGTAATGAATTGAACGCTTTGTGCGTGATCTCGATGTGTTAGCGGAATGCCTGCGTAAGCCGTCGCGCCCGCCGCTGCCGTGATTCCGGGTACCACTTCAAACTTCACACCATTTTCAGCGAGAGTTTCACACTCTTCGCCACCACGACCAAAGATAAACGAGTCACCGCCTTTAAGGCGAACAACATGCTTGTTTTCTTGCGCTTTAGTCACGAGCAGTTGGTTGATCTGATCTTGTGGTACACAGTGATGGTCGAGCTTTTTCCCCACATACAGCATTTCTGCATCGGAGTTAGCCATTGCCAAGATATCTTTAGATACTAAGCGGTCATAAACGACCACATCAGCCTGTTGAATAACGCGTGCCGCTTTTAGGGTAAGTAAGTCTGGGTCACCAGGGCCCGCGCCTACTAATGAAACCAATCCTTTGGTTACTTCTTTAACATTCGATGACGATACTTCTGACATGCTGTGCTCCGAAGGTTTGCTTGTTTTATCTCAAGCTTCAATCTATGTGATAAGTCACTGTATTCATGATGACTTATCCAAATCCTTAACCCTTAGACTATCAGGTGTTGAGTTAAATATTCAGTCTAAATACTAACGAAGATAGAAGTAATTATAACAAAACAGTCTATTGCGGGTATTTTATACCAATCGTAGTAAATAACTGTTCATCCTAGCTGGTTAAAACGCTCGATAACTTCGTTAGAATTTTTGATTGTAGAATAACTACTTATCGAAAAATTCCGCCTTGTTCTCAAGCCTTTTTCCTGCGCTATTTCTGATCACTTACTTACTGTGATTGGTATTACTCAATAAAAATCAGCGCATTGATGATGTTTAAGGCTTTCGAACTAAAAAAGCCCCAAACATGTTGTTGGGGCTCTTAATCTCATACCAAATTACGTTTCACCGTATTCAGAATTACTTAGCACCTAAAGAAGGAGCGGTTCTAGCGTGTGTTAGGAACAAAGGTACACATGTTAAGAACAAACCACCTACGATGTTACCTAGGATTGTTGGGATAAGGTTGAAGTTCAACCATGTCGCGATACCGAAATCAGCGCCTAGAATCATACCCAGTGGGAATAGGAACATGTTTACTACTGTATGCTCGAATACTAGTGCGAAGAAGATGAAGATTGGGAACCACATCATTGCGACACGACCAGACACAGTACGTGCTGTCATGTTACCAATCACACCTAGACAAACCATTAGGTTACAGAAGATGCCGCGCACGAAACATGTGATCCAGCCGTCCATACCCATGTTTTCAAAACCTAGGCTGCGACCAGTAGAAACAGCGATGAATTTCTGCGCTACTGCATTTGGTTCTAGAGAGAAATTACCCGTTAATGAGATAGCAACCAGTACCGCAACGATTAGAGAACCGATAAGGTTACCAAGGCCAACGATACCCCAACAACGCAGTATACGACCCCAAGTCACACCTGGGCGGTTATCGAATTTCGCTAAAGGAGCAAGGCCGAATACACCTGTTACTAGGTCATAGCCCATTACGCTTAAAATGACAAAACCCACAGGGAACACAAGTGCGCCAACGATGCCGATACCTGTTTGCACGATAGCCGTGATTGCTACAACAACGGCAAGAGAAAGAATGATGCCTGCCATTGTGCTTCGAATCAGAAGATCACGAGTACTCGTTTTCGTTTTCGCTTCACCCACATCGATCATCGTTTGAACGAATTCAGCTGGTTTAAAATCAGGAGACATAAGGTTGTCCTTAAAAAGTTAAAATTAAAAGTTAAAATCGGATAGGAAAAGGTTCTAGTTGCCGAACTAAGGCAATGTCGATAACTAGAACCCTTGATCTATCAAATCTTGTTACGTATTCGATTATGCTGAGATTTCAACAGCACCTTTGGTAATACGAGCTTTATACGCTTTAACGCTGAAGTTCTCGTCTTCCATGCACACACCTGTTGCTAGGTTAAAGCGTTGTTTCTTAAGTGGGCTCGCCACCCAAAGCTCACCTTTGTGCTCAACCGTTAAACCGCGAGATAAAACGTTTGATTGGAAAAACGGGTCAGTATTACTAATAGCGAACACTTCTTCGGCTTTTGTTGGGCGGAAAATAGCAACTTGCTCACCACCAACCAATGCACAAACACCGGTACCTGGAATAATATCTTCGATCTTACAAACTTTGGTAAATGCCATGATGTCGTCTCCCAATTAAACCAGTTCAACGTGAAGGATGTCGCCCTTCGCTTCTGGGTGTTTTTCAGTAAATGTTGCTGGGCGGTGTTGTTCACGGCCATCGTTAACAAACACAACGTTTTCATCACGGTCATCAGCATTGATGAAGTGTGAGAAGCGCTTAAGTTGAGCTTCATCGTTGATAGTGTCAGTCCACTCACACGCAAAGTTACCCACTAGGCCAGCGACGTCAGCTTCAAGCTGGTCGTTGATGCCAAGTTTATTATCAACAATCACTTCACGTAGGTAGTCAACGCCGCCTTCTAGGTTGTCCATCCATACCGAAGTACGTTGTAGTGGCGCAGCCGTGCGGATGTAGAACATCATGAAACGGTCGATGTATTTCAGCAGTGTTTCTTGGTCTAGGTCGCTTGCCAATAAATCTGCGTGACGAGGCTTCATACCACCGTTGCCACACACATACATGTTCCAACCAGCGTCCGTTGCGATAATACCTAAATCTTTACCTTGAGCTTCAGCACACTCACGAGTACAGCCCGACACACCGAACTTCATCTTATGAGGAGTACGGATGCCTTTGTATCGGTTCTCGATCATCACGCCTAGGCCAACTGAATCTTGAACGCCGTAACGACACCAAGTTGAACCAACACATGTCTTAGCCATACGAAGTGCTTTTGCGTAAGCTTGACCCGTTTCGTAACCTGCAGCGATTAACTTCTTCCAGATTGCTGGTAAGTCATCTTTCTGAGCACCGAATAGACCGATACGTTGTGCACCAGTGATCTTCGTATATAGGTTGTATTCAGCCGCAACATCCGCAAGAACGCTTAGAGCTTGAGGCGTTACTTCGCCACCCGCCATACGAGGGATAACCGAGTAAGTACCATCTTTCTGAATGTTACCTAAGAAGTTGTCGTTGGTATCGTGCAGTTTTACTAGTTCAGGCTTAAGGATGTGGTCACCCCAGCAAGAAGCAAGGATAGAACCCGCTAGAGGCTTACATACTTCACAGCCGTAGCCTTTACCGTATTTCTCAAGTAGCTCGTCGAATGTTTTGATTTCTTCGATACGAATCAGGTGGAAAAGCTCTTGGCGAGAGTAAGCAAAGTGCTCACAAACGTCGTTCTTCACTTCTACACCCGCTTTTGCAAGTTCAGCGTTTAGTACAGAAGTTACAAGTGGAATACAACCACCACAACCTGTACCTGCGCCGGTCACTGCTTTGATATCACCAATGGTATGGTGACCTTCAGCGACCGCTTGAGCGATCTTGCCTTTGGTTACGTCGAAACAAGAACAGATAACGGCAGTTTCCGGTAATGAGTCGGCGCCAAGCGTTGGTTTTTCACCACCAGCGTGTGCTGGAAGAATCAATGCATCTGGGTGTTCTGGTAGGTCAATTTCGTTCAACATAAGTTGAAGAAGGTCACCGTAATCAGAAGTATCGCCAACCATTACTGCGCCAAGCAGTTTCTTGTTGTCTTCAGAAACGATTAAGCGTTTGTAAACTTCTTGCTCTTCGTTTTGGTAAACGTAGCTTTTACAACCAGGAGTACGACCGTTTGCATCACCGATTGAACCTACTTTCACGCCCAGAAGCTTAAGCTTCGCAGACATGTCAGCACCTTCAAATGTGCTTTCGTTACCAACAACGTGGTCAACGGCAACTGTCGCCATCTTGTAACCAGGAGCCACTAGCCCGTAGAACGTTTGGTTCCAAGACGCACACTCACCGATTGCGTAGATATCTTTGTCTGTCGTTTGACAGTGATCGTTGATCTCGATACCACCGCGAGGCGCAATACCTAGACCCATTTGACGAGCAAGTTTGTCTTGTGGGCGAATACCAGCAGAGAATACGATGAAATCAGTTTCTAGCTCAGTGCCGTCTGCAAAACGCATCACGTTACGAGCTTCAGTGCCTTCAGGAGCAATTTCAAGCGTGTTCTTGCTTGTATGGACATTGACACCCATACGTTCGATCTTTTGACGAAGCTGATTACCACCTGCAAGATCAAGCTGCTCTGCCATAAGCTTTGGAGCAAACTCAACAACGTGAGTGGTTACGCCAAGCGCTTTAAGTGCGCCTGCTGCTTCAAGGCCAAGTAAACCACCACCAACAACAACACCAGATTTAGAATTCTTAGCGGTCGCTTCGATAGCTTTTAAGTCTTCGATAGTACGGTAAACAAAACAGTCTTTACCTTCGTGGCCTTTAATCGGCGGTACGAATGGGAAAGAACCCGTAGCAAGGATAAGCTTGTCGTATTGAATTTCACGACCAGTGCTTGAGTAAACTGTTTTCTTTTCACGGTTAACGTTGATAGCACGTTCGCCGATCAGCATATTGATGCCGTGTTTCTCGTAGAAACCTTCTTTAACTAAAGAAAGTTCATCTGCAGTGTGGTGTGAAAAGTAAGAAGAAAGGTGAACACGGTCATACGCAACACGTGGTTCTTCACAGAACACCGTAATGTCCATGTTTGCAACATCTGTCTTCTCGACTAAATCTTCGATATAGCGATGGCCTACCATCCCGTTACCGATTACGACTAGCTTCATCTTGCTCATAAGAATTCCTGAAGGTTATATATTTCTTAACTACACGAATAATGAATTATGAAAGAAAATGAAAATATGATGTAAATCAATTACGAAAACGAACTACCCGAAAGGGGTAGAACAAAAGAGGTAGATCTGCTTATTTATCGAGCTAAGCAAACGAATAGCCTTGGTTTTGATAGGGTTTAGCGGGATTTTATATACACTTTGGCGCACTTGAGAGAGTGTTGTAAAGTTTCACAATAGGTTAGCAATAACGCAAGTAAATGACAATCATTTTCATTTACTTACTTAACACAACGCTGAAACTTACGTTAATTTCCAAATTCATGAAGAACTATGTGCAGTTATGAAAGGGTTTAGCCGAATGAATGATCAAAAAATGAACATTGAATCATAATGTCATCCATTTTATTAAATCCGAATCGTGACAAACAACTCGCAAAATGTCCTTAGATTATTAACGAGCCTTGAAGACAAAGCTTTCCCAGTTACCAAACTGTTAATTTAATTGATCCAGCACATATAGCGTTCAAATTCACCGAGGCTATATCAAATCAAGCTTTCAACCAAACGGTGAATAAATTAAAATTATTGGAAATAATTCTCATTTGATAGAGCCAACTACTATGCGTGTACTTCTACTGATCTTAACTATCATTGCCACTCCTGCACTTGCTGAAACAAAAGTCATCAAACAAGTGATGGACATGAATTCTGAGAACATCGACAAGATGTATCAATTTATTCCTGATTACGTAGAAATCGAACCTGGTGATAAGGTGCTTTTTAAAGGAACCGTTGGCTCTCATACAGCCCATAGTATTCAAGGGATGCTTCCTAACGGCGCTAAACCTCTTATGATATCCGGGTCAAACGCTCAGGAAGTCACTTTTGATAAGCCCGGAGTTTATGGCATAAAATGTAAAGTACATCACCGACACGGAATGGTGGCGCTAGTGGTCGTGGGTGACCCAAGTGTTAACTTAGAAGAAGCTCGCACTGCGGCCAAAAAACGTGTGAGTCGCCGAGCTCAGAAGAAGATGCAAGGCTTGCTCGATCAAGCAGAGCAAAAGGTTCAATAACCTTTGTCCCTACTTTTAAAGCACCGACTCTCCATTTGGTATTGAGATAGGAATGCCTGTCTGAAAACGATTTTCGGGAGTCAGTAACAAGAAACAGCGCCGAATTAGCGCTGTTTCTTGTTATCTACTTAGACATGGTCAAATATTTCGCACTAAACGTACAAACATATCAAACTAACCACCCCGTTCTAAATGAAACTCCGACAACCACAAACAAAATTGAAATAATAGTCACTGGCACAATGTGCAGCGCCATATCAACCAAGTTGTCCTTCGATAGTTTTGGAATCACACGAAAGCGTGCGTCTAGGGCTAGCAATACCGTCAGAGACAGCAACGTCAATTTAGCGGCAATGCCATGAGCCAATGGAATCGACATATCAAACCATAAGCTAACGTCCGGCAACATATGATAAGCGAGCATCAACCCGGTCACCACTTGAATCACCAAAGCAGGCATTCCCACTTTTTCGTACCCTTGCTCGAATTCCAATAACATTTCTGGAGAACGGTGTTTCAAGACTTTAGGAAGGATAACGACGCTGAGAATAATGTGCCCTCCCGTCCAAATGGTGGCAGCCAATACATGCAAAACCAATAATACGCCAAACATAAACTTCCCTTACACAATGTTACGTGGTGCAAAGGAGAACCCTTCAAACTCACGCTTATATTTTGATTCACCAATTTTCTTTATTTTGGCGACGCCCATTTTGTAGTTGTAGTTACCACTGATTTGGTCAACTACCCTTGTTGTTAAAGCATTCGCTGGGTTCTTCATGTCCATCATATTGCAATACAACACACCTTTTTTCGTGGCTGAGGTGACAATCGCAACGGCTTTAATCTCCGCGTAATCCAGTTGAATGTGACCATTTTTCATTAGGTTACTAAACTGGAAATCGTCTGACTCGATACCCAGAATCGTATCTTTAAAATTGGCCACCCGCTCCGAATACACCAGTACTTCATCTCCAGCTTCTATGCCCCGTTTTTCCGCATCTTCTGGGTGTACTTCAATCCAGTTTTCAGGCCAACGATGCGTGATGTAAGGCCTGCGCTCGGTATCATCAAAACCTGACTGCCAAATTTCGTTAATACGACCATTCGAAAACCATAACTCGTCCTGTTTTGGGGTAAGCCAAGCGTGGAAATCACTGAACAGATCCCAAGGGTGTTTTTGAAGATTGACCTTCCCCGTCTGACTATTAAATTGAGTAAGCTGTTTACGCATAATATTGGCGCCTTGAGGCCCATCTTGCAGCCCTTTGTCGACCAGATCACCCCAACTCATTTCAGTATCATGTAGGCGTTTAGTGCCAATCAGCTTTTTGGTGTCATAGTTATAAAATACAGGGCCTTGGATCCCTTCGGTACCAAATTCAGCGAGCTTTTGATGAAGTGTTTTTCCTTCAGAATGTGCTGCAACTTTGATCATATTGAAATCTTTACGGCTACCGCGACTAAATCGCGATGACTCTTCGGCTACGTCATTCGAGTTTTGCCAATCAAACCCGTCATACCCCATCCGGGAAGCCATTTGAGCAACGATCCACCAGTCTGGCTTAGCCTGACCCGGCGCATCAGCGAACTGTTGGTAAAGGCGCAGCCGACGCTCACCATTAGCGCGTATGAAATCCTCTTCCCCCCAAGTCGCAGCCGGAAAGATGATATCGGCAAACTGTTTACCTATAGGATCACGTAAGTAAATATCTTGATTGATGACGACCATTCCACCGGAATCTGCACGCCTTTTGAGTGTATCTATAATGTGCTGTTTATCACGTCGCGTCGCTTGGTGAGGGTTACGTGTCGTTAAGTCGGTGAATTTCTCTTTCAACCCATAACTACCACACATAGCTTGAATCCATGTTGTACCAATGACATGTGCCATACGGGTATGCCCGGAATAGAGGTACCTATCGGTGTCTATTGAGCGTCTGCGTCTGCCTGCCACTTTTTCAGGAGACTTGTTCCTTGGAAGTTTCCCACCCGCTAACCCACCGCGTTGATGCCCACCAAATCGACCAATAACACGCCCTTCTCGGCCACCAGTACCGATGATCGTTGCAAGGGAGGCGATGGCGTTGGTATTTCCGGTATTGTTCGACCAATAAAAGCCCTTCTCTATACCAATTGATGTTTTAACTCTTTGACCATTCACTGGCATTGCCAACATCTCGGCAGCTTTGTGGATCTTCTCGACGTCGATACCCGCTATCGACGCGGCATACTCAGGTGCGTATTCTTTCTGCTCTAAATTCCATTGCTTATAATCATCAAAGCCATCGGTTTGGAACTTGCCCCAAGTGGTTCTCCACTGCCATGGCGTATTACGAGTACCCTGACCAAAACCTGAACTCGATTCCCATTTATTATTAACCCAGTTTTCAATCCACTCATTGTCTTGCCAGCCTTGCTCTAAGATCACTCGAGCAATTGCACCAACCACAAGATTATCGCTGCCGGGATTAATATCGAGGTGCAATCCACCTTGAGATTTAAGCCACGCTATGCCTGCGGTTTCACGAGGGTTCAAAATTACGGTTTTCATTCCACGATGCACCGCAGGCATAATGAACTGCGTAAAAATGATGGTTTTGGTCTCATACGGATCCGTTCCGCAGATCATCAAAGTATCTGCCGCGCCCCAGTCATCATAACTTGGAGCAAAATTATCAAAACCCGCATCTCGAAAGCCCGGGGTTGCGGTGACATCTGACGGCGTGTCATGAAACGAAAAATTCGCGGTATTGACATGACGCAATGCATACTTTGTTATTGCATAGGTGTTTTCAATATACTGATAAGAATAGGTTTTTACGCAGTAACTGTTCGAACCGTGCGTATCAATCACGTGACGACCAACTTGGGCCGCAATATCCAGCGCAAAATCCCATTCTACAGGTTGTAACTGACCGTTAATTCGAACAAGTGGTTGTTTCAATCGATCTTTGGTTGGTGTTTCTGGGTTATAAAGCTTTCTTGCGAGCAGTCCACCACGAACCGAAGAGTCACCGCCTTTATTGACAACCTGTATGTCTTTATCTGCCACTACAACCACATGGTGTGGTTTGCCATTATGCGAAACAATATTATGTTGCTGTGGCGAAACCCAAGCTTGTAATGCATGAACCGGGAAGTCGACAGCAAACGCATTTTCGTTAGCGCGAGCTCCACCTGAAGGGCTATTTACAGGCCAACGATAAACCTTATAACCGCACGCCACGATACAATAGTCACAGGCTGTTGTGATAACTTCAGCATGAACAGGAGGCAGTAAAGTATTAGTCGGTTGGAGGTACTGACGGTTTAAAGGAGATTGATTGCTTGAAGAAGATTCACTCATTAATCTACCTCCACATCGATCAGGTTTTCCATGCGACCAAAGATCAACCCCATAACGCCAACTGCATAGATGTCGTCACCTTCGAGCTCGAGCAGTACTTGAGGTAAGCTCTCAAAGGCTTGACCAGAAACCATAATGCCATGACGTCGTAAATCAAATGTAGACAGGTGGAATGGACACTGCCCGACAATGCGATGCTCTCCTGTTGCTTTGTAAGCACCTGTTAAAGGCCCACCTTGATGAGTACACGTCATCGAGTACGCCACAATATCGCGCTGTAACCCTATCCCACCACCACATTCGATGTCGGATTTAACCAGCATCGCAATCGAGTTTTTCCCTCCATCTGGATATTGAAAGTGAACCGGAATGTGGTTACTAAGTTGGCTTAACTGGGCGATTTTCTTACGCGGGTAACCGACAACACGACCTCCAACTTGAGTTTCAGAATCAGTCCCAGCAAATAAGGTAAGAGGAACCATAGATACGGCAGTAGCCGCACCGGAATAAAGTAAAAAATCACGTCGTGACATCATGCATTTGTTGTGTCGTTTACTCGAATTTTGCTCTGAGTTGGCGATCATTTTTCTGCTCCAGCAAGTTCTTCTTTAGTAAATAGCGGTTGGTATTCTGGAATGGTTGGCTCTTCAATAAAAATCTGTTCACCTGAAAATGCTTCTACAAAGCTCAGTAAGTTCTTTTTATCTTGTTCCGTTAAACCAAGAGGTTGAATCAAAGCAGATTTGGTCTGAGGGTATCCAGTAGTGCGCCCATCATCTGCCACACCACCTCGATCGTAGAAATCAATCACCGCTTCTAAAGTTGGAATAGTGCCATTGTGCATATAGGGCGCAGTGTATTTTGTATAACGTAGGCTCGGTGTGCGGAACTTACCTAACATCTCTTTGCGTTTAGCTCGAAAGTAAGCACCGGGGTCGGCCTTTGTGGTGCGGTACATCTCTTCGGTGACACCTTTAGAATAAAGCTCAAATCGAAACGTTATCTGCGCTAATCCATCATCATTCCACCAAGGGCTTGGCGGCACGCCAATGTTGTAGAATTTCTGGTCAGATGCCAAAGCCCCGTTGTGACAAGCAATGCAATTCGCTTTGCCCTCAAACAGTGCTTTTCCCTTCAATTGGGACTCAGACAAAGCGGTTTTGTCACCGAGTAAATAGTTGTCTATTGGTGTGTCACGTTGAATCATCGTACGTTCAAATGCGGCTATAGCGCGCCAAGCGTTGTGTATTTTCGGAGTATCATCACCAAACACTCGCTTAAAACGTTCAACATACTCAGGTACTAAGGCCAAACGCGCTTCCATGATGTCATCTTCACCATTACCCGCGACCGCGCCCTTCGCTGCATCTTTGGCTTGCGCTTCCAATGACATAGCGCTGCCCGCCCAGAAAAATTTGTCGTAATAAGCCGCATTAATAATCGTTTGGCTATTGCGCCAATGTACCGTACCTGGGTACCCCATAGATAAGTCATCAGGAAAACCCCAGCCCTGAGATTGAATATGGCAACCAGCACATGGGCTCGTCGTATCACCGCTGAGTCGTCCGTCATAAAACAAGATCTTTCCTAAATCTACTTTTTCAGGCGTTTGTTTATTGTCCGCTGGCACAGGTACTTCCCCGAGAGGCTCAAGCTGTACCTTTGCATCAACAACCTTAGGAAGACCCGCCATCCCAATAAGAATAAAGAGTGCCGTCTTTAATACAGAGCGCTTAGTTACGAGCATTTGACCAATCCTCCGTGTATTCGTAGCCGAAGTCATAGTCTAACCATTCGTATTCTTCGCCTATAAGGGCGTCTCCAGATAACGATTCCAAAAAAGCCACCAGCGCCTTTTTTTCATAGTCCGTTAGGGAAAGCGTGGTGAGTCGAGAGTCTTTATATGAGTCTTCGCCACCGCCTTGATTATAAAACTCAACCACATCTTCAAGCGTAGCCAGCATACCATTGTGCATATACGGCGCAGTTTGAGTCAGCTCTCGCAGCGTTGGCGTAATGAACTTACCGCGATCGCTACCATCCGCTTTATGAGTTTGAACATGCGCACCAACATCGCGCTTTAACGTTAAGTAATCTTGCACACCCATAAACATGTTGTAGGCAAGGAAAGATTGATGCCGCATTGGGTCTAAAAATATCTCATGATTTTCTGGCACTCCGGTATTGTGTGCCTTTCCGTCCGAAAACAGAGCGCCACGATGGCATTGGCTGCACCCCGCTTTGCCTGTGAACAGCTTTTCTCCCTGGCTCGCTAAGTCGCTAAGCTCACCCTTGTCAAAAGGGACGTTTTTCGAAGTCAATGTTTTTAGATATTCAGGCAGGGCTTTGCGCACTCCGCCATTTGAAGGTTCTCCTAGATTAGCCGCTTTAAACATCTTGACGTATATAGGGTCTTGTTTGAGGCGTTCCTGCATCAAACGCATGTCCATATTCATCAGCCAGTCTTCAGTGATATTCTCCCGCACCACATCGTTTAGATTGGTGCCAATACGACCATCGTGAAACCACACCTCCTTATAGGCTGCATTAATAAGTGTTGGAGCATTGCGAAATCCATCACTCCCCGTATACGCAGGGCTTAACGGTTCAGGATAAGAAAAGCCATTCGCCGGAATATGGCAACTGGAACACGATATCGAGTCATCCCCGGACAAGCGAGTATCAAAAAACAGTCGTTTACCGAGTTCTGCTTGAGCTGGATCGATATCTAAAGGAGGCAAAGCAGCATGTAAATTCATCGTAAAAAAGGAGCACAATACTACGCAGACTTTTCGAGCGAAGCTTTGAAGTGTGGACTGTGCTCGTAAAACACTCATCGGCATTCCTTTTTAAGGATTATTATCAATGAAGCCTATTATTAATACGTGAAACATTAAAGATATGATTAGGATCATACAATTCGGAATGATAAGAGTTATTATTCAAACTTGTTAGTTCAGTGGTACTAAAACCTATGTCTCTCGATAAATTCCTTCTCTGTGTCGAACATACCTATCTTGCTGGGAACGTATCCGATCAAATTCTAGCAACTCAGTTTCTCGCTCAATTTTCGCAAACTAAACACCTCTTGCTTACAGGTTTAGAATCCAACGTTGTAGATGTTGTTATCACAAGCCTAGAATGTTTAGCTCAAGACAAGCATGCTCCTATCAAAGACATCATCCACTGCTTTCAACAGTGGGATGACAGCGAAGTAAAACTAGCCGCATTGAATGCTATTGAGCACAACAACGATTCAGAACAAGCGAAGGGATTATTGATAGACGTCGTTTGTGACGATATCGATTACTGGGAAGGTGAATGGAATGATGGTGATGATATCCGTTTGAATGCTGCGCGTATTTTGGATAACCATGAACTTAATTTAGATTACATTCAAGCGAGTCGTTTACTGCCCCTGCTTCGAAGTGACCCTGAGCCTGATGTTCAGGTCAAACTAGTCTCAGTGCTATCGCGTCACTCACCGGCACTGCTTAAAGAGAACTTTGCAGTAACGCGCACAAGTGATATGCGTATGTTATTGAAAAGCACACCGGATAAAATAACGTTATTCAAAGCCACGCAACACCAAGATCTACGTTGCCAGCAAATCGCCTTTAAACGCCTGTCTCAAATGAACAGTCGTGAGTATTTGCAAATGTTTTTAACTGGCCTTTCGCACTTAGACCCACAGATAAGACAAACATCTCTCAGTACATTGGAAAAATGGAATTACCAAGTCGACATTAAGCACCTTGGTCAGCACGACTTATTGCAAGAAATTCCAATCGATATCCTTTCGGCACTGCTTAGCGATAATCACAAGCAACAACTCGTGAATCAATGGCAAGATAAACGGCAGCCCCCTCATTCAATAACGTCGATACTTCAGTTAATTTCGAGCTTAAACCCGCAGAGTAAACAAGCCCAACTTAGCCGCTTTATGCCCGTCTTTTATGAGAAGTTTTCGAGCTTAGACGAAGCGACTCAACTTGATTGCTTGAATGTTTTACTAAGTGACATATCACAAACCCTAAGCCTTGCCTTTATCCGTCAGCAACTGCAATCGGGCACTTGCAGTAATTCAGTGAGGCGACAACTCATTGATCACCTATCTCATACTCTAGCACCGAGTTCTCAGGCCTATCTAAAAGAGCTAATTGTCGACTTACCTGTAATTATTACAACCAATCAAACCGTAAGAGAAAGAGAAAGAGAAACGGCGACAACAGAAGTACCACATCGACAACTTAACGGTCCGAATGATGACGCTAGTGCCACACAGCCTCCTATCACTTCCACGCTTGATTCGTTGAGGCAATCAGCGCATTCAAAACCTTCAACAAGACATGCTCGAACCAAACGAGTTGCAATCGAAAGCTTGTCAAACCTAGCGTTAGCGATTGAATACTGTCAAGACAAGCAATATCTGATGGAGCTTTGCTCGACTAAAAAATTTACCAGCCTATCCAACGCTGAATTTCACGCGCTAGTCATTGCCTTGCGTTGTCATCATATCAACTTGACCGACGTTGAGACGCCCTACTTCAACCAATCGGTATTAGATCTAGTCTTGAATGATGATTGTTCCAATCTCGAAAGTATCATCGATTGGCTTGGTACTCTCTGGATCGATCAACACCGTTTACAACTAATAGCCTCTGAAAGCCTCGCTCTACAAGTCTGTTTAGTGCGATATACCACTGACGAAACAGAATTACTCGGGCTACTAAAGCACCCTTATATTGGTATCCAAATCGCGGCGCTGAAGCAATTAAAACAGTCTGGTGGTTGTTCACATGAAGAGCTAGTTAGCTTGATCTTAAAAGAGCCCGTACTTTATCCTCAAATCACTCTTTTTGATGCCAATACAGTCTACAACGTACTTGCTGAGAAAATCCAAGGTTCACCTTCAATAGCTCTACAAGCTGCGCTTGCGTTCCTTTGTACACAAAATATGCAAATCACATAACCTATTAGCACTAACAATCGACCGATTTAAGGTTTGACACACTATTTTTCGATTGGTTGGCAGGTTAAAATAACAGAGCCAACAGATCACGGGCATTGTAAGACATTGTATGGGTATGTATTACGGCAACTGCAATCACCCAATATCACGCGACATCTCGGTATATTAGCACCACGTTCTAAATCATAAGATGTGTACCATGAAAGTGTTATCTTTAACTGCGTTCGCTGCCACTGTTCTTCTTGTCGGTTGTAATAGTTCAAGCCAAAGCAAGCCTGTGGCAAGCCAAGAAAATGTCAAACCATCCGTTGTTCACGGGATCACAATAGAAGCGGTCCCTTCTCAGTTCTCTGCGTATTCCAAAGCAGGTTATAACCGACATGTCGCGGTCAATGCCCCTAATGGCAAATCTATCCATATTCTAATTATGGATCGCCTGAGCAATTATCAGATAGTCAAAGCAGTCAATGTTCTCAATCACTATCTAACCCCCGTTGATGGCACTAAGTACGGGAGCGCTGACTCAAAACGCGATATTGCAAATGCTATGGCGAACAATGGCGCAATATTGAAACTAATGAATTATCACGATGAGCCCCAATATAACGACGATTTGGATGGCCAACCCTTGTTCGAAGAGGAAATTCAAGTAGAAGGCGGAGAATGGTATGTTCGACAGGACTATGAAGAGCACCGCGATGCGTCTTACGAAGAAATTCTCCACCTAGTCCATAACTATGGTATTGGTGTTCTTAACTCCCCTCAAAGTGGCGAATCGGCATTACCTTTATTTCAAAAAGAGCTGAATACAATACAGACTCAGGCTTTACATAATGCCTATACACCTCCAGTTGACACTTTGGTAGAGTGGCAAGAAGAAGTCAGTGTTGACCAAGAGTACTTTGCAGCCGTCATTGATAGCTATTACGGGCTTTGGGGGGCGTATAGTGGCGAAGGTATGTGGGGGTTATACAAAGTTAAAACTCGCGACGACTTTTCTACAAGAGATCCTAACGCGCAATATATTACTGAACAGATTTTCTCTCCAACACTGGCTTACGACGCATACATTGCTGATACATTCACCGGCACTTTTAAAATGCAATATGACCCAGCAACGCCCTACACTCATCACTCTCAATATCTGACGAAACTAACGCTATCGGGCAAGAATAACGCAAATATTGAGATCAATGGATATGATAATAAGGTAACCGGAAATTTAGGTGTTAATACGGTTGTAGTACATGGTCCTAAAAGTGAATACCAAATCCACAATCTTGGGGGCGGTAAATTTCAGCTCAATGACACCGTTACTTCGCGCGATGGCTTGAATATCCTATCAAGCATTGAACAAGTGCAGTTCACTGATCAGCGTTGGACTCTTTGACTAGCAACTTTCTCTTTGATTCAGCTCTAAATGTGTCTAACCTTTCGAAGGTAATGAATGGGTTTTACGGGCGTTCTTCTATCTGAAAAGGCAAAAGAAAAGCATTCAAAAGCCAAACCACTTTCCTGCAGACGTAAAAAAGCCCGACCATTTCTGATCGGGCTTTCTAAATAATGGAGGCGCCTCCCGGAGTCGAACCGAGGTCCACGGATTTGCAATCCGCTGCATAGCCACTCTGCCAAGGCGCCTTCAATAGTGTTTTAAGAGAACAACTCTTTTGAACATTACCAAACAAGATAACAATCAAATAGATGGTGCCCCGGGCCGGACTTGAACCGGCACAGCGCGAACGCCGAGGGATTTTAAATCCCTTGTGTCTACCAATTCCACCACCAGGGCACGCAATTCTTTATTGCGATGCCGATTACTGAAAAGTAAAACACCATCTTAATGTCAAAATGAATCAACATTACAAAATTTGGAGCGATACATCGGGTTCGAACCGATGACCTCAACCTTGGCAAGGTTGCGCTCTACCAACTGAGCTAGTATCGCAATTTCATTCTTTTAATTTCTCATTAATTAAATAAGAAAGAGAATGGAGGCGCCTCCCGGAGTCGAACCGAGGTCCACGGATTTGCAATCCGCTGCATAGCCACTCTGCCAAGGCGCCTTTATCAACATAAAAATATATTGAAGTGTTTAAAGAGAACCACTCTTTGTTCAACACTCTACTTAAAGTAGAAACTAGATAGATGGTACCCCGGGCCGGACTTGAACCGGCACAGCGCGAACGCCGAGGGATTTTAAATCCCTTGTGTCTACCAATTCCACCACCAGGGCAACGCAATCATGCGATGCTGATTACCGAAGAGTAAAACACCATCTCTCTGCGACCTAAGCCGTGAGAACGAGGTGTACTTTAACGGATAGAAAAAATTCGTCAATAGTAAATTTTATCTTTCAATTCAAGTGATTAATTATCGAACTCAAACGAATGAATTTAGTGCAGCTTGTACGGTTCTTATTCGTAGATTTTGAGTTTGAGTTGGAATTCAAAGGCCGAATTCCCATTTTCAGACTCACAAAATACTGTCAATTCCATTGAATTAGAGAAACACGCCTTCGTTTTCATGTGCTTTTCACATTCAAAGGCTAGAGTTTTAAGTAACGACTATTACGAAATGACAACGTGAAGCCACTAAAACGATACCAATATGAACGCTACGCTGTGCTCTGCAACCTCGCTTACCCTAGAGTTTTTAAACAAACTCGTTACGGTTTTGACCCTAATGGACAGCGCATCATAAAGAATCAGTTTGGCAAAACCATGATTCGAGTGTTGTGGAGCAGCGATAAAGATGAAGTGGTTGTGGTTATCAAAGGATCGCATAGTATCTCAGATTGGTTGCTTACCTTTGCTCTATGGACAAGAAGCTGTAAAAGAATTGGGCTCAACTATCGAGTGCATGCGGGGTTCTACCATCTGATGTTTCAAGAAAGCCAACCAAGCCGTAATGAAGATAAACTGGGACAAACCGTCATTGAACGCTTGGAAACCACTTTGATTCCTCTATTAGAACAAGGCAAAAGAATATCGATTACTGGCCACTCTTCTGGTGGCTCTATTGGTTGTGTATTCGCTGATTACTTGGACCAAAAATACCCAGGTTGTATTAAACGAATCGTCACGTTTGGGCAGCCCGCGGTCGGTGATTGGAGTTTCAAAAAGAACTACCGATTAAGCAAGAAAACCTACCGTATCTGTTGTGACATCGACATCGTGACCTTTATGCCCCCGGTTCCCCTATTGTATTGGCATGTAGGCAAAGTACTTTGGCTCTATAACGGCAGGATTTACGAAAACACACCGACGTTAATACGCCTAGGGCGATCAATATTCAGTTGGTTAATCCGGCCTTTCTCTTATCACCTAATGAGTAAGTATATTCGTAACAAAGACTTCTTTGACAAACATTGAGCATGTTCTATAAATAAAAAAAGAGCACACGCTTTAACAGCCAGTGCTCTTTTTAGTTTCTAATTGATCTTTGTGCTTACGCTAATATTAGCTTGCACTTAAAGCTTGAATCGTGACAGCTCTTGTTTCAAGTCACTCGCTAAATGACTTAGTTGATCGGCTTGTGAAACCGCATCCGTCGCATCAACTGCCATCACATCACTCACTTCACGAACAGATTCGGTATTCGCATTGATTTCAGCGGTAACCAATGACTGCTCTTCAGCAGCAGAAGCTATCTGAGTTGCCATATCGCTGATCATCTGAATTGCCTCACGTATTTGAGCCAAGCTCTCTCCCGCCATATCCACGTCATGTACGCTTGTTTTCGCCATATCGTGGCTTTGTGTCATCACTTTAACGGCACCACTAGTCGCTTGTTGTAAGCGCTTGATCTTGTCTTCGATCTCTTCTGTTGAAGCATGAGTTCGTTGTGAAAGTACTCGAACCTCATCGGCAACCACTGCAAAGCCTCGACCTTGTTCGCCTGCTCTTGCTGCTTCAATTGCCGCATTGAGCGCAAGTAAGTTAGTTTGCTCCGCTATTTCACGAATCGTAGCTAAGATAGACGCGATTTGTTGACCATGCTCTTCAAGCTCGCTGATGATAGACACAGCGCTTGTTAGCTCTGTTGCAAGCTCATTGATCGATGATTGGCTTTTAGCCATCTGTTGGAAGCCTTGTTCGCTCAACTCAACAGAGTGAGTCGCACTTTTGGCCGTACTATCAGCATTCGTAGCAATTTCTGCTGTTGCTGTCGCCATTTCTGTCACAGCTGTTGCAACCATTGTGATCTCGTCTTGCTGTCTGCTGACGCTATCGCTGCGTTTTAATGCGCTGCTGTTGGCGTGTTCAGCTCCGTTATTCATTGCCGTCGAAACATCAGTCACGTTTTTCATCATTGCATGAAGTCTATCTACGAACACATTAAACTTGTCGGCAAGTTGCCCTACTTCATCTTTACTCGACACTTGAAGGCGCTGTGTTAAATCACCTTCCCCTTCCGCAATATCAGCTAATGCTTCACTCACTCGACCCAGTTCAACTAATTGACGAGCCACAAACCATGAGGTTGCTGCAGCCATAACGATCAATACAATCAAACCTGTGGTGATTTGGCTAATCAACATATCGAACAACGGCTGCTCTAGTACGTCTTTATCCATTTCAATCACAAGTAGCCAGTCGGTGCCTTTAATAGGCTCAGCCATGATGACGCGCTCATCACCATCAACTTGTGTAAAAATTGTCGTTAAGTTTTGTGCAGCACTGTTTAATCCAGAAACACTTAATTCAGGTGCTATCTCTTTGACTTGCTTAAGGATGAAATCTTTATTCTTATGAGCAACGACCGTGCCTTGCTTATCAATTAGGATCGCTCGTCCATTACCTGGAACCTGAATGGCTAATACGTCTTCAATTAGCTTGTCTAAGGCAAGGTTAGATGCGACAACACCTATGATCGATCCATTCTCGGTCACAGGATCGGTCAATGTCACCACTAAGGTTTGCATGGTTACACTCACGTAAGGCTTGGTTGTTACTGCGCGGTTCTCAGCTAAGGTTTGTTTATACCAACCTCGAACTCTTGGGTCATACCCCGCTTTATTCAATGAAGGATCATGACGGAACATCTCACCTTCTTTGTTACCGTAATAACTCAATCCAAACCCACCAGATACCAAGGTTTGACGTAAATGAGGAACGATATCTATTGAAGGGTTAAGCTGTACTTGTTGTTTAAGCCCATGTACTGCTTGTTTCTTATCGTAAAACCAGTCACTGATGCCCTTTGCATGGGCTTGAAGTGTATTACGACTTTCACTTTCTATAGCTTGCCAGCTGTTTGTTTGAAAAGTCTTATAACCCATGAAAAGAAGAATGGCAGATGTAACAGCAATCGCCAAAACTACAGAGAAAACCATTTTTCTCTTTAGACTAAATTGCATATTTAAGAACCTCTTATAGAATAATTAAAGAAATATAAAGAGGGACACTATCACTCATGCGCATGTTTTAATTAGGGTTATCCCATAAAACAATGAAACAAATTGAGCATTGTGGTTAATTGTGACTTTGATTTATTTAGCGGTTTATCAACAAAGGCTCGGCTTAGGATTCCACCAAAACGGCGTTGGGCTTAGCAAATATCAAAGGGAGAAATGAAGAGGTAAGGATGAAGAAACAAGAAGCAAAGTACCAGAAACGAAAAAACCAGCCACGAGGACTGGTTTTTTCTAAATGATGGAGGCGCCTCCCGGAGTCGAACCGAGGTCCACGGATTTGCAATCCGCTGCATAGCCACTCTGCCAAGGCGCCTTCAATAGTGTTTTAAGAGAACAACTCTTTTGAACATTACCAAACAAGATAACAATCAAATAGATGGTGCCCCGGGCCGGACTTGAACCGGCACAGCGCGAACGCCGAGGGATTTTAAATCCCTTGTGTCTACCAATTCCACCACCAGGGCACGCAATTCTTTATTGCGATGCCGATTACTGAAAAGTAAAACACCATCTTAATGTCAAAATGAATCAACATTACAAAATTTGGAGCGATACATCGGGTTCGAACCGATGACCTCAACCTTGGCAAGGTTGCGCTCTACCAACTGAGCTAGTATCGCAATTTCATTCTTCTAATTTCTTACCTTATTAAAACGTAAGAGAAAGAGAATGGAGGCGCCTCCCGGAGTCGAACCGAGGTCCACGGATTTGCAATCCGCTGCATAGCCACTCTGCCAAGGCGCCATTTTTCAACACGTTAGAACCGACTAAACGTTAGCCCCGCTGTGTTCGGGTGCCTACTTTACGGATTGAGTGAAGATAGTCAAACAAAAATGTGAATTTAAATTCTGTTTGCTGACATTTAAATCAAATTGCTGCATGTTCGATCTCTTCAATCAAAAAACACACAGCAAAAACGATTTAAATAAGATGTTCTAGCGCTACCACTTCTTCATGAAGCGGCCAACGAGACTCGGATGATACGACCAACAGTGATCAAACATGGTCATAAGTTGAGGGTTACCATACTTAGAAAGACTAACCGCATGGAAACGGTTTTTGTGCTCTTTCAATTTTTCAACCTGAGCAATCATTTCATCAGATTGCTTAGGGGCAATAAAGTCAGAAAGTACGATCAAATCTGCGTTCTTGTATTTATCACCCGTCATCAGGTCAATCGACTTCATGAGTACAGGCTCAAGATCCGTACCGCCGTGGAATGAATAGCTTAAGAAGTCACTCGCTTCACGCAGGCCATCTTGCCTTGTTAACTCATAGGTAATTTGCTCAGAAGAGAACAGAATCACGTAACAATCTCTCTCTTCCGCAAGCGCGATTTGCATCAAAGCGTAAGCCATTGCTTTGGCTGACTGCTCTGGGAACCCACTCATAGAACCAGAGGCGTCTACACAGACGATGAACGGACCTTTTTCAATATCGACGTTTTTGCTATCGGGCTTTTGCGCTTTTACTTTACGTAACGTGCGTGACTTACCTTGCGAGCGATAGCTAAGTAAACGTTTGTCAGCCAAATGTTTATAAAAGATAACCTCAAGTTCAGGATAAGCTAGGAACATGGTCTCGTTCGGCAGCATTTTGTTGAGGTCATCACTTTCATGAATCCCAACAATATCATCGACCGCCTCATCACTTTTCTCTTCAACCATCTGCAGTTCTTCTACAGGGGCTTTATGCAAAGAAGGATCATCTTCCTCGCTAGCCATACGACCTAGCTTTTCAGCGATATCTTGCAGGCCTTTGTGCTTATTCAAGAACTCCGCATGACGCTTCATGATGGTGAGATCAGTTTTGCTTAATTTGGCAGATGCCATGTCCCACAAGCGCCCTACGCTACCCTCATCACCCGACTCCGTCACTTTATCCATGTTTTTCATGGTTTCCATGCGTTGATAAAGATCAGCTAAGACTTTTTCTTTGCTTGTTTCGAGTTCGGTTACTTGAGCTTGTTTAATGGCGTCTGACAGTGATTGGTACCATTGGTCGCAAAAATAGTGTGGAAACATCGCGTTATAAACGCCTTTGTTGTTTTCCATCAAGCGTCTTGCTTGTAGGTAGAACGCCGAGTGCCACTCCAGCTTTTTGATAACACTGTCTATCTCATCAAAGAACTGCGGTTCATCCCAATAGATCACTTCTTGGTAAAGTGCGATTTCCTCTTGGAAGCGATCAGTTTCACACACTTTAGTGACGCGTTTTTTTACTTTACCGCGCCATTTTACTAAGTGGTTTTTCACTGATGTTTTCACGCCTTTGTTCTCAGCAGCCATCATTACTTGAGAACGAGCGATGAGATCATTCATCGCGGTATCAATGATACCTGAATCAGCTACCATCAAAGCGAGGTTTAAGCCGTCTGCTCCTAACATATGCTCTCCCCTTACTCGAAGTACTGACTCATGAACTTAATACGTTGTGCGATCTTGCTACTCTTCACTTTTGTCGTTTCGAGATCTTGCGTTACCGCTTGCAAGCTTGATTCCATCGCTTTCGGTAAATCAGGGTCTATATAGTTATGAGGTAGCGCATCATGGAATTCAGTGCGAACTCGTTTTAACTTGAATTCAGCTTCAGTTAACTGCTCTAGGGCTTTCTCAGCACCACTCAACCACTTGTTGTATAATTCTTGGTCTAAACCGTCAGTTGTAACCACACTCACCAGTACAGAACGATTAGCAATATCTTTAATGACTAACTGGTTCGATGCATCCAAGTCGAGTTTTAAACGGCATAGGTTTTTATTTTCGTTAACGTAACCGTAAATGTCGCCATGGCCTTCTTTAAGAACTCGATCAAAATCGTCTTTGGCTACGTATACCCAACGGCTATCGCCTTTCTCAGATTCAGACACCGACATGTTGCTTTGCAGCATCACCAGTTTAACTAGGTTGTATGCACTGCCGACGCTGTACATTTTCGCGTTCTTGATGTCATTCTGATAAACGTCTTTACGCAACAAGCCGCTGGTTGACTCCATAGAGAGCGACACAGACAGCGTTGATTCAACATCGTCTTGAATCTCTTCGAGTTCTTCACGGGACATTTCAATTTGAGCTTTCGACTCTTGTTGGTCAAACGCTCGGTTCAATGCAAAGTCTTTTACCACACTACGAACCACATCACGCGATTCTGGGCTATGCCATAAACAATCTTGCAGTAGCATAATATCCAGCGGATTTACGCTATCACGACCACTGAAGAATGCGCTTGCCTTCAACAGCTTGACCGCTTTCTTCCAGCGTCTGTCCGATACGTATAGATCAGTTTCAGTAGCCGAACTTTGCTTTTTGACAGTCTCTTCAAGCATGGTTTTCAGTTCAAATAGCTTGTTGAACGAGTTATCTGTCAATTCCAGGTTATCGAGCTCTTTCTGCCATTGATGGTATTCAATATCAGTAATCGCCAATCCTTTTGGAATCACAGCTTCCTGAGAGGTACCCGTCGTCAGCATCGATTTAAAGTTTTGTTTGTTTTGAATACGGTTCACGAAGACACGAACGAGCATCCGGTCGTAAAGAGCTTCTAAGCCACTGTCTTCATCTGGAAGTTCGTTAGATGCAGACACTAATAAACGCATCGGCACGCGCTCGATGTCTGCGCCATTTTTGAATGTCTTTTCGTTAACGACCGTAAGCAAAGTATTTAGGATTGCAGGACCTGCTTTCCAGATCTCATCAAGAAATACAACTTGCGCTGTTGGTAGGTAGCCTTCGGTCAGTCTGACATAGCGACCGTTATCTTTTAATTCTTGAATACTTAGTGGGCCAAACACTTCTTCTGGCGTAGAGAAGCGGGTCATCAAATATTCGAAATAGCTACTGTTGTCAAAAGCTTGGATGAGGCGTTTAGCGATAAGGCTTTTTGCGATACCCGGAGGGCCTAATAGAAACACACTTTCGCCAGCCAGGGCCGCCAGTAAACAAAGCTTAATCGTGTCTTCTCTTTCATAAACGCCATCAGAGAGAGCATGTGCCAATTTGTTAATTCTTTCAGAGAGTAGCGCCTTGTCAGCATGTGAGGAAATAGAAGGGTTCATGCGTTACTCCGAAAATCTTTGAACAGTTGAGAGTGTAGATACGTTTTTATACATTTGTTAGCACTTTGTTACAAGTATCTTTTATTATTGAGTTGCCTTTATATCAGATGGTTACGCTGCAATTTTCGCGCAATCATAGATTTCAATTATGAGAGTAACATCACGAACGGCGTGAAATTAAATCTATCACTAAGCCTAATTTTTCTTTTATTTTCGACACCATAGACGTTATGGTGGTACACGTCTTCAGTTATACGAAAAATTGGCAAGGAATGTGGCCAAATTGCATGAGTAAAGTTATCCATCAATGGAAAAGTATTTCTCTCATCGAAGAGAATGTGACGCTCCCTACGAACGTCGTGGTAAAACATACAACAATACACCACCCTGGCGCGGCCGTTATTCTTCCTATCACTTCGTCAGGAAAAATCATCCTCATTAATCAGTTTCGTCCTTCTCTTAAGAAATGGCTTTTGGAGCTACCTGCAGGCACGATGGAAATTGATGAGACACCTCTTCAATGTGCCCAGCGCGAATTGGAAGAAGAAACCGGTTACAGTGCAACTTCTTTTCAGAGCTTAGGACAAGTCACACCTTTGGCTGGATTCTGTGATGAGATTCAGCATTTATTTGTCGCAAAACATCTTAGCCTCACTACCCGATTTGAATGCGACGAAGATGAAGTTATAGAAGTGATAGAGCTGAGCTTAGAAGAGCTGCACAACAAAATACGACACGATCAAATCACCGATACAAAAACTATCGCTTGTTTAAGCAAAGCCCAACTATGTGGCTATCTATAGCCAACTATATGACTACCTAAAGTACTCTAGGAGAGAAGCATGGACTTTCGTTCTGATACCGTAACTAAACCTTCGCAAGCTATGCGTAATGTAATGGCAAATGCAGAAGTGGGCGATGATGTTTATGGCGATGACCCAACCGTAAACGAATTGGAACAGTGGGCTGCCAATGAAACCGGCTTTGAAGCCGCTATGTTCACGTCTTCTGGCACGCAAGCTAACCTACTTGGTTTAATGGCGCACTGTGAGCGTGGTGACGAATACCTTTGTGGCCAACAAGCGCATAACTATAAGTATGAAGCCGGCGGTGCTGCAGTGCTCGGCTCGATTCAACCTCAACCCATTGAGAACAACCCAGACGGCACACTTGACTTTAAAAAGCTTGCTGCTGCAATTAAACCAGACGACAGCCACTTTGCTCGAACTAAGCTGCTTAGTTTAGAAAACACGATCAATGGTAAAGTGCTGCCAATGTCTTACCTAGCGGAAGCACGTGAGTTCGTAAACCAACACGGCTTACAAATGCACCTAGATGGCGCGCGCGTTTATAATGCAGCAGCGGCGCTGGATGTACACATCAAAGAGATCGCACAGCACTTCGACTCTATGACAATTTGCTTATCAAAAGGTTTGGGCGCTCCAATCGGTTCACTACTCCTTGGCAACAAAGCGTACATAGCTAAAGCTCGTCGACTGCGTAAAATGGTCGGTGGCGGTATGCGCCAAGCGGGTATTCTTGCCGCCGCAGGTAAAATGGCGCTGACTGAGAACGTAGCTCAACTTAAAAATGATCACGAGAACGCAAAAAACCTAGCGATTGGTTTAAGCAAGCTAGAAGGCTTCTCTGTTAACCCTGATTTCATTCAAACTAACATTGTATTTGCGAAGTTAGATGAGTCTGTTGATATAAACCGCATCGCAAGCGAGTTAAGTGAGCAAGACATTACTATGTCGCCTGGTAATCCAGTACGTTTTGTTACCCATAGAGATATCAGTTCAGAAGACATCGTTACTTTCCTAACAAAGCTAGAGAATGCGCTTTAACTCTTGACGAGATTAGCCTCTATAGCAATTGAGATTTGAGCTTCCCCTATGGGAAGCTTTATTTTTGAGCAAAATCATTAACCAACTCCACAGCCCAAATAGCCTTTGACACCTGTTAGTTTTCTCATAAACACACTTGATTGACTGGAACAGAACGCGATCTCGTTTTGGCCTATGAGAATACCCTCTGAGAATTATTCTCACATTTAAACATTAAATTATTGTTTAAGTTTAATTTATATTAATGGCTTATCCGCATTGTATTGTCACTAAAGGTAATTGACTTAGTCATAATAGCTTAAAGTGTTTAATCACCACGCAGACGGTAATTAAAAATAGAACACATCAATCCTAATAGATTCTTGTAAAGAACTAATTTCAATAAAGAAACAGTAGATAGTCGCTGTCCATTATTACAATTTAAAATCGCTACAATCAACTTAAAAATTAAATAATAAAATTAGTGTTTTCGTTAATAATGCTGTCACATTCATGATGACAGTAACCCATCAAAAAACCCAAAACGTCCGTGTAGACCATAGTCCTATTTTAATCAATTAAATAAAAAACCTCCGTTAATACTAGCATTGAGTAAAACCAACCTATCTAATTGAATATTAAATTATTCTCTAATAATTTCGCTTCTACCTCTCTGCTTAAAATCATACTAAAACTCATACTTCTCCTAAATAATAAACTTTTTTTACTACTTCACCATTTTTTAAAGCACTTATAGTTTTGAAAGTTAAGCAACAAGTTACATTCAATCAGTGAGAGGTGAAATTATGGTTAGAGTATTTCGGATTCTTCATAACTTCATCGTCTCCGTGTTAATTTTCAGTCTGTCACTTTCATTCTATGCTAGCGCTAACAACTTAACGTTAGGAATTAGTGGTCAGATCAAAGATCGATGCGAAATAAACTTTTTCTCTGGCAACATTATGAATTTCACGGAACACCGTGATGTGCAATCGCTGCCTTTTAATATGTATTGTAACCGTCCGTTGGGTATAACGATCAACTCAAAATATGGAGGCTTAAAATATCAACACCAAGGAGTTGATATTATTGAGAGTTACAATTTGTCATTACAAATAGACGAAATTCGTCTTTATGAAAGTAGGCACAGCAGCCAACTGACTTCACCGGTAATGATAAACAGTTCTGGTGTTATTCCTTTCGCTCAACATGGGAGCCTTAGGGTAGCACTCGAAAATAGCTTGCGTTTCGCAGGTTATTATCAAGACGTTATTGAGATCGAAGTTTACCCTTCGATTCATAGCGTGACAAAGTGAAAACTCTGCAATGTATCTGCAGAACAACAAACGCTCAGCAGTATTCGAGCCAATCATTTAAGATAAAGGAATTTCTAATGAAAAAGCTAACACTCTACGCAGCAACAGTCACTGCTATTTTTGGTGCTCAAGTCCAAGCCGCTCCTGGTGATGTCCAGTTAGTTGGTTTTGTTTCACCTGTATGTGAAGTTACTGGTCTTTCAACGCAACTGATGGACTTCGGTAACGTCTCTCAAATTCAAAACCTTTCTGTTAGTGGTCTTAACATGAAGTGTAATGACGTCGATGGTGCAACTGTGACACTGACAAGTGCTGAAGGTGGTCTAGAGTCAGACGATAGCGAAGACTACGCTCTTACCTACGATGCAACATTCAATCCTTCAGGTTTAGCTCCTTTCACGCTTAATGCACCAGGGGGCCCAGGTCTAAATGACGTTTCAGTCAGTAATTCTTATGGCGGTTCTGGAGCATTAGCGACAGGTGTTGCCGCATCTATTGATATTGTGACTACAGAAACCTCCCCGTGGGCAGGTGGCTACTCAGATACATTAACCGTAAATATCACCTCAAATTAGAGGTTAATAAGTCGGGGGCTATTATTTGGCCTCCGACTTAATCTCGATCTCAATATCAATATCAATATCAACGACATAAGTTTAATTTGGAGCTCTTCGCTATGTATAAATGGATCATGCATAAATGGATCGTTCTTTTCCTATTGTCATTCACTTGTCTGTCCGCTCATGCGTTCAAAGTCGAACCGATGTCTATGGAAATGACACCGCTTGGCAAAAGAGCTCAAATGACCATGAGGGTTGAAAATTCTTCAACCGAACCACTCACGGTTGAATTGTCTCCAGTATTTATGACCATGAACGAATATGGCAAAGAGACCACGACGCCTGCAGATGACGAGCTATTAGTGATTCCGGTGACCGCAATAATAGAACCTGGACGATCGCAATCCATTATGGTGCGGTATTTGGGCGATCCTTCCATCACAGAATCTAAAGCCTATCGCATTGCTGTTAAGCAAGTAAAAGTTCAAAGAGCGAGCAGTAATCAAGGGCAAGTAAGTCTTTTACTTCAGTTTAATACGCTTATCAACGTTCGACCTCAGAACACAGCTTCCCAGCTAGAAATTAAAAGCATCGAGCAAAATGACAAAAAGAACAAATGGGTTCTTGAAGTACTTAACAGTGGTAATAGTTATGGTCGATTAACCAATACAACATGGAAGATATCTGATGGTAAAAATTCAACCTATTTAAAAGGCGTAGAAATCGCTAAACGTATTCCGGGTACTTTGGTCCTTCCCTACTCCACTCGCTTTTTCGAAATGCAGCCTCTTAAAAATTATGACGTGAACACCCTGTCGATTGAAATAGAGCAGGATCAATAGCAATGAGACGTTATATCTTGGGTGGGCTCATTTATTGCTTTCTGTGTGCACAAACGTTTGGCATAACATTGTTTCCAACCGTCATCGAGCTCAACACAGATCACCGGGCAACATCGCAACTGGTCGTAACTAACAATTCAACACAAGCTCTCCCACTCGAAGCTAACGTTCGTCGTTTGAACTTCTTATCTGATGGCACGTTCCAAACATCAGATCTATCGAGTGAAGAGATGTTTGTGTTTCCACCAGCCGCAATGTTGGCACCCGGTGCACGCCAAGTATTCCGCATACAGTGGTTAGGAAACCGATCACTCGAAACCTCCCAGAGTTACTTCGTTCGCTTCAGTACCGTGAATATTGGCCAGAACAACGCGAGAATAGACAAACCCATCGGCTTAACAACCGGTATCAATTTACAAGTTCACTACAATGCGTTGTTACACATTCACTCATCCTCTTTAGAGCCTGACGTGAAATTACACATAGATGAACAAGGTAAACTGACACTCACTAATTCTGGGTCGCGATTTACCTATACATCGTTACTTCATTTTACGGGGCTCGAATCTCAGAGCCAAAAAGTACATGCGGCTTTAGGTGAGCAGTTTATTCCACCACGCTCCACTATTACTTTCCCTTCTTCTTTAAATTACTTACCAATGGGCACTTACCATGGGCATGAAAACTGAAACCCATCACAAGATGTGGCAAGTTTTGTATGTCTTGGGATTAGTACTTTTTTATTGTGCCGCCTTAAGCCCTGCAGCTTGGGGTCAAGAAATGGTCTTGAACCCGACAGGACGAGATATTCAACTTACCTCTTTGTTAAGGATAAGTGACACTATACTTGGGGAAGCGGACATTATCATTACTGCAAACAATGAAATCTTGTTACCGAAGGAAAGTACGCTTTCTCTCCTTTCGTCCGTCGTAACTCAAGAAGGTATTGGGAAACTCACTGACACAACAGACGATAAGATGCTGTCCCAGCACCATTTTGAGAGCGTAGGACTGGGCCTTAGTTTCGATTTCTCTTCATTAGAATGCATCGTGACGGTACCGCCTGAATTTAGCTTAACCCAGCAATTGTCTATGAACGGTGCAGATGATTTTTATAACTATGCCGAGCCAAGTTTGCTTAGTGGATACGTTAACTTTGCCCTTTCGGCTAATGAGAGCCAATATGTCGATCAGAATTCGTCAAGGCAGGACCTCTACCACGGTCAATTCGATTCCGCACTTAACATTGGTTTTCTAAACTTTGAGTACGAATCCTATTTAGAAAACAGCTCATCACAAGATTCGCGATACGTAAGAGAAGGATCTCGTCTTAATATTGACTTTGCAGAACAAGGCACACGACTTGTACTCGGCGACATGTACAACAGTGGTCAATCTTTTCAGGACAGCACCGACATACTTGGTATTGGCTTAACGCGAGATTTCACACTCATTCCAACCAGAAATGCGCGACCACGAGCTAATCAATCATTCACCCTTCAAAGGGCTTCAAATGTCGATGTCTATATAGATGGGATCGCAGTCCAACGATTAACCCTCGGCGCCGGTAGCTATAACCTTAGTGATATACCCCTGGCGCAAGGTAGCAATGATATTGTACTCGTCATCACCGACCGCTCAGGTAATGAAGAACGCATCGAGTTTTCTATTGCAACCGGTAACGATTTGCTCAATAGCGGTGAGTTTGAATATAGCATCATGTATGGAGCGCCTTCTGAATTACAAAATGGACAACTAGAGTACCTAACCGACGAGCGTATTCTCCATGGTTATATCGATGTGGGTATTAGCCCTTGGTTAACGTTGGGCACGAACCTTCAAACCCGTGAAGATCTTTATCAATATGGTGCCACCGCGTTATTCGCTTCTACATGGGGCGTTACTGAACTCACTGCTTCGCGTAGCGAACACCCTACATTTGGAACTGGCGACGCTTACAAATTTGCGTTCGATGCGGAGTTTTCCAATACGAATACGCTGTCCCCACAACTGAGTGTGAGCTATGAATATCTGACCAACAATTTTGCTGGGGTCTCAGAGTTTGATGCTTCCGATATCGATATCAACTTAACCACCCATTATGTATCTGCATTCAGCTCTATTTACCTTGGTCAGTCTTTACGCGCGGCCATGACCCTCAATTATCGCTCGGGAGTAGACAAAGAAAACGATTATTGGCTGATTAGCCCGAGTTTATCGGACGGACTGTTTGATACTCCCGCCACCTGGAGTGCACGCGTTAACTATCGGCATAACGCAACCGAAGACGATGATATCAGCACTACTGTCACCATAAGCTGGCCTCTTAGTCGACAAACTCGTGTTGTCGGTCGTTACACCACAGAGCTTAATGAAGCCGCCTTAGATTACAGCTATCAGAATAATATTGGTAACACAGGAGGGATGTCGGCGTTTGCGAGTGTCATTACTAACGAAGAAACGGATGCCGATATGGATGCTGGGATTAACTACACGGCTAACCGTTATGAATTAAACGCGACCCACGCTTCGCGGCTTGAAGACATTAATGGTGAAACACGAAATCACAGTACTGATGTGACGATAAGTAGCGCCCTTGCTTTTGCAGGTTCATCTGTGACGATCGGCAGACCGGTGCGCGAAGCATTTGCTATTGTTAACAAGCACGAAAGCCTCGCAAAAAATGACGTAGCTGTAGACCCAACAAAAGATGGTGAGTACGCGCGCGTTTACCTTAAAGGAGATGCAAGTGCCATGGTTCCTGACCTTGTTGCTTATAATGGCCAAGTAGTCGGTTACGAGGTCGATAACTTGCCACCAGGGTATGACTTAGGTGATGGTGCTTTTTGGATTAAGCCTGGTTATAAACGGGGATTCCAGCTACAGATCGGATCTGATGCTGTATTAACTGTTATTGGCAAGCTATTCGATCATCAAAGTCACAACCCTATTTCACTTGTCGCTGGTGTAGCACATTACCTTGGTGAGGCAAAACAGTTGCCGATTGACTTCTTTACCAATCGTAACGGCATATTCGCAATCTCTGGATTAAAGCCGGGGAAATATCAATTGGTACTCGACACCAAAGAACAAGAATCAGTCATCATTACCCTCAGTGAACGCAGTGACAACTTGATAAGACTAGGAGATGTTTATGTGGAATAAACAAGTTCTTTGGGGATCCTTGTTCCTCATCGCCATAAACCATGTACCTTCGGCATTGGCGTGTGAAGCCAGTTCCTTGGCTATTCAACCCGTCTCATCGAAATCACAATATGATGTTTTCAGCGCAGGAACGTTCGCAACAATAAACACTTACCGTATAGATGCGATCATAATTGGCGAACCCTGCAAATTAGACTTAATTTTACAACTTAACGATACCAGTCGATCGTTAAAAGGGGTAAACCAAGCAAAACTCGGCTTTGAATGGAGTGGACAGATTGGTATGTCAGTGGCTAATCAATGGCACTTATCATTAACCGAAAACCAACCTTCGGCAACGATACAAATGCGTTTCCCAAGTAAACAATGGTTAGCGTCAGGAACCTATCGAGGGTTATTGGAAGTCTCGCCTTCTTATACCTCAGATAGTAAACAAATAGAAATTAGCCCTAGTTCACTCCCGGTATCTGTTAACGTTCCGCCTGCTGCAAAAATTCATTTTTATGGATTGACCCAACAACATTATGACCTTGATCTAGGGACTTTATATTCCAACAAGGTTATTCGTTCCGCACCTAACCTATGGGTTCAAAGCAACACAGCTTATACCATCGTATTGGAATCATCCCATCAAGGAATGCTACGTCATGAATCTAATGAGGCAAAATGGGACATTCCATACCAACTTTCCCTCGAAAACGACAGAGTAAACCTTGAACAACTTGACGCTAGAATTCAACGTCTTTCCGCTACGATTGGTCAGCCTATTCCTTTGAGTTTTGTCATCGGTGAGACAGAGAACAAACCAGGAGGACAATATGACGATACATTACAAATTTCTATCGAACCCCAACTTTCACAACAACCATAATTATGTAATTATATAAAAAGTGAGATATGCAACTCAATTATATAAAATCCATCATCATACAATCAAACACGATTTTTCAGTTTCGGAGTAAATTATGTATGAAAATAAAAATAATTTAAAGCACATACTCCTGGTAGGTGACAACGGTATTAACAACCAGTTTATTCAACGAGAAATAGGGAAATACAGTGATTTTTCTTTTAGCCGAGAATGTATTTTAAGCATTGAGCGCTCTCGTAATCATAAAACGTTCGATGTCGTTCTCATTAGCTACTTACTCTTGGAAAATATCGAAGATATCAACATCATCTTATCAAAAATAGAGTCCAGTAAATGGGTAGTCTATGACGTTCCCTCAGATATTACCGGACAGAGTATTACCGTAATGCAGTTATTCAACCTGTTTAATATAAAAGGGATGATTTATCAAGATGCTCCTATTGAACACCTTACACGTTGTTTAAAAACAGTATGTGATGACGATCTATGGCTACCTAGAAAGTTAATGTCACATATTTTATCCAATGCGTGCTCTTATACTTTCAAGTCTCAGGTAATATTGTCTAACCTGACGAAAAGAGAGGCTCAGATTTTTAAACGAGTTGTCAGAGGAGATTCAAATCTAGAGATATCAAGCGAACTATTTATTTCAGAAAGTACGGTAAAAACGCACGTATACAACATATACAAAAAAATAAATGTCACCAATCGAAAAGAAGCGATAAGAAAAGCACATTTTATCAATAGTTTAGAGACTATTATACAACCAGACATATAGTTGAAATTATGAACATAAATATAAAAATGCCGATTGCAGTTCTTTTTCAAACTGACGTATTAGAATTTAAGCCCTTGGAAGGTGACCTGATATTATTCAGTTCCTCATAGAATCACTGTCAGGGCAATAAACGAAGTTTAAATCGAATCGTCTGTGGTTTAATCACACTTTAAAAAGTAGAAAAACATCCCGCCCTCTAAAATACGAGTCGAATTTGTCAACTCTCGGAAACATCACTTCTGCAGCCCCTCTACTTACCTAACAGAGCAAAAAGTACGCTTTAACTGTTAACACCATTAGCATCTATAGCAATTCAGACTTGAGCTTCCCCTTAGGGTAAGCCTTATTGTTATGTTTTTAACTGGAGTAAAAACATGACTCATCAATCCTTCGCTTTACTATTACTCACTCTTTCCCCTAGCCTTCATGCCTTTGATTTTGGCGATCCTGAACTGGGTAAAATGAAATCACCAAGTTGCGTTTTCTGCCATAGCCCCACGGGTGAAACAAGTAACACTGATTACCCCAAACTTTCGGGTCAAGATTCAACTTACCTCTATAACACGATGAAAGCTTACCAAAGCGGAGATAGACAAGGCGCTTACGCAGAAATGATGCGAGCACAACTCAGTAAGCTCGATGATCAAGACTTGAGAGATATAGCGGCTTTTTATTCATCTCAGAACAAATAATATCTTTTATAGATACACAACGATACATCGCCGTTTCTGCAATCAAACGTTATGGTAACCATGGCACTGTTTCCGATACTTATTTGAGTCATTTAGCAGCCGCAACCCACCGTTATATATCAAGGATGAACAAGCCCCTAGAAGGTGGATCCTTCAAAAGTAGCGCTAGTCTGATCGAGCAATTTATATGTAGCCCCTTGGACAGGTTCCCCATCAGAATAAGAAAGAAACAGATCAACCGTATACGTCCCTTCTTGCTCTTCTGTCACAGAAACCGAAGGGTTTTGGGCTCCGCCTAAACGCATGGTGTTGGCTTTGTTCAGAGTCATTAGGTCAGAAAGGCGGTATACACCTATACCTTCGAACTCAACGGTAGGAGAAGCTAATATGAGTTCCGCCTCGGCTTCAATGGTGCCAGAAGCAACGCCCTTTTTATCACCACCGGCATCCATAGAGACAGTCGTCGTGCCTCCCGCTAAATCGGCGGACTTTGCATTATAACCATAAGGGATAGGAACAACAGGTTTGCCGACTGTTGTCAAACAAACATCAGGAAGTGTTGCGTTCGATTTATTTACAAATAAATCCTAGTATTAAATGAAAAGCGTCTTTCGGCGCTTTTTGTATTTGAATTACCTGAATAAAATAGGTCACAAGCTCAACTGTCTATGCATCACAGTTACTGGTTTACAGTTAATTAACGCATTGACTAGAGCTTCAGATAAATACAATCCACTTTCATCATATGTCATGTGAGAAGTGCCATCCGATAGCTGTGCTTTCGGTACAGCCTGAATGAATTCATACCCATAATTTTCCTTTGATGTGACACTTACCATTGCGTGGTGTGACTCAAATACTTCATCTAGGTCCAAATCAACACTTACATATAGCCTTGGGTATATTGTAAAGTCGAAAAGAAGGTCTGGATTTTTAAGCAAGTTATCTACTTTTAGATTATGTGAGAGCAGCTCGGCCCCTAAGTATGTTTGTTTTTTCCAGTTCATTTACACCACCTCCACTTCATTAAAAGCAGCGCCCGTAAACCCATTTGATTCAAACAATGTTTTTACTCTTTCATAAGCTTCATAATCTTCATTAAAATCCCCCGCCTCGGACTCACTGATATTTAAAACTGGATAACGAGAAAAGACATTCATAAACCAATAATCATTATAGATAGCATGAATACGATACCTAATTTCTTCTGTAGAAAATGACACCTCATCTTCTATAAACTTCCATTCCATATGGTAATAGTTCATTTTATTTGCCAGTCTATGTTCCGCAGCCCCTTTCAAACCAGGTAACCAGCAATATCCGAGTTCAAGGACGAGTTGACTCAAAGATCACCTTCTCGTTAACCGAGCTGAATTACACCAACAAAGAAGCACTAGAAGCTTATTTAAATCGCGAGTTACCACGAACGGGTAGCTTGGTTTCGGGTAAGTCATGGGCCGTCGATGATGATGAAATCTTCATGTACCTAACCCTCGCATTCGGCGAGAAAATGGGCGTTGTTCTTAAGCGGCGAGAATAAGTGTTAGAGTAATCACTGTTACTGATTGCTACCATAATGGATAGGAACAACAAGTTTACAGACTGTCGTTAAGCAAACATCAGAAGGCGTTTTGTTCGATTAACTCGAAAATTGCAACACAAACTAGATGAAAAGCGCCACGGGCGCTCTCTAAAGACATGAATATAAAGATTATTTTCGAATTAAGAATTAATACTCGTCGCCAAGTTGATATGTTTCTAATGAAAAGAAATTTACGTAAGGTACTTTTTTTTCTATTTTTCTTTTTATTTTTTCATGAACAATGAAAGGAGATAAGTCATCCCCCCCCATTTTAAATATTAACCGTTCTGACTCTTTTATTTTATCTAAAACGTCGACGTCCAAATGATAGTTAATAACGTGGGGATCTTCATCAGGATCCTGTTGTTCGTAGGTTGATTTACTTCTATCCCAACAATCTAACTCTTCATAGATGTTAATCAAAAAGTAATTATCACATTCGTCATTTATTATAACGGGGTATAAACTCCCTCCATAAATATTGTCATCAATTAACTCTTTTAATGATTCAGATATTATGACACTGGGAGTGCAAAACAGCATAGGCATTGTATTATCAATAATCTTATTACCTTTACTATAAAAACGCAGAGCTGGCTCACCGTAAATTTGTTTTCGATAATGAAACCGTCTTAAAGCTGTTGATTCTGTTGGAATCACTTTAAACCCTACCATGTCAAAGTTGGGAGTCATTACGTAATATTCGTTGTTATAGTTCATGCTACTTACCTACCATCAGGAAGTGTTGTGTTCGATTTATTTACAAATTAACCTTAGTCTTAAATTAAGAAGCAACGAAAGGCGCTTATTTCACTGATATAAAATATCCGTGAGCTTAATCCCAATACTCAAACTCATTGGGCTTTACGTGCTTTATCTTTAATCTAACATTAGGATCCAGAGCTGTTTCAGTTCCCATTTCGCAGAAGTACTCTACAGCATCTTCGTCTTCAATCATCTCAACGGAGTTCGCAACGACAATCAACCGTCCACCACCTCTTGTCAATGAAAAGTACGCATTCTTGTTTTCATTTACTTCAAATTTCAAAGGAATGAATTCAGGTTCTTTAAGAGAAATATCTATCCATTTATAGTTATCTAAACTCTTCCCTTGTCGTAGGGTATAAACTGTTTTCAACCTATTTTCGTCAACAATGAAGTACATCGAATTCACGGCTTGATTATAACAAGCTTTCAAACCGCCACCTTTATTTTCTAAATCACATGTGAATACGACAGTTTCTTGATCACAGCTTGCATTTACAAAAAATGGGAAGCATAAAACACTTATTATGCTTAACAAGCAAGGATGTCACCTTTAAATATTAACTCTGAAAATATTTTCGCATGCGTATAAAACTAACTTTGAATTCCCTTATAAGAATGATTAAACACAACCCCACTACTTTTATAACCATGCAAGCATTAAATTATCAATCCTTACATGTTAACTTAAAAATTTACCCTTATTCGTTCAGGTACTATACTTGCCATATTGCCATTCATATAGTTCACAGAACGCCCACTAAGTCTTCAGTTCTCAAGCCGAAAAAAGAAACGTACTATTTATAAAATTAAGTATTAAAACAAACACCCTCATTGTTATTAAAAAATGTTTTACATTATTAATATATATGCACCTTTGTCAACAGTGATATTATACAAAAAGTTAGCAGAAAAATTATCATATACTATCTAATCTAAATTATGATTTTAAAATAAGCACTTACTCATTATAATTAAAACTAGTCAACTCTTCAGTATCAAGTACAAATTTTCTAATGTAAATAATTCGGTCAAGATAACACTGGCGTTGTAATAGTTGTCCCGCTTGACCACCTTGATAAATGTCAGTATAAATTTCACATGACTCAGAAGCGACCCTATATTCTTTTTCTACATTACTAGAAATAGTCTTTAAAATTCTACCAATATCTGAATTGGTTGTATTAGTGTCAAAAACCTCATTGATCAACGACTGATTAAATTCAATTTCCTTGTCAATACAACTAAAAGCCTTATCAATAGAACCGGTGGAGTTATTCGTGCATTGCTTGTAGCTATCAGTATAATCGCTAGCTATCGATGAAAATGAAAAAAGTAATGCTAGTAAGCCAAGTAATTTCATTAATTTTCCTCTATAATTGCATTTTGCTCTAAAAGCGCTAAAAGTTTAATCTTCTCACTAAGAGCACGTTGTCTTAAACCGCCCCACCATGTAGGAGAGCTCTTAAAAAGTAAGTCCGTTTTATCATGTTTATAGTTTTGAACAAGCTCAATAATCTCTCTGCTAGAAAGCCCAGTTCTTTTACCAACAGCTCTTGATATTAAAGATGTTCTTGCACCAAACTGAACGCTAGTTGACCATATCATGTCAAGTATTGCAGCTTCGTTAGTATTTTTGATAATACCTTCTGAGATAAGCTTATTATAAAGTGGGTCAAAATGTGTTTCTTTTATAAACTCGTGCTGTGCATTTCTAAAACCGACCGCATCACTATTTGCTAAACGCTTCCAAGTTTCATCAAACGCATCACTACCCACGGTCAAATCACCAAACTGGCCTCTATATTTAGAATTTTTTACAAAACGATGCACAACTTTAAGATTAGACGACAACTGGTAAACACCATATGATTTACCACCATGATCCCCTCTACCTGACGAAATAACCCCCGGGCCTCTTCCACCTGATTCATAAATTTCAGATGTTTTACCCAGTTGTACGACGAGTTTTTGAGACAGCTTGAATAAGGAGAACGGCCAATAATGCCAAAGACTCTTATCATCGCCTAGTTGTAAATCACCTTGCAAATCTTGCATCCATGAGAACTTATCTGCTCTTTCCAATTCGAATTGAGAGAAAAGATCAAAGCTCTCCATAACTTGATCGCGCCATGGAGAGTTGCGGTAATCCTCTTCAGTTACAAAACCGGCCGAGCACTTGATATCCAAAGCTTCCTTCGCAGTCTGATGGATGGATTCATACAGACTTTGTGACGCTTCTGTATGCCAATCTGTGGGGTGTTTCACGATAAATCGCTCAAAGTGTTTACGCTTACCATCTAAGTATACTTTGGCATCGCGTGCGGTGAACGAAGAGAAATCCGTTACTTGGTCTTCTGTCACAGATTCGAGTAATTGCTGAATAAACGAATTACTCATATCAATGGCACCGGTACTATCGGCTCCATCGAGAACAACCAGTGGATTTTTTTCCGCATTATGGGGAGAAATCTGTTTTTTGAAAAATTCGGGCGGCTCTTCAAAAGAAAACATCTCGATATGCACACGGTTATCGTCTTTTTTAGTTCCAAGTGCATCGTTACTGTATTCATGCAATCCCATGTAGCCTATATCTTCTCCAGCAGAAACCTTTATTCCCTCTCTAAATACAATCGGAAGTAAAGAAACCACACTACCATCCCTAATCATTGCCGCGTTGTCCGACATCCATTTAGGTTCTGAAACTGGCTCTGATAATACAGCAGAGGAATCTTCCAAAATGTCAAAGTCACTATTGAGACCCGAAGCAAACCAAACAATCTTGTTTAACATTGCTTTTTCTCCGCCACTTGGTGACTCGCCATTCTCTACGACACGGCACTTTATCATTTTGTAAGTATTTTTGCCGATCTGGTATGGGTGGGTTTCCTTCTCTTCGGCATACAAGTATTCAAGTGTTGTTCCTTTAGACATCGACTGTTTTTTTTCACCAGAATTAGTAGGTACATCACTATGTTTGAAAGTGCGTACATTTCTCGCTTCTTGTAAACGGTAACGCGTGGTTATAGATGAATTGGCGCCAATATCTGAAGGTGGCGCAAGGTGCATATAAAGTGTATGGAATTTGAATACATCTTCACTATCTTCGGGGTTTACAACCTCATGCTCTATAAGAGCAAAGTTATTACTGTATTTAAATTCTTGATCTTGATAGGCGGCAACTTGGTAATCGGAATGAATCCGAAACGCTACAATTTTACCATCAAGCATCGCTTGAATAGGTCTGAGGCCTTTACCCCAAGGTAGCATTTTTGATGTTAAATGAACCCCACTACGCCAACCATAGCCTTGCCCTATTAAATAACGACCGCTCTTAGCTTGATCAAACAACTTAGTAAAATCACTAAGCGTATGGTAAGCATCATCTTACATTTTGCTACACCATCCACTTCTTTTGTAATGACATTAATAATACCTGTTACGACATTGCCACCCCATACCATGCCGACCGGGCCAAGTACGATTTCGATCTGAGAGGTATTCTCCATGCTGACTGGGATCAAATCCCAATCGTCACCTGAAGACATTGGGTTAAAAACGCTACGGCCATCGACCATGACCAAAATTTTATTGTTCAATGTTTCGTTATTGCCACGCACCATCATCACTCCCCAATCGAAGTTGGAGTATTTTGCGACATGAAGACCGGGTGCCAAAGATAACGCATCAGCCAAAGAGCGCAGTGGCATTTCAAGTAGAGAATCAAGGTCATAGTTAGCAGAGGCAGGAGCTACCGCACCAAACGTGGATGCAATCACGAGGTTTAACGACAAACGCATAGGGGTATTTCTCAACGTTTGAACACTAATATGGTACTCAGGGAAGAGGCTCAAACGCTAAATCACAGTGTATCTATATAAATACAGTGTGCCATTTTATTTTTGTCGAGGCGATTAATTTATATTTCAGATAATGGGTGTTAAGTGTTGGATGTAGAGAGTAAAAAGCGCTTAAAGGCGCTTATTTAACTAATATAAAATCCCTATCCTTAATCCCAAGACTCAAATTTATTGGGCTTTACGTGCTTTATTTTTAATCTAACGTTGGGAGCCAGAGCTGTTTCAGTTCCCATTTCACAGAAGTACTCAACAGCATCTTCGTCTTCAATCATATCAACGGTGTTCGCAACGACACTCAACCGTCCACCACCTCTAGTCAATGAAAAATACGCATTCTTGTTTTCATTTACTTCAAATTTCAAAGGAATAAATTCAGGCTCTTCAAGAGAAATATCTATCCATTTATAGTTATCTAAACTCTTCCCTTGTCGTGGGGTATAAACTGTATTCAACCCATTTTCGTCAACAACAAAGTACATCGAATTCTCGGCTTGATTATAACAAGCTTTCAAACTACCATTTTTTATTTTCTAGATCACATGTGAATATGACAGCATTTTGATTACAGCTTGCACTTACAGAAAGTGAAAGAGACAAAGATGATAAAAAAATTATGATGCTTATATTCATAATGGTCAAGGCAAGCCCTCATTAAGGCATTGAATATTAAAAACTTCTGCACAACAACCAGAGGATAGTTATAAGCTAACGCATTTGCTGCAAACTCAGTGAAACTCAGGTTCACTTGGGTCTTGAAATTGTTCAGGAAACCTTTTAATTAGCTCATCTTCTAACATCACCGAGCCTGATGATTGACCTCCACCAAACGTGTTCAGCTCGGAAGTCTCCTCGCAAGATGAGCTAAATACAACCTCACTACCTTTATAAACATGCAAGCTACAGTTATCAGCTAAATAGCCGATACTATATCTGTAATCCCCTGAATAGAAAAAAATATTTCTACCTTGTAACTTACCAAGTCTTATATGATAACTTAAAAATTTACCTTTTGGGGTTTCTGCACTTTTTGGGTATTCTAATTCTACTTTATCGCTTGTCCCATATCGATACTTTACATAACCAGTACTTGGACTTCTATGCTCAGCCCCACACAAGGAAACATATTTTTGGTTATCTAACTTTGCATTAAAGTAAATATCCTCATTATTCTCACACAAAGTTACCGTTGTATCGCTTAGTTTTTTGTCTATCTGTGGGTGTACTGCTAAAACTGGGAAGCTTATTATGAGAACGCTTGAAATAGCCTGAAATTTAATATTTTTCATCATTAGTTAAATACCTTATTTTCGCATAAAAATTTGAAGTTTTCTCTACGCTTCCGGTAAGAATTTTTGCTAGTATAACGGTTTACCTTTCGTGTTATCTCATTCACAACTTTATCGTTGGCTCCTTTACCTGCCCTCTCAGGACCTTTAATATCTAGCCAAAACCAAGCTGCAGAGCGAGTCGCATATTTAGCCTCTAATATAAGCTTTGGTGTATTTAAAAAATCTACTACGTCCAATGGCCACTCTGATTGATTTTGTAAATGCCATTTATTGAAACGCTCATAATTGTCTCTACCGGTAAGCTGTTTTAACCCACGCCCCCTAAAAATCCACCCATCATCAGTTGTCAAAAAATCACCATTCTTCATTTCGCTTCTACCTCCATACATAACGTTAAACAATATCCTTTTGTCATCAAGAGTAGGAGAAGTACCATCTTTTTTAATGAATTTACCATTTTTCTTGTCTGCGATACCATGAACATCAATATACCGCTTACCTGCATATTTAGGGTGTTCTAAAGGGTATCGACGTGACCTAGCAGTATTAAATTCTGATGTATCCAGCGTAGAAATACGATAATTGGTATATTCAGCCATATTTAGGTTCTCACCTGTTTCTTGCATAAGCTGAGCAAAAAAGTGTGTTCTACGTAAAGGCGTATCGAGCTTATAAAAAAGCATGTGATCATTTAGTTCATTGACAATACCTTGTAAGACATCCCGCTTAGAGTCTTTAACTCTAGGGTATACCTTCTGCAACATTTCTAGAGTAAACTCAAAGCCACTTTGAGCTTGAGGGATAAAAGGCCAATAATGCCAAAGACTCTTATCATCGCCTAGTTGTAAATCACCTTGCAAATCTTGCATCCATGAGAACTTATCTGCTCTTTCCAGTTCGAATTGAGAGAAAAGATCAAAGCTCTCCATAACTTGATCGCGCCATGGAGAGTTGCGGTAATCCTCTTCAGTTACAAAACCGGCCGAGCACTTAATATCCAGAGCTTCCTTGGCTGTCTGATGGATTGATTCATAAAGACTTTGTGACGATTCTGTATGCCAATCTGTAGGATGTTTCACAATAAATCGCTCAAAGTGTTTACGTTTACCATCTAAGTATACTTTGGCATCGCGAGCAGTAAACGAGGAGAAATCCGTTACTTGATCTTCTGTGACAGATTCAAGTAACTGCTGAATAAACGAGTTACTCATATCAACGGCACCACTACTGTCCGCTCCATCGAGAACGACCAGCGGATTTTCTTCTGCATTTTTGGGAGAAATTTGTTTTTTGAAAAATTCGGGCGGCTCTTCAAAAGAGAACATCTCGATATGCACACGATTATCGTCTTTCTTAGTTCCTATTGCATCATTGCTGTATTCATGCAGTCCCATGTAGCCGATATCTTCCCCAGCTGAAACCTTTATCCCCTCTTTAAATAAGATCGGGAGTAAAGAAACCACACTACCGTCCCTAATCATTGCCGCATTGTCCGACATCCACTTAGGCTCTGAAACTGGTTCTGATCGAACAGCAGAAGAATCTTCCAAAATGTCGAAGTCACTATTGAGACCCGAAGCAAACCAGACAATCTTGTTTAACAGTGCTTTTTCTCTATCACTAGACGATTCGCCATTCTCTACCACACGGCACTTTATCATTTTGTAGGTATTTTTACCGATCTGGTATGGGTGGGTCTCTTTCTCTTCAGCATACAGGTATTCAAGTAATGTTCCTTTAGACATCGACTGCTTTTTTGCACCCGAATTAGTAGGCACATCACTATGTTTGAAAGGGCGTACATTTCTCGCTTCTTGTAAACGATAACGCGTGGTTATAGATGAATTGGCACCAATATCTGAAGGTGGCGCAAGGTGCATATAAAGTGTATGGAATTTAAATACATCTTCACTATCTTCGGGGTTTACAGCCTCATGCTCAATAAGTACAAAGTTATTACTGTATTTAAATTCTTGATCTTGATAGGTGGCAACCTGGTAATCGGAATGAATCCGAAACGCTACAATTTTACCATCAAGCATCGCTTGAATAGGTCTGAGGCCTTTACCCCAAGGTAGCATTTTTGATGTTAAATGAACCCCACTATGCCAACCATAGCCTTGCCCTATTAAATAACGACCGCTCTTAGCTTGATCAAACAACTTAGTAAAATCACTAAGCGTATGGTAAGCATCGCCTTCTCGTTGCGCTATCGGAAAAACTGCATCCATGATTTACTATCCTAGTCTGAAAAGTTATCGTCAAAAATGACAAACGATGGGCGGTTCAAGTTGTTTGATTTCGTGTAAACCACGGCATTAACTCTACCAAGGTTAGTTGTAAACCCTGATTGGCCTGTGATGTTAACGATGCTTCCAACGGCCATCGCAGATATAGAAATTAGAGTGTCATTTTTGTTCGAGAAAATTTGGCTAACTACGTCAGGTAATGCCTGTTTGAAATGGTTAAGTGCTTTTTTATAACCTTCAACTCCCTCTTCAACTGAACTCAACGATCTCGCTGAAGCCTGGTTTTGTATGAAATCCAAACGATCGATGATTTCATTATTAAGCTCATCGATGTATGAACAGATTTGATTGTTTATCAACGTCCACAAGACTAACTGCAAATACCTAACGGTATTTCCTGTCCCCAAAAGGCGAAGTTTTGCAAGTAGCTCATAAGGAGGCTCAAACACATCAGCTTGATATAGGACCCTCAATATGTCGCCATTTTCGTGTACTTGTTCTAACAGTAGTTCAATTAAGGGTTCATACTTATCAAGCGAAGTGCTATCAGTTTGAATGTGATAAAGTGCCGAGACATAAGCATCAGAAAAATCTTTAGAGTGGTTTTGACTGATCGCGTAAGGAGTCAGAATACGACTTTGTTCTAATACGATATCTCTAAAGTCATCATCACTGAAGGATGGAGACATCAAGATGCCCCAATCATTGGCAACTCCGACACGGTCCTCCCAAAATGGTGATCGACGACCCGCTACAAACGTGCAAAAGTCATTTGGGTCAGGATATGTTTCCGTCACTACACTTTCAGCTAAAGATTGGTTTGGAGTATAAGAGTCTGGAGTTTCGCAGAGTACCAGCTTGCATTCTTTTAAAGCTAGCCCACCAACCGTTGCTTTTCCGCTAGAATCCAAAGCCCCACTCCCGATGACAGATCCAGAAGGCTCGACTAAAGAAAATGGCGCATTAGAATAAGGCATCCCATTTGGATACTTGCACTCTATATCCAACGTATACGTCCCTTCTTGATCTTCAGTTACAGAAACCGAAGGGTTTTGCGCGCCGCCTAAACACATGGTGTTGGCTTTGTTCATAGTCATCTGGTCAGAAAGGCGGCATACACCGACACCTTCGAACTTAACGGTAGGAGAAGCTGATATGAATTCGGCCTCGGCTTCAATAGTGCCAGAAGCTACGCCCTTTTTATCACCACCGGCATCACCAGTACTGGCGCTGAATTTACTGCCTTTAATAGCAATGCTGTTACCGCCATCCATAGAGACAGTCGTGGTGCCTCCCGCTAAATCGGCAGACTTTGCATTGTTACCATAAGGGATAGGAACAACAGGTTTGCCGACTGTTGTTAAACAAACATCAGGGAGTGTTGCGTTCGCTTCTCCTCCTGAGCCTTGATGAACTACGCTGAGTCCATTCGCACAAACTGTTACGCCCATAGTAAATCCAATTAAATTCCAATAGATGTATGATAAAAGAGATCGCAGGCTGCAATCTGTCTAAGTACGTAGTGAAAATGAAGGATGAGACTGTTACTTCGAGTCTATTTTTAAAAACGGACAGAAGATCTCACAATTAAATCTAATGCTATTGATAAACATCCAGTAACTGCTGAAATTTTAGGTCAATGACCAAGTAAGTCGCGGCATACATAACACCAAAGATTACTGTACTGACGCCAAGAATTAACTTAGGAGAAATAACCCGTTTGAGCGGTTTTTTTAAATACTTCGCCTTTAAGTTAACTAACGTTACTTTTTCCTGTTCGGCTAAACGCTCGTCTCGGACTAAGCGATAAATTGTGTTTCCTATGTCTGAAAGCTTTTCGTTACCGCGCTCTTCTCGGCCGTACTTGCCTTTGAACCCAAGTTGAAGCAATAAATAAAGGAATTCGATAACGTGTCTGTATTTTCGTGGATCAGCTTTCAAGCGCTCTAAAATAGTAAAAAACTTATCGCCGCCAGATGTCTCGTTATGGAACTCCGACAATAAGCTGTTTGTACTCCAATGGCTGTTTGCCCCCCACTCTTGCCTACACACAGACTCATCTATTGCTGCACATAAGCAATAGCGTATAACCAATATTGATGCCCGATCCAACTCCATTTCATTGAGCTTTCGTTCACCTTTACGAATTTCTCGTGCAACTTGTTCTCTAAAAGGACCAGGATCGTCCAACCAAGGAATCGAAGACATACATGAGAGACTGGCTATTAACCAAGTAAACTGATCGACCAACGGGTTAACACCCATGCTCTCCACGTTTAGGTCTCTTACCGCAATATTTCTAGATAAATCAGGTGCAGGCATAACCTCCATTGGTTTGCCTGGTTCTGGTTGAAATAGTACTACGGTGACGTCGTTTTCGGCGTAACTCATAAACGTACAGCCCAAAGCTGTAGTGATAAGTTCGCGAAGTCGCCAGCAATATGGACTGCGATTGCTGCGGTGTTATTCAATGCATTCCATTCGTCACTTGCTTTATCGAGCTCAAAATAGGTATATCCGGCATGATAAGGCAACGCTCTAGGTACCACTGGCATTGGTTTCATTTCAATACCCGGCAATTGTAAGTTGATCAAATCGCGAATATTGTCGATCGAACCAATCTTGGTTTGGCTTACAAACTGCGTATGCAGAATATCAAGTGGTACGTCTGCTTTAACAGCAAGAATAAACGTCGTAGATTCGACAATTTTACTGTCTGGAATTGCTGCAGTTCGAATTCCATAGCTTTGCTCTCTCAATGTTAAAGGTATTGCACGTTGTTCTGACATAACACTTAATGTCATTTTCGCGCTATCAAGCGTACGAGATAAACAATCGGTCAGTTGGCTATGGTTGTATTTTGTAAACTCTTGTGGTCTACGAGATGCGGAACACAGTGTAGATAATTCACCTTCCGCTTGTAACAGGATCCGATAAAATGACTCTGGGTGAACGCCTTCCACACTTGCAAAATGCCAGAACAACGGCTCATAACGATTCAAGGCTTGTAACAACATAAAATCAGCAACAGACGATACGCCCTGCTGGTCAACCACACCTAAACGCTGAACAATCGATTCGGCTCTGTGTTTAAGCATTGACGCGAATTCCGTCGCGAACTTGCTCAAAACTGTAGATGCGTGAATATCAATGCACGTCGGAATATAGTTGTCATCCAGAATGATGCTTCCGTCTGGCTTCACTTCCGAAATTTTCAAAATGGGAATTGATGTATATGCGCTCTTATCTTCATGATCGTACATTAAGAAAAAGTTAAGCTTACCCACCACAATACTTGCCATATCTTCTGATTCATAACATGCATCTACGGCTTCTTGGGTTTCCATGTTATAGCGAGCACCGTCTCCATTTCCGCCAAAGAGTTCAGATCGTTCTGATGGCAGTGGACAGCATAAATACACCACTTTATCCGCAATAGAAGGGTCAACATCTCTTACTTCTGGAAGCTCAGCAAGAAGCGGTAAATCAAATGGAGTACGGTCTTGTAAGATACCTTCTGCTCGTGTGATCCCGATTTTGCCAAGTGCCAGTAGCTCAGTGTTAATCTCAATTTTTTTCACTCCCCAGTGTAAGGGAGAGCTATTAGAGCTAAGCATGTTAGATAACTTGCCTTGAGACCTATCGAGTTGCTGAAAGTGTTGAGGCTTCATGAACATACCATCTTGCCAAACAACTGGGTTATATAAAGACATTCGTCAGTTCCTTAAAAATACGTCTGTTCAATACCGCGAGTATTGTTCGAAGATAATTCACTACCCTCTACTTTTAATCTCAGAAAGTACTCACTTTTTTCTTCGATCACTTCAACCTTCCGCCAAGACGAGCCATCAATATCTCTGAATGCCACAGAAAAACCTAATGCACGCGTCGTTGGATCTAACTCTAAAATCTCATGTAGCTCATCACCCGGCTGCAGTTGGTATTCATATCGTTTAATATACTCATCACCTAAGGACGCTTTATCATTTTCGAATAGAGCAAAGAAATCCAAACTACGAAATAAAACAGGTGAAGTGAGTTCATGAACTCTCAGAATGACCGGCGAAGATTGTCCCTGCTCTCGTACATTGAGAAGTTCTGACGCTTCTATCACGAGTTCAATTGAAGATGTTTCTGGTGTAATTCCAGATGATTCTTTAAATTGCTCCCACATAGAGCAACCTGATAATAGAAACAAGGTAATGGGGATTATAAGTTTACGCATGATCAGCTTTTGCAACCTTACTGTATCTGTCTTTCATCAACGCTTTAAATGTCGACTCATTGAATTGTCGAGTATTCTGCTCATAATGTTCGCTGTACTTTTGCCATAGCTTTGACTTACTAAGGAAGCGCGTTTCCTGGCTTAAAGTGTTTGCAAACTGCTGAGGATCATTCGCTTTTAGTTGCTCCAATACCAAATCGTTAATTGCCTTCGCATATAAGGTATCGTGCTCGCTAAGTTCATCCAGTATCTGTTCAATTAGCTCATTTGGAGCCAATAGATTTTGACTATTTAGCGTTAACATCAATGTAGTTAGGCTAAGATCATTGTGAGCAAAGGAGCTTTCGTCAGTAAGCTCTTCAACACTCTGTAAATCTTTGTACAAATTATCGATACACAATCGCAAACAAGCGCCCATTTGTTTAAAAAATAAAGCGTCATGTTTCGTGTCAGACTCTAAATCAACACCCAGTCCTTCAAAGAATGCATGTGTTACATTTTCATTTTCGTAAGAAGTTTCACTCAATGCAGTATTACTCTGAGTTCTACTCTCACTTTCAACAGGCTGCTCTTGTGGTTCGGTATGAGGGACAAACTCTTGTGTCACCTCTTCCCACTTGTGGCTTTGTATATTTGCGGAATTAGGGATAATAGTAACAGGCGGTACTTTTGTCGGTTTACGCTTGGGAACATCTGAACTGCCGGTAAGCGTATCTGACTTAAAATCGGTACCTTCAATGTTTGTTGGTTTTAAACGGTTCGGTATCTTAGTTTGATCATCAGCGATGTCTTGAGCATTCAGGTTCGCCTGCTGTTCTTCTTCCATCCCCATCCAATCTTCAGGAATCAGACTAGGGAGGTCGAACTCAGAATGGATGCTTAAACTGTCATCAACAACTTGCCTTTGTGGTTCTATCGATGACTTCATAAGATTTTTTTCGTTACTTTCGTCTCGGACCAAATAATCATCATCTCTCTGCATTGAGAATTTTAAGTGCTCGACGGGATCATGAGTATCTACTCCATCAGGTTTCGTTTCCATGAAGAGATCTTCAAGCGCGCCTGTCTCTGCTTCTTCCTCAACAACGGATTCTTCCAAATTCATCAAAGGATCTGTAGAGTCTCTTTCTGGCGCGATTTCTGAAGCAATGTCATATGAAGTCGTTACCAACTCAATAGAAATACTCACTTCATATTGACCTAAAGACACTCTATCACCGTCACACAATGAGACAGGTTGATTCTTCAGGATTTTATTCCCATTAACCAACGTTCCATTGGTGCTGATATCGCTAATGTAATAGGTATCTCCATATATGCTTAAAAGGCAATGTGTACCTGATATAAAACGATTATGATCAGTCAATGAAACTGTACATCCAGCTTCACGGCCGATAGAACCACCTTCTTCAGGCATTTCTATGCTCTTAGATCCAACGTATTCTTCTGGGCACTTTGAGATCACCAAAACCAATTGATTAATTCGCATGAATAGCCTTTAGAACAGAAGAGAAACACTAAACTCAACACCACCTAACCCTTCGTTATAAAAAGGTAAGATGTATGAAGCTTGGGGAATAATTTGTAAGTGGGCGTCTGGATTGCTGCCTAATTTGATCACGCTCCCTAGAGTAACCACAGCGCCGGCTTCAAATTGGTCGATATCTTCAAGTTGCTCGCCATACCTAAAACCTTGGTCATCAACTTTCCAACGGTTAGAGTATTGTGAGTAACCTAAAGACAAACCTGCACCTATGTAAGGTGTAAACACCGACCAACTTCCTAAAGCATACTGAGGGACAATACGAAATTCGTAATTGGTGACCTCGTTATACACACCATTCTTGGGAGCTTCGATATCGTCTTCTGCCAAATAATTGAACCCTAACCACCAACGCCATCGGTTGTTACTTTCATCAATTGGACGTGTATGGACGAACCCGTAACGTAGAGCATCTACTTGTCCACTCGGCCCTTCTTCATATTCTATAGTGTCTATGCTCAGCATATTTACTGAACCACCATATCTTTCACCCTTCGCGATTGCGATGGACGAAAAAAGGCACATTGTGGATATTAGACCGATTTTACTTAGGTTTCGCATGCTTCCCTCTGAGTTCATCCATATATTAACTAGATGCGCAAGATAGCAAGTATTATGTTTTTTACAATAAGGAGACTCTCTCGCCCTCTAATTACGACATTATAACTAGCAAAAAAATCGATATATCTACAAGAAAGTGCATTACGCACATTTACCGGTTTAATCTAATTATAAAATCAAAACTATCAATAATTCGAGCGCCATCGAATGCTAAACATCATATAGAATTAGCATTTACCAAATTAAAAATTCAAGAATGCCTATTTATTCACCTTTATTTATACCATATTGTAACCTAAATAAATTTCACTAATTTAGCACCAAGTAATATAACCATAAACGATTGACGCCATCAATTATCGATCAACAAATGACCAGTAATATCAATATTAGCATGCATAACATTTTTCGTCATTGACGCTATAAATGAGAAGTCAGTCACTGATTTTTTATAAAAGCTAACAAGACAAAGTATCTAGCCCCAGCCTTACTGTGAACAGTGTCACATATTATTTAATTTAAGAACTTTTCAAATCTTTTAACATTCAAATTATCCTGTTTGACTATAGAATCGCTAAAAAATATAAAAATATAAAAATGTAAGAGCGACTTTATTAGTCAATGCTACTTTTCGATTTCATTATATATACAGTTGGATATCAAAATTATGTTTTCCTCGGATTTCACAAGGCGACCTATTGATGAAGAAAAACCTAGCGGAACCAACCCAAACGCGTTAGATGATTTCACTGAGATAAAACGTCAGATTAATAACTTGAATAAGGTTACAGGTAGAGTTTCTTGGAAAAAAGTTCAGTCTTTATCTAAAGCAATACTCTCCAAAAATAGCAAAGACTTTCGATGTAGTTGCTACTTTACCGTCGCAGCAACACATAATGATGGTTTAAAAGGTTTAGCCGAAGGACTTAGCTCTGTCTTAGATCTGTGTGTCGTTTATTGGTTCACCGCATATCCTGAAGTCAGTAAATCAAACGCTAGGATTGGAGCGATTGATTGGATGGTCGAGCACACTGAAAAACGGATTAAGAACATTAAGACTAGCTCCGACGACATTCTGTTGATCGAAACTTGCCACCGTTTATGTTTGAGAATTGAAGAGGAACTTAGGCTCCATTATGGAATAAAAGCACCTTCACTAGGTGGCGTTCGCCGGATCTTAAAGCAATGGGCAGATGAGCATAAAGAAAATGAAGCGAAGCTCCTCGAAGCAGCAAGTCAAACAAGGCGCACGGAACAAGAGAAGAGAAAGGTACCGCCTATTACTCAGTCAGCCGCGATTAAAATTGATGTGTCTAACAGCAAGCCAACTGAGACTCTCAAAATAGATGAAAAATCAACGTCGAACTATTTAGTCATCTACTTATTAGCTGGATTTCTTGTACTGGCTCTGTCCTCTCATTTCCTTTATGAACAGTACCAATTGAAAGTGCTCACCAGGAAAGTAGTTACATCAAGCATTCCTCAGTTAAGCGAAATAGCACACTCGTTAAAATATGAATATGCTTCAATTTCAGACGATGTGAGACCTAATGTCGTAAACCAATTAGACAACCTAATGAAAGATTGGGCGACTAACCCTGTAAAAGTGTATGAGATTGATGCCCTTGATAAATTGACCATTGACCTAACAAAACTCTACCCAGACTCATCATCTGTTTTACGTTTACGTCAAGAATTCGCCAGCCAACAAGAAAAGTTAGATTCAGATTACATGCAACTTCACCGACGTTTCTCTGATGCAAGAACCGTATTTGCAAATGTGGTAAGAGGAAGTGAAAGTCAAAAAACAGCGCAAGCTTACGAATACAGCAACTCCCTTTTTCCTTTGATCGGTCGCATTGAGTATGCAGAGAAAGAAAAACAACAAAAAGAACTTCAGAAAT
>NZ_CAWPOA010000035.1:0-4153 GCF_963889365.1 Vibrio sp. OPT20 | reverse complement strand
CTCTTCGGATACTCAACATTTATTTGTACAAAATAAAAACTTTGGAATCTGAGCTTAAAGCAATGCAACCGTAGCACTAAAAATAGCATTGAATCAGATCACACACTTAAAACAACGAAATAGGCTTATGTTAAAACACAAAATAATGAGGAACCCTGTTGTTATATCGACAGCCATTTTCCTCTTTCTTGCGGCTACAATCGCTGCTATTTATATCCTCTGGCTAGATATAACAGACAAGTTTTACCTTTGGATCGCATTAGGTGCGGTAACACTTTTTTATTCGTTGTTCCAGATCACTTTATGGCTTAAGAAAAAAAGCAACAACAAAGCGCTTAAACTTGAAACAGAAGAAGAAGCGCTAGCTATGGTCATTCGCCCTCTTTTGGCAAAATCAAACAAAAAGCCTATCTACCTGATGATTGGTAATAAGTACGCGGGTAGAACTCAGTTTTTACTTAATTCCAGTGCTATCAAGCCAATGGATCAAACGCGTACCGCTAAGAATGATTTTTTCGAATGGTATGAGTCTGACTCTGCAGTTTATATCAAACCGGATCAACGGCTATTGTTTCAAGAGGTTTCTAGTAACGATAGTGCTTTATGGGATGCATTTGTAAATGAGGTCATTAAACATAAACCTAGAAAGCCATTTTCAGGTTGTTTGTTTTTTATCGATTTTGAATTTCTAATTGTCTCTGAGACCGAGCAAATCGATTACACCTTAACCGCGCTTAACCATAGACTAGAATCGATAAGCGAAAAAACTTCCTCTGCGATCCCTTTGTATTTAATGATGTCTAAGCTCGACAAGTTAGAAGGATTCAAAGAATACATACACTTTAGTTCCCTAAAGACATCGGTTGAGTTTCTATCAATTCCATTAAAGGAAGCTAAAGGTGTATTTGTTGAGTACTACCATGATAGCTTCCGTAATTTAGTAAAAGTAATGGAGAGCAATGCGTTAGATTCGTCGTCTCACTCTAATGACGTTAACGAGAAGCAAGCCATATTAGCATTCCCTAAACAATTCGAATTGTGCCAGTCTGAAATTGCTTCTGTAATAGAACGACTTTCAGAACTCAATACTGGATCTTATTCTCTTGATATCCGTGAAGTTTTTTTTATATCGAATATCCAAGGAGGCAGAAAATACAATCTATTAGCTAAGAGTTGCAGCAACTACTTTAACTTGCCGATCATTGCGTCGGAACATACTCAATTAACAGAAACGCCCTATTTTACGCGTTTCCTAATGGACTCTCAGATCCTGCCTGAATCTGATTTCGCAGGTGAAAACAAGACTTACCTTAGGATGATCCAGAGACAGAGCCGTCTAGCCGTTGCCGCTTCCATAATTTTACTAGGTAGTGGTGCTTACCTATTTTCAACGACTTTAGATGACAATCTGAGAGTGATTAGTCAGCTTATTGGTATCGATGATTCACAATCGTCCTCCCCAAAAAGCAATTCTTTTGCAAGCTCTCTTTCAAGTGCGATCCAAACTGTACAACCATCTTATCAAGCATGGCTTAGTGGCTCACAAGCGTTAGACAATGAACTGGTGAACATGAATGTAAGTCGTCTCGATGAAAGTACAAAAATCGCTTACAACGCCCTCATAATGCAAATTAGAAACCACTTAATGCCCGTAATTGAGCAAGGTTATCGTTTGCAACTAACACAAAACCAAGACAACATTAATAGTGCACTACCTTTACTCAAAGGTTACTTAATGTTGAATGACCCTACCAAGCGCGAGATAAAATTTCTTCGTCAACAAACACTGTCAACACTACAAAAACTCAACGATCAACCAGAAACGATTACAACGGTCATGAAGTATTTAGACGCGTATTTCCGAACGAATTTTGAACCTGTACCGATCAACATGAATATGGTTCGTGCGACAAGGCGATCACTGCTCTCTAGTTCAAACGTCGACCTAGTTTACGTTAGCTTATTACAGCAAGCAGGCGACATTGATTTGGGCACTCTGAATTTACAAAGAGCAGTGGGTTTCGACTTTAATAATGTTTTCAACGACAACTTGGATCCCCGACGATTAGAAATCGATAAAGTTTATACGTCGACGGGCTTCAGCACGTTTTACCGCCCTCGTGTCGATTTAATGTCGCAAAAAGTCATCACTGACAACTGGGTATTGGGGTTGTCAAACCACGTAATCCCAACAGACAAAGAACAAGAGACCTTCAAGAAACAAGTAAGAAAAAAATATACGGATGACTACATCAGTTATTGGCGAAATGCTTTAAGCGAACTAAAAGTCAAGCGTTACAACAATATAGGGGAGATAACCAATGCCATAGATCTAATCTCTGGTCCCTCTTCTCCTATGACAACCGTTCTAAAACAAGTTTATACAAACACTCAGTTTTCCCCGATCGGACAACAGAATGCATTAATGGCCCAGGTTAACCCTAAACTTGCTGGTGCAGTAAATGCAGCACCAGAACTCGCTGAAGAACTTGTTAAACCTGACTACTTGTTGATGAAAAGAGTTGAACAAGCTTTCCATATCCTGAATCAATTACAAATTAACGAAACCCCTAACTCCCCTACACCATGGGATGAAACGATAACTGCACTTAGCAGAGTTCGTACTTATATGAAGGATATAGCTGACGCACCAGATCCTCAAATGGCAGCGTTAACTGCAGCGCAACACCGAATGAGTAGTACGGAGGCAGATCCTCTAATCCGCTTAAAACAGATAGCGCAAAAATCTCCTGAACCCGTCAGAAGTTGGCTTTTAGACGTAGTTAACCAGAGCTGGTCTGTGATGATTTCTGAATCATCAAAAGGAATCCAGACTCTTTGGTATAGTGAGATCTATACCAAGTTCAAAGAGTTAGGTTTAGGAAGGTACCCTTTTGACCTAAGTGCAACTGAGGAAATTTCGATTGAAGACTTTGAGCTACTATTTGCTTCGGGGGGATTGCTAGATGCATTTATCGATAAGAATTTCGCTCCTTTTTACGACACAAATCTATGGACACCGAAACAGGTAGAAGGCGAAATTATGCCACTCTCGCCAGAGTTGCTTGTTCAGTTAAGAAATTACAATGTCATCAGAGATACGTTAATTAACAAGAGTACAAACCGCTTGTACCTTCCATTCAGTGCGAAAGTTCTTGATCTGGATTCGAGTGCAATAAGAGCAAGCTTGAAAATAGCGGACTCAAATATCAACTATTACCATGGTCCAAGTAGAATTCGTGAACTTGAGTGGCCTCCTCAAAACGGAGATTTCAATATCAGTATTACGATTCAAGACGTAACAGACGAAGGTAAACAGCACGTACTGAGCAAGAATGGTCAATGGGCTATCTATCGGTTATTTGGTGACTCAACGTTAACAAATACCCATAACGGCAGCTTCGTAAGTGATATTAAAGTATCAGGCAGAGATCTGAGCTTACGAATTACTCCTTTGACTCAGAAAAACCCGTTTACGTTAGCGGAGCTGTATAACTTCACTCTACCCGAAGCTATATAGTGAAAATACAAATACAAATACAAATACAAATACAATAATAATTCAGAAAAGGCAGAACACATGATGTCCAACATTAGTTTACAAGGCTTAGACAAACTAGATCGTAAAATTCTATCGAATCTACTCTCCAATGGGCGAGAATCGATTGCTAACCTTTCTCGCAACATCGGCTTGTCGCGAACAGCAGTCGCTGAACGTATCAACAGACTTGAAAAAACCGGTATTATCAAAGGGTATACGGCACAAATAAGAGTAGAAAATGACGGGAGAAAAGCGGCAAGTTATTTGCTGATTTCTTGTGAAAAAGGTAAGAAAAATGATGTAAGTAATGCGTTAAAAGAACTACCTGAAGTCAGACTTACAAGCATTGTTGGTGGTACCTACGACATTATTTCTTTGATTGAAGCACCTGACCTGCAATCAATACACCATTTATGTAATGAGATAGAGTCGTTCAATGGCATTCGCTCTCTCAATACGACAGTAGTGCTACACCAACCAATCAGTCGTTAAAAATAAAGCCGCTCTTATGAGCTAATGCCGATCAGTTAAAGCCAAAGTGATCGGTTGAACGATCCTCCAGAGCTGTCAAAATCCAAGTGTATTTAATGCACTTGGATTTTTTTATGGATG
>NZ_CAWPOA010000034.1:0-367 GCF_963889365.1 Vibrio sp. OPT20 | reverse complement strand
GCTGCGGTCGTGGCGGAATTGGTAGACGCACCAGATTTAGGTTCTGGCGCCGAGAGGTGTGAGAGTTCAAGTCTCTCCGACCGCACCATTATTTAGATATCTTAATTGATATCCTGTTGGGCTATCGCCAAGCGGTAAGGCACTGGCTTTTGATGCCAGCATTCCCTGGTTCGAATCCAGGTAGCCCAGCCACTATTTAAACTCTTTGTTTTTACTTGGCTTGTTTTTAAGCTAAATAGCAAACTAAGAGCACAACGTTACATCGAATCACCAATGTCGATATAACTATAAAGATTTGCTGCGGTCGTGGCGGAATTGGTAGACGCACCAGATTTAGGTTCTGGCGCCGAGAGGTGTGAGAGTTCAA
>NZ_CAWPOA010000033.1:188225-196035 GCF_963889365.1 Vibrio sp. OPT20 | reverse complement strand
GTCGGAGAGACTTGAACTCTCACACCTCTCGGCGCCAGAACCTAAATCTGGTGCGTCTACCAATTCCGCCACGACCGCAGCAAAGCTTTTACTCTAGCAAAGAGTATAGTTAAGAAGACTTATGGTTTGTCTAAGTAACGTTGTAATGGCTGGGCTACCTGGATTCGAACCAGGGAATGCTGGCATCAAAAGCCAGTGCCTTACCGCTTGGCGATAGCCCAACAGGATATCATTTAAGATATCTAAATAATGGTGCGGTCGGAGAGACTTGAACTCTCACACCTCTCGGCGCCAGAACCTAAATCTGGTGCGTCTACCAATTCCGCCACGACCGCAGCAAAGCTTTTACTCTAGCGAAGAGTATAGTTAAGAAGACTTATGGTTTGTCTAAGTAACGTTGTTTGTTCTTCTTTCATAAAGAAAGAATGGTGGCTACTGCGGGATTCGAACCTGCGACCCCATCATTATGAGTGATGTGCTCTAACCAACTGAGCTAAGTAGCCATCTGAGAGCGAAGTAATATAATATAATCTCGCTTCCAATGCCATTATCTTTTTAAAGATAATTACACTTTAAATTGTGGCTGGGCTACCTGGATTCGAACCAGGGAATGCTGGCATCAAAAGCCAGTGCCTTACCGCTTGGCGATAGCCCAACAATGATATCAATTAAGATATCTCAATATGGTGCGGTCGGAGAGACTTGAACTCTCACACCTCTCGGCGCCAGAACCTAAATCTGGTGCGTCTACCAATTCCGCCACGACCGCTTTACTTTCCTAAAAACTCTTTGTTGTTAAGAGACAGATGTTTAATAACAAACAGAGTGCTTAGGAAATGGTGGCTACTGCGGGATTCGAACCTGCGACCCCATCATTATGAGTGATGTGCTCTAACCAACTGAGCTAAGTAGCCATTTCCAAATTGTTGCTCATTTCGAGACGTTGCCGCTTCGTTGTGAACGGGGCGCATTATGCGGAGTTGAGTGAAACCCGTCAACTTTTTTTTTGAATAAATCGCGAATAAACATCTGTTCGGTTTCTTTTTAGGCAAAGAGGTGTATTTGTCGACAAAAAACAGGTCTAAAAGGCGATATATATAGGAAGTTAAGTTTTGGATGTGGGGCTATTTCTAAAGGGGCAAAACAAAAAGGCCAGTGAATTCACTGGCCTTTTTTCTAGATGTTTAATCAGAATTATACGTTGAAGCGGAAGTGAACTACGTCACCATCTTTAACGATGTATTCTTTGCCTTCAAGACGCCATTTACCTGCATCTTTTGCTCCGCTTTCACCGCCAAATTCGATGAAATGTTCGTAGCCAACTACTTCTGCACGGATGAAACCTTTCTCGAAGTCGGTGTGGATCTTACCAGCTGCTTGCGGCGCTGTTGCACCGATAGGAATAGTCCAAGCACGAACTTCTTTAACACCTGCAGTAAAGTAAGTTTGAAGAGTCAGTAGCTCGTAACCAGAGCGGATCACTCGGTTAAGGCCTGGTTCTTCGATGCCCATGTCAGCTAGGAACTCTTCACGATCTTCATCGTCAAGCTCAGAAAGTTCAGATTCGATTGCAGCACACACAGCAACAACAACGTTGTTCTCTTTTTCTGCATATTCGCGAACGGCGTCTAGGTAAGGGTTGTTTTCAAAACCATCTTCAGCAACGTTTGCAATGTACATTGTTGGCTTAAGCGTTAGGAAGTTAAGGTAGTCGATTGCTGCTACTTCTTCTTTGCCAAGTTCAACAGTACGAGCCATACCACCTTCAGTCAGGATAGGTAGAAGCTTTTCAAGAACTGTAGTTTCAAATTTAGCGTCTTTATCTCCGCCTTTTGCTTTTTTAGCATTGCGGAAGATTGCACGTTCACAGCTATCTAGATCGGCAAGAGCAAGCTCAAGGTTGATCACTTCGATATCTTCGATTGGAGATACTTTGCCTGAAACGTGAACGATGTTTTCGTTTTCAAAGCAGCGTACAACGTGACCGATAGCATCAGTTTCGCGGATGTTAGCTAGGAATTTGTTACCTAGACCTTCACCTTTAGATGCGCCAGCAACTAGGCCTGCGATATCTACGAATTCCATTGTCGTTGGAAGGATCTTCTGTGGATTAACAATTTTTGCTAATGCATCTAAGCGTAGATCTGGAACCGGAACGATACCTGTGTTTGGTTCGATCGTACAAAATGGAAAGTTTGCTGCTTCGATGCCTGCTTTAGTCAGTGCGTTAAACAGAGTTGACTTACCAACGTTTGGTAGACCAACGATGCCACATTTAAAACCCATGATATAAACCTTATTCTGCTTTGAACGTATGTAAGCGATTTTGTGCTTTTGGTAGGCCATCTTTTAATAAGATGTCTAGGCTACGAACCGATTCGTCAACGACAGCCTCGATACACTCTTGCTCTTTCGCAGGAGCTTTGCCTAATACATAACCTGCAACTTTATCTTTGTGTCCTGGATGGCCAATGCCTAACCTAAGACGATAGAATTCTTTATTGTTACCCTGCTTGCTGATGATGTCTTTCAGACCATTATGTCCACCATGACCACCACCTTTTTTAAACTTTCCAATACCTGGAGGAAGATCTAACTCATCGTGAGCGACCATGATCTCTTCTGGTTTAATTTGGTAGAACTTTGCTAAGGCAGCAACAGCTTTGCCTGACAAGTTCATAAAAGTCGTTGGGATCAGCAAGCGAAGATCTTCACCATGAACCATGATACGACCCGTTAGGCCAAAGAACTTTGGTTCGTTCTTTAGTGTCACGTTATGTACACGCGCTAATTCTTCAACTACCCAAGCACCCGCATTGTGGCGAGTTTTGGCGTATTCTGGACCTGGATTAGCCAGTCCAACGAGAAGTTTTATTTGTTGGCTCAAGGTATGGATCTCTCTTGGGATTTCAAAAAGCGCCGTATGATATCACAGTTTATGAAAAAGGTGCGAGCTAGCTGATAGCAACACGATGATTCCTGACTGTGGTGAATTGCGGCTTAATATTGGTTAGACATAAAAAAAGCACTTCATTCAATGAAGTGCTTAATGTGTCTCTCTCACGAGTTTCTAAAACAAAGCTATAGAGCTTTGATTAGTTAAACATCGCTGAGATTGATTCTTCGTTGCTGATGCGGCGAATTGCTTCAGCAAGCATGCGAGAAAGGCTTAGCTCAGTAACTTTGCCTGTCGCAGCCATCTCTGGAGAAAGCTTGATTGAATCTGTAACAATAACTTGGTCTAGAACTGAGTTACGGATGTTTTCTGCAGCAGTACCAGAGAATACAGCGTGAGTAGCGTAAGCGAATACACGCTTAGCACCGCGCTCTTTAAGCGCTTCAGCTGCTTTGCACAGTGTGCCACCAGTATCGATCATGTCATCAACGATAACACAGTCACGACCTTCAACATCACCGATCAGGTTCATTACTTCAGAAACGTTAGCACGTGGACGACGCTTATCAACGATAGCGATGTCAACATCACCTAGCGCTTTAGCGGTTGCACGAGCACGTACAACACCACCAAGGTCTGGAGAAACCACTACTGGGTTTTCTAGGCCACGGTTAGCCATGTCTTCTAGAAGAACTGGAGTGCCGAAGATGTTATCAACAGGTACATCGAAGAAGCCTTGGATTTGCTCTGCGTGTAGGTCGATAGTAAGAACGCGGTCAACACCAACGTTAGAAAGGAAATCTGCAACAACTTTTGCAGTAATAGGCACACGAGCAGAACGTACACGACGATCTTGACGGGCATAACCGAAGTAAGGGATTACAGCAGTAATACGGCCAGCAGAAGCACGGCGCATTGCGTCAATCATTACCACCAATTCCATAAGGTTGTCATTGGTTGGTGCACAAGTTGATTGAATCAGGAATACATCGCTACCACGAACGTTTTCATTGATTTGAACAGCGACTTCGCCATCAGAAAAACGGTCTACAGTAGCATCGCCAAGAGAGATGTATAGACGATCAGCAATACGTTGGGCTAGTTCAGGTGTTGCGTTACCAGCAAATAGCTTCATATCAGGCACGGTGGAAACCTCGGGTTGCGTCCAGTTTTAAATAGATTGTGGGTGGGCTGATTGGTATTCAGCCAAAGTTTCTTTCAAAGGCGAAATGTTTCGTCCTCTCGCGACAAACGCGGAAACTGTGTCAGGCAGTTGCTCTAGCACCGATTCGGCTTCTTTTTTGCTGCTAAATTCAGCAAAAACGCATGAACCCGTACCAGTCAATCTCGACGGCGCGTATTGTAGCAGCCATGAAAGTTGCTTATCAACCTCTGGGTACAGCATTCGCACAATTTTTTCGCAATCGTTTACGTATTCTTGCTCTAGAAGCGTTGCTAGTGCTCGCTTCGGCGTATTTCGAGTTAATTCTGAATGTGTGAATATGTCTACAGTTGCTATGCTCACTTGAGGTTTAACGACGAGATACCATTTTTCATCCGGATTAGCAGGCTGTAGCTGTTCTCCAACCCCTTCGGCAAAGGCCGCGTGGCCTCGAACGAAGACCGGAACGTCAGCACCTAGCTGCAAACCGATTTCGGCAAGTTGATCATCAGAGAGGTTGAGTTGCCATAAATAATTAAGCGCGACCAGCACGGTTGCTGCATTTGAAGAGCCCCCACCAATGCCACCTCCCATTGGCAACACTTTCTTGAGTTCAATATCCGCACCGAAAGAGGTCGATGTATATTGTTGGAGGGCAGTGGCGGCTTTCCAAATTAGATTATCTTCCAGTGCAACACCTGGGATTTCAGGGGTTATTGTGATCGCACTGGTTTCTTGATTTGCACTAACTGTTAGCTCATCGCCAAACTCGACAAACTGAAATAAGGTCTGAAGTTCATGATAACCATTGTCACGTCGACCAGTGATATAAAGAAATAAATTCAGTTTAGCCGGAGAAGGCCAGTGGGTTGGCGTTGTTATCATTTTTTCAGTGTCCACTTCGAAACTACAATGTTGATTTTGTTCTCGTCTTGCTTGAATGACAATCGAGTAGGGAGTGGGATTGTCTCTACCTTAGTGTTGTCTTCATCCGATAGTTGCTTACTCGGCATCTCTGTATTTCGATAGTTATCAAAATTCAGTGTCCATAGTTGGTTGCTAACTTGTTTGGTGAGAGATTCAAGCGTGTTGGTGGTGTTCAATTGGTAGCTATCGGCTTGGTCTGGAATGCCAAGGAACCATTGTGGTAGATGGTCAATAGGAATCTGTAATCCAGTAAGTTGCTCTACCAATACAGATGCACTTGCGTGAGTGAACACCTGATCATCATAAGTGACTACCTTGGCTCCCGATGGATCAATGGTGAGGTTCAAGGCGGTTTGACCAAGGAAAGTGGTCAGTCTTAATTGACTCTGATTTGGTGAATGCTTCCAAATGAAATTTAGGCTTTGGCGTTGCTCTGGAGAAATGTAAGCGAGCTTGCCTGAGGCTTGGTAGTTTTCTATCTGTAAAAGCCGATCTTGGTGACTTTGCCACTCGACGCTGGTCGGTTGTTCTGGGATAGACGAGCAACCCACCATAATTATGGTTATAAAAATAAGAGACGTGATTTTACGAAGCTTGCTCATATTTGCTCACAACTTGTTCAAATTTATCTAAAAAACGTCTCAACTATAGCATTGAATTCACGAAGTCAGGAAAACAAATCCCGCTTGCTCTTTAAATAGAGCCATGCATCAAGTAAAATTCGCCCCTTGTTTCCATTCCCTGATCGAGAACTTCTGATACATGTCTTTGCTTGCCGTAGGTATCAATCACAATACAGCGTCGGTTGAATTGCGAGAAAAAGTCGCTTTTGGTCCAGATAAATTATCTGAGGCACTCAAGCAACTTAACGCAAATGCACACGTAAATGGAAGTGTCATACTTTCTACCTGTAATCGAACTGAAGTGTATTGTGACGTCAAAGGCGTGGCAAAAAACAAGCTCATCGATTGGTTGTCAGTTTTCCATCAAGTTAGCCCTGAAGAGCTAAAACCCAGCATTTATATCCATGAAGAGCAGGCTGCGATTAAACATTTAATGCGCGTAGCTTGTGGTTTGGACTCCTTGGTATTGGGTGAGCCGCAGATCTTAGGTCAGGTGAAGCAAGCTTATACGGACTCGCGAGAGAACAAATCTGTTGATGCTTCAATGGAAAAACTGTTCCAGAAATCATTTTCTGTCGCCAAGCGTGTTCGAACTGAAACTGAAATTGGCGGAAGCGCGGTGTCTGTTGCTTACGCAGCCTGTACGTTAGCTAAACACATCTTTGAGTCGATTGCCGATTCAACCGTGTTATTGGTTGGTGCGGGTGAGACGATTGAATTGGTGGCTAAACACCTTTCTGCGAATGGCTGCACTAAGATGATAGTGGCTAACCGAACTCGTGAGCGTGCTTTAGGGCTAGCTGAAGAGTTTGGTGCTGAAGTGATCAGCCTGAATGAGATTCCTGACCATTTGCATAGAGCGGATATCGTGATCAGCTCAACTGCAAGCCCGCTGCCTATTATTGGTAAGGGCATGGTAGAGACCGCACTTAAGACAAGAAAACATCAACCTATGTTGTTGGTTGATATTGCCGTTCCTCGTGATGTGGAATCTCAGGTCGGCGATCTGAATGATGCTTACCTATATTCCGTTGACGATTTGCAGTCGATCGTTGATGGCAATATTGAACAACGAAAAGTAGAAGCGATTCAAGCTGAAGCAATAGTTAGTGAAGAAAGCGCCGCGTTTATGAGTTGGATGCGTTCACTGCAAGCGGTAGACAGTATTCGTGATTACCGTAAATCGGCCAATGAAATCCGAGAAGATTTATTAAGTAAGAGTTTACAATCACTTGCCGCTGGCGGTGACCCTGAGAAAGTCTTACTTGAGCTAAGTAATAAGCTCACAAACAAATTGATCCATGCTCCAACGCGTGCACTTCAAAGTGCAGCTGAGCAAGGAGAACCTGCAAAATTAATGGTCATTAGACAGAGTTTGGGCTTAGAAAACCCTCAATAATATTCGACCTCCAACAGAATAAGACATTATGAAAGCCTCGATTCTAATAAAGCTTGAAACACTTGTTGAACGCTATGAAGAAGTTCAACATCTACTTGGTGATCCCGGTGTACTTGGGAATCAAGACAAATTCCGTGCCTTGTCAAAAGAGTATTCTCAATTAGAAGAGGTGACGGGGTGCTTCAAATCATACCAGCAAGCTCAAGAAGATTTAGAAGCTGCTGAAGAGATGGCAAATGAAGACGACGCAGAAATGCGCGAAATGGCTCAAGAAGAGATCAAAGATGCGAAAGCGAACATTGAACGTCTGACTGATGAGCTGCAAATTCTTCTGATTCCAAAAGATCCAAACGATGAGCGTAACTGTTTCTTAGAGATTCGTGCCGGTGCTGGTGGTGATGAAGCGGGTATTTTTGCGGGTAACCTTTTCCGTATGTACTCTAGATTTGCCGAGAAAAAAGGTTGGCGCGTTGAGGTGATGAGCAGCAATGTTTCAGAGCAGGGCGGCTTTAAAGAGATGATCGCTAAAATCAGTGGCGACGCTGTTTACGGCACAATGAAGTTCGAGTCTGGCGGTCACCGTGTACAACGTGTACCTGAGACTGAGTCTCAAGGTCGTGTTCATACATCAGCATGTACCGTTGCGGTTATGCCTGAGATCCCAGAAGCAGATCTTCCAGAGATCAAAGCTGGCGATCTTAAGATTGATACTTTCCGTGCATCTGGCGCGGGTGGTCAGCACGTTAACACCACGGATTCAGCAATCCGTATTACTCACTTACCAACAGGTACCGTAGTAGAGT
>NZ_CAWPOA010000033.1:93159-188169 GCF_963889365.1 Vibrio sp. OPT20 | reverse complement strand
GTCAAGACGAGCGTTCTCAGCATAAAAACAAAGCGAAAGCGATGGCTGTTCTTGCGGCTCGTATCGTTCAAGCTGAAGAAGAGCGTCGTGCTGCTGCGATTTCAGATACACGTCGTAACCTATTAGGTTCTGGTGACCGTAGTGACCGTATTCGTACGTACAACTACCCTCAAGGTCGTGTTTCTGATCACCGCATCAACTTAACTATCTACCGCCTGAACGAAGTTCTGGAAGGTGATATGCAAAGCCTGCTTGATCCTGTTCTACAAGAGCACCAAGCCGATCAACTAGCAGCACTTGCTGAGCACAACTAATTACTATGCAGTCAGCATATACGGTTGAAAGTGCTTTAAAGTCAGCAATCGTACAGCTTCAAGAGGGCGATAACACATCGCCCTCGATTGATGCTGCGGTACTGCTTTGTCACGCTTTAGATAAACCTAGATCTTACCTACTGACTTGGCCTGAGAAGCATCTCACTTCAGAACAAGAATCCGAATTCCATACCCTTCTAAAACGTCGCTTAACCGGTGAGCCTGTGGCTTATATTGTTGGTGAACGTGAGTTTTGGTCGCTGCCGTTAAAAGTTTCTCCTTCTACTTTAATCCCGCGTCCGGATACCGAGCGTTTGGTTGAAGTCGCTTTGGATAAAACCTACGGCAAACAAGGTGCGATTCTAGATTTAGGCACGGGCACAGGTGCTATCGCGTTAGCATTGGCGTCTGAGATGCCGAATCGACCAGTAACGGGCATTGATCTTCGCCCTGAAGCGCAGCAACTTGCTACAGAAAATGCACAACGCTTGAACATCACCAACGCCACCTTTTTACATGGCAGTTGGTTTGAGCCTTTGAACTCTGCGAGCTGTGAAGAAGAAGCTGTGAAGTTCTCGTTGATTGTTTCTAACCCACCTTACATTGAGAAGAACGACCCTCACTTATCTCAAGGTGACGTGCGTTTTGAACCGATTACCGCGTTAGTTGCTGAAGAGAAAGGTTTAGCTGATATTCGATACATCTCTGAAAACGCACGCGGTTTTTTAGAAAACGAAGGCTGGCTAGCATTTGAACACGGCTATGACCAAGGCTTGGCGGTACGTGAGATAATGCAACAACTGGGCTACTTGGATGTGGTTACAGAAAAAGATTACGGTGGTAATGACCGAGTGACATTGGGTCGTTACTGTTCATAGGCTGCTGTTCATCATCTTGTGAGCAATAGATGATGAACTTGCTAAATTGATACCTTTAACCTCGACAATACACTTAACTCGATAATGCACTTAACGCGGAAATACAGAGAATTAACGCAGAAATACAGGGCATTAACGGGTATTGTTTGGCTCGTGTTAACGAAAGCACATATAAAAATATAAAGGAATACCATGTACGAAGGTTTAAAACATTTTCACCTACTAACGATTGCTATCAGCGCGCTACTTCTTTCGATTCGTTTCGCTCTGATGATGGTTAACTCACCAAAGCTTAAGCATCCTTTCTTGCAGCGTTTCCCTCATATCAATGACTCGCTACTGTTGCTATCGGGTATTGGTTTGATTTTTATTACTGGCTTTATTCCATTTACACCAGCGGCACCATGGTTAACTGAAAAACTGACCTGTGTAATGGCTTACATCGCATTGGGCTTCTTTGCACTTAAGTTGGGTAAAAACAAGCTATTGAGAGTTTTCTCTTTCTTTGGTGCGCTTGGCTGGTTAGCGATGGCAGGCAAAATTGCAATGACGAAGACACCAACATTTTTCGGTTAATTATCTCCTTATTTCGGTTAGTTACGTATGTACGAATTTTTTGATGAAGACTTTGACCTGCTAGAGTTAGCTGAAGGTGCATTGATCTTAAATAAAGCGATTAACCCAGAAACTCAAGACAGCTGGGCTGAGCAAGAACTGGCGAGATTGTTAAAAGACGCTGAGTTTGCTTTGGTTAATGAAACCGACGAGCAACAGAAGTTTGAATCTTTTATTCGACTATTCTTTTACGAGTGGGGTTTTGCTGGCGATAAAGATGCGTACTTCTCATCGGAAAACGCGTTTATCGATAAAGTGCTCGAGAGAAAGAAAGGCATCCCTGTCAGTCTTGGTGCGATTTTTCTTTTTCTAGGTCGCAAGCTAGGCTTCCCTGTAGAGGGCGTATCTTTCCCAACTCAATTCTTGCTAAAAGTGAGTTGGTACGGGCAAGCAGCCGTCTATATTAACCCTTACAACGGTGAGTATGTTGGCGTGCAAACTTTACGAGCTTGGTTAATCGGACATGATGGCCCACTCGCTAAGGTGAAAGCGGAACACTTAGAGGTTGCCGATCACCCAACGATTATTGGTAAGTGGCTAGCGTTGCTTAAGAGTGCATTATTGCGAGAAGAGCGTTATACGCTTGCATTGAAGTGTACTGATCTTGCGTTAACGTTTGTGCCGGATGACCCGTATGAAATCCGTGACCGCGGCTTTATTTATCAGCAGCTAGACTGTCATCAAGTTGCAGCAACGGATTATCAATACTTTATCGACCAATGCCCAGATGACCCTGCATCTGAGTTACTGAAATCTCAAGTGAACGTCATGAACGAAAAGACAGTGGTTGTTCACTAATTAATAATTATTTAGAGAGAATATGATGGAACAGAAAACAGTTCACATTGGTGATATGCCAATTGCTAACGACAAGCCATTTACGCTATTTGCAGGCATGAACGTTCTTGAATCTCGCGATCTAGCAATGCAGATCTGTGAGCATTACGTGAAAGTCACAGAGAAGTTGGGCATCCCTTACGTATTTAAGGCGTCTTTCGATAAAGCAAACCGCAGCTCAGTTCACTCATACCGTGGTCCAGGTATGGAAGAAGGTCTTAAAATCTTCCAAGAACTGAAAGATACTTTTGGCGTGAAGATCATTACTGATATCCACACAGAAGCACAAGCTCAGCCTGTTGCTGATGTGGTTGATGTAATCCAGCTTCCAGCGTTTCTTGCTCGTCAAACTGACCTTGTTGAAGCGATGGCTAAGACCGGTGCTGTAATCAACGTGAAGAAGCCTCAGTTCATGAGCCCAGATCAAGTGGGTAATATCGTTGATAAGTTTGCTGAGTGTGGCAACGACAATATCATTCTTTGTGAACGTGGTTCTTGCATGGGTTATGACAACTTAGTTGTTGATATGCTTGGTTTCGGTGTAATGAAAAAATCATCAAACGGCAGCCCAATCATCTTTGATGTGACTCACGCGCTTCAAATGCGTGATCCATCAGGTGCTGCCTCTGGTGGTCGTCGTGAGCAAACCGTTGAGCTTGCTAAAGCGGGTCTTGCGACGGGTATTGCGGGTCTGTTCCTTGAGGCACACCCGAACCCTGATCAAGCACGCTGTGATGGCCCATCGGCGCTACCTCTAGATAAACTAGAGCCGTTCTTGAAGCAAATGAAAGCACTTGATGACCTTATCAAAGGCTTCGACCACATAGATATCAAATAGCTTTGGCTGATGCTAAATAACTAGCATTAAATCGCTAATTTTAATGAATTTAAGTAGTTATTTAACTGCATAAGATAAACGCCCAACTCTTAGAGTTGGGCGTTTTTGTTTAACGGACATCCGTTCAGTTAATTAAAGCCTCGGCCTATTTTGACGATGACTAAGTTGTTTTTCGATGACTAAGTTGTTTTGACTATGACTAAGCTATTTTTCGATGACTAAGCTGTGTAGTGGTTAGCTAACCTGTTTTTCAAAGTACTAATCCACGGCAGATGATTAAATCTTTGTTAACAGAACCTTTGATTCCCTAAGAAAGTGGTATGGGTGTGTGAGGTCTGTCCTGTTTATAGTAAATTACTGATGTTCATCACACTTTATAAGTAAACGATTGCCTGTGATGCAGGGGAAGTTTGAGTGTAATCTCATAATTTTGTTACACTTAACTGCCGATCTATGCGTGACCAATTCGACATAAATATGAAATCGTCGTGTTACATCTAGAATGTTAATTTAAGATTAGTCATGTTGAAGTCTTATTGTTCGAACTCCAGGAAAGGGGTCGCAATAGATTATAAAAAGCAGTGGATTCCCCTAAAAAGTTCAAAGGTATGACAATGAAGCAACGCCTTATTCTAAAGACAGCACTAAGTGCTGCAATCCTAGCTACTCTAGCTGGATGTGCGTCTCAATCAACTCAAGATTGGAACCAAGACGAAACTTACAAGCTAACGGTTCTACACACTAACGACAACCATGGTCGCTTTTGGCAGAACAAATACGGTGAATACGGCATGTCTGCGCGTAAAACGCTTGTTGATCAACTTCGTGCTGAAGTTGAAGCAGAAGGCGGTAGCGTGTTGCTTCTATCTGGCGGTGACATCAACACGGGTGTGCCAGAGTCAGATCTTCAGGATGCAGAACCTGATTTCAAAGGTATGAATAAAATTGGTTACGATGCAATGGCATTGGGTAACCACGAGTTTGACAACTCTTTAGACGTACTACAAAAGCAGATCGACTGGGCTAACTTCCCAATGCTATCTGCAAACATCTACGACAAAGCAACAGGCGAACGCAAGTTCCAAGCTTACGAGATGTTTGAAAAGCAAGGTATCAAGATTGCTGTTATCGGTCTAACCACTGAAGATACGGCAAAAATCGGTAACCCTGAGTTCATCGCGAGCATTGACTTCCGTGACCCTAAAGAAGAAGCGAAGAAGCTAATCGCTGAACTTAAAGAAACAGAGAAGCCAGATTTAATCTTCGCTGTGACTCACATGGGTCACTACGAAAACGGCCAACGTGGTGTTAACGCACCGGGTGATGTAGCACTTGCTCGTTACCTAAACGAAGGCGACCTAGACATGATCGTTGGTGGTCACTCTCAAGAGCCTGTATGTATGGAAGGCCCTAACGTTGCGAAGAAAAACTTCAAGCCGGGTGATGAGTGTAAACCAGACGTACAGAACGGTACCTACATCGTTCAAGCTCACGAGTGGGGCAAGTACGTAGGCCGTGCTGATTACGAATTCCGTAACGGTGAACTAGAGATGGTGAGCTACGATCTGGTTCCAGTTAACCTTAAGAAGAAAGTTAAGATTGACGGTAAGAAGCAACGCGTTCTTATTCAAGATGAGATCGCACAAGATCCAGAGTTGCTTGAATTCCTACGTCCTTTCCAAGAGCAAGGTCAAGCACAGCTAGAAGTTCAAATTGCTGAGACAAATGGCAAGCTTGAAGGCGATCGTAATGTGGTGCGTTTCCAACAAACTAACTTAGGTCGTTTGATTGCGACTTCTCACATGGAGCGTGCACAAGCAGACTTCGCTGTGATGAACTCTGGTGGTGTTCGTGACTCAATTGAAGCGGGCAATGTCACTTACAAAGATGTACTGAAGGTACAACCTTTTGCAAACATCCTGACTTACACAGACATGACAGGTAAAGAAGTTCTAGATTACCTAAACGTTGTGGCGACGAAACCAATCGATTCTGGTGCTTACGCGCAGTTCGCTGGCATTTCAATGACAGTAGCAAATGGTGAAGTATCGAATGTCTTCATCGGTGGCAAACAGCTTCGTTTAGACGAAACATACCGTTTCACAGTGCCAAGCTTCAACGCGGCTGGTGGCGACGGTTACCCTAAACTGTCAGATCACCCTGGTTACGTGAACACAGGTTTTGTTGATGCTGAAGTGCTGAAAGAGTACCTAGAAGCGAACAGCCCAGTTGACGTGAACAAGTACGCACCTTCTGGTCAAATGGTTTACAAGTAATTAAACCCAGTTGATAGAGTCAATAGGTGCTAAATTAGATTGACTCTAGCACCATGATAAATTTAACTAAAGCGACGCCGAGGCGTCGCTTTTTGTTTATCTATCGTTTGGATTTGTTATGACCCCTGCAATCAATCTCGCCAAGAAAAAGAAAATCGCTCATAGCGTGCATCAATATCACCACGATGCGAATAACACGAATTATGGATTAGAGGCTGTCGAAGCGCTTGGTCAAGATCCCAAACGTGTATTTAAAACGCTTTTGTTCTGTTTGAATGGCGTAGCTAAAGATTTAGCTGTTGCCGTTATTCCCGTTGATCAGAAGCTAAACCTGAAGCTTGCGGCAAAAGCGGCAAAAGGCAAAAAAGCAGAGATGGCGAATCCTGATATTGCTCAGAAAACCACGGGTTATGTGGTGGGTGGGATCAGCCCTCTTGGTCAGAAAAAAGCCTTGCCTACCTTTGTTCATTCCAGCGCTACCGATTTTGAAACGATATGCGTGAGTGCAGGGAAGCGCGGGCTAGAAATTGAACTCGACCCGAAAGACTTAGCGCTACTGACTCGCGGTCAGTTTGCTGATCTATGTTTATAGATTGTCGTTGTCATGATGATACAACTACCGAATGACAAACAAAAACGCCCGCTAGATTAACCTAGCGGGCGCTTTTATATTGAGTGTCTATCCTGAAATGTGCTTGTACATTGAGGACGAATTATGACTACTTCTTCAGACCTAAAGTACCACCAACACGCTTCGGTGCAGGCTTACCGCTTCGACGATCGTTATTGTTGCGATCTGTGCGGGTGCGATCCGAACTGTTTCTATCTGAATTAGAACGCTCTGAACGAGAGTTTGATTTCCAGTTCTCGGTATTGCCACCGCTTTCACCATTCGATGAGTTACGGCCACGTTTCGAGTTAGGCGCATGACGGAATTCATCCGCATTATTACCGCGATAGGTGCGAGTACGGTTCTCGTTTTGATTACGGCGCGCTGTGGAAGTTTGGTTTTCTTCACGGCTATCAAAAAGTTTTGCGTCTGTCGCTTTGCGAATGCGTTGACCTTTCGCGTTCATTTTTGATGCATCTTCAGTACTTACAGAGCCTTCACACATCGCTAAAATTTCAGTGATCTCTTCGTCGCTCAGGTAGCGCCATTTCCCGTTAGGAATGCCGTCTAATGAGATGTTCATAATACGAACACGGCGCAGCTTAAATACCTCGTAACCTAATGCTTCACACATACGGCGAATTTGGCGGTTAAGGCCTTGCGTTAGTGTGATTCGGAACGAAAATTTGGTTTCTTTCTCGACCTTACATGGCAAGGTAACAGTATCGAGAATATGAACGCCAGCGCCCATTTGCTTCAAGAACTCAGTCGTAATCGGCTTATCTACACGCACCACGTATTCTTTCTCGTGGTTGTTACCTGCACGTAGGATTTTGTTTACGATGTCGCCATCGTTGGTCAAGAAGATAAGACCATCAGAAGGCTTATCTAGACGACCAATAGGGAAAATACGTTTGTGGTGGCCGATAAAGTCGACGATGTTGCCAGGAATATCACGTTCAGTAGTACAGGTGATGCCTGTTGGTTTATTAAGAGCAATGTAGATCGGCTTCTCTTTTGAGCGAACAGGTTTATTGTCGATCTCAACATCATCACCGGGCAAGACTTTAGTACCCATTTCAGGGATCTTACCGTTAATAGTAACTCGGCCTGCATCAATGAGTTTGTCGGCTTCGCGGCGTGAGCAAAAACCAGTTTCACTGATGTATTTATTAAGGCGTTTAGCTTGGGATTCTTGTGACATGATATTCTCTTAGCGTTTCACAACGGAAATATAGATAAACAAAAAGCAACCTTTGGATAGTTGCTTTGAGTTGGGATTCGTTAACTGAGGACAATTTTAGCACTTGGTGTGAGTCTAGGCACGAAATATCGATCTTGATGCAATTCGCTATCAGTGTACTTATCTGTTTCAACCAGTTAACTGGTGCGTTTTTGATGGCGCTCTCTGTTCTCTAGCTTTTTCTCGTTACTCTTTCTGAGCATAACGTAGACTGCGCCAGTACCACCATGAAATTGCTGAGCAGAGTGAACACATTGAACGTCGTTAATTTGCGTGAGCCAATTCGCCACGTAGCTTTTCATCATTGCTGGTGGATTCGAGCGCTCACCTTTACCGTGAACAATGATAACGGTGCGAACATCCATTCTTAAACACTGACGTAAAAATGAGAGTACTTCGTTACGAGCATCTTTCAGTGTTTTCCTATGAAGGTCGAGTTTGGCCTGAATAGGGTATTTGCCTAAGCGCAGCTTTTTGTATACGCCTTCTTGTACACCATCTTTCTTGTAAGCAATGACGTCGTCTGGCTTGATCATTGGTGAGTAGTCTAATGATAAGTAGTCTTTCTCGTCGTCAGACAGCCACATAGCAGCTTCACGCTTAGCAAGGTGAGATTCTGTGACTCGGTGTACTTTCTGGTGTTCGGCGGTGTCATGGTCGATACGTTTAACATCGCCCATCATTTCTTGGAATAGATCTAAGTCGTCATCATGAGACATAGTGTGTATCTCAAGTTGGAGAAGGATAGGGTAAGTATACCTAAGTTGAGGCCGGGTTTAAAAATGAAAAAACCGGAGAAGACAATAAGTCTGCTCCGGTGCAAAGCGTTTTTACATCCACCCAAAGAAAATGATACTTAAAAGTAGATGACTTAGGCTGAGCGATTCTAGTGAGGAGATTTTTCAGTCATAACTTTGTAGATGAAGAAGCCTCCATAGAACATCATGAGACCCAGAGCCCCGAATATTACTATCATTGAAGATAGCCCCACTGCATTACCAAATAGGAGTTCTAGCCAAAAGTCCATGTGTATACCTCAAAGTTATATGACATGGCTTAGTGTATTAAGTAGCGTTATCAATTCACTGATCTGGATCAATCCTGTTTCATAAGTTAAATACTTGTTGTTGAGTGTGTGTTTTTCGTCACATTAGCCGTTAGGTTGTACGTCTTTTGTTCGAACGATTCGATATTGTAAAAAAGAGTGAAAAAAGCTCTTGCGCATAAATTCAGAATCCGTATTATACGCTTCATCGACAGGCAATCAGCCAGTTAGATATCTCGGTGAATAGCGCAGCTTGGTAGCGCATCTGGTTTGGGACCAGAGGGTCGGGGGTTCGAATCCCTCTTCACCGACCACATTAAGAAAAAGGCTTCTCAGAAATGAGAAGCCTTTTTTGCATTTCAGGATAAAGATAATCACTTGGTCAACGGGTTCGCCTGATGTTCAAAATAAGCTCTTCAACGCCACATTAAAGAAGCCGTAGACCATTTATTATAGAGAAGGGCTACGACTTTTTTGCATTTTGGTATGTGCGTCATTCCCTAGAGTGGCGAAGGAGCGAGTCGGGAATCTCTTGTTGTTCTAAACATCCCGCATAGAGAAAAGGATTGACTCAATAAGTCCGTCCCAAATCTGTCTATTTCACATCACAAGTAATGTTCTTGATTGGTGTCTCTGAGGTAACAAAGCAAACATACGCTTCAACAGGATTATTTGGACCAATTCGAATGTAACCTGCCTGTACTTCATCTTCGTTAAAGGTCACCGAGTGAGAGTTACCTGTCTTGCCATCGTAAAAGCTTGCTTCAAAATTACCATTCATTTGGCTTGCGATACGGTTGCGTGTCGTAGACGTCGTGAACGTAATATTCGCGCATCGCATGGGTGGCTTCTCAGTAATCAAAAACTGTCCGCTTTCTTTATCTAGCACGCCGCCTTTTGTATCTGGCTGAATGTCGATGGCTTGAAACTGTTCGATGGTACAAGTTTCTTTGGCAGACGCTGCCGTGGGCATCAGGATCGCGAGGGCTAAAGGTAAAGCGAAGAGTACTGGTTTCATGAGAGCAACACCGTGTATAAAAAGAGCGAAAGATAATAGCACCGTTATGGTGCTATTAAATGTAATGATTCTGTTATTAGGTAATGGTTATATTATGAGAAGGTCATGGTCTCGAATTTAGTTAGTTGTCGTCACTAACCTCAAATTGACACTGAGCCTGTTGGCTTTGTGATTGTTGAGTGACATTAAAACCTTTCTCTTTTAACAACTGTAAAAGGTTACCTTCGCCAACTAGGTGCAAGGCGCCAACCACGATCAAATAATTCCCGTTTGAATCGAGTTTCCAATCATTGGCGGATAGCTTGTTTGCCCAGTCGATATTGCGATCAGTTAAGAATGCTTTCTCGAGTTCAGGCGACATCTCAGACAGCTCTGCGAAGGCTTCCAGCTTCGCTAAATCACCCGCTTTCCAGCTTTCAATTAGGCAATGAACCACATGATCAGTTTGGTCAAATTCCTCAAGGCTACTGACTAACCATTCCTTACCGTCATCCTTTTGTTTTGTCATCAGGTCTATTTGGAATTGTAGTGGCTCTAAACTGATAACCGGAACATCTTGGATAGTCGCTTTGTAAGCTAGCGTCGCATCAACGCCGCCGGCGGAGCCATAACCAAGGTTTTTTAGCTGCTGCATCTGTATGGAGAGAGAAGTCGCCCAAGGCGGTGAGCTGAGCAGTTGTTGCGTCGGCATCTCCAACGATTTTGATATGTCGGTTAATAATTGCAGTTGTTCTTCATTGAGCACATCGGCTGTAGTGAGTTTGTTATGGGGATATACAACGCCATCAGACTTTCTGATATCCGTTTCGATAACTAACCCATCACTGTTTTTTAGCGCGTTGATGATCGCTGAAGGAAGTGGGTACATACTCTCGTCCCCAACGTGCACGGAACCTAAGATAGTGAGTGTCAGTTCATCCTTTTTTGCTTGCCAATAAAGGGGCTCGGCGACCGCTTGCCTAGCTGAAAAAGCGAGAACGAATAAAACCATGTATAAGAATGGGCGCAAAGGGAGCTCCTTTAGGAAGTCTTAAACTCGTTAAAATCGATTTTGACGGTGTTTTTTAACGGTTTTTTTTGAGAACGATGTCACGTTGTTTGTACGAAAAGTATAACAACACCAACAAACTCTTAAACCTTTCTCAGTAACAACGACACGATTTTATGAAATCCTTTCAAAAGATTGTGATTCAATTCTCAAATATTACGTCAAAATAAAACTGACGGAACTGTCGATATCGGTAACTTGATGATTTTAATCAGGTTAATTTTATCAATATTTTTTAGATTTGAAGTCGATCACTTTATTAACTTGATTTAATTCACGGCGAAAAATAAGACCATATAGTTTATCTAACTTTTGAAGCGTTCTATTTTGCTTCTAACTCAATTTTTTAAATTTATGGGTGAATACGATGTTGAAGAGAAACTTACTATCTGTAGCAGTACTGGCTGGTTTAACGGGTTGTGCGGTAACACAAGCACCAGAACAAAAGGTGGTGAATGCACTGGCTGATAACCTAGATGTGCAATACGAAATTTTGACGAACCACGGCGCAAACGAAGGCATGGCTTGTCAGGATTTAGGCGCAGAGTGGGCATCATGTAACAAAGTGAACATGACTCTGACCAATGACGGTGAAGCGATCGATTCGAAAGATTGGACTATCTACTTCCACAGCATTCGCCTTATCTTAGATGTTGATAATGAGCAGTTTAAAATCACTCGTGTAACGGGCGACCTACACAAACTAGAACCTACAGATAAGTTTGATAGTTTTGCCGCTGGTGAAGAAGTGATTCTTCCACTAACAAGTGAATACTGGCAACTGTTTGAAACCGACTTTATGCCGGGTGCATTTGTAACGGCGCCAAATGCTGAACCTAAGATGATTGCTTCATTGAATACGGAAGATGTCGCGTCGTTCGTAACCGGTTTGGAAGGAAACAACCTTAAGCGTACACCTGATGACAACAATGTCATGGCAACAGCGGTTACTCGCTTTGAAAAGAATGCTGATCTGGCAACGCAAGATGTATCAACCACTTTACTACCAACGCCAACGTCGGTAGAAGCCGGTGAAGGTTCAGTGAGCATTGCTGGTGGTATTGCCCTACCTAAAGACGCATTCGATGCTGAGCAATTCGCTGCAATTGAAGAACGTGCAGATGTGGTAAACGTAGATGTGAGTGGCGACCTACCTGTTAGTGTTGCTGTTGTTCCTACTCAGTTTACGGGTGATTTAGCGAAATCTGGCGCTTATGAACTAAGCATCTCGGAAGAGGGGATTGTGATTAAAGCGTTTGATAAAACAGGTGCTTTCTACGCAGTTCAGTCTATTTTTGGCCTAATAGACAGTCAGAATGCTGAATCACTACCACAACTGTCGATCAAAGATGCACCACGCTTTGATTACCGTGGGGTGATGGTGGATGTTGCTCGAAACTTCCACTCAAAAGATGCCATCCTAGCCACGCTAGATCAAATGGCAGCCTACAAGATGAACAAACTGCACCTTCACTTAACGGATGATGAAGGCTGGCGTTTAGAAATCCCAGGTTTACCAGAGCTAACGGATGTAGGGTCTAATCGTTGTTTTGATTTGGAAGAGCAAAGCTGTTTACTGCCTCAGCTAGGTTCGGGTCCAACAACAGACAACTTTGGCTCTGGTTTCTTTAGTAAAGCGGATTACGTCGAGATCTTAAGCTACGCAAAAGCGCGCAGCATCGAAGTGATTCCAGAAATTGATATGCCAGCACACGCTCGTTCTGCTGTGGTATCAATGGAAGCTCGTTACACTCGCCTAATGGCGGAAGGTAAAGAAGCGGAAGCGAACGAATACCGTTTGATGGATCCACAAGATACATCGAACGTGACGACTGTTCAGTTCTACGATAAGCAAAGCTTCATTAACCCATGTATGGAATCGTCGACTCACTTTGTTGATAAAGTGATCTCTGAAGTGGCAGCAATGCACCAAGAAGCGGGTGTTCCGCTAACGACTTGGCACTTTGGTGGCGATGAAGCGAAAAACATTAAGTTAGGCGCTGGCTTACAAGATATTAATGCAGAAGACAAAGTGGCATGGAAAGGTAACATTGACTTATCTAAGCAAGATAAGCCGTTCCAACAATCTCCACAATGTCAGAAATTAATTGCTGACGGTACTGTAAGCGATTTCGGTCACCTGCCAAGCCATTTTGCAGAAGAGGTGTCTAAGATTGTTGCTGAGAAGGGTATTCCACACTTCCAAGCGTGGCAAGATGGCCTGAAATACAGCGAAGGTGAAGAAGCATTTGCAACAGAAAGTACGCGCGTTAACTTCTGGGACGTTCTTTACTGGGGCGGCACTTCATCAGTTTACGACTGGTCTGCGAAAGGTTATGACGTAATTGTTTCTAACCCAGATTACGTATATATGGATATGCCATACGAAGTAGATGCAGCAGAACGTGGTTACTACTGGGCTACGCGTGCAACCGATACTCGTAAGATGTTTGGCTTTGCTCCAGAGAACATGCCACAAAACGCAGAAACGTCATTAGACCGTGACGGCAATGGCTTCAGTGGTAAAGGCGAGATTGAAGCGAAACCTTTCTACGGTTTGTCTGCGCAGCTTTGGTCTGAAACTGTACGTACTGACGAGCAGTATGAATACATGGTGTTCCCTCGTGTTCTTGCTGCGGCAGAGCGTGCATGGCACCGAGCTGATTGGGAAAATGACTACAAAGTGGGTGTTGAGTACTCTCAAGATACTGACTTAGTGAATAAGCAGGCTCTAAACAGTGACTTTAATCGTTTCGCGAATATTGTTGGCCAACGTGAGCTGGCTAAGCTTGAAAAAGCGGGTATTGATTACCGACTGCCAGTTCCGGGTGCAAAAGTAGTTGATGGCAAGCTTGCAATGAACGTTCAATTCCCAGGCGTAGAGCTTCAATACTCAGCTGATGGTGAAAACTGGCTAACGTATGATAAGCAACAACGTCCATCGGTTTCTGGCGAAACTTACATCCGCTCTATCTCTGAAAGTGGCGAGAAAGTAAGTCGAGTAACTTCGGTAAAATAATCGACAAGCAACATTAATAGAAGAGCTCCCTAGCTTTTATCTGATTCAGATAAGAGTGGGAGCTTTTTTTTCGTCCAAATCAAGTTAGCCACTTCTCTTAAACTGAAACATATAGAAATAGCCTTTATGTATATCGTCAACAATGTACATAAGGTGAGTTCCATCGCAAAAGTGACGCGCTTCTCATTATTCTCTTCAAAAAATAAGTCTCTCATCAAAAACTCTAAATCAGGTGTGATTGAACTAACTTAATCTAATTTTGTGACGTGAAATAACGTGATCTCGATCTGTGTATTTTTAAGTCTTAACTTTTTTATTAAATTTTATATTTTTAAGTGATTGATTTAAATGTATTAAATAACTTGTTCTTTTTTGATAGTGAGAGAGATCACTCTGCTCACTCTTTTATTTTGAAACGCAAATTAATTCGAGCAACATAGATTTCATGCCAGGGAGGCAACTAACTACTCAAGCGGTGAAGGTGAATGATGTACCGAAGATGTGCCGCTGAAAAAATCAAACTAAGGCAGTTTACTATGAAAAAAATTATCGCTCTAAGTGCACTTTCTCTTGCTTTTGCTTCTAGTGCTTTTGCTGGTTCTTCTTACGTTACAGGTAACATCCAAATTCATGACGATGGCCGTATCCACGGTTCTGATATGACTTCTACGCTAGAAGCTGGTCACACGTTTGACAACTCTCTAGGCGGCTTCACGGTTTATTCTGAGTTTGATGGCATCCAACTTGGCAAACTTGAATCTGAAAATGGCGGTGCAGGTAATACTACTCCAGGCATCACTGTCGGTGGTGAGCAATCTTTCAACATTACTGACAAATTATGGGTTGCTGCTGGTTACCAACACCTATTCTCTGCAGGTGAGAGCATTCAGTTCCGTCCATTAGTTAAGATCGGTTACAACTTCGATAACGGTATCTCTATTAGTAACCGTACTCGTGCACACATCGATGATACTTCGGCTAATGCTGACACAGACTACCGCATGGATAACCGCATTGGTTACACAGTGAATGCTGACCTAGCACTTAGCTACAACAACGTATACATGATTGATGCTGAAGCGATGGACCATGAGTTACGTGCTACATGGACTCGTCAAGGTGTTCAACCTTACTTTGAGTTCCGTAGCCAAGCTAACGGCGTAGATTTCGCAAACGGCGATTCTAAGCAGAACAACGCATTCGTATTCGGTGCTTCTTACGGCTTCTAAGCCGATTCACTTGGCTGCTTAGTCTATTCGATTATTAGCCGAGTGAGCTTCTTCGCTAAATAGCTTTTTTGTTAAATAGCTTTTTGCTCAATAGCTTCTTAGCCAATTAGCGAGGAGAAATATAGCGGCACTAACAGCCCGGTTGGTGCCGCGACAAGATTTGCTTTACTGTCCAAAAGCAAAGAGCCTAGCAAGTAAACCACAGTCTTGGGTTTACTCATGCTAGGCTCTATTTTTATGACTTCTTTTAATTGCTTGGCGTTGGTCTAGTTAAGCTTTATTTTCCGTTGTAATGACGGTACTCAAACACCTGACCTTCTTCATTAAACGCATACACAGAATACTCGTCTTTCTTATCGCCATATTCCATGCCCGGAGAGCCCATTGGCATGCCTGGAACTGCCAAGCCAATCGCATTACGTGGTGGATTTTCTAAAAAGGCTTTCACGTCCTCTGCTGGAATGTGCCCTTCAAATACGTAACCGTCGATCTCTGCAGTGTGGCAAGAGGCTAGTTTTTGCGTTACCCCTAACTTCTGCTTTATTGGATTCATATCATCGTGGAGCTTCTCTGTAACATCGAACCCAGCATCTCGCATATGTTCTGTCCATTCTGTGCAGCAGCCACAGTATGGAGACTTATGGTTTAGAACATCAGTCGCGAGAGCTTGTCCTGAAATTGCAGCGAGTGCTGTAAGAGTCATAATTTTACGAATCATGGTTAACCTCATGAATATGGTTTTTGTTGATATTAGAATGTGTGGGTTTGAAAAGTCTTAATCTGTTGGCATTGCTTACTACCGTAATTGACGACATCGCCATCGCAGCGCCTGCAACTACAGGACTAAGCAGAAATCCGAAAAATGGGTAGAGCACACCGGCTGCGATAGGAATACCAAGCGAGTTGTAGATGAAGGCACCAAATAGGTTTTGCTTCATATTTCTCACGGTCGCTTGAGATAGCTCGATCGCGTTGCTTACTGATAATGGCGATGAGTTGAGTAGCGTCATTTGCGCACTTTCAATCGCGACATCACTGCCACTGCCCATTGCGATTCCTATATCCGCTTGAGCAAGAGCGGGTGCATCGTTAATACCGTCTCCGACCATGGCAACACTCTTATATTGCTGTTGAAGCTGAACAATATGTTGAGCTTTCTGCTCTGGAAGCACTTCCGAGATAACCTCGTCGATACCGACGCTTTTACCTATTGCTTGAGCAACTGAATCGTTGTCGCCTGTTAATAGTACAGTGTGAATTCCGGCGGATTTTAGTTGAGCAATGGCTTGTTTGCTATCTATTTTTAATGCGTCTGAAATGCCCAATATGCCTTCGAGCTTTTGGTCAATCACAATGAATATAGGCGTCCACGCTTGTGTGCGGCAAAGTTCAATAAAGTCACTACCTATTTGAGTATCAATACCGAGTTGGGTGAGGTATTTCAGGGAGCCGACTTGAACATGTTTGCCGTTAATGTTGGCTTGTACGCCGAGGCCGCGGTGGTTTTCAAAGTTGCTGTGGGGTAGCGCTGAAACTTGTAAATTCTCTGCGTATTGGCAAACGGCTTTCGCGAGTGGGTGTTCTGACCCTACCTCTACTGAATAAGCATAAGCCAGTAATTCTTGCTCCGTTAGATTAGAGTAAAAGACCTGTTGAACGGTTGGTTTGCCTTGGGTTAGGGTACCTGTTTTATCAAATACGACAGCATCGATTTTGCTTGCAGATTGCAGTACATCGGCATCTTTAATTAGAACGCCAAACTCTGCTGCTTTGCCAACGCCCACAGTAATAGAGAGCGGTGTTGCTAGGCCTAACGCACATGGACAGGCGATAATCAGTACTGTGGTTGATACGACTAGCATGTAGCTCGCGCTTGGCTGTGGGCCAAAGAAAAACCAAACTAAGGCGGCAACGGCTGCGATTGCGACCACAACCGGAACAAAAACGGCTGAGATAGAGTCGGCAAGCTTGGCAATCGCAGGTTTGCTGCTTTGTGCTTGGCGAACCATCTGAATGATTCGAGCCAACATGGTGCTTGAGCCAATGCCGGTCGCTTCAATGATCAGGCTGCCATCACCATTAATGGTACCTGCTGAAACGCCATCATTAATCGATTTAACGTTGGGAAGCGGTTCGCCAGTCAGCATTGATTCATCGATATAAGATTCGCCAGATACCACTACACCATCGACAGGTACTTTTTCTCCCGGTTTCACTCGTACTTGCATACCGACTTGAATCGCCTCTACGGCGATGGTTTGTTCTTTGCCATCAACAATAACCACGGCTTTTTGAGGCTGTAAATTAATCAGTGCCTGTAGAGACTTTGTGGTGCGAGCTTTGGCTTTGGCTTCAATGTAATGCCCTAAAGAAATAAGGCCGACAATCATTGCACTTGCTTCAAAATAGACATGACGCGATGGTTCTGGGAACCATGATGGAATCAGCACAACCAGCATTGAATAGAACCATGCAGCGCCCGTACCTAAAGCAACTAACGTATCCATGGTTGCACGCTTATGCATGAAAGACTGCCAAGCGTTAGTGAAGAAGCTGCGTCCTGAAGTCGCAAGCAGTATCAAACAGACCACACCAACTAATCCCCAAGCTAATTGGTCGTTAGATGTAGCAATGGTCATGCTGCCACCGAACAGACCCCACGCCATCAGCGGAGCTCCGATAAACAGCGCGCTTACTGAATTCTTTAGGAAAGCTTTTTGGGTACGAAGTTGTTGTTCTTGCTGTTTTTGTTGTTGAGTTGCCGCGTCATCGACGAACTCGGCACCGTAACCTGCGGTTTTCACCGACTCTATTAGAGCTGTTTCGATGACGTCACGTGTTTTAGAGGTGAAGACCAAGGCTGTCTGTTCAGCGAGGTTGATCTGAGCTTGGTCGACGAACTCATTCTTTTTCAGCGCTTTCTCTACCGAAGAAACACAACTTGCACACGTCATTCCCTCAAGAACAAGGTGATAAGTATATTGGCTAGCTGCAGGTTTAGCTTGTGTCGGTTCAGCCGGCGTTGGTTTTTTATTTTCTTCTGAATCTGAATCTGAATCTGAACCTGAATTAGATAAAAGGTTATTGGCTTCAGAGTAGGGAGCTGCGTGATAACCCACACTTTCGACTAGCTCAATAATCTCGGATTCTTCAAGCAGAGTAACCAACGACAATTCATGTTTGGTGACGTTTAGATTTGAGGCTTGCTCAGTTTGTTGAATCGCCTGAGTCAGTTTGCTCACGCACTTACCGCAGCTAAGACCAGATAGCGAAAGGTGCAGTTTCTTACCCATGCTATAACCAAGCGTCGCTAGTTGTTCGTTGAGTTGAACGTAACTAAAATGAGTGGAAATATCGATGTATGTCGGCGATATGTCGTTGATCTTCGTATTATCGAGACCATCAAACAGTGCGCGGACTTTCTTCGCACATCCCATGCAATTTAGGCCGTTGAGTGCGGTTGTGTAATGCTTCATATCGATACTCCAATTCTCATCTACGCCCAACATAAACCTTACCGTAAGGGTAAGGTCAAACATAAATTCAAGAATTTGATCTTAGTGGCATATGAATGGGTGGGTTAAGTTTGTGGGATAGGCGAGAGTTAAAGAAAAGCATGGCTATAATTTACTGGCTCAGGCTATAGATTTGCTACATCGAAGCTGGATTTAGCCTTTCTACAGTCGCTTTCGCACAAGATCCGCGCATTAATCATTCACTACTGATTGTAGATTTAAGCGGTGGTGATAAAATAGCGCCCAAAATTTAGTGATATTTTTCTGTTGCAGGCTTTGTAATGGCAATCACTAAAAGAATCACCTACATAATCAAGGTATTTAAATGACGGTTAAAACTCGTTTTGCTCCTAGCCCAACTGGCTATCTTCACGTTGGTGGTGCACGTACTGCACTTTACTCTTGGCTATTCGCTAAGAATCAAGGTGGTGAATTCGTTCTGCGTATCGAAGACACGGACCTTGAGCGTAACTCTCAAGAAGCGGTTGATGCAATTCTAGAAGGCATGCAATGGATGGGTATGGAATGGGATGAAGGTCCTTACTACCAATCTAAGCGTTTTGACCGTTACAACGAAATGGTTGATAAGCTACTTGCTGAAGACAAAGCATTCAAATGTTACGCGTCTAAAGAACTGCTTGATGAGATTCGTGCAGTACAAGAAGAAAACAAAGAAATGGCTCGTTACGATGCGAACCACCCTAAAATTGTTGCAGCAAACGAAGCAGCAAAAGAAGGTGATGCATGCGTTATCCGTTTCCGTAACCCTAAAGAAGGCAGCGTAGTATTTGATGACCAAATCCGTGGTCGCATTGAAATCGCAAACAGCCAACTTGATGACCTAATCATTCGTCGTACAGACGGTGCTCCAACTTACAACTTCGTGGTTGTAGTGGATGACTGGGATATGGGTATTACACACGTTGTTCGTGGTGAAGACCACATCAACAACACACCTCGTCAAATCAACATCTACGAAGCACTAGGCGCGCCAGTTCCAACTTTCGCTCACTGTGCAATGATTCTTGGTGATGACGGTGCGAAACTTTCTAAGCGTCACGGTGCTGTTTCTGTAATGCAATACCGCGACGAAGGTTACCTACCAAATGCACTAAACAACTACCTAGTTCGTTTAGGCTGGTCTCACGGTGACCAAGAGATCTTCTCCCAAGAAGAGATGATTGAATTCTTCAGCCTGAATGCAATCAGCAAGTCTGCATCTGCATTCAACACTGAAAAACTACTTTGGTTGAACAACCACTACATCAAGACTTCTGAGCCTGAGTACGTTGCAAAATACCTGCAATGGCACCTAGATGCACAAAAGATCGACACAAAAAACGGCCCTGCTATCACTGAAGTGATCACGCTAGTTGGCGAGCGTTGTAACACGCTTATCGAACTTGCTGAGCAATCTCGCTACTTCTACGAAGATTTCTCTGAGTTTGAAGCTGGCGCAGCGAAGAAGCACCTACGTGGTGTTGCTAAAGGCCCGCTAGAGCTTGCTCTTGCTAAGGTTGAAGCACTTGAAGAGTTCACTACAGCAAACATCAAAGATGGTGTGATTGCAGCAGTATGTGAAGAGCTAGAGATCGGTATGGGTAAAATCGGCATGCCACTTCGCGTAGCAGTAACAGGTGGCGGTCAGTCTCCTTCTGTTGATGCAGTGATGGAGCTTGTTGGTAAAGAGCGCGTAATCGCTCGCATCAAGATGGCTCTTGAGTTTATCGCTGAGCGTGAAGCTAACGCTTAATTGAGCTTTTGCTAGATTCAAAAAAGGGTCAGTAACTTGGTTACTGACCCTTTTTATTTGTCTCTAGTTTTAGCTAATAAATAAGCTTAAATCTTTTTGAAGATGATTGAGGTGTTAATTCCGCCAAAGGCAAAGTTGTTGCTCATCAGGTATTCAACATCCAATTCGCGACCTGAGCCCGTGATGTAATCAAGCTTGCCGCAGCGTTCGTCGATGTTCTCAAGGTTCAATGTTGGGCTGAACCAGCCTGAATGCATCATCTCTAGGCTTAACCAAGCTTCAATCGCACCACACGCACCAAGCGTATGACCAAAGTAGCTTTTCAATGAACTGATTGGCACTTCGCCAAAAATGTTCGCCGTAGCATTACTCTCTGCAATATCGCCTTTTTCAGTGGCGGTACCGTGCGCAGAAACATAACCGATTTTTTCTGCCGGAAGTTGCGCATCTTTCAGAGCTTTTTCCATACAGATTTGCATGGTTTCCATCTGAGGTTGGGTCACATGAGCAGCATCGCAGTTGCTGGCAAAGCCGATGATCTCAGCGTAGATTTTTGCGCCACGAGCAACGGCATGTTCATATTCTTCAAGAACAAGCGTGCCGGCACCTTCACCGATAACGAGGCCATCGCGCTCGCTGTCGTAAGGGCTAGGGGATTTTTCTGGTGTGTCGTTTTTTAAACTGGTAGCAAAAAGGGTATCGAAAACGGCAGACTCAGTTGGGCATAGTTCTTCACCACCACCAGCAACCATCACGGTTTGGTAGCCGTGTTTGATCGCTTCATAGGCGTAACCAATCGCTTGGCTTCCTGAAGTACAGGCACTGCTGGTGGGAATTACACGGCCGCGTAGGCCAAAGAACAATCCTACGTTGACCGCAGCGGTGTGTGGCATCATTTGAACATAGGTGGTTGCTGTGATTGCTCGTGTCGATTTCTCGTTAAGCATCACGCCAAACGCACCAACCGCATCGGTACTGCCGGTTGAAGAGCCATAGGCAATGCCTGTTTCGCCATTAGTCAATACATCGTGACCAATTAAGCCGGCTTGCTCCAATGCATTCTCAGTAGCAACCGTTGCTAGGCGTGATACACGCCCCATGCCACGAACCTGTTTACGCTTATAGTGTTTTGGTAATTGGAAATCATCAATAGGTGCAGCAAGCTTGGTGTTGAGGCCATCGTACTGCTCAAAGCTTGGCATATATTGAGTGGCATTTTCACAGGCTTTTAGTTTTGGTTCGATGTGCTGCCAATCATTACCAAAGGCAGTAACACCAGACATGCCAGTTACAACAACGCGGCGGGTCATACTAAGCCTCCATTGACTGAAATCACTTGGCGAGTAACGTAGCCTGCAATATCAGACATTAGGTAACTCACTAGTCCTGCTACTTCTTCTGGCTCACCCATGCGGCGCAGTGGCACTTGAGGAAGCGCATGATCTTTCACGTGCTCATCTACCATACCGGTATCGATTAAGCCAGGAGCCACGCAGTTTACTGTGATTTTACGTTTTGCTAGTTCTAGAGCAAGTGACTTAGTTGCGCCAATCACTCCCGCTTTTGCTGCGGCATAGTTGGTTTGGCCGCGGTTACCCATGATGCCGGATACCGACGCCAGAGTAACGATTCGCCCGCCTTTGCGTTTTTGAACCATTGGCATCACGCACGGGTGAAGTACGTTGTAGAAGCTGTCGAGGTTGGTATGGATCACGCCATCCCACTCTTCTTCCGTCATGGCTGGGAATGCTGTGTCACGAGTAATACCCGCATTGTTCACCACACCATAGTAAGCGCCATGATCGGCAATATCTGACTCAAGTTTTTCGCGACACTCGCTGCGATTGCTGATATCAAATTGGATAAGACGCCCCGCGCCACCCAGTTCGGTGATCGACTTTAACGTGTCTTCAGCACCTTGCTTGTCACCCATGTAATGAACGGCAATTTCAAATCCGTCTTTCGCGAGTTGAATAGCGATCGCTTTACCAATGCCTTTGCTGGCACCTGTGACTAAAACCTGACGGGTCATGATGGGCTCCTAGTTTTCATTTCTTGTAATTTTTGTTCGGTCGGCACGTAGACATTGAGTTGGCATTGAGCCACTAACTGACCTTGGTCTTCGACTCTGGCGGTAAACACTGCCATGCCACTGTCTTCCATCAATTGCTCGGCGTAGATATCAAGGGTCTGACCTTGAGTAAACTCATCACACAGTGACTTGTAACGGCGAGAACCGAGTAAGAATCCGATTGGAGGAGTGGTACCGTTTTTCAGTGCATGATATCCAGACCATGCAGCCACAGATTGCGCCATAAATTCGATACCGACATAAGCCGGTACGGTTTGAGATTCAGCATTAAAGAACAGATTATGAGTTCCAATATCGACCTGACAGTGAATCGACAACGCCTCTACGCTGATAGCACGATCGATTAATATCATCGGATCATCGTGTGGAAGAAGTTGGTCTACAGAAGGGATATCAGTCATTTACTACACCAAAGATCAGGCTAATGTTGTTGCCACCAAAAGCGAACGAGTTGCTTAAGATGTTCTTTACTTTAAGTTTCTGGGAACAGTTTACCAAATCAATCTCAATATCTTCAGCTTTATCCTGACATTTTTGTAAGGGAAGCGGTAAGTCATATTTTAAAATATGCCATGCTATTGCAGCCTCTATTGCACTTGCGGCTCCAAGAGTATGCCCGGTGAGAGGCTTGGTGGAACTGACGGGAACCTTGTTTGCAAAAATACGATGAATGGCTTTGCTTTCCATTGAATCATTGAGTGGAGTTGCGGTGCCATGAGCATTGATATAACCGATGTCTTCAGCTTGTAACTGAGCAGAATCTAACGCTTTTCTCATCGCTTGTTCTGCGCCATTTCCTTCAGGGTGGGGCGCTGAAATGTGGTGTGCATCAGAGCTATCACCACAGCCTAATAAAGCAATGCTAGGTATATTCTGGTTTGTATCAGTAACATTCACTTTTGTTTTACTGAGCAACATAAATGCCGCTGCTTCACCGATGTTGATGCCATTTCGAGAGGCACTAAATGGCTGGCAATGTGTGGTCGAAAGTGCTTCCAGGCCATGAAAGCCATTGAGCGTCAGCTTACATAAGGTGTCTACACCTCCAACCAACACAGCATCAGCCATTCCAGAATCTAACAAGCGTTGAGCGGTAAGAAAAACACGGCCACTTGATGAGCAGGCAGTCGAGATTGCGTAGCTTGGCCCTGTTAATGAGCAATATTGACTAACAAACTCTGAGGTATTCCCTAGCTCTTGTTTGGAGTAGTGATAATGCTCAGGAAACTCACCGTTTGCCAATTTATGTTTGAAAGCGACTTCACCATCAGAAATCCCCGAGGTGCTTGTGCCGATAACCACAGCAATTCTATCTGCGCCAAATTGTGACTTTGCTTGTTCGATAGAGTCTTGGATTTGATTTAGAGCTGATAACGCCAGTTGATTGTTACGAGTGGCGTAGTGTGCGAGATTGGATGGAACCTCTGGCAGTTCGCCTGCGACCTTACCCACGATAGTGTGCTTACCATCATTCAGCATATCGCTTACTTCAACCATGTTTGATTCGCGCGTATCTTTGAGGCAGCCATGAATGTCAGCAACGCTTGAGCCTAATGCGGAGTGGAAACCACAGTCTTGGATATAAATAGGCATAGTATTCAGCTCTTACTTGGGTTTTCGACAATCGTTGAGTTCAACGTTTGTATGGTGATGGTGTAGCCTTGAATCAGATGCTTGAAAACAATGTCTCCAGAGAGCTTCGGTTCATTAGCTTTTACTTGATACTCGATACGAATAATGGCTTGTTGGTCGTCGTCAAACACGGTTCTTGTATTGTCAGTATCGACTAGATGCCAACCTATGGTTTGCAAAGGCTGAGTCCAGGCTTCAGTCGGCCATAAGGTCAGCATTAAATTAAATAACACCTGCTCAGGTTGCGGCAGGGTTGCGCCAAGACCGGACAGAACTTGAGTCTCAATGGCTTTGTTCTGGTATTGCAGCGATAAGATGCGCGTTCCCCAAGAGGAAAAACCCGCTAACACGACTTTATCTGGTGTGACTTCGACTTGAACAGGCAGTTGCTGCGTATCGGTTTCCCACGTAGCGCTGATGAGCTGACTGGCCGTGAGGGAGTACCCTAGTTCAGCTGGCAATGGTAGTGCTAGCTCGGTGTCATTGTTGATAGACACACTTGCACCAGTTGGCTGCTGAGAAACCATCGAGCAGGCACTGAGCAGTACACCCACTAGCGTGACGAAGGTTACCTTTAATGTCCTGATCATCTAAAAAACTCTCGAGAAGTTGGCCGTTCTACGTTTTTTGCTATTGTTGATCGCGAGTGGCGAAAGTAGCCACGCGACAAAGATCCCTGTAAGAACAGTAACACCGAAGCTATGAATGGCATGAGTCTGACTTAGTGACAATAAGCCAAATGAAAGCAACGTCGTGAGACCCGATAGGGTAATCGCTAATAAGGTGCTTAGTGATTTTTTCTGCTCAGCAAAGAACAGGGTATAGTCGATACCAATCCCTAAAATTAGAATCAGTCCAAGCAGGTTAAATAGATTCAGTGTCGAGCCTAAAATGCCCGTGACCGCTAAACCTGCGACTCCGGCAATCAATGAAGGCAACAGCATTAATAGGCTTTGCTTCACACCGTAGCGCCAACCTAAAACCATCCCAATAGCGGCCAAAGCTATCAATAATAGCTCGGTGATCTTGATTCTGTATTCCGCAAAGAGAGCGGAGATTTCATCGGCTTTATTAAGGTATTTAACACCTTGTTGCTGAGCAAAGCTTGAATCGAGCCATTGAGAGAACAGAGCTGAGTTTGTAACGTCTTTGATCAAAATGACTGACGCCGCTTGTCCATCGATAGGTTTTAACCAAAGTGGTCGAACAGGTTCTGACACCGGTGATTCCAAAAACCCAGATACCGTGATTGCTTCGAACTTAGGTAATTCTGGAAAGCTAGGCCAACCAAGAGTGTTCTGTAAGATATGGCTTTGCTGGCGATAGAGTTGTTCAACCAATTGATAGTTATCATGCTGGTCTTGTTTACTTAACAACTGCTGATTGATGCTGCGATATCCTGAGATACCTTGGCTATCGATTAAAGAGGCTAAGCTCGCGGTGATTTCTGCCAGTTTTTTGAGTAGCTTTTGATCGCTCTTAGCGGTCACCAGCAGCATATTTTGGCCACTGCCTAATCCTGATATCTCAGTAATGGCTTGCTCTTGCTGTTTGAGTTGATCTGGCATCGCTTGAAGTTGGCGAATATCGTCGTCGTAGCGAATTTGACTGAGTGATATCAAGCTAACGACAGTCACTATTAATGGTAAGCCAATTCTAAACTTTTGGTTGCTCCAGAGACTTAACCAAGTATGCCAAAGCTTCGACAACGGAAGAGGGCGTTCTTGGCTTGGTTTTGCCGCTAAAACCGGATACCAGCACACCACGCTGGCGTAAGCTGCGATCAGTCCAATCGACGAAAACAGAGCAAGTTGCTGCAATCCCGGGAAAGGCGCGACCAACAAACCTAAGTAGCCAATCAAGCTGGTGATAAGACCTAAGGTGATCGCAATGATAATGTGTTTCAAGCCTTTGTCACTTTGCCATTTACTTCCAGCTGCCAAGCGGTCAGTCAGGTAGTGAAAGGAGTAATCGATGGATACGCCAATCAAGCTAGCGCCAAACACCAAACTAAACAGATGAACCTTGCCGAAGATAGCGACGGTGCTTGCCAGCGCAACCAATAACCCAGTACTGATTGAGAGTAAAGATAAGGCGAGTGGTAGGGCACTACGAAACGTCAGCCACACCAATAAAACAACACCGGCTAATGAGCCCAAACCAATGGTACTGATTTCTGATTTCGCGCTTTCGGTGCCGTAATTTGCGTAGAACACCACACCGGTATGCTGCACTTTGACGCTAAACTGTTTTTCGACCTCGCGCTCAATTGAATCAAGATCAGGAAGTTGTTCTTGAATCGCCAAGCTATAAGGTGAGCCAGCCAGAGTTGCCGTGACCAAAATATGAGTTTGGTCATTAGATTGAGCGGTGAGGTACCCTTCTTTCAGAACAAAGTTACTTGATTGAACGCCAACAGCACTGATGTAGTCGCGAAATAGCAGAAATGGATCCATCGACAGTTCGGCTGCAGTGACGCCCGAGAAAGGATTGTACAGAGACTGGATGACATATTGAGCTCGCGAATCCGGCGAGTGTGTCAGCGTCTCTTTTTGTTGCTGGGTCAGAAGTTGAGCTCGGTGACGAAAATAGAAATCGCTCCACGGGCTTTGAGTGCTGGCGTTGATTTTCCCTTGAACTTGCTTAAACAGAGTTGGCTGGCTTGAGAAGGTTCTTTGATTGAGTTTTTTTTCAAAAGCGTCAGTCGCTGTCATGGCTTGGTCGATGTCGGGAGCGCTGATGATAAATACGACTTGCTCGCTCATCGAGCTGGATATTTGCTGAAAGGCTTGCTCTACCATTGGGTCTTGCTGGTTTTCTGGTAGTAACTTTAGAATGTTGCTTTCAATTGGTACCGACGAAGAAAAAGCGAATTGTTTTATTAACAATCCGCTAAATAGCACTACGCTAACAAGCCAAACAAGGGCTAGGCTAGAGTTGGAATTGTTGCGCTTCAGCATCTGATAATACTTCCGGTAGATGGCTTAATTGGCTAAATTCGATCACCGTGCTGTCTCCACGAATCTCTCTCAACTCAATACGTTCAATATCATTTTTACCTTGCAGCGTAATGGCTTCAAACACCGCGTTCATCGGAGCGCTTTTCGGCTTTAGAGTGAGTGTCCATCGTGTGTCTTGTGAACTTGCGTTTGCACTTTCATCAGTGTTTGTAGTGGTTGCAGGCTCAAAGTCGAGTGAGAATTGTTCTTGGAGTTTTTGCGTATCCCCGTGGAACACCGATAAGAATATATGGCTGAAATAAAACGCCATTGGGTTTTCTTTGTCGGTGATGATTTTAGCGGGTTGATCAGCAAACCTTTGGCTCAGTTTGTTATCGGTTAGCACCAAGCTAACAGGAAAGGGGGTAGTTTGTGTCCAAAGCAAACCATTCGACTTGTCTAATAGGAAAGTACCTTGTGATGTTAGAGGCTGGGCGAACATTTCCATGTTGCGCGTTTGGGTGAACTCACCACGCACTATGTTGTTTGCGCTTAATACTATTTGCAGATCTGAAATAGAACCAACCGTAGCTGTACTTTCATTAGCAATAACAAAACTACTCGCCATCATTGAGGCAAGCCCTAGTAATGCGATGCTGATGTGTTTGCGACTGCGTTTAAACAGACTCATGTTTCACCTGCTGCTGTGTGTTAGATACTTGAGATGGGTCTGATTGTTGGTCGCTTGGTTGCTTCTCAGTTGTTTGGGGTAAGTCGCCAAACTGGTGCCAGTGCTCGACTTTATCTGTAAACACTTTCGGTGAAGCGAAGCACATCTCTTGTTCTTCAATGGTCACCGCAACCTGCATTGTGTGGGCGCGTGTCATGCGAGCACCTGTGTTGGCATCGTGAATTTCGTAGTCAACACGCAGGCGGTTTTCCCATTCAGTCAACTTAGCCGATACCTTGATCTGATGATTGAACGGTATCGCCTTAATGTACTTTACACGCGTGTCGATGATCGGCCACATGTAGCCCGAATCCTTCATCTCATGGTAGTTGTACTCAATCTTATCCATCATGATGCGCCTAACTTCTTCAAAAAACCGGAAGTAGTTGCCGTGATAGATCACGCCCATCGGGTCGGCATCTTGGAATGAGGTAATCAGAGTCACCTCAGATTGTAATGGATGAAGGATTTCAGACATAAATCGCTCTCAACAATATTGCGTAAAGGGTTGGCTACTTTATGAAGTTAGCTACTTTATGAGGTTAGCTACTCTATGAGTAAAGTGACCAGTGCTGACTTTGAATACGAGCAATGAAGTGGCGTAGATCGCCTTCAAGTGGTCGATCTTCTACGATAAATTCAAACTCTTTAAGCACTTCGTCGCGAATGTGCTTTAGGTTTTCACTCATGTGGTGCTCATCAAGCTCATTGTGGCGCTTACGAAGTTCAAGTGCCTGTGTACCCGCCAGAAGTGATGCTGCCGCTACTTGTTCAGTCAGTTCAAGAACGCGTAAGCAGTCACGAGCTGCGATGGTGCCCATGCTGACTTTGTCTTGGTTATGACACTCTGTTGAACGAGAGAACACGCTTGCTGGCATGGTGTGTTTCAATGCTTCTGCTGTCCAAGCTGAAACGCCAATCTGTACCGCTTTGAAACCGTGGTTGATTGGTTTACGTTCGCCTTCTGCGCCTGTTAGGTTAAATGGCAGACCGTTATTGAACTTGTAGTCCATTAGCTGCGCCATTTGGCGATCAAGCAGGTCTGCAAGGTTGGCTACCGCTGTTTTTAGGGTATCCATTGCCATTGCGATATGGCCACCGTAGAAGTGTCCACCGTGCAGTACGCGCTCATTGTCGCCATCGATAATTGGGTTATCGTTAGCGCTGTTCAGCTCGTTCTCAATCATTTGGCGTAGCCAAGGTAGAGAGTCTTGAACCACACCAATAACATGTGGAGCACAACGCAGTGAATAACGATCTTGTAGGCGATCACTGTTGCGTGGCGGGCGATCGGCTTGCAGGTCATCGCGCAGCCATGCAGCAACTTGTTGTTGACCAGGGTGAGGTTTCACTGCGAACAAGGCTTCATCGAAGTGGAAATCGTTGCCTTGCATACCCACAGACACCATTGCCGTGATCTTAGTCGATAGTTGAGCTAGGTATTCTGCGCGCTTGTAGGCGATACAAGCCAGAGCCGTCATTACTGACGTGCCATTCATCAATGCCAAGCCTTCTTTTGGCTTAAGCTTGATAGGGCTAATGCCTAACTCTTTGTAGACGTCGCTAGTAGGGCGAACTTCGCCTTTGTAGATAACATCGCGCTCGCCGATTAGGGCTGCAGCCAAGTAAGAGAGAGGCGTTAAGTCGCCACTGGCACCGACAGAGCCTTCTTGAGGAATACGTGGTGAGATGTCTTGGTTAATCAGAGTAACGATTTGGTTGAGCAAATCATGAGTAACACCAGAAACACCTTGTGACAACGAACACAGGCGCGTTGCTAATACTGCGCGAGCTTGCTCGTGAGACAGTATTTCGCCTAAACCACAGCCGTGAAAGCGTGTTAGATGCAGTGGCAATTCATCAACAAGATTTGGTGGAATCGCAACGGTACATGAATCTCCGTAACCGGTTGTCACGCCATAAATTACGCCTTCTTCTTTCAACAGACGTTCTAAGAAAGCGACACCACGGTCGATCTTAGATGTGAATGCTTCACTTGAGTTCATCGAGGCTTTTGCGCCTTGTGAGATAGCGACAACATCCTCAATCGTGAGGCGTTCGGCACCAAAGGTGATGCTATTTGGATTCTTTTTCGTCATGGTGCTTGCTCAATGTCCAAAAATTAAAAAAGTTGTACCACTGAAGCGGTGCTTTCAGTGTGTAGTGCTCAAGTCGGTCTGCGTATTTCTGCACGACTTGCTGTAAAGATTGTTCGCGAGTCTTTCTTGGTAGTTCTATCTTGTCGCTAAAATGCTCGAAATAGACATTAAAATGCGGCTTAGATTGTGAGTCATCACGTAGCCCAAATAATAGAAATACTGGCGCTTTGAGAACAGAGGCTAACATAAATGGCCCTTGAGGGAAGGGCGCTTCCTTACCCAAGAACTCAGCCCATACGGAACGGCTCTCTTTGCTGGTGGAGGTTCTATCGCCAACAATCACAATCCACTCACCTTGTTCCAGTTTCTGTTGCAACAAGATAGCAGTATCAGGCCCCATTGAAGTTACCTGAATCAGGTTTAAATCAGACTGCGGGTTGACCGCTTTCATCACTGAATTAAAACGTTCAGCGTGCTCTGTGAATACCAGCGCATTGATTTTTATGTTCGAGTGTCTGCGGCCTAAAGCGCGGCATAATTCTATATTGCCAAGGTGAGATCCTAGAATCAGCACACCTTGTTGGTTTTCCACCATGCTTTCGAATTGGTCTTGGCCATGAATGCTCAGGTTATCGACCGAAAAATCCCCTTTCCATGCAGCCAACTTGTCTAGCATGGTATGGCCAAACGAGAGCAGATGGTTATAACTGGTTAATTCCGCTGGTAACTCAATATTCTGTTGTTCAGCGTATGCCTTAAGCTGAAATAGGTACTGTTCTGAGGCGTTTCGTGCACGTTTGCCCGTTAGATGGTAGTAACGCATCACACCGCGTAAAATCAGATTAAATACGCCTCGGCCTAACAAGGTATAAACGGCCAATAACAGTTTGATTCCCAGCACAGTGCCGCGTTCTTGAGTACGTGACCAATGGGGTTGTTCTGAACCTATCTGTTCGGAATTTACCTGTCTTGAATCTGCCGAGGAATCTTGGCTATTTTCAGCCGATAACTTCTTCGCTGAATCCGACTTGAAATGACGCGCGATCAGTTTTGGTGCTCTTGGCAGCATGCCGAAGAACAGTCGCGTGTGCATCCAACTGATTTTTACGTTGTCCCACAGTGCATCGAAATGAGAGATACCATTCTCTGGGTAGATAACACGCGTTTCAACGAAGTCGATATCGCAGCCTTCCCAATACAGGCGAACCAGAATCTCGATATCAAAGTCCATTCTCGAACCGACATCGTATTTATTCAGTACGGTTTGCGTCTTATCGATTGGATACGCTCTAAAGCCACACATGCTGTCTTTAATTGATAAAGAAAGGGTTTCTATCCATACCCAGATATGTGTCGCGTAGCGTCCGTAGAGCCTTGCCTTAGGCACGCTCTCGTCATAGACCGGCTGACCCGAGATAAGTTGCAGGGGCTTAGTTTGTGAAGCTTGGATTAATGCGGGTAGGGCGTCTAGGTCATGTTGCCCATCAGCATCAATCTGAATAGCATGACTAAAGCCGAGCTCTTGCGCTCGCTTAATGCCCGCTTTTACTGCGCCGCCTTTGCCTTGATTCTGATGAAGTGTTACCAAAGTCACGCTTGGGCTATCGGCAAGTGGAGTCAGAAACTGTTTGGTCTCGAGTTCACTGCCATCATCAACAATAATGATCGGAAGTTCGAAATTAAGAAGTGATGAGACCACCGAGGGCATGGTTGCGCCGTGGTTAAAGCACGGAATTAGGAAGCAAGCCTTGTAGTTGCTTTCTTCAAGTGCGTGTTGAGAAACAGCCTCAGCGCTATTCACTTTTCTCTCCCAGCTTCATTTTGCCTGAAGAGTGAGTCTGTTCGCCATTGTTCGACGTGTAACTAAAGCTCAATTTATCTTTGTCAGCATCCCACTTGAGTGACAGCTGAATGGTCGAATCAGGCAGGATCGGCTCTTGGAATTTGATGACTTCCATGCCTTTAAAGTAACCAGGGACACTCAGCTCTTGAACTGCATAGTGAAGTGCCCAATCAATCTGTGTAACACCCGGAAGAATAGGGAAGCTCTTGAAGTGCCCCTTAAAATCGGTGATGTCCCCAGTAACATGGAGTGTCAAAGTCGATTCTTTCTCTACAGAGTCAACAGCAATGACGTTTGGTTTTCTCTTATCCATAGCGCGTGCTTAGAATCCTTGGGCTGAAAATGGGTGTTGTGACAAAAATATAAAAAGACAGTCTCAGTGTAAAACACGATAAGCGATTTCTATGATTTTACGAGCTGCTCTATGTGAGAGGTTAACCGCTTACCTTGGCTGTTGAGGGGAATCTCGTCAACAACACGATATTTTCTTGGGATAGCGATCGGTTCTAACCACTTTCTCAACTCTGAACGCAGCATCAACCAGAATTTACCTTTACTCATGGTTGCGAGTTTCGCTTGGCCTTGATCTGATAATACCAAAACCGACGCTAAGATTAAGCGCTCAGGTTCTTCAAATGGAATCACCACGCATTCACTGACCCAAGGGAGTTGCTCTAGTCGCTTTTCGACTTCAACCAGTGATACTCGTTTTTCTTCTATCTTGATCACTCGATCGGTTCGGCCTTTCAATATGAATTGATTGCTCGAGACCATTTCGCACTCATCGGCGGTTTGATACCAGTTGTTTTTGTCGATGTACGGCGACAATAACTTAATGCAATTCTCACTATTGAGACTAGCCTCAATACAGTCAAAAAGCTGCCAAGGTGTTTGAGCGCTCTCTTGCTGACGAAATGCGATACCGCCGGTTTCAGTGCTACCAAAAACCTCGATGGGCAAATGTCCTAACAAGTTAAGTGCTTGGTGAGCCGATTCGGTTGGTAAAGGGCCACCAGAAGAGAACACACCAACTAGCTGTGCAGGTTTTGTCTCGTGTTTTAATCGTTTGAGTAGCGCAGGACTGCTGATCAGCACGCTCTGTTTGTTAGCGTGAGATAGGATTTGTTCTGGGTACTCAAGATTGTGTCGAGCAAATGGAACACCAGAACAGAGTGGCCATAAGATTCTAAACAGCAAACCATAGATATGTTGATGTGAGACCGTACTGTGGACTCGGTTGCCCTTAAGTAAATCGCCCCAGTTTTTATCTAGCTGAGCGATTTCAATATCTAGGTGCTCTAAGGTTTTGTCTATAGCTTTGGGCGTACCACTTGAACCTGAAGTAAACAGGGTCAAGTGGATGGCTGCCAAATCAATGGGCGCAAGATTATCGATTAGAGGTTGTTGTGCTTTGGGGTTTGAGTCCAATAAGTTTTGGATATTGCGAACGTCACTAACCTCAACTTCACCAATCGAGTCATCAACTAACAGGCAGTCAAAATGTTCACTCAATTCGGCAAGTGCACAGGGCTGATAGTTACCCGGTAAAATGATGTGTTTTTTGCTGACAGCACATGCCAAAAAGGCCACCGAAAATAGGTAGCTGTCTTGGGTACAAATCGCAACTCGTTGAAAAGGGGATGAAGATAAAAGGTTTACGAGTTGAGATAAGTCGTCGTTAAATGTTTGCCAAGTAATCTCACTATTGTCGTCAAAGCAGACAATAGATTCAGGGGCTCGGTTTTGACTGAGGAGTTCAGACAATGAGATGTAAGATACGGTTTGGGTCATAACAATTTAACTCTGACGAATGCGCTGTCTTACCACCCACTCTCCTGCAAAGAGTAACCCGGCGAACAAATAGCTGAGTAAGCCATTGTATAGGGTCCAGATTTCAAGAGGTTGGAAGCAGGTATAAAAGGCGATAGAGCCATTGATAACAAAGAATAAACACCAAACCTTGGTGACTTTTCGTGTGTAATCAACGCCACTTTGCGGAAGTTCAGGCTCTTGGAGTCGAGCAAGACGTTCGATAATGGTTTGCGGTTGCCATAGGCTTGAAGCGAATACAGCCAACATACAAACATTAACGATGACGGGATAATAGGTTAACCAGCCATGCTGTTTGAAGGCTAACCCTAATGCCAGTAGAACAATTCCGGCACTTCCACTGATCCAAGCTAGGTGTTTTAGCTCTTTGATCTTAGCCTGACCGCCGGTGAAAATGCGGACAGCAAAGATAGCGGCTAAGACGATACCAACGGTTTGTAGGCCAAACTTGTTGAGTCCAAAGTAAACCGCTATTGGATAAGTGAAAAGTATGATTGCCGACAATAAAGTCAGCAGAGGACGCATTAGGCGTCCTTCAATAGTTCAACCACAGACTCCACAACGTCATTAACGGTGCGTACTGCTTTGAACTCTTCAGGTTTGATCTTCTTACCCGTTACGTTCTGTAAATGAACGACCAAATCAACCGCATCAATGCTGTCTAGGTCTAGGTCGAGATAAAGGTGTGCTTCAGGCGTGATATCTTCAGCATCAAGCTCAAACAGCTCAATAAGCGCATCTTTAACCTGATTGTATACTTCTTGTTGGTTCGCTTGTGTCATAAAGATCTGTCTAGTTGTTTGTTTGAGAAGAGATGTAGTTCGCTAGATTTTCAACTGACGCAAAGTGCTGTCGAGTGTTTGAATCGTCGGCATCGATAACAATGTTGTACTTTTTCTTGATAGCAAGACCAAGCTCAAGTGCATCGATAGAATCTAGTCCAAGTCCATCACCAAATAGTGGAGCTTCTGTTTCAATCTCATCAATGCTCATGTCTTCAAGGTTCAATGCGTCGATGATCAGTTGTTTCAGTTCGTTGTGTAATGTTTCCACTTTGGCCTACTTAATGCTTTATCTGAATGCTGCTTTAAGGGGGCGATTCTACATTATGCGATGTATTTTCGAAATGCCGATATCGCCGGTTGTTTATTGATTAGCTAAATGTTTTCTTCGGAAGGAAATATAGTATGTGCAAGATGATGATTAAGGCGTCTTGCTGCCGAAGTTAAGTTATTTGCATTCTCAATAAATGGTGCGACTTCTATTTTACCTTTCACCGCGATATGAAAAAAGGGTTTCGTAGCAGGAACTTGATACCATTTTTTCTCTTTCGTTAAGAATGTCGGAGAAACCGTAATATGAATCACGCGTAAATCGGTTTGTGTTCGAGTGGCAATTTGCGCCGCACCACGTTGTAATGATGGTTCAATTCCTGGTGTTGTGCGAGTCCCTTCGGGAAAAACCAGCAGTACATTGCCACGTGAAAAGCGTTCTTCACAACGTTCTAAAAGATCATCAGGTGCTTGATTGGGTATGTAACCCGCCGCTTTAACAATTCTCTTCATAAACGGGTTTTCCCATATTGCCGCTTTGACGAGGCAATCACATTGAGGAAGTTGAGAGGCGATCAGCACATAGTCGATTAAGCTCGGATGGTTGGCAACGATGATGCAGTTGCGATCTTCGCGTAGCAGTTCGGCGCCATCAATTCTGTAATCAATTGCGCCTGTGAACTTCATGATTTGGCAAAAAGCATTGAATGAGAAACGAATCAGTCGCTGAACTTTGAGCTCTCTTTGAATGGTGTTTGATGTGGTGAGTGCGATCGAAGGCAAGATCAAAAAGCTGAGAACTAAGCCTCCCAGCCCAAAAGTGGTAAAGCAGAACCCTGTCGCAAACACTCGCCAATATTGGTCTAACTTGCTCATTGCTGTGTTCCTGTCTTGGCGTTATTTATCCACGACCAAGTTTGGTGCTTGCCAGCAACAGTCCACTTATTTGTACCCAATAAGATATGTTGGAGCGTTTGTAGCCCTTGTGGTAACCCGGAAGATGCTTGGTTGGCTTCTACTGTTCTAGTTATAGAGTATTCACTGCCAGTCGTGAGCACTAAGCCCAAAGCATAATCTGCATAGTGCTGAGATTCGTATTCTTGGTAGAGCTCTGGTAGCGGTTGGTCGAAGTCGATGACTAAGACACGATGCGATGGGTATTGGCGAAGATAAAGGTAAGCTTCAATCAGGGCGTTATGAAAGGTATCTTGCCCAGCCGCGATAGAGGTCAGTGGAATCGGCGCTTTTGCGGCAATCGTTGTGAGACCAGCAGCGGTATTGTGCACCGACTGCGAGAACGCCATTGGTGAGGCGTCATCACCTTCTAAGATTGATTGAATCAATGTGGCAGTTCGGTGCAGCTCACCATGTCGGCTGGCAAAAACCAGAAAATCAACCGAGGTGTCTTTTAATAGAGTCAATGCAGTTTGGACGGCAAGCTTACTTTGCAGGCTCATTCGACGGCGCATCATCGGCGGGATGGCTTTAAATTCAGTTGAGCCATCTTGTGGCCAATCTATATTTGTGCTCCATGTTTGCCATTCGGCAACGGAATTGAGCCCCGCAGAATTTGCAGACCATTTCTCAATATTAAACGACATTAATTGGGATTGATTTGACATAGAGTATTGATTTGCTTTGGGTCTAACTAAATACTATGCGTGCTTATAAATAAACACAGGTAAGGAATTTAAATGAAATTACTAAAAATAGCCGTTTCAATGTTATTCATATTCGTTCTTGCAGGGTGTGGACGTGTCCAACCTGTAATGAATGTTGAGGATACTCCAGTTGCACTTAATCTTCAAAGTAAACAGGTGAAATCAGCTATTTATGAGTCTGCTGAAAACCGAGGCTGGTTGGTTTCAGAAATAAAGCCTGGCTTGATCCGTGCAGAACTGTATGTTCGTTCACACCATGCTGTGATTGAAATTCCTTATAGTGACAAGTTTTACTCTATTCTTTACGTTGAATCAGAGAATTTGAAGTACGACGATGGTGAAATACACCGTAATTACAACCGTTGGGTTAATAACTTAAACGTTGATATTAAACGTAAGCTTGCACAAATGGCAGCTGAGTAATCCTCTATTATTTAAAGTTAGGTTTTTCGTGTCGGAATATAAATTAGATCCATTCAACGCATTAGAAGCAAAAACAGAAGCGCAGAAATTGTCTTTCGCTCCCATTGTTTTTCATACTGCCCGTACACTTCGTGATTTAGGTATCTTGAAAGCGTTAGATGACGCGGGTAATGATGGTTTACCTGCAGAGACTCTTTCGGAAATAACGGGCGTATCTGAGTACGGCGTAAAAGTTCTGCTTGATATGGCGTTAAGTGCTCATATTGTTACTTGGGACAAACCTAACTATAAAATGGCCAACCTTGGTTTTTACCTTCTGCACGATGGTATGACTAACGCAAACATGGATTTCACAGCCGATGTTTGTTACGCAGCGATGATGCATCTAACCGAAGCGATTGAAGAAGGCACACCTGCTGGCCTGAAGGAGCTGGGTGATTGGGAAACCATTTACCAAGGCTTGTCTCAATTGCCAGAAAAAGCCAAAGAGAGTTGGTTTAAGTTCGATCACTTCTATTCGGACCGTTCGTTCCCTGTTTTGCTTGAGAAAGTCTTCAGCAAGAAACCTAAATCGCTAGTGGATATCGGTGGTAACACCGGTAAGTGGGCAATGCAGTGCTGCAATCACGATTCAGATGTTGAGGTCACGATTGTTGATTTGCCGCAACAGCTAGAAATGGCAATGGCAAACGCGACACAACATGGCCATCGAGACCGAGTGACTCCATACCCAGCCAACATGCTCGACAAACAGCAAGCGCTGCCGACGGGTGCGGATGTGTGGTGGATGAGCCAGTTCCTTGATTGCTTCTCGCCAATGGAGATTCTGAGCATATTAAAGCGTGTTCGCTCTCATATGTCAGAAGACGCGACTGTCTATATCCTTGAACTGTTTTGGGATGCACAGAAATACGATGCGGCTTCTTATAGCTTAAACGCGACGTCTCTCTACTTTACCTGCTTGGCAAATGGCAACAGCCGTTTTTACCGCAGTGAAGATTTCTTAGAGATTGTTGAAGAAGCGGGTTTCGAAGTGGTAACTCGTACCGACGATATTGGTCTTGGTCACACGCTTCTTGAATTGAAAGCTGGCGCGCAATAAAAAATAACAAACATGGCTTAAATTAATGAAAAAACTGTCAACTCAAGTAGTGATCATCGGAGCTGGGCCATCAGGGTCTATTGCCGCGTCTTTGCTTTACAAAAAAGGCATCGATGTACGAGTGATTGAAAAGAGCCTTTTCCCGCGCTTTTCTATTGGTGAAAGTCTATTACCTGCTTGTATGGAAGTGATTGAACAAGCTGGCATGAGCGAAGCGGTGGCTGACGCTAACTTCCAATTTAAAGATGGTGCCGCTTTTCGTAAAAATGGCGTGTATACCGCGTTCAATTTTGAAGATAAGTTCTCTGCTGGGCCGGGAACCACGTTTCAGGTTCAGCGAGGGGCCTTTGATAAGGTGTTAGCAGACACAGCCGAAGCACAAGGCGTTACTATTGATTATCAACATGAGTTGATGGGTATTAACTTCACTGAAGACAGCACCATTTTAGACGTACAAGTGCTTGATGGAGAACACTATCAGCTAGAAGCTCAATACGTGCTGGATGGCAGTGGATTTGGTCGCGTGCTACCTAAGATGCTTGATTTAGAGGAGCCATCATCGCTTCCTCCACGTAAAGCTATTTTCACGCATGTTAACGATCATATTTCAGAGGTTGATACCGGCCTTGAATATGATCGAAACAAAATTCTGATCTCGGTGCACCCGACCAACCCTGACGTTTGGTATTGGTTGATCCCGTTTAGTAACGGAGTGTCTTCGTTTGGTGTCGTCGGTGAGCCTAAGTTCTTTGAATCATACCCACAAGATAAGATTGCCGCGATTAAGCAACTGGCAACAGAAGAGCCGGGTTTGGCTGAGATACTGGCAAATGCAGAGTATCCGAACCCTGCGGGCGAAATCGGTGGTTATTCTGCCAACGTAAAGCACCTGGCAACAGACAAGTATGCGCTGCTGGGTAATGCCGGTGAGTTTCTTGACCCTGTGTTTTCATCAGGTGTGACAATTGCGATGAAGTCGGCTCAGTTTGCGGTTGAGTGCGTGGAAAAGCAGCTCAATGGTGAGAAGGTTGATTGGGAACGTGATTATGCAGATCCATTGATGGTTGGCGTAAACACCTTTAGAACTTATGTTGAGGGATGGTACTCAGGTACTTTGCAGGATGTGATTTTCTATCAAGATCCCAACCCGAAGATTAAGCAAATGGTGTGTTCTATTTTGGCTGGTTACGCATGGGATCAAAGTAACCCCTATGTGAAAGAATCAAAACGCCGACTGACGACACTGTCGGAGATATGCCGAAGCTAGGTGGTCGATTTAGGGTGTAGCAACATGCTAAAGCGGCATGATGTATAGCTATAAATAAAAACAGCCGCAATGCGGCTGTTTCTGTATCTGCTAAATATGGGAAGCTGATTCTTAGCTTACTCGCTTTACTGAGGTTGATACTACTTCAGGTCGATGCTGTTCAGTCGTCCCATAAAGATAAGCAGCTCAATCACATCTTTGTGAGCTTCAAGCAGCGCTCGTTTGGTTTGGCTGTAGGCCGCAAGTCGACCGTGTTTGCGTATAGAACATACTTTGGTTCTGTATTTGTATTCACCACTTTCAGAGAATACGCGCCATTTAGCGATGTAGCATTCATCTCGATGTTCGGGATCTGTCTGAGTCGGGTTTGGTTTGAATACTATTTTAGGTTCTAAACTGTGCGGTAAACGCGTCATCAGATAGGGCTCTCTAAGGACTTTTGGCCAAAACTTTCCCCAGAGCTTTCTGCCAAGCTCATCTCTTAACTTAATGGTTTTCTTTAGTGCTTTGTCTTCACCCATGCGAACAAAACCGACAGAACGATGTAACACCGTATCTTCGGGAGTATGGATGTGGATTTTAAAAGCGGTTTGGCCTTTCGATATAAATCGATAACCGGTCGCACCAATTAGATTATTCTGGCTCATAGTTTGCTAAATGATGATTATGTTATTAATAAGGTTACGACAAATACGTTAAAACCGAAACTAATCATCATGAAAAAAATAAAGCCTTAACACAAGTGCTAAGGCTTTATTAGAAACTATGAAGTGAGCTTGTCGCTAACTACATGATTTTCTGCATTACATCACCAATTTGAATGCTTCCAGCAAGGCTAGGTTGATCAATCGTGAGCTCGGCTTCATTTTCATACACGCGAGAAACCGTTAGCGTGATATCACTTTGAGATACCTTGTTACGTGGCAAGCCTCGTTGGTCGATAAACGAACCGGTGTGCCACAGTTGCAGTTTGTCACCTTGTTGAACGCCATGCATTCGACCTAAATCAATGGTCACAGTGTTACCAAATACTGCAGCCACCTCTGGAAGCGTGATTTTACATGATACTTCTGATTCCAAGTCCAACATAATATTGCGGCTGACGCGAAGCATCATACTGCCGTAGGTTGATGCCCAGAAACGAGCACTGCGCGTATCAACCTCGCTGGTCTTAGCAAAAGGCCATTTTGCCACTTCACGGTAGCTACGGTTATAAACCTGATGACCTGTCTTACCGTCAAAGACTTGCATCTCTAACGCAAACTGGCGGTTTATAATGTCGTCTTTTAGAAGCTTGGATTCAATGGTCGCAGTTAAATCGGTGATATCACCGCCGATAATGTACTGTGCTCCCGTGTCTTGTGCGATCATTTTGATCACTTCCGGTCGACGCTTGTCGATATCGTAATTGGTTGTACCAACAGAAACAAAGCTACGAGATTCTTGCGCCAGTTGTCGGTCAACGACATGGCTAAAATCATCACCAATATTATAGATTCTGCCCATTACAGCTTGTTGTGGGGAAGTCACATCAATGTTGCCGACCAAAAATGTTTTCTTATATTGGCTCTCATGGCAAGCATTTGCCGAAGGGTAGATGTCGATCCTTGCAGTGATCATTATATTGCCACTGCGTTTCTTCTCTTTTTCTACCAAGATGTAGCGCACTTCATGATTGGTAAATTGAAACTCTTTCTTCTTCGCGTCGAGGTAGGGCGTGAGGTTAGCAATGCTACCAATGTCAGCACCAGAGAACTGGATCGCTTTATATACCGCGTCTTCCAGCGCATGGACTCTTGCGGCTTCCTCTGACGATACGATGGTTGCTGTACCGGTAACTTCATACCAAGAGGCATGAGCACTGAAGCTTATGGTTATCAGTGAACTTATTGAAAATAAGTAAGAAATTATTTTTTTCATCTATTCGTTACCAGTTGGGTATAAATATTGCTTAACAAATAACTATAAGCTTGAAGCTGACTTAAGTGCGTTTTTCTTAATCTGAACCATTAATGAAAAGCAAAGACTGTTCCAACATTGTAATCCATTGAAAAGAATAATGGTGAGAACATATTGGAATAGGTAGCACTAAACATATCTGGAGATTAGAGAATGAAAAAATGGCTCGTAGTAATGAGTGTCATGTTACTGACATCATGCGCTTATTCGCCGATCTATAACGGCAAGTCTGAATATTCAGGCAGTCAGTTTATGTTGATGGACAGCCCTCGTCATACCATGGACTTTTTCGTGGAAAGTATGACTGAAGATTTGATCATTTCGAATACGAGTATTTCAGCAAGAACCCCAATTGCGATTACTTCGTTTGTTGACCTGCAACACATGGACACAACAAACTGGCTAGGTAATTCAGTTTCAGAAGGTTTTATTCATCAGTTTCAGCGTCGTGGCTTCAAGGTGGTTGATTTTAAAACAACCGGTTCTATTCAAGTGACTCACCAAGGTGATTTTGCATTAAGCCGTGATTGGAAAGACTTAGCTCAAGAGCAAGATGTCCAGTACGTGCTGACAGGCACTATGCTTCGTCAAGAGGGCGGTGTTCTAGTTAATGCTCGTGTGGTAGGCATGCAAACTCGTATTGTGGTTGCTTCCGCGCAAGGCTTTTTGCCAGCGGATCGTATTGGTCGAGATCTAGATACTCTGAACAGCATTCGAACTCAAGATGGTGTCATTATTCGTTCTGATCCAACGATGACTCAGCCTTACACCGTTATTCTTCGCCCCTAGGAGTTCGAGATGAAGAAGTTAATATTTGTTGTTGCCGCTTTGCTGCTTGTTGGCTGTCAGCCTCTGCAAAACATGAGGCCAGACGATTACTTAGTTGCCGTTGGTTACGCGAGTATCAGTGAGCAAAAGGGACGTAACGATGAGGAAAGGCGCATTCGTGCGATGAGAGCTTCCAAGATCGATGCTTATCGTGAACTTGCTGAACAAGTGTATGGTATGCGAGTAAGCGGCCGAGCAGAGCTTGAAGATCAACGCCTTGGCACTGAACGTACTTCTGGTGCAGTTGATGGCGTAATCCGTGGCGCAGAAGTAGTGCGCAGCTACCCAGTGGGTGATAGCTATGTAACAGAGCTCCAATTAGATATCCGTAAGATGGAACAGCTACGTAATTACGGTGAAGTTCAGGCAGTGCCTGAGAAGAGACAACAAACGTTGTTCTAGTTTTGGGGTCATCTAGTTATAGGCTTACCTAATTATATTGGCTGCCACTCGCTTTCCAGATGGCGTGTCGGCAACCAATAACGGTTATGACTAAAAAAGCGGCAAGTATGAAAATACTTGCCGCTTTTTTTGTGTTTATCGTTTATTAGGGGTATTTACAGGTTTAGAGAGACTTTGACGGTGTAGTGAGAAGGGTAGGCTGAGATACAGATACAGATACAGATACAGATACAGATACAGATACAGATACAGATACAGATACAGATACAGATACAAGCAAGAAGGGTGTTGTGCGAAGAAGATTAGCCCAATTAGGCTTTTACATTGGTTCCCAGCGTAGAAATCGTATGCGTTTGGCCACCGGCATTGTAAGTCATACCAATTTTACCATGGCTTTGCTGCATCATATTGCTGAGTTTTTTGAAACTGAGGTGTGCTCGATTCAAGGCTTCGCCATTGACTAGGTTCGCTTGGCGGCAGTCGTGCACTATGGACTTGATGGTTGCGACTAACTGAGCAAGTTCAGGATTCTCGGTCAATTCTGAGATATTGGTATGGGTAGCAATTCGTTGATCGGTTGATCTTAGCTGTTCAACAAGGACCACTTTTTCTTTGGCGATTCGCTCAATATCGTTTGATTGTCGGCTCGTAATAGCGGTTTTCTCTGAACTCAATAATTCAGATAAGGCTTTGGCATTTTGAAGTTGAAAATTAACTAAATCTGCTAGTGCCGCCATAACGTAACCTATCCATAACCTCGTGTACTTTAAGACAATAACTTCAATGAAAAGTTAGTGTTTTCTTAAAGGCCTTTTAATTCATCTTCGAACTTGATCATGTTGTCAGCCAGTTTCTCTGGATCGACAGTGTATGAACCATTCGCAATCGCTTCTTTTATTGCAGCAACTTTTACAGAGTCAAAGCTTGGTTGTGCTGCCATGTCTTGATGGAGCTGACCAATCGCTTTGCCTTGCTGGCTTAGTGAAACCGCGTCTTTGCTTGCTGGTGATTTAGTTGACACATCAGAACGTGATGCCTCAGAGCTAGAATCAGAGCGTACTGTTGGTCGGTTAGTGGTCGTTAGGGTTTGCCCTGAACGAATATTATCAATGCCTGCCATAGTTAAGCCTTTTTCTTCAAAAATGGGAACCTGTACAGTCAATATCGACCAAGGGTTCGAATACTTTAGCAATTTTTAGCTCAATAGTCGAAAAGGGACAAAACACCACAGTCGTTATATTTTGGCGTTAAAGTTGAGAGCAAAATAACTAACGATACCGTCAATTTAGAAGTAAAGAGTTAAAAGTAAACCGTGACTTCAGACATGCTGGTAACAATACCTTCAATTATACGCTGTGATTTATCATTTTTCACTCTTACTTGATCACCCATTGAGCCATCCGTAAGTGCAGTCCCTTTGGTGGTAATGGTCATGCCACCTTTTACTGCCTGTATGATAACCTTCTCGTTTCGGCATACGACACAGATATCGCCTCTTTCGACAACATCACCTGGCCTCAGGTTCTTTTTTACCTTAGCGCCGATCACTTGTTGGGGAGCGGTGAAACCTTGGCGACGAAACTTGTTAAGCGAAATCATAGCGGTGGTGACATCGTATTGACCTACGATTTCGCCTCTTGCTAATGAGCGTGTTGTTGTGACTAGTGGTACTGACATTGAAAGACGTACCGGCACGTAAACTCGCCATTCATCAGGAACACATTGCACTAAAACCGTAATGCTACTGCGGGTATTGCTGGTGGTTGAGGCGCTGGTATCTAGAGGAATAGGGCAATCTGTTGCTTTGATTCTAGAGTCCACATTTGCTGAGTTAACAAAGAGTTCGCCGCCTTGTGGCTGCTCAACTGTCTCTAGGATGTGTTGTTCCGCCGCAGACTGAATCATTTCAATTTGCTCTGGAGTCGCAGCTTGTACAAAAAAACTAAACAATATTGATAAAATGCCGATAAACTTAGCGACAGTTTTAAAAGTAGCTCTACACATTGCTATGGAAAAAAGCGGCAGATTTGTTTTATGATATATCATTCCGTTTCTCTAGTGGTTCGTAGCCTGCAGTAGACTAACACTTTTTATACAAAAAAGTTTGATATGGAGATGAGCTCATGACGGGTATTCTTGATTCGGTGAATCAGCGTACGCAACTCGTCGGTCAAAACCGATTAGAATTACTAACCTTTCGCCTAATGGGGCGTCAGCGTTACGGCATTAATGTTTTTAAAGTAAAAGAAGTACTTCAGTGCCCTAAACTGACAAAAATGCCAAACTTGAACCCACTGGTTAAAGGTGTAGCACACATTCGTGGCCAAACGATCTCTGTAATCGATTTGAGCTTAGCGATTGGTGGCCGTCCTACAACGGATGTTGAAAAGTGTTTTGTGGTTATTTCTGAGTTTAACCGAACTATTCAAGGTTTCTTGGTCAGTTCAGTAGAACGCATTATTAACATGCACTGGGAGTCGATTCTTCCGCCGCCAGATGGTGCAGGCAAAGCCCATTACCTGACTGCAGTCACCAACATTGATAATGAGCTGGTAGAAATTCTTGATGTAGAAAAAATTCTAGCGGAGATTTCACCTGTTGATGAAACAATGGACAGCAAAATTGCTGAAGAAATCGCAGAAGTAGAACAAGGTAAAGAATTGGTTCGTCGTATCTTGATTGCTGATGATTCAACCGTTGCTCGTAAGCAGGTTCAGCGTGCGATTGAGTCGATTGGTTTTGAAGTTATTTCGGTGAAAGATGGTAAAGAAGCCTATGAGAAGCTGGTGGAGATGTCATCAGAAGGCAGTATTTACGATCAGATTTCATTGGTGATTTCAGATATCGAAATGCCAGAAATGGATGGCTATACGCTGACTGCTGAGATTCGTCGTCACGCCGAACTTAAAGATCTATACGTAATTTTACACTCATCATTGAGTGGTGTATTTAACCAAGCCATGGTTGAGCGTGTAGGAGCTAACTCCTTTATCGCGAAGTTCAACCCCGATGAGCTTGGTGCAGCGGTAAAAGCTGCGTTAACTAACTAAAAGAGACATTAATGACTGCTATAACAATAAGTGATCAAGAGTATCGCGATTTCAGCCGTTTCTTAGAATCTCAATGTGGCATTGTATTAGGTGACAGCAAACAGTACTTAGTGCGCAGCCGTCTAAGCCCATTAGTAACGAAGTTTAAGTTAGCTTCGTTGTCTGATTTGTTGAGAGATGTAGTAACAGGTCGAAACCGTGAGCTGCGCGTGGCTGCAGTCGATGCCATGACGACGAACGAGACACTTTGGTTCCGTGATACTTACCCGTTTGCTGTGCTTGCGGATAAACTTCTACCGGAAATAGCGGCAAATAAACGTCCTATTAAGATTTGGTCTGCGGCAAGCTCTTCAGGCCAAGAAGCATACTCAATGGCAATGACGATTCTTGAAACTCAAGCTCGTAAGCCAGGTATGTTGCCAAATGTATCGATTACCGCAACTGACATCTCAGCAAGTATGTTGGATATGTGCCGCACTGGCGCGTACGACAACCTTGCATTGGGACGTGGACTTTCTCCTGAGCGTCGTCGTACTTTCTTTGAAGATGCGGGCGATGGCCGTATGAAAGTGAAAGATAACGTTAAGCGCATGGTGAACTTCCGCCCTCAGAACCTGATGGACAGCTATGCATTGTTAGGTAAGTTCGACATCATCTTTTGTCGTAACGTGCTGATTTACTTCTCGCCTGATATGAAATCAAAGGTACTTAACCAGATGGCAAACAGCCTGAATCCTGGTGGTTACCTATTATTGGGTGCGTCTGAATCGTTAACAGGCTTAACGGATCGTTTTGAAATGGTTCGCTGTAATCCAGGCATCATCTACAAATTAAAGTAATGAGTGGCACTCGTACTAGGTGCAACGTTACTATCTAACTTCAAAACCCAGCCAAGTGCTGGGTTTTCTTTTTCCGGCTTAACCTATATCTTTAAGTCAGAGTGACATTCCAATTTACTCTATTTTTTGGCTTGTATATTGCAAGTTTACCCACGAGTAACCTGTAAAAGTATTGATAGCCCGCTTTGTTTAAAAAGTTGGTATATATATTGCTTTGGTTATCTCATAACAGTCAGTTCTTGAGTTGAGGTTTACATGGCTATTTCTTTTGACAATGCTTTAGGCATTCACCAGCACACAGTTGGTGTACGTGAGCGTAACGCTGAGGTGCTTTCCACCAATATCGCGCAAGCAAACACGCCTGGGTATAAAGCAAAAGGATTAGACTTTAAGAAATCGCTGCAAGCGGCAAGTTCTGGGGCAAGCATTGGTCTTAGCCGTACAGATGGTCGGCACATTTCTGCCTCAACAACGGTGAACGGGGAAACGAAGTATCGAATTCCTACCCAACCTGATACAGGAGATGGCAACACGGTTGATTTGGATTTGGAAAGAAACCTTTTCATGCAAAACCAAATTAGGCATCAAGCCTCTCTCGACTTCCTAGGAAGTAAGTTCAAGAATTTAACTAAAGCGATTAAAGGGGAATAATTAGATGAGTTTATTCAATGTATTCAATGTGACTGGTTCTGCGATGAGTGCTGAATCTGTTCGTCTAAATACGACCTCGAGCAACCTTGCGAACGCGGACAGTGTAAGTAGTTCTGCTGAAGAAACTTACAAGGCTCGCCACGCAGTGTTCGGCGCTGAGTTAAATAAAGCACGCAACAGTGGTCACACTGTGCCTGTGAAAGTATTAGGTATTGTGGAAAGCGATAAGCCGTTGAGCGCGGAGTACAACCCAGATCACCCATTAGCGAATAACGAAGGCTATATCTACAAGCCTAACGTGAACGTTATGGAAGAAATGGCAAACATGATTTCGGCATCACGCGCGTACCAAACAAATGTGCAGGTTGCTGACTCGAGTAAACAAATGCTGCTGCGTACGCTGCAGATGGGTCAATAAGGATAAGGAGGTAGCACATGGCTGGAATCAACAACAATGTTGGTCAAAGCGGCTTGTCCTATGTTGACCAGCTGAAGAGTCTTCAAGATGGCGCGAAAAAGCCCGACGAAACAACAGGTAAGCAGGATCTTAAACAAGAAGACTTCTTATCTTTGTTGACTAAGCAATTAGCCCAACAAGACCCTTTTAAGCCGGTTAGCAATGACCAGATGATTGCGCAAATGGCTTCATTTGCGACCGTAGATGGCATTGGCAAAATGAATACACAGTTTGAAAGCTTGAATTCATCAATGACTTCTAACCAAGCATTACAGGCATCCTCTTTGGTTGGCCGCGATGTATTGGTTCCTGGTGCGGCAGGTGTGAAACCCGGTGATGGCGGTATGGCGTCAATGGTTAAGCTTCCTCAGGCAATGGACAATGTAATCGTCCGTGTTGAGAACGAAGTTGGACAATTGGTTCGCACTTTTGATATCGGCTCTAAACCATCAGGCGACACACGTGTTGAATGGGACGGAAAAGACGAAGACGGTAACCCATTGCCGGCTGGTAAATACAACGTGAAAGCGTCGGGTTTACTGGATGGCGAGAACACAGAGTTCCAAGTTTCCAGTTATGCGAACGTGAACAGTGTGCTTCTTGGTAAGGGCGATGGCAACGTACTACTCAATCTGGCTGGTTTCACATCGCCAGTACGACTTGCTGAAGTACTAGAAGTTGGTAAAGCGTAACGCTTTAAAAGAGTGATTATGCTAGCTAGAGAGATTAGGAGAATATTGGAATGTCATATGTAGCTTTAAGCGGTCTATCCGCTGCACAACTAGACCTGAATACAACCAGTAACAACATTGCGAACGCAAACACATTCGGCTTTAAAGAGTCACGTGCGGAGTTTGGCGATGTTTACTCAAGTTCGTTATTCACTAACGCAAAAACGACGGCAGGTGGCGGTGCGCAAGCTAGCCAAGTGGCGCAACAGTTCCATGAAGGTTCAAGTATTTATACTAACAACCCAATGGACTTACGTGTAAGTGGTACAGGTTTCTTTGCAGTATCGAAAGACCGTATGGTACCGGAGATCAATGAACTCACGCGTAATGGTGCATTTCACCTAAACAAAGACAACTACATGGTTACTGCTAACGATGAGTTTCTTTTAGGTTACGATGTTGATCCAAATTCGGGTGAAGTTCTTTCTTACGCGCCAAAGCCACTCGACATTCCTGCTGAGTTTGGTAAGCCAAAACAGACAGAAAACATTGAAGTAGGGGTTAACCTTCCTGCAAACGGTGATCTTAAAGACCCGGCTGCATTTAACTTCAAAGATGCTGACACTTATAATCGTGCAACGTCTTCGACGGTATACGATTCTATGGGTCAGTCTTACAAGTTAACGACTTACTACCTCAAAGATCAGACTCAACCAAACACTTGGCAGACGTACTACACCATGTCAGATGAGAACGGTGAAAAGCCGGTCAATATCACGGGTGGTGATGCGACCAATGCACAAGGTCATGTTGGTCACACAATGAAGTTCAACAATGACGGTACGTTGGCGAGCCTTAACAATGGCCAGCCAATTAACTCTGAAGCACTAGGTGCAGGAGCTAACCCAATTGATTTGAACGGTGCTGATCCAACGCAGGTGCTTAAGTTTGGTCTAGATTCGTCAACTCAGTTTGCCGCTCCATTTGAACTCACTAAGTTCGATGAAGATGGCGCGACAACAGGTTTCTTAACCAAAATCGATTTCGATGAGTACGGCAGTGTTTTAGGTACTTACTCAAATGGTGAAAACGTGATGCTTGGCCGTGTAGGCTTGGTTCGTGTACCCAATGAGCAAGGCCTAGATAAGAAAGGTGGCACTCAGTGGGATTCTACTAATGACTCAGGCTCTAAAATCTGGGGTGAATCGAACAAAGGTTCATTTGGTAGCATCAACAACGGCTCGCTAGAGCAGTCGAACATCGATATGACACAAGAACTGGTTGATTTGATTTCTGCTCAACGTAACTTCCAAGCGAACTCGCGTTCTCTAGAAGTACACAACCAACTGCAACAGAATATTCTTCAGATTCGTTAATCGTTTCGAGCGTTTGAATCATCTGCGAATACCCAATTCAATGTTATTGAATTGGGTATTGTTGCTGAATTTGATATGGCTGTTTGCTTTTCTATTTGCCGCCCCTATTGCCGCCCGGTAATGCCTCTGGCAACAATTATTCCTCAATGATCCTTTGACGATCACCCCTTTTCGTTCTTTTTCTATTTAAATTACTGATAAATAACAGTAAAAAATATTGGCACAGTGTTTGCTTTATTAGCCCCAGAAGATGATTTTTTGGAGCAAAATTATGGATCGCGCACTGTTTCTTGCCATGAGTGGCGCTAAGCAAAATATGCAAGCTTTGCAGCTACGTGCTAACAACCTTGCCAACGTAAGTACAACGGGTTTCCGTGCTGATTTAGCACAAGCACGTTCAATGCAAGCGTACGGTGAAGGCATGCCTACTCGTGTTTTCAGCATGACAGAACGTCCGGGTCATAATTTCGCACAAGGTAGTGTGGTCACCACTGGCCGAGATCTTGATGTCACTATTCAAGGTGATGGTTGGATTTCAGTGATGGATAACACAGGCCGTGAAGGTTTAACGCGTAATGGTAATCTAAAGGTTGACCAAAACGGTTTGTTAACCAACGCAAGCGGTCACTTGGTGTTAGGTGAGAATGACGCGCCAATCACGCTCCCAATCCCGGTCAGCAAAGTAGAAATTGGTACAGATGGTACGATTTCGGTGATTCCTCAAGGCGCTCCAGCTGAAGAATTAGCGATTGTTGACCGTATTAAACTTGTACGCCCAGACAACCAAAGTTTGTTTAAAGATACGAATGGTCTATTCCGTTCGAAAAACCCAGATCAGGCATACGAAGCAGATGCAGCGGTAACGTTGCTAAAAGGTGCCATCGAAGGCAGCAACGTAAATGCTGTTGGTGAAATGACCAGCCTAATTGACTTACAACGTCAATTCGAAATGCAGGTCAAGATGATGAGCACTGCAGAGGAAATGGACAAATCGTCTGATTCACTGCTTCGAATGAGCTAATAGAATTTAAAGGAATTTGCTATGCATCCAGCATTATGGGTAAGTAAAACAGGTTTAGACGCACAACAAACCAATATCTCAACGATTTCGAACAACCTTGCCAACGCCTCGACCATTGGTTTTAAAAAGAGTCGTGCGGTATTTGAAGATCTGTTCTATCAGAATATCAACCAGCCAGGAGGCCAATCGTCTCAAAATACTGAGCTGCCTAGTGGCTTGATGTTAGGTGCCGGTTCAAAAGTAGTCGCAACTCAAAAAGTGCACACTCACGGTAACGCGCAAACAACGTCGAACAGCTTAGATATGATGATTGAAGGCGACGGCTTCTTCCAAGTTGAAATGCCAGACGGTGAAACAGGTTACAGCCGAAATGGTCAGTTCACTCTGAACGGTGACGGCGCGATCGTTACATCAGGTCAAGGTTATGCTCTGCAACCAGAAATCGTGATTCCTGAAGATGCGATTTCGGTGACGGTTGGTAACGACGGTGAAGTGTCAGTACGTCTACGTGGTGAGCAAAACAACGTTGTGGTTGGCCAAATCACCATCACTGACTTCGTAAACCCAGGTGGTTTGGAGCCTGTAGGTCAAAACCTTTACTTACCAACCGGTGCTAGTGGCGACCCACAAGAGGGGGTTCCTGGCTTTGATGGCTTAGGTAATATTCGTCAGTCGATGCTTGAAACATCGAACGTAAACGTCACCGAAGAGCTGGTGAATATGATTGAAGCTCAACGTGTCTACGAAATGAATTCGAAAGTTATCTCGTCGGTAGACAAGATGATGAGCTTTGTTAACCAACAGCTGTAATTGGTTTATTAGCCGTTTAATTATTGATAATTAATGGATTTTTCCAATTAACTGACGTGTTTCTACCAATTGATCTATTTACCATTGCCTGCTGAGAGTATATCGCCATGAAACGTATTTTTTGTTTAGCTCTGTTTATGTCTATGACGGGGTGTTCTGTTTTGGATCCTATTGAGACTCCGGCAGAAGAAAACGCAACCACAGTGGTTGATGCCGTGGAAGGTGATAAGTCAGCGCAAGAGAGCTCAGGCATTATCGATACGCTTCGTGGTCGAACCGATCCAGTTGCTGGTGACCCAGCATGGGCGCCAATCAATCCAAAAGAAAAACCAGAACACTACGCAGCAGCAACGGGCTCACTGTTTAATGTTAATCACATTGGCAGCATGTATGACGACTCAAAACCTCGTGGTATTGGTGACATCATTACCGTGGCGTTGGACGAGAATACTCGAGCGACCAAGAAAGCCAACGCAGACATGTCTAAGTCGAACGATGCAACGATGGAGCCGCTGGCAGTCGGTGGTCAAGAGCTGACTATCGACAAGTACAACTTCTCTTATGATCTGAGCAACACCAACACCTTTGCGGGTGACGCGTCAGCCAACCAGAGTAACAGCATCAGCGGCTACATTACCGTTGAAGTTATCGAAGTATTAGCCAATGGTAATCTAGTGGTCCGTGGCGAAAAGTGGATGACACTGAATACGGGCGATGAGTACATCCGCCTAAGCGGCACCATCCGTCCTGATGATATAGACTTCGAAAATACCATCGCTTCAAACCGTGTTTCTAACGCACGAATTCAGTATTCAGGTACGGGCGTGCAGAAAGATATGCAAGAGCCTGGATTCTTGGCACGATTCTTTAATGTATCTCTGTAGAGCTTGATAGGGCGTCGGGATACTGACAGCCCTCATCAATCACAAATATTTCGCTAAGTTATTATAAACTGAAGCAATACAGACAGGTTACTCAATGAAAAAACTCACACTCGTACTATTCGGCATGCTATTTCTTGCCACCAGTGCCCATGCTGCGCGTATTAAAGACGTGGCAAAAGTGGCGGGTGTTCGTAGTAACCAACTTGTCGGTTATGGTTTGGTTACGGGTTTGCCGGGGACAGGTGAGACAACTCCCTTTACCGATCAAACGTTTAACGCAATGCTGCAAAACTTTGGCATCCAATTGCCGCCCGGCACCAAGCCAAAAACTAAAAACGTCGCCGCGGTAATTGTTACCGCTGAACTCCCGGCATTCTCTAAGCAAGGTCAGGAAGTTGACGTAACCGTTTCTTCTATCGGTTCAGCAAAAAGCCTTCGTGGTGGTACTTTGTTGCAGACCTTCCTGAAAGGTCTAGACGGTCAGGTGTATGCGGTCGCGCAAGGTAACTTGGTAGTAAGTGGCTTTAGTGCACAAGGTAACGACGGTTCTAAGATTGTCGGTAACAACCCTAACGTCGGTATCATCTCTAGCGGTGCGACGGTTGAACAAGAGATCCCGACCCCATTCGGTCGTGGTGACTACATAACCTTTAACCTAATTCAATCTGATTTCACAACGGCTCAGCGTTTGGCTGATGCGGTTAACAACTTCCTAGGTCCACAAATGGCGTCTGCGGTCGACGCGACGTCTGTAAAAGTTCGCGCTCCTCGAGAAATCAGCCAACGCGTGGCTTTCTTATCGGCAATCGAAAACATCGAATTTGATCCTGCAGAGGGTTCTGCAAAAATTATTGTTAACTCCCGCACCGGAACTATTGTGGTTGGTAAGCACGTTCGCCTAAGAGCGGCGGCGGTAACCCACGGTGGTATGACGGTTGCAATCAAAGAAAATCTCAACGTAAGCCAACCTAATGCATTCTCTGGTGGTCAAACGGTAGTGGTTCCTGATTCTGATATCGAAATCACGGAAGGCGATGGCAAGATGTTCAAATTTGAACCGGGCCTAACGCTGGACGATTTGGTACGCGCAGTCAATGAAGTAGGCGCTGCACCTTCTGATTTAATGGCAATCCTTCAAGCACTGAAACAAGCGGGTGCAATTGAAGGCCAATTGATCATTATCTAAGGAATAAAGCATGATTAAGAATAACAATGACATCGGCTTTATTCACGACATCGGTAGTTTAGACCGTCTTCGTCAACAAGCCGTAAACGGTGAAGAAGGCAGCGAGAAAGAAGCATTAACCGCGGCGGCAAAACAGTTTGAATCGATTTTCACCTCGATGTTGTTTAAGTCAATGCGCGATGCTAACTCGAGCTTTAAGTCGGATATGCTGAACAGCCAGAACGAGCAGTTTTATCGTCAGATGCAAGATGACCAAATGGCGAGTGAGTTGAGTGCTTCAGGTTCATTAGGCCTTGCGGACATGATTGTAGCTCAGTTAAGTGCGGGTCAAGCAAGCGACGCGACAGAAGATAAGGTTCGCAGTGAAGGTTTTGATACCTCGCTGGAAAGACCTCAATATTCTGGTCGTTCAGAAGAGAAAGTCTCTGAAGTTCAATCTGCTAAGTCAACAACAGACGTGTCAGCAGCAAAACAACCCGCTTCATTTGATTCGCCAGAATCGTTTGTTACGTCGATGAAGCCTTACGCTGAAAAAGCGGCGAGCGCACTCGGTGTTGATTCGTCACTGCTATTAGCACAAGCGGCACTTGAAACAGGTTGGGGCTCTAAGATGATTAAGAACTCTTTGGGCAACAGTAATAACCTATTCAACATCAAAGCAGATAGAAGCTGGAAGGGCGATAAGGTCGCGACTCAAACTCTTGAGTTCCATGGCAAAACCGCCGTTAAAGAGTCTGCTTCTTTCCGTTCTTACTCTAATTTCGAAGATAGCTTTAATGATTACGTGAAGTTCTTGAATGAAAATCCAAGATACGAAACGGCGCTACAGCATCAAGGCAATTCAGAGAATTTCATCAAAGGTATTCATCAGGCTGGTTACGCAACTGACCCTAACTATGCAGACAAGGTTTTGCGAGTGAAAGCCAAGATTGACGAGATGAACTAGCGTTATTGAATGTACTCGGGAGCTTGCCATTGGCAGGCTCTTTTCTTATCTATCACCTAAACGTTTGCTGCGAAGTCTGTCGTTATCTCCTTACACTTCAATAAATTATCGTATTTTACTCTCCATTGTTTGTGTTGGCACATATATTGCTTTTATATTAGTAATGTACGGTTGTAGTTAATCAGTTCATTCTGGTTTTGTTAAGTTTTTTGGGGGCATTATGGCGTCGGATCTTCTGAATGTAGGGGCACAAAGTGTTCTTACGGCTCAGAGACAGCTCAACACCACAGGTCATAACATTTCTAACGCCAACACAGAGGGCTATAGCCGCCAGTCTGTGATTCAAGGTGTGAATGACCCGCGCCAGTACGGTGGGCAATCCTACGGTATGGGTGTACATGTGGAAAATGTTCGCCGCTCTTGGGATCAGTTTGCCGTCAAAGAACTTAACTTATCGACAACCAATGCCGCCAACAAAGGCGATACCGAAGCCAACCTCGATATGCTGTCGAGCATGTTGTCGTCGGTCGCTTCAAAGAAGATTCCAGAAAACCTCAACGAATGGTTTGATTCCGTTAAGACTCTCGCCGATACCCCAAATGATGTGGGTGCGCGTAAGGTCGTGTTAGAGAAAGCAGGGCTTGTAACTAAAACCTTGAATGAATTTCATGAAACGGTACGTCAACAGTCTGATTCTACGAACAAAAAATTAGAAGTCGGCATTGAACGTGTTAACCAAATTGCGGTTGAGATTCGTGACGTTCAGCGTTTGATGATGCGAACACCAGGACCTCACAATGATTTACGAGATCAGCACGAAAAGCTGATCAATGAGCTATCTGGTTACACCAAAGTGACGGTAACGCCGCGATCTAATGCGGAAGGATTTAACGTCCATATTGGTAATGGTCATACCTTGGTTTCTGGTAGCGAAGCAAGTCAACTGAAGCTAGTTGACGGTTTACCTGATACGCATCAGCGTCGATTGGCGATTGTTGAAGGTAAGTCTTTGAAGCCGATCACCAGTAATGATATCGATGGAAAAATCGGTGCCATGCTCGATATGCGAGACGAACATATCCCTGACATCATGGATGAACTTGGACGTTTGGCGACGGCTTTCTCTGAGAAAGTGAACTCACTGCAATCACAAGGTTTAGATCTCAATGGCAACGTTGGCCAAGACATCTTCACCGATGTGAACTCTGAGCGCGTGGCGAAATCACGCGTGACGGCTGGCAGCCAATCAAAGGCTGATGTTGCCGTATATATTGATGACACCTCTGCCTTAAAAGGCGGCGAGTACGGTCTTAAATATGACGGTAGTGACTATGTCGTGACCAAACCTGACGGTGAAACGGTAAAAGTCAGCACTAATTCAGCGGGCAATGCTTTTTATCTAGATGGTATGCGAGTCGAAGTTCGAAACCCGCCTGAATTGGGTGAGAAGCTGTTACTGCGTCCAACTCGTAACTTTGCTGCTCAGATTCAGATGGAAACCAAAGACCCTAGAGATATTGCCGCACAAAGTTATGAGGCATCGACCACGTTCGCGAAAGGCTCGGCGGGGTTCAAGATTCTAGCGGCCGGTCAATTGCGTGAGTTTGAAGTGATTGTTTCACCAAAAGGTGAGCAGTTTGCCGTGACTGACCCGAAAGGCAATATTTTAATGCAGCCGCAGCCGTACCCACCTGAAGGGCCGGTTACGATTAATGGTACGACTTTCGAGTTAACTTCTGGCGCTGTGGCAAACGATAAATTTACGGCAAACCTTGTCCCATCAGAGGGTGACAACGGTAACTTGCGTAAGCTGCAAGATCTCCAAACCGGTAAGATCTTGAATGATGGTGAGTCTACGATTTTGGACCTTTACCACAACTTGAATACCAACACGGGCCTGAAAGCGTCGACGGCAAATCGCTTAAGCGACATTGCCACCTTAGAAAAGGAATCCGCTCAGGAACGTATTGCTTCAGTGTCGGGGGTTAACCTCGATGAAGAAGCGGCAAATATGATGAAATTTCAGCAAGCGTATATGGCTTCTTCACGCATCATGCAAGCAGCCAATGATACGTTCAATACTATTTTGGCTCTGAGGTAGGAAGTATAAATGTTGAATCGTATTTCTAGCTTCCACAATTACCAATCTGTTCAGAACGACTTGCGTCGTCAAGAGAACAAGATACATCACAACCAAGCACAACTTGCTTCCGGTAAGAAGTTGCAGTCGCCAAGTGATGATCCTCTTGCGACCCACTATTTACAAAATATTGGTCAGCAATCAGAGCAGCTTAAGCAATATAGTGACGCAATCGTCTTGGTTCGTAATCGATTGGAACATCACGAGGTATTGGTCTCCAACACCGAAGGCTTTGCTGATGAAGCAAAACGAACCGTGATGGAAATGATTAACGGTGCGCTTTCTCCAGAGGACCGTTTAGCGAAGAAACGCGAGATCCAAGAGCTATCAAATAACTTTCTGCATCTAGCTAACTCTCAAGATGAGTCGGGTAACTACACGTTTGCGGGTACTAAGCCGAAGAATCAACCCTTTTTTAGAGATAACCAAGGTAACGTCAGCTATCAGGGCGATGACTATCAGCGAAAGATGCGTGTAGCGAGTAGCTTCGAGATGGCGATGAATGATCCGGGCAGCAAGTTATTTATGGAAATAGATAACCCGTTTGGTGATTACGAACCTCAGTACGAGCTTGAGCCCGCTTCTGAATTACTTTTGGAACGTGCGACGAACTCAGCTGAAGATGGGTCAACGTATAAAGTGACGTTCGTTGATATGCAGACAGGAAATTATGCTTATCAACTTGAAAAAGATGGCGCAGTGGTGGCCGCGGAAGACTTTGATCCTTCGACTGGCATTGTCTATGAAGGTCTGAATATCCAAATCAAAGGCCAAATCACTAAAGGTGATTCGATCACCTTAGAACCACGAGAGACTTTCTCTATCTTTGATACGTTCAAAGAGGCGGCTGAGCAGGCTGAAAACCCGGTATCGGATGCATCAGCAACAGCGAAATTGCACCAAGTGACCGAAGAATTTCATGCTGCGTTTATTCATCTAACGAAGGCTAGAACCGATGTCGGTGCGCGTTTAAGTACGCTGGATATTCAAGAGCAGCAACATGAAGATTTTAAGTTGTCTTTAGCGAAAGCGAAAAGCAACTTTGAAGACTTGGATTACTCGAAAGCCATCATTGAGTTCAATGAAAACTCTCGAGCATTGCAAGCTTCTCAACAAGCGTTTGGTAAAACCAAAGACCTGACCTTGTTTAACTATATTTAATGATCAATCGGTATTTAGTGGTGAACTAACACTCACCATTGAAGTTAGATTCTTTGCCATATGTGCTATGCCGTATGCGCGAATCACTTCAACCTTTGCCGTTTTTTTATACAGGATATCATCTGTTTGAGAATAGCGGCAAAAAGCGGCAATGGGCGAATGAAGGTACTTTTTGTTCCCCAAGCCAGTTAAACCAAATCGAGTTAAGTTTTAATTTAAGTGATTGATTTTATGTATATTAAAAATTAATCAAAACAGTATTAAACTTGGCATATAACTTGTATCTGTGTTGGTCATAAAATGATTTATACAGATCTTAAACCCTGCATAGGGTTTAGCGAGTAATACACGGTCAGTGCTTATCCATATGAGAGTAAAGCTGGCCGCTTCGCAGAAAGTTTGCGAACTCATAAGGAGAGCAAAATGGCTATTAATGTAAGCACTAACGTTTCTGCTATGACAGCACAGCGTTACCTGAATAAAGCGTCTAATGATTTAGCGACCTCTATGGAGCGTTTGTCGTCAGGGCATAAAATCAACAGCGCGAAAGATGATGCAGCTGGTCTGCAAATCTCTAACCGTTTAACGGCGCAATCACGTGGTTTAGACGTGGCAATGCGTAATGCCAATGATGGTATTTCAATTGCACAAACCGCTGAAGGTGCGATGAACGAATCAACCAACGTGCTACAACGTATGCGTGATCTGGCGATTCAATCATCAAACGGTACGAACTCGGCAGCGGAACGTACAGCGCTTAATGAAGAGTCTTCGGCACTTCAAGATGAGCTAAACCGTATCGCGGAAACGACCTCGTTTGGTGGCCGTCGTCTGTTGAATGGTTCATTTGGTGAAGCATCTTTCCAGATTGGTTCTAGTTCTGGTGAAGCGATGATTATGGGACTCACTAGTGTTCGTGCTGATGACTTCCGTATGGGCGGTACTACGTTCGATTCTGAAAACGGTAAAGATAAAAGCTGGGAAGTGCCGCCAACCGCGAGCGACCTTAAGTTTGAATTCAGAACCAAAGCGGGTGAAGACATCGTTTTAGATATCAATACCAAAGCGGGTGATGATATTGAAGAGCTTGCTACTTACATTAATGGTCAATCTGATCTTGTGAACGCATCGGTTACCGATGATGGTCGCATTCAACTATTTGTTGCTGAACCTGACCTTGAAGGTGCAATGTCGATCTCTGGTGGCCTAGCATCTGAGCTAGGTATTAAGAGTGAAGGCCGTGCAACATCGGTTCAAGATATCAGCCTGACTAGCGTTGCAGGTTCACAAAACGCAATCAGCGTGATTGATTCTGCAATGAAGTACGTAGATTCACAGCGTGCTGATTTGGGTGCTAAACAGAACCGTCTAAGCCACAGTATTAATAATTTGGCAAACGTTCAAGAGAACGTAGACGCTTCTAACAGCCGAATCAAAGATACGGACTTTGCGAAAGAGACGACGCAAATGACCAAATCACAAATTCTGCAACAAGCAGGTACTTCGATACTTGCTCAAGCAAAACAGTTGCCTAACTCTGCAATGACACTATTGCAATAGTTATTGGTTGAACTTGCTGCTCGTGTTCAGACGTGAGCTATGCAGCAAGGGAAACTGGCAAGCATACTTACTATGAGTGTTTAGCTCTCTCATCTCTCACCTGCTATTCATTTTTACGGTAAGAATGCAACGGCGAGTCAGAAATGTGTTCATTTCTCGATGATCTCCACACAGGCTCTGACCTGCCAACTAGCCCCGGTTCTCTCAAAGGAAAAGGGGCTTTTTCCTTTCTGTTATTTATTTCTCTGTTTCCTATCTTTCTTATTTCTACCTTTTTTTTTCCTGTCTTTTGCGTTTCCCACTGGTTTCTAACTTTAGATTTCTGATCCTTAAGTTTCCTGATCTTTAAGTTTCCATTCACCCCATTTTCTTCGTTACAAATACTCTCCTTGGCTAGATAAATTGCACAATCTTTATTCCTATCAATGATCTTTGGTGATTGATCATTTCTGAGCGTTGGCCAACTTGAACGGCAGTTAGCATGTTTTTTGAACAAATTAAGATTTATACCCGATTAAACCCTATCGCCTTTTTAGAAAAGTGTGAAATTTAAATTATTGATAAATAATGATTTAATATTTTATTTGTGGTTTTTTTAAAGTTTTTCTAAAGCTTCGGGATTTTGAGCCGTTATTAAATGTAACTTTGAGAGAACTACTTGGTTTTCCGAGACGTCGGAAACCGCTATACCGGAAAATCAATTGGAGAAATCACCATGGCAGTGAATGTAAATACAAACGTTTCAGCGATGACAGCGCAACGTTACCTAAACAACGCAAACAGCGCACAACAAACATCAATGGAGCGTCTAGCTTCAGGCTCTAAAATCAACAGCGCGAAAGATGACGCTGCGGGCCTACAAATCTCTAACCGTTTGAACGTTCAGAGCCGCGGCCTTGATGTTGCTGTTCGTAACGCGAACGACGGTATCTCAATTGCACAAACTGCTGAAGGTGCAATGAACGAGACAACGAACATCCTGCAACGTATGCGTGATTTGTCTCTACAATCTTCAAACGGCTCAAACTCAAAATCAGAGCGTGTGGCGATTCAAGAAGAAGTAACAGCACTGAACGACGAACTAAACCGTATCGCGGAAACGACGTCTTTTGGTGGTAACAAGCTGCTTAACGGTACTCACGGTACTAAATCATTCCAAATCGGTGCGGATAACGGTGAAGCGGTAATGCTTCAACTGAAAGACATGCGCTCTGATAACGCTCAGATGGGTGGTAAGAGCTACCAAACTGAGAACGCGAAAGATAAAGACTGGAACGTTCAAGCTGGCGCAAACGACCTAAAAATGTCGTTCACTGATAACTTCGGCCAAGCACAAGAAATCGATGTGTCTGCGAAAGCGGGCGATGACATCGAAGAGCTAGCAACGTACATCAACGGTCAACAAGACTCTGTTAAAGCGTCTGTAACTGAAGACGGTAAGCTACAAATGTTTACTGGTAACAACAAAGTTGAAGGCGAAGTGGCATTCTCTGGCAGCCTTGCTGGCGAACTAGGCATGCAACCTGGCAAAGATGTAACGGTTGATACTATCGACGTAACATCAGTTGGCGGCGCGCAAGAATCTGTAGCAGTAATCGATGCGGCACTTAAGTATGTAGATAGCCACCGTGCTGAGCTAGGTGCTTTCCAAAACCGTTTCGACCACGCTATCAGCAACTTAGACAACATTAACGAGAACGTTAACGCATCTAAGAGCCGTATTAAAGATACCGATTTCGCGAAAGAAACGACTCAGATGACTAAGTCTCAGATCCTTTCTCAAGCATCAAGCTCAATTCTTGCTCAAGCGAAGCAAGCGCCTAACTCGGCACTTAGCCTACTAGGTTAATCGATTAAAAAGCCACGTTGCCACGTTGGTTATAAGCGTTGTTGATCATAAACGTTAACGTAAGGCTTCCACAAATTAGCTCGTGGTGAGAGATGAGCGCTAAACAGACCCAGCTTCGGCTGGGTTTTTTATTGCCTGCAATTTGGCGAAGGTGTATTTGAAAAAGTGTAATGTTGGTAAGCAGGAGCAAAAGCGAGATTCCCTATCACGTTCGTTCCTCACTGTAGGGAATGACGACTATAGAGAGGTAGCCATCCATTGTTTACTTGAATCGAAGTCGTTGGTCGTCATCCCAGAATCGAGTAGAACGAGATATCAGGGATCTGCTTTGGTTTTTATGTGCAAGGCGACACTTATAAATGAGCGAAGATACGAAACTTTAGCGAATGTCGCCCTATTAATTGAAGCCCGATCACACTTTTCCTTGTTGTTGAAAATAATACGAAAAAACTCGCAATTTTTATTAAAGCTTCTAATTAAGGGGCCGTTAAAGGGATTGAGAGAAATGATATGTACCAATGTAAGGTGAGAGAGACACTGGTGCATAAACAAAATTGACATGTATTTGTGTGAGGTGAGAGTCACATAAGTACATTAAAAAATGCCTAAAGGAGATCAACTATGGCGATTAATGTAAGCACAAATGTGTCTGCAATGACGGCTCAGCGCTACCTAAATAGCGCGGCTGAAGGTACTCAAAAATCAATGGAGCGTTTGTCTTCTGGCTATAAAATCAATAGCGCAAAAGATGATGCTGCAGGCCTACAAATCTCTAACCGCTTAACGTCGCAAAGCCGTGGCCTAGATATGGCTGTGAAAAACGCGAATGATGGTATCTCTATTGCACAGACAGCTGAAGGTGCAATGAATGAGTCAACCAACATTCTGCAACGTATGCGTGACCTTTCTCTTCAATCTTCAAATGGTTCAAACAGCAAATCTGAACGTGTTGCGATCCAAGAAGAAGTCTCTGCTCTAAACACAGAACTTAACCGTATTGCTGAAACGACCTCTTTTGGTGGTAATAAGCTTCTTAACGGTACTTACGGCAGCCAATCTTTCCAAATCGGTGCAGATTCTGGTGAAGCAGTAATGCTGACTATGAATAACATGCGTACTGACACTCAAGACATGGGTGGCAAGAGCTACGGCGTTACAGAAGGCAAAGATGCTTCTTGGCGTGTAGCTGCAGGTTCTGATCTGACTATCAAATACAACGATAAGTTTGGTGAAGCACAAGAGTTGTCTATTTCTGCGAAGGAAGGCAACGATATGGAAGAACTAGCAACTTACATCAATGGTCAGAGCCAAGACGTTAAAGCGTCAGTTGGTGAAGGCGGCAAACTGCAACTTTTCGCTTCAAGCCAAAAAGTTGAAGGTGATGTTGAGTTCGGCGGCAGCCTTGCTGGTGAACTTGGTATTGGTGCTGCTAAAGACGTGACTGTTAACGATATCGATGTAACTTCGGTTGCTGGCGCGAACGAAGCGGTATCTATCATTGATGGCGCACTAAAATCTGTAGATAGTAACCGTGCTTCTCTTGGTGCTTTCCAAAACCGTTTTGACCACGCAATCAGCAACTTAGATAACATCAACGAAAACGTTAATGCATCTAAGAGCCGTATCAAAGATACCGATTACGCGAAAGAAACGACAGCAATGACGAAGTCTCAAATCCTACAACAGGCGAGTACTTCTATCCTAGCTCAAGCAAAACAATCACCATCAGCAGCTCTAAGCTTATTGGGCTAAACTTACCTCGGTAAGTAGCGGTAAACTCTACTCTGGGTAGAGTTTTACTGTATGGCTCACAAAGGAGGGAGGGAGACTGTTATGGAAATACCATCCAACGCATCGAACATCCAGCCTTATGGCTCACCTAATGGCATTAAATTTGCAAGCGATGAAGGTAGTAGTGCGTCGAGCACTTCACGACTGAAAGAAGCAACATCTTATGGCAAGGTAGAAAAATCGAAAGAGCAAGCTACCGAAGCGGCGATTCAATTAGCTCAACATCGACAAGAGTTAAACGATGAAGAGCGAGTCAAGATGGTAGAGAAGGTAAACGAGTTTATCTCCTCTCTCAACAAGGGTGTTGCCTTTAAAGTCGATGAAGAGTCGGGGAGAGATGTGGTTACCATTTATGAGACCACAACCGGTGATATTATTCGCCAGATCCCTGACGAAGAAATGCTTGAAATTCTAAGACGCCTAGCAGCCCAAAATTCAAATAGTAGAATATTTGAGGTGAAGGTTTAAGTCGTATTATTGAGGTGGTTTAATGAGTTTTGGCCCAATGGGGATTTCGTCTGGCATGGATATCAATTCCATGGTCAGCAAAATTGTTGATTCGGAGCGTGTACCTAAACAGCAACGAATTGATAATGAACGAACGCGAATCGATACCAGCATTAGTGCCTATGGAAGACTCAGAGAATCCCTTGATTCGATGAAAAACCTGATGACAAACTTTCGTCAGGAAAAAGCTTTTGCTGTGCGAACAGTTGAAAGTACCGATGAAGGTCTTGTCTCTGCAACCGCGACTACCGAAGCGATCGCTGGCAAATATGCCATCGATGTGTTGCAGCTTGCCCAGAGTCATAAAGTGGCTTCTGATGTACTGTCAGAGGACATGAAATTTGGCCCAGGTAAGCTGCAGGTTTCGCTTGGTGATGACAGCTTTGATGTGCAAGTTGGCGACAGATCGAAACTTATCGATGTCGTTCGCAGTATAAACGGCGCAGATAGCAATCCAGGCGTTCGTGCATCTATTATCAATGATGTCGAAGGCCCACGACTTATTGTCGCCTCGAACCAGTCTGGTTCAGATCAGCAGATCAGCATTAATGTGGAGTCTGATGCTGCTAATCCTCTAAAAAAACTCGAATACAAAACTCTAGAAGAGCGTGTGAAGGCGCTTGAGAAAGCGCGCCTTGCTGCACAAGATGTTCTTGCTCTAACCCCTGCAGGAAAAGCCGTTGAACTCATCGATGAAGCGATCGCTAACGATGACCCAAATGCGAGTGAAAAACTCGATGAAGACGGAAATGTTATCCCAGCAACCCAAACCGATTCTGCCTCAGATGTTGACGGAGACTCTCAAAGTCTTAGTTACGGCGAGCAAGCCGCAGCCGATGGTCAAGCTGCCCTAGACGCAGCTCAGGCGTCAAAGTCTGTGATGCCCGAAGACAATATCCCAGGTTGGACTGAGACAGCCTCAGGAACTCTTCTAGATTCTTACTACACACCAGAACTTGAGCTTGATGAAAAAGCGATAGAGAAGGCGCCTGACGTGCCGGGGTGGTCAAATGCTGCCTCGGGTACTCTGACCGATTCCTACGTGACACCGAAAGAAGCTCAGCAAAAGCTTGAAGCTGAACAAGCGCGAATCGAAGATAAAATTTCACAAGAAAAAGCCGATTTGGCTGAGAGAGTTCAAAAAGGCGAATTGACCGCGGAACAAGCCAAAAAAATTGAGCGTGCGAAATTAGAACCCGAAGAGCGTGAGCTTTTAGAGAAAGTCGATAAAGTGCAAGCTGAGCTCGAACAGGCACAACAGTCTTTTGATACCTATAGCGGTATGGCTGAAGTTCAGGCGGGGCAAGATTCAATGGTCGTTCTAGACGGCGTCGCACAGCTTTCGAGTAATAACAATGTGATTGAAGATGCCGTAGAAGGTATCGATATCACGGTGAAAGGAAAAACGCCAAAAGATAAGCCACCGGCTGAAATCGGTGTTGAGTACGACCGTAATAGTGTGCGTCAAGACATTGAATCTTTCGTTAACTCTTACAATCAGTTTTATCAAGTGTCTAAGAACTTGGCGGGCGTTGATCCAACGACTGGCCAAAAAGGGCCGCTTTCTGGCGACAGTACTGTACGTAACGCCGACTCGCGATTGAAAGGGGTGTTCTCATCAAGTATTGAAGGCGCGCCTGATAATCTCAAGTCATTGACTGAATTTGGTATCACGACCACAAGGCAAGGCTCGCTAGAAATTAACTACGACATGCTTGATCGTCAACTTAATAATAACTTCGATAAGTTGGGTGAGTTCTTTGGCGGCAACAACGGTTTCGCCAAAAAAGTGGAAGATGCAATTCAAGGTATCACTGGTATCACAGGCTCGATTCGTACTAGAGAAAAGAGCTTAGTCGAGCAAAACTACCGCTTGGTTGATGACCAAAGCGCACTCGATCGCCGCATGGACAGCCTAGAAAACCGTACACATTCTAAGTTTACTGCCATGCAAGATGCGACTAGCAAGATGCAATCCCAGCTGGGCAGTATGATGAATGCGTTGGGCTAATAGATGAACAGTCAGCTGCAAGAGCTTTGTGAACTCGATCAATTAATTATCTCTAAGCTTGAATTTAGTGAAATTAATGCTGAAGAAATAACGCGGCTTGTCGATAACAGAGAACAGTTATTGCAAAACGTGCTTCAAATAATCGACTCACACCCCGACGTTAAGCAAAGTTCTGAATGGTTTGAAGCCATTACCAGAACCAGAAAATTAGTCGAATTGATGCAGTCTGAGACAAGTCGAGTAGGTAAGACCCTACACAAATACCGTCACGGCGCTAAATCAGTTCAACAATACAAAAAGTTTTTATAAAAGAGGTTTACTATGCGCGGTTCTTTACAGGCATATAAAAAGGTATCAGTGGATAGTCAGCTAACAGCTGCCTCACCGCATAAGATTGTACAAATGCTAATGGCAGGTGCTATCGAGCGCTTGATTCAAGGTAAAGCGGCAATGCAAGCGGGCAACATCCCAGTGAAAGGCGAGCGACTTGGTAAGGCACTGGATATCATTATTAGCCTACGTAGTTGCCTATCTATGGACGATGGTGGCGATATTGCGAAAAACCTAGATCAACTTTATGAGTTCATGATCACGCAAATTTCTGCGGCAAATCACAAAAATGACCCACAGCCTATTGATGATGTTATCGATATTATCCGCGAAATTAAGAGCGCTTGGGACCAAATTCCGAACGAATATCACAACTTGACGTCTGCTGACGTAGGTATTTAAAGAAAAACTGCAGTTTTAACCAATCTCATATCCCTTAATTGGTTGGTTGCCTTATTTTTTTAATCAAATAAAATAGAAGCCATTAGATAGCCTAATGGCTTTTTTCGTTGCTGATTTCCTAAATTTGTCCACGTAGACCATAATCATTGATACTTTTCTCTGTTTTATCGATTACGTCGCTCACCGTTTTTCTGCATCGCACCAAAATAAAGGCAATAATTCCTACTTATGCAAGGTTTGGCAAAACTGCTTGTCGTCGACGATAGCGCTCAAGATCGTCACAATTTAAGCACAATATTAGAGTTTGTAGGAGAGAGCTGCGAAGTAATCAGCTCTGAACAAGCACGTAAAGTTGACTGGTCACTACAGTGGGCCGGCTGCATTATTGGTACCATTAAAGGTAAAGGCTTCAACGCATTACTGAATGAAAAGCTTGTTCACGCCAATCACATCCCTTTACTGGTGATTGGTAAAAACAATCACCCGGTTGACGAGCTAACTAACTATGTTGGCGAGCTTGAACTTCCTCTTAACTACCCGCAATTAAGTGATGCATTAAGGCACTGTAAAGATTTCTTAGGCCGCAAGGGTGTTCAAGTGGTGTCTTCGGCACGTAAGAACACACTGTTTCGCAGCCTAGTAGGGCAAAGTGCTGGCATTCAAGAAGTACGTCACTTAATTGAACAAGTCTCTTCTACGGAAGCGAACGTGCTGATTCTTGGTGAATCTGGTACAGGCAAAGAAGTCGTAGCACGTAATATTCACTATCACTCTAAGCGCCGTTCTGGGCCTTTCGTGCCGGTGAATTGTGGTGCTATTCCACCAGACTTACTCGAAAGTGAGTTGTTTGGTCATGAGAAGGGCGCATTTACTGGTGCAATTACCGCACGAAAAGGTCGCTTTGAATTGGCTGAAGGTGGCACACTGTTTCTTGATGAAATTGGCGATATGCCAATGGCAATGCAAGTTAAGTTGTTGCGTGTACTGCAAGAGCGCTGTTTTGAACGCGTAGGTGGCAACAGCACCATTAAAGCTGACGTTCGTGTGATTGCAGCAACACACCGCAATCTTGAAGACATGATCGACGATGACTCGTTCCGTGAAGACCTTTATTACCGCTTGAATGTATTCCCGATTGAAATGCCGGCGCTTCAAGATCGTAAAGAAGATATTCCACTGTTGCTTCAAGAACTAATGACTCGAATGGAAGCGGAAGGCAGTATGCCTATCTGCTTCACGGCACGTGCTATCAATTCTTTGATGGAGCACTACTGGCCAGGTAACGTTCGTGAGCTAGCGAATCTCGTTGAGCGAATGGTTATCCTGTATCCGAATAGCTTGGTTGATGTGAATCATCTACCCACTAAATATAGATACAGTGATATCCCTGAGTTCCAGCCTGAATTTAATCGCTTTGTGTCGGAAGAAGAGCAAGAACGTGATGCACTTTCTGATTTGTTCTCAGAAGATTTCAGCTTTGATCAGCAAGATGATCTTGCCGATAACGCCAATGCGCCTCAAGAGTTACCACCAGAAGGTGTTAATTTGAAAGAGCTGTTGGCGGATATGGAAGTGAACATGATCAACCAAGCCTTGGAAGCGCAGGGTGGCATTGTTGCCCGTGCTGCAGACATGCTTGGAATGCGCAGAACCACTCTGGTTGAAAAAATGCGGAAGTACAATCTACAGCGATAGAGCTCAGATTCGTGTTCAGCGATATCAAATTAAGACGGGTGTTGAGTTAAAGCATCGTTTTGGTTGAGAGAATAGAGAGGGCATAGTCGAGTTGTTGCTTGCTTAACTATGTGATAAATATAGCAAATAGCCTGACGCGTGTTTTACGTGCCAGGCTGTTTTAGTATTTGAGGCAAATTTTTGACATGCACGGATCTAACGAATCAGAAAATCAGTCACACCTAGATTCAGTTGAACAGCAGGTTGAGCGCTATAAGCAAGTGCTTGATGTGATGCCAGCAGGTGTCATCTTGTTAGATACTCATGGTGAAGTAAGGGAAGCGAACCCAGAAGCGCATCGAATTTTAGGTGTGGAACTGGTGGGCGAGAAGTGGTTTTCGGTTATTCAAAGTGCCTTTGACCCAAAAGACGATGATGGACATGAGATCTCACTGAAGAATGGGCGTAAGGTTCGTTTGGCTATTTCAGCTTCTACCACGGGTCAACTTATCTTGATTACCGACCTGACAGAAACTCGTCTTCTACAGTCTCGCGTGAGTGATCTTCAGCGCTTGTCGTCGTTAGGCAGAATGGTGGCCTCGTTGGCACATCAGGTTCGTACGCCACTCTCTAGTGCGATGCTGTATGCATCCAACCTTGCCGCGCCGAACCTGCCGCCAGCAACAAAAACGCGCTTTCAATCTAAGCTTATGGATAGGCTCCATGACTTAGAGAAGCAAGTGAATGACATGCTGTTGTTTGCCAAGGGTGGAGACAACAAGGTTGTGAAGCCATTTACCGTCGCTGAACTGATCACTGAATTTCACCCAATGGTGGAAGCGGCATTAAAATCGAACCAGATTGATTATTGCCAGGAAGTTGAGGGTGAAGAGACTCAGATGTTTGGCAATGCTAATGCTATAGCTTCTGCTCTGAGCAACCTAGTTTTGAACGCAGTGCAAATTGCGGGTAAAGAATCGCAGATTGATGTTTTTTTTAGGCCCGTAAACGGCGAGCTTAAGATATCAGTGCAAGACAGTGGCCCCGGCGTACCGAAAGAGCTTCAAGGTAAAATTATGGAACCCTTCTTTACCACTCGTTCGCAAGGTACAGGTCTAGGTTTAGCCGTTGTACAAATGGTCTGTCGAGCACATGAAGGCCGACTGGAATTGATATCAGAAGAAGGGGACGGCGCATGCTTTACCATGTGTCTACCGCTGGAAAGAAGCGCTTCTTCTGAAGACTAATAAGTTTTAACTGAATTTACACTGGAGAATCCTATGGCTCAAAGCAAAGTGTTAATCGTCGAAGATGATGAAGGTCTACGCGAAGCCCTTGTCGACACTCTCGCGCTTGCTGGCTATGAATGGCTGGAAGCGGATTGTGCGGAAGATGCTCTGGTAAAATTGAAATCGAACTCCGTTGATATTGTTGTCTCTGATGTGCAGATGGCAGGTATGGGCGGCTTAGCACTGTTAAGAAATATCAAGCAGCATTGGCCAAATCTACCAGTATTGTTGATGACAGCGTATGCCAACATTGAAGACGCCGTTGCCGCAATGAAAGAGGGCGCTATAGACTATATGGCAAAGCCATTTGCGCCTGAAGTGCTGCTTAATATGGTGAGCCGTTACGCTCCCGTAAAATCGGATGATAATGGCGATGCCATCGTTGCCGATGAGAAAAGCATCAAACTAATGATGTTGGCTGATAAGGTGGCTAAAACCGATGCTAACGTCATGGTGTTGGGGCCAAGTGGTTCTGGTAAAGAGGTCATGTCTCGCTATATTCACAACGCTTCGAGCCGTAAAGACGGTCCGTTTGTTGCGATTAACTGCGCCGCGATTCCAGATAACATGTTGGAAGCAACACTGTTTGGCTACGATAAAGGTGCGTTTACTGGTGCTATTCAAGCTTGTCCTGGTAAATTTGAGCAAGCTCAAGGCGGTACTATTTTGTTGGATGAGATCAGTGAAATGGATCTTAGCCTACAAGCGAAACTACTGCGCGTGTTGCAAGAGCGCGAAGTTGAACGTCTTGGTAGCCGTAAGAGTATCAAACTGGATGTTCGTGTTCTGGCAACCAGTAACCGCGACCTAAAGCAGTATGTTTCTGAAGGGAATTTCCGTGAAGATTTATACTACCGCCTGAATGTATTTCCAATTACTTGGCCAGCACTGTGTGAACGTAAAGGCGATATTGAGCCGCTTGCGAAGCACTTGGTTGAGCGCCATTGCACCAAACTTGGTATGCCCGTTCCTGTTCTGTCCGAGCAAGCCATCAGTAAGCTCGTCAATTATCCGTGGCCGGGTAATGTGCGTGAACTGGATAATGTCGTGCAGCGCGCTCTAATTCTGAGTGAGCAAGAAAATATTTCAGGTGAGCACATCTTGCTTGAAGGTGTCGATTGGCAAGACGCAAGTGGCTTACAGCAAATTGTTGAAGGCAACAGTGTTGCAGCGCCAGACATCAAGCCGATTGCTGAAGCGAACCCTATTGGTAAAGTCGTGGCTGCCAGCGAAGGGCTTGGAAATGAGCTACGAGATCAAGAGTATGCAATTATTCTTGAGACGCTGATCGCTTGTAATGGCCGACGTAAAGAAATGGCAGAAAAGTTGGGCATTAGCCCTCGCACATTGCGTTATAAGTTGGCGAAAATGCGCGATGCTGGAATAGATATCCCAAACTGAGGATAGATTAGTAGTGTCAGCTTTCTGACTAGTGTAATACGATATCTAGTCAATTTAATGTGTGGCACGCTAATTGCTCTGTCAATAATACAGCTAAATAGATAGTCATAATTTTGACTCCTGAGGTAGTAGATGAGAATAGATGGTTTACAAGGCGAAATGCAGGCAATGATGGTTGAAGCTGCTAGCGCGCGTCCTGCTGCAACGGGGCAAGCGGTCGGTGCAGATTTTGGCAACATGCTGACGCAGGCCATTAATAACGTGAACTCATTACAAAAGACCTCAGGTGATCTTCAAGCTCGTTTTGATAGTGGCGACCAAAGCGTGTCTCTATCGGACGTGATGATTGCTCGTAATAAATCTAGTGTGGCTTTTGAGGCGACGATCCAAATTAGAAATAGATTGGTCGAATCGTACAAAGAGCTGATGAATATGCCGGTATAAGTTGGGTAATTAAATAGTGGCAGATAATAGTCAAACAACAGATTTAACCGTAAGCGATAGCAATGACCATGCACTCATTGCAGGTTCGGAGCTTGACGGAGAAGGGCAAAATCCCGATCTAGGTGAACGCAGTTCTTCTAAGTTCGATATGGCCGTCGGTGATCTCGATTTACTTCGTCAGGTCGTCTTAGTCCTATCTATTTCTATCTGTGTAGCGCTGATTGTGATGCTGTTTTTCTGGGTGAAAGAGCCAGAAATGCGTCCATTAGGGGCTTATGAAACAGAAGAGTTGATTCCCGTTCTTGATTACTTGGATCTACAAAAGATCGAATACACTCTTGAAGGTAACACTATCTCGGTACCCGCTAGTGAGTACAACTCATTAAAGCTTAATATGGTACGAGCGGGTTTGAATCAAGAGCGAAACGCTGGTGATGACATCCTCATGCAAGACATGGGTTTTGGTGTATCACAACGTTTAGAGCAAGAGCGCCTTAAGTTAAGTCGTGAAAGACAGCTTGCGAAAGCCATTGAGCAGATGAAACAGGTACGTAAAGCTCAGGTTTTATTAGCCTTGCCAAAGCAGAGTGTCTTTGTTCGTCACAATCAAGAAGCCTCAGCTTCCGTATTTCTGACTCTGAAAACTGGCAGTAATCTCAAGCAGCAAGAAGTTGATTCTGTTGTCGACATGGTGGCAAGTGCCGTTCCGGGAATGAAAACCTCACGTATCACGGTGACCGATCAGCATGGCCGACTGTTGAACTCAGGTTCTCAAGACCCGATGTCAGCTGCGCGTCGTAAAGAACATGAGTTAGAGCGCAATCAAGAGCAAGCGCTGCGTGAAAAAATTGACTCTATCCTAATTCCTATTCTTGGGTTTGGTAACTATACCGCTCAGGTTGATATTCAGCTTGATTTTAGTGCTGTGGAGCAAACGAGAAAACGTTTTGATCCGAATACGCCAGCGACTCGAAGTGAATACACGTTAGAAGATTACAACAACGGTAACACTGTGGCTGGTATTCCTGGTGCTTTGAGTAACCAGCCCCCAGCAGATGCTTCAATTCCTCAAGATGTCGCTCAGATGAAAGACGGTGCGATGACGGGGCAAGGCTCGGTTCACAAAGAAGCGACCCGAAACTTTGAGCTAGACACAACCATCAGCCATGAACGTAAACAGAGTGGCACGGTTAACCGCCAGACGGTATCGGTAGCGATCAAAGACCGTCAATCACTGAACCCTGATACGGGCGAAGTAGTTCATACGCCAATCCCTGCCAGCGAAATTAATGCGATTCGTCAGGTGCTGATTGGTACTGTCGGCTTTGACCAAAATCGTGGCGATTTACTCAATGTCTTAAGCATGCAGTTCGCACCACAAGTGACGGATGTTGTTGCTGATGTACCAATTTGGGAACATCCAAACTTCAATGATTGGGTACGTTGGTTTGCGAGCGCGTTGGTTATTATCGTCGTGGTATTGGTACTTGTTCGCCCTGCAATGAAGAAACTGCTTAACCCAGCAGCTGACGATGATGATCAAATGTACGGCCCTGATGGTATGCCAATTGGCGCCGACGGCGAAACCAGCTTAATTGGTGGTGATATTGAAGGTGGTGAGCTGTTTGAATTTGGTTCAAGCATCGACTTACCTAACCTTCATAAAGACGAAGACGTGCTGAAAGCAGTACGTGCTCTTGTAGCGAATGAACCAGAGCTAGCAGCTCAAGTAGTTAAGAATTGGATGGTAGATGGCTAACGAAATAGTTCCACAACAAACGGAAGGTGGTGAAGTACTTGATGTCTCTGGCGTGGATATCGGTTCAATCTCAGGCGATGAACGCGCTGCGATCTTGCTGCTAAGTCTAAATGAAGAAGACGCTGCTGGTATTATTCGTCACCTAGAGCCAAAGCAGGTTCAGCGTGTGGGTAGTGCAATGGCGCGAGCGACTGATCTATCCCAAGAAAAAGTGGGAGCGGTTCACCGTGCTTTCTTAGATGATATTCAGAAGTACACCAACATTGGTATGGGCAGTGAAGACTTCATGCGTAATGCGCTGGTCGCTGCCTTGGGTGAAGACAAGGCGAATAACCTTGTTGATCAAATTCTTCTTGGTACTGGCTCGAAAGGTTTGGACTCACTTAAGTGGATGGATCCTCGTCAGGTGGCGAGTATCATCATCAACGAGCACCCTCAGATTCAAACCATTGTGTTGTCGTACCTCGATTCTGATCAGTCGGCTGAGATTCTGTCTCAATTCCCAGAAAGAGTTCGTCTGGATCTGATGATGCGTATCGCTAACCTTGAAGAAGTTCAACCTTCGGCTCTTGCTGAATTGAACGAAATCATGGAGAAACAGTTTGCGGGTCAAGCGGGTGCTCAAGCTGCCAAAATTGGTGGCCTGAAAGCTGCGGCTGAGATCATGAACTACATGGACAATAATGTGGAAGGCGTCTTGATGGATCAAATCCGTGATCAAGACGAAGATATGGCAACGCAGATTCAAGATCTTATGTTTGTCTTTGAAAACCTTATTGAAGTTGATGACCAAGGTGTTCAACGACTGCTGCGTGATGTTCCACAAGACGTTCTACAGAAAGCGCTTAAAGGTGCTGATGACGGTCTACGTGAGAAGATCTTCAAGAACATGTCTAAACGTGCTGCCGATATGATGAGAGACGACATTGAGGCGATGCCGCCAGTAAAAGTCTCCGACGTGGAAGCGGCTCAAAAAGAGATATTAGGTATTGCGAGGAAGATGGCAGACAGTGGCGAGATTATGCTGTCTGGTGGCGCCGACGAGTTCCTTTAATACAGAAACCTCAAGAGCCCCACACTGTTGGGGCTTTTCTTTATCCAATCTCGAACCCAAGATTAACTCCGTTCAACGGCTTGAATTTACAATGCAGCTGGACGCATTCATAGATAGGTACTGATATGTCAGGTGATAGAAAACGCGGCTTCCTTCGCCCTGAAGAAGATAATACGGTTGCCCAACCTCAGAAATGGGGGTTGCCTGACTACACCTCTGATGTGAATAAACAAGCCAAAGAAACGGCCTTTAATTACGATCCTAGTTGGATGCCGACGGTTGAAGAAGCCATTGAAGACGAAGAGCTTGTTCTGACTGAAGAGCAAATCGAACTGATTAAGCAAGGTGCTTATCAAGAAGGGCTTCATCAAGGGCAAGAAGCTGGCTTTAAACAGGGTTACGATAAAGGTAAAGAAGAAGGGTTTGCTGCAGGCCACGAAGAAGGCAACCAAGCCGGCAAGCTTGAAGGCGTGACTGCTGGTCAAGAGTACATTCAGCAGCAAGTTGCCATCTTTATGGGGCTAGCCAACCAGTTTGCTCAACCTTTAGAGCTGATGAACGCTCAGGTAGAGAAGCAATTGGTGGACATGGTACTGACCATGGTCAAAGAAGTGGTTCATGTTGAAGTGCAAACCAACCCACAAATCATATTAGATACCGTTAAAGAGTCGGTCGAGTCGTTGCCGATCTCAGGTCATGCGATCACATTGAAGCTTAATCCCGAAGACGTCGCGATTATTCGTTCTGCGTATGGCGAAACTGAATTGGATTGCCGCAATTGGACGTTAGTTGCAGAGCCGGCACTCAATCGTGGTGACGTACAAATCGAAGCGGGTGAGTCGAGCGTTAACTACCGTATGGAAGACCGTGTGAAAAACGTCATTCAAAACTTCTGTGGCGCAAACCGTCATCAGGGTCATGAGTAATGCTTGAATTAGCAAATCGTCTCAGCCAATACAAAGTCGAAGGGCTAAAATCGCGACCAATTGCCTCTGGTAAGTTAGTACGCGTTGTTGGCTTAACGCTTGAAGCGACCGGCTGTAAAGCACCCATCGGCAGCCTGTGTTTAGTAGAAACCATGTCTGGTCAGATGGAAGCCGAAGTCGTCGGCTTCTCTGGCGATAACTTATTTTTGATGCCGAGTGAACAAATCACTGGGATATTACCTGGCGCTCGTGTGACCCCCGTGACCACTGAAAGCGGTATCCCTGTTGGAATGGAATTGCTTGGCCGAGTGATCGACGGGGTGGGTAATCCACTTGATGGGCTAGGTCCAATCTATACCGAACAACGCGCTTCATTTAACGCTGAGCCAATCAACCCTTTAGCTCGAAAACCTATCTCTGAACCGCTCGATGTTGGCTTGAAGGCCATAAACGGTTTGCTGACGGTGGGTAAAGGTCAGCGTATTGGTCTGTTTGCTGGTTCCGGTGTTGGTAAGTCGGTCACGCTCGGGATGATGACTCGAGGCACAACCGCACAAGTGGTGGTGGTAGGTCTAATCGGTGAGCGTGGACGAGAAGTTAAAGAATTTATTGAAGAGATTCTTGGCGAAGATGGACGTAAACGATCTGTGGTGGTCGCTGCTCCTGCGGATTCATCGCCACTGATGCGATTGAAAGGCTGCCAAACTGCACTGGCTGTAGCTGAGTACTTCCGCGACCAAGGTTTAGATGTTCTTTTATTAATGGATTCATTGACCCGTTTTGCTCAGGCTCAGCGTGAAATTGCTTTGTCTGTGGGTGAGCCGCCAGCAACCAAAGGTTATCCGCCATCAGTCTTCGCCAAGCTTCCTGCGCTGGTGGAACGTGCGGGTAACGGCAACGATGAACAAGGTTCTATCACGGCTTTCTTTACCGTTTTAACTGAAGGTGATGACTTACAAGACCCGATTGCCGATGCGTCAAGAGCGATTCTTGATGGTCACATTGTTTTATCGCGTGAGATGGCCGATGCCGGACATTATCCTGCGATTGATGTTGAGAAATCCGTCAGTCGTGTTATGCCGCAAATCACCACCGAAGAACATGTATTGATGTCGAAAGCGGTGCGCCAAGTACTGTCTATCTGTCGTAAAAACCAAGATTTGGTATCGATTGGCGCTTACAAACCGGGAACTGATCCTGCTATTGATAGTGCCTTCACCTTGAAACCGAGGTTGGATGAGTACCTACAGCAAAAAATGAAAGAAACGGTTCCCTATGACATGTGTGTCAACATGTTGAAACATGTATTGGGTGGCTAACGAATGAATAAGGTTAGTCATGGATAACGCATTAGAATTTTTGCTCGACCAAGCCAAGGATCAAGAGAACCAAGCCGTACTCGCGCTCAACAAAGCGAATTCAGAGCTTCAAGGTTACTATGAGCAGGTCGCTCAGATTGAAAAGTACCGACTTGATTACTGTCAGCAACTTATTGACCGCGGAAAAGCAGGACTCACAGCGAGTCAGTACGGTCACTTGAACCGTTTTTTAACTCAACTAGATGAAACATTATCTAAACAGAGAGAAGCGGAGCATCATTTTAAAAACCAAGTCGACAACTGCCAAAACTACTGGATGGAGCTACGTAAAAAGCGTAAATCCTACGAGTGGTTGATGGAGAAAAAACAGAAAGAGAAGGCAAAGCTGCAAGATCAACGAGAACAAAAGCAAATGGATGAGTTCTCGACGCTGATGTATGGCCGAAAGAAGATGTGATCCTAAGCCCTGAATGACGAAGGTGTTGCCGTTCAGATTGTGAGAACAGAACTAATAGGCATGTTTCTTGCTCCGTTTTATATAAAATTGCGCGTTATGCCCAGCAAAGGCATGAAAAGCACCCGACTTTCTTTTTGTTGTCCGATTTATGGCAGCAAAGCTAGTAGATAGAGCTTGTATATATGAATGTTAGCCTTTCCTCAAATTCAGCGACCAACAAAACGTCATCGTTGTTGGACACCGGTTCTGCCTCTTCAAAGGTAGAAGAGACCGGCGACTCTAAAGGTTTCTTAGAGTCTTTTAAAGAAGCGCTAGGCTTTGAAGAAAGTGACAGCAAAGCGGCAGTAAAAGACACTGATGACGCCTCAAAATCAGACGAAAAACAGACCTCTGCGGAAGACGAAGTATCGGCTGAAAAGACTAAAGGTGATTCAACTGAGTCTAGGATCGCTGATGAGGCTAGCGAAGCTCAAACCAAGCAAGCTAAAGCAGCGACGGATGTTGAAAATACGGCTACTAGCAACGCAGCTACTGAACATACGTCTGAACTAAATTCACCGTCGAGCGATAAAGCCTCGTCGAAACCGTCTGATGACGATACCTTGGCTGCGGCTCAGCCCAAAGGTGATTCTGATACACAATCCGCAGAGCTGAATGCTCAGGGGGCATCTCAAGCTAGTGCTGCGATGAGTGAAGGCAATAAATTGCTTGGTCAGTTGGACGAGGCAAACAAAACACTGAATCAACCTGACAACGGCAAAGGCTTGCCTCAGCAAGTGAAGGCTGATGAAGCTCAAGGCAAGATTGTAGGTGCGACTGCTGTGGGCGTTCTTGCGACCGACACCGTGGGTAAATCAGCACAACAAACCAATGCAACAAATCAAGAAAACGGTCTTGAGGTCGATTCTGAAATTGCCGTGCTTACCGGAGGTAAGGGTGTTTCACAGTTGACTGATGATGAAATTCGACAGTTGATGGATAAAGGCGTCACCCCAGAACAAATTGAAGCGAGTATGAGCCGAGAGTTGCGCCAAAAGAACGCGGCCAGTGCGGTTGCTGCCGATCAGAGTCAAGCACTCTCAGCAGCGGATATGGAACTTGCAAAACAGGTTGATGCCCATACCAAAGCGTTAAACCAATTGAATGGACAAATCGAATCAGAACAGTCTGTTGTCGATGGTCTGGTTCAAAAGCAACAAAGTGGCGCTAAGTTGACGGTCGATGAGCAAGCTGCGCTGGCTCAAGCAACCTCTAACTTAGAAGTATTGAATCAACAGCTAACCAATGTTCAACAGCAAGCAACGGCTTTACTAAGCCAAGATCCGAACGTGAACAGCACACCCGGTGAACCCGCCGCTATTGATTGGGACAACACTGATTCAAATGAAGCCAAAGCCTTAGCCGCGGTGGCATCAACAACGGCAGTAGCGACGGCTGCACAACAAGTATCAGCGCAGGCCGCTTCTCAATCAGCAAACAATGCTCTTACGGATAAGGCGGCAATGCTGCACGCCAATAATGCGCATGCGGCTCAACAGGCAGCGGCTCAGCAATTACAACAAGGGAATGCAGCTCCAATGCAGCAGCAAGCGGCTTTAGACCCAAGCTTAACGGCACAAAGCCTAGCGATGACTGCAACGCCAGCGGCCACAAAAGCAGGTTCGACTGACGCGCTTCTTAAAGCAGGCGCTGGTGCCGCTGCATTGTCTGGTTTGGGTAAAGCGGGTGCTAAAGAAGATTCTAAAGACTCGACCTTGGCCCAGCAGATCGCTTCTGCGGCTGGCGCACAAGGTACTGCAACGGTTGGTTCAGCACCTACGCGAGCTGAAATTCAAGCTGCTCAACAAGCGCCTTTACAGCTCACCAAAGAGCTAGCCAATGAGCAGGTCGCGGAAAAAGTCCAAATGATGATGTCTAAGAACCTCAAGAACTTGGACATTCGTCTCGATCCACCAGAATTGGGTCAGATGAAAATCCGCATGACCATGAATAATGATGTGGCGAACGTGCACTTTACGGTTAGTAATCAACAGGCAAGAGAGGTGATTGAACAAACCTTACCTCGCTTGAGGGAGATGCTTGCTCAACAAGGCCTACAACTAGCTGATTCGTCAGTTCAGCAACAGAGCTCTGGTCAGGGACAGGATAGATACAACAATGGTGAGCAACAATCCGGCACTAACCGCACAAATGATGGCCAAGGTGATGAAAACCTTGATAGTGGCAGCAATCTTGAATTGAATGTCGCATCAAAGCGTGATGGAATTAGTTATTATGCCTAATATCAGGCTAAGAACGCTTGGTTGATAGATAGAACCATCAGTTAATAGAAAGTACTGTTAGTTAATAGAAAGAACCGTCAGTTAATCGAAAGAACAGGAAGTTAGAATAAAGTATGGCAGAAGAACAAGATGCACCTAAAGGGAAGAGCAAGCTCCTTATCATCATTATAGCGGTAGTCGTTTTGCTGCTTGGCATAGGTGGTGCGCTGTTCTTTTTCTTAGGCTCCGATGATAGTGCCTCTGAATCTCAGTCTCAGCCAGCCACCGCAGTGGTCGCAGCAGAGCCTGTCATGTATGTTAATATTCCTCAGCCTTTCTTGTTTAATGTGACGGGAGATAAAAAAGATCGCCTAGTTCAGATAAAAGCACAGCTGATGGTACGTGGCAGTAAGAATGAAGACCTCGCACGTTACCACTCTCCACTCGTAGAAAGTACGCTACTGGCCACGTTCGCTTCGGCAACGGTCGATCAATTACGCTCACCCACTGGGCGAATTGAACTGCGTGACAAGGCAACTGAAGATATTAAAGCAAGTCTGGCTCAAGCTGTTGGCCAGCCTGTGATTGAAAAAGTGTTATTCACTGACTTCGTAATTCAATAGGTAATTTGTGACCGATTTATTAAGCCAAGACGAAATTGATGCGCTATTACATGGCGTTGATGATGTTGAAGAAGTTGAAGATGTCTTAGAAACCGAGAATGACAGTGCGGTCAATTTCGACTTCTCATCTCAAGATCGAATCGTCCGTGGTCGAATGCCGACCCTTGAACTTATTAACGAGCGCTTCGCACGTCATATGCGGATCAGTTTGTTCAATATGTTACGTAAAACGGCTGAAGTGTCGATCAATGGCGTACAAATGATGAAGTTTGGTGAGTACCAAAACACATTGTATGTACCCACCAGTTTAAACATGGTTCGTTTCCGCCCGTTGAAAGGCACGGCGCTGATCACTATGGAAGCACGCCTTGTATTTATTCTTGTAGAAAACTTTTTCGGTGGTGACGGCCGTTTCCACGCCAAGATTGAAGGCCGTGAATTCACGCCAACAGAAAGACGAATTATTCAGTTACTGCTGAAAATTGTTTTTGAAGATTACAAAGAAGCTTGGTCTCCAGTGATGGGGGTTGAGTTTGAATACTTGGATTCTGAAGTGAACCCAAGCATGGCGAACATTGTGAGCCCAACCGAAGTGATTGTTGTGAGTTCATTCCACATTGAAGTGGATGGCGGTGGCGGTGATTTCCACGTCGTGATGCCTTATTCCATGGTTGAGCCGATTCGTGAATTGCTTGATGCCGGTGTTCAATCAGACAAAATGGAAACCGACGTTCGTTGGAGCACCGCGCTGCGTGATGAAATCATGGATGTGCCAGTCAATTTTCGCGTGAACTTGTTAGAGCAAGATATTTCCCTGCGTGATTTGATGGAGCTGCGCCCAGGAGATGTCATTCCCATGAACATGCCTGAACACGCGACGATGTTTGTCGAAGAACTGCCGACTTATCGTGTGAAAATGGGGCGTTCTGGTGAGAAGCTCGCGGTACAGATTTCGGAAAAAATTCAAAGACCGCATGTGGTCAAAACTGATCTCGCTTTTCTAGGCAAAGACCTAATGTCTGAGCTCGAAAACAGCGATGATGACGAATAGCAAAATAGATAAAAGTATAGGAATTGGTAATGGAACCTAGTGAAGATCAAAAGCTAGCAGACGAATGGGCTGCAGCACTTGGTGAAGACCCTTTAGCACCGTCAATTGATGTTGATGATGTGCTTGCGGCACCACTTGATGAACTAACCGATTCATCGTCTCCGATTTCTGAAGATGAGCGTCGTAAACTGGATACCATCATGGATATCCCAGTGACTATCTCGATGGAAGTTGGCCGTTCTCAGATCAGTATCCGTAACTTACTTCAATTGAACCAAGGTTCGGTAGTAGAGCTCGATAGAATTGCTGGTGAGTCACTAGATGTGATGGTTAACGGTACTCTGATTGCTCACGGAGAGGTGGTTGTGGTGAACGACAAATTTGGTATTCGTCTGACTGACGTAATTAGCCAAACAGAACGAATTAAGAAGCTACGTTAATGCGCTTTTCGCCAAAAAGATTGGTGGGTTCGTCTCGCGGAACATTGGGAATAGGGCTGTTGTCTACGCCTTCTATTGCTTTTGCCGCGCCTCCTTCTCTTGATTTAGCGACCACTTTTGGGTCGCTAATTTTCGTTATCGCCTTCATCTTATTTATTGCTTGGTTACTCAAGCGAATGCAAGTGCCTGCGATGTCGAATCAACAAGGTTTGGCTATTGTTAGGCAAATTCCTGTTGGTACTAAAGAACGCATTGCGATTGTGCAAGCAGGTGATGAACAGTTCTTAGTCGGCATTACCACACAGTCGATTCAGCTGATCTCTAAGCTCGATAAACCTCTTACTCAGGAGATGCTGGAAAAAAGTACATTTTCAAGTCAGCTTTCCCAGCTAATTAAAAAAGATGCAAACAAGTAACGGACTTTTTACCTCATCTTACTTTTGCCAAATCGGATCTTTTCGAGTGGTAAAAGCGTTGTTGGTTCAGCTCATTCTCCTCTGTTCTTTCGTGTTCAGTGTGTCGGTATTTGCACAGGCTGAAGATGGCACCGTCATTCCAGCGAATACAGCAGGCTCAGAGTCGGTTACCATCAGCACGATGGAACAAGACCAAGCTAAATCGCAAACCATGACCACTGGTAGTTTAACGGGTAATGGTGGCGGCATTCCTGCCTTTACCATGACCACCAACGCCAATGGCGGTGAAGACTACTCGATCAATTTACAGATATTGGCCTTAATGACCATGCTTGGCTTCTTGCCGGCAATGGTAATTTTGATGACGTCGTTCACCCGTATTGTGGTGGTGATGTCTATTTTGCGTCAGGCAATGGGTCTCCAGCAAACGCCTTCAAACCAAGTGATTATTGGTATCGCGATATTTTTGACCTTTTTCATCATGTCACCAGTGATCAATCAAGTGAATGAGCAAGCGGTTCAGCCTTATCTCAATGAACAAATATCGGCACGACAGGCGTTCGACGTTGCCCAAGGCCCGATCAAGTCTTTCATGCTCAAACAAACTCGAATCAAAGATCTAGAAACCTTTGTTGAGATCTCGGGTGCGGAAGTGACTAACCCTGAAGATGTTTCCATGGCGGTTCTGATTCCAGCGTTTATCACATCGGAGTTGAAAACGGCTTTCCAAATTGGCTTCATGCTGTTCTTACCTTTCTTAATCATCGACTTGGTGGTCGCCTCGGTATTGATGGCTATGGGTATGATGATGTTGTCACCGATGATTGTATCGTTACCATTTAAGTTGATGCTGTTCGTTCTTGTTGATGGTTGGAACTTGATACTCTCCACTCTCGCCGGCAGTTTTGCCTTGTAGCTGGGGGAATAATGAATCCTGAAATATTCGTAGAGTTGTTCCGAGATGCACTTTGGATGGTACTGATAATGGTATGTGCCATTATTATTCCTAGCCTATTGATTGGTTTAGTCGTAGCGGTTTTCCAAGCTGCGACGTCTATCAACGAACAAACATTGAGTTTCCTACCGCGTTTGATCGTGACGTTATTGGCGTTGATGATGTTTGCTCACTGGATGACTCAGATGATGATGGAGTTTTTTTTCGAACTCATCGAACGCTTGCCGCAAGTTCTGTATTAAACCAATATGGAATACCCAACGAGCCTTGTACTAGAGTGGTTAGCCAATTATTTTTGGCCATACACTCGCATCTCAGCCATGCTGATGGTGATGACGGTAACAGGGGCACGCTTTGTGTCGCCGCGTATCCGTCTGTATTTAGGTTTGGCGATCACCTTTGCTGTGATGCCCGCAATCCCAGCTGTTCCTAAAGAGATTGAGCTGCTGTCCTTCCAAGGATTCTTGACGGTATTTGAACAAATCGTGATTGGTGTCGCCATGGGGTTTGTTACTCAGTTTTTGATTCAAACTTTTGTTATGCTCGGTCAGATTTTAGGTATGCAATCGAGTTTGGGTTTTGCCTCTATGGTCGATCCTGCAAACGGTCAAAATACGCCAGTACTTGGCCAACTGTTCATGCTGTTGGCGACCATGTTTTTCTTGGCGACCGATGGTCACTTGAAAATGTTGCAACTGGTGGTGTTTAGTTTTAAAACCTTGCCGATCGGCAGTGGGTCTTTAACCGCCGTCGATTTCAGAGAGCTGGCATTGTGGCTTGGCATCATGTTCAAAACAGCATTAGCGATGTCGTTATCGGGTATTATTGCGCTGCTGACGATTAACCTTTCATTTGGTGTAATGACACGTGCGGCACCTCAGCTAAACATATTTTCCTTGGGTTTTGCATTTGCGCTACTCGTGGGTCTGTTACTTTGTTGGTACATCCTTGGCGGCCTGTTTAGCCACTATGAGCTATTTTGGATACAAGGCGAGCAACAGATATGTCGTCTAATCCGGTTAGATTGCTAGGAGACTGAAATGGCAGAGTCAGACGGTCAAGAACGCACAGAAGACGCCACGCCCAAACGCTTGCAACAGGCCAAAGAGAAAGGGCAGGTTGCAAGGTCAAAAGAGCTGGCGTCAGCATCGGTATTGATAGTCGGTGCGATTTCTTTAATGTGGTTTGGCGAATCGATGGCGAAGGCTTTGTTCGAGGCCATGCAACGCCTGTTTTCACTCAGTCGTGACGAGATTTTTGATACTAATAAGCTACTGGAAATAGCGGGTGGCGCATTAGTAAACCTATTGTTCCCACTGTTTTTGATTCTCATCACTTTGTTCGTTGCTGCTGTGATTGGCGCTGCGGGTGTTGGTGGGGTCAATTTCTCAATGCAAGCCGCTATGCCAAAGGCATCTAAACTCAATCCTTTGAGTGGTATCAAGCGTATGTTTGGCTTACAAAGCTGGGTTGAACTGCTGAAATCTATCTTGAAAGTGGCTTTGGTATCGGGCATGGCCATTTATCTGATTCAAGCTTCTCAACATGACTTGATGCAGTTGAGTATGGATGTGTACCCACAGAATATATTCCATGCCTTAGATATTTTGCTCAACTTTATCCTATTGATCAGTTGTTCTCTACTCATCGTGGTCGCCATTGATATCCCATTCCAGATTTGGCAACACGCTGATCAGCTGAAGATGACCAAGCAAGAAGTCAAAGATGAATTCAAAGACACTGAGGGTAAGCCCGAAGTGAAAGGTCGTATTCGTATGCTGCAACGAGAAGCCGCTCAACGTCGAATGATGGCTGACGTACCTCAAGCGGATGTGATTGTGACCAACCCTGAGCACTTTTCAGTGGCGCTTCGCTATAAGCAGAATCAAGATAAGGCACCAATTGTGGTTGCTAAAGGTGTCGATCACATGGCGATGAAGATCCGTGAAATCGCACGAGAAAATGACATCTATATTATTCCAGCACCGCCATTGGCTAGGGCGCTTTATCACACCACAGAACTAGAACAACAAATTCCTGACGGTCTGTTTGCAGCAGTTGCACAAGTGCTTGCATATGTTTTCCAGCTTAAGCAATACCGAAAAAAAGGTGGAGAGAGGCCAAAATTGCAAGATTCTAATATGCCGATCCCACCTGATTTACGACATTAGATCAATTGCTTGAGCTCAGCTTGATGAACCCTGATAATAGCAACTTAGCTACCCCTCTTGTTTCCGAGGTGATGGCGATAATTTGACGTGAGATGTTGGTACAGTGTTTGCTATATCAATTCCGAACATATTAGCCCATAGCAACATAGCTTAGACCTAGGCCTCAATCTGCTTAGTGAGATAGCTACAACATAGCGAAACTGCCTAGATTTATGAAATTCACCCTGCCTTTTGCGGACAAGCTACCTAAAATTCCTAACCGTGCCATGCCTGCGATTGGCGCGCCTGTTATGGTGCTTGCAACGCTTGCTATGGTGGTGTTGCCCATTCCAGCTTTCTTGTTGGATATGTTCTTCACCTTCAACATTGCACTGTCTATGGTTGTACTATTGGTTTCGGTTTATACCCGTCGGCCTTTAGACTTCGCTGCATTCCCAACCGTACTCCTGATTGCGACTCTGCTCCGCTTGGCCTTGAACGTTGCTTCGACACGTGTGGTATTGCTCCATGGCCATGAGGGGGGTGATGCTGCCGGTAACGTTATTGAAGCCTTTGGTAACGTGGTTATCGGTGGTAACTATGCGGTTGGCTTGGTGGTGTTCTTGATCCTGATGATCATCAACTTCATGGTTGTCACCAAAGGTGCGGGTCGTATCTCGGAAGTAAGTGCACGTTTTACCCTTGATGCTTTACCGGGTAAGCAGATGGCAATCGATGCCGACTTAAATGCAGGTTTGATCGACCAAGATCAGGCTCGTACTCGACGTTTTGAAGTGACCAAAGAAGCCGATTTCTACGGTTCAATGGACGGTGCATCTAAGTTTGTTAAAGGTGATGCGATCGCTGGTATCTTGATCTTGTTCATCAACATTATTGGTGGCTTGAGTATTGGTATGGTTCAGTTTGACCTTGGTTTTGGTGAAGCAATCGAAATCTATACACTACTGACTATCGGTGATGGTCTGGTTGCTCAAATTCCATCGCTATTACTTTCTATTGCTGCAGCGATGATGGTGACGCGTCAAAACACCGATGAAGACATGGGCGAGCAGCTTGTCTTCCAAATGTTCGATAATCCTAAAGCCCTTATGATCACTGCTGCAATCCTTGGCATTATGGGTATTGTGCCGGGTATGCCTCATTTCTCGTTCTTGAGCCTTGCTGTCGTTGCAGGTGCCGGTGCCTATTACATTGATAAAAAGAACAAGAAAAAAGCTGAACAACCCAACCTTCCAGCTACGGTTGAAGCGAGTGGGGAGACGGGTTCTCAGAAAGAACTTTCGTGGGATGATGTTCAGCCTGTTGATATTATTGGCTTAGAAGTTGGCTACCGCTTGATTCCTCTAGTTGACAGAGATCAAGGTGGTGAACTGCTTGAACGCGTTAAAGGGGTGCGTAAGAAGCTGTCTCAAGATTTTGGTTTCTTGATCCCAGCAGTACACATCCGCGATAACCTAGAATTGACCCCAAACAGTTACCGACTCACCTTAATGGGGGTTGCGGTTGGTGAGGCTGAGATTAAGCCGGATATGGAATTAGCCATTAACCCAGGCCAAGTGTATGGAATGATCGATGGTGAGCCGACGATTGACCCTGCCTTTGGTCTAGAAGCCGTGTGGATTCGTGAAGAGCAGCGTGAACATGCGCAAGCCTTAGGTTACACGGTTGTTGATTCATCAACCGTGTTGGCCACTCACCTCAGTCAGCAGCTAACGAATAACGCATCACAACTGATTGGTCACGAAGAAGTTCAGAACTTACTTGAGATGCTTAGCCGTTCAACGCCTAAGCTGGTGGAAGGCTTTGTACCGGACCAATTACAGCTTGGCGTCGTTGTGAAAGTGCTGCAGAACCTGTTGAATGAAGCCATTCCAATTCGTGATATTCGAACAATAGTCCAAACTTTGTCGGAGTACTCAAGTAAGAGTCAAGAACCTGACATACTTACAGCGGCTGTTCGTATCTCTTTGAAACGACTAATTGTTCAAGAAATCAATGGTATAGAGCCAGAGTTGCCCGTGATAACCTTGATTCCAGAGCTGGAACAAATCTTGCATCAAACCATGCAGGCATCCGGCGGAGAATCTGCTGGTATTGAACCTGGTTTAGCCGAACGTTTACAGACCTCACTCAGCCATGCCACACAAGAGCAAGAGCTGAAAGGTGAGCCAGCAGTGCTACTGACCTCTGGTGTATTGCGTTCGACTCTGGCTAAGTTCGTGAAGAACACGATCCCAAGCTTGAGAGTGTTATCTTACCAAGAGATACCGGACGAAAAGCAGATACGTATAGTACAAGCTGTTGGTAATTAAGCCGCCTAATTAGAACGGACGATCGAATTGAAAATTAAACGATTTTTTGCAAAAGATATGCGAACCGCACTGCTTCAAGTTAAAGAAGAACTTGGCTCAGAAGCGGTGATCATGTCTAACAAAAAGGTCGCAGGTGGCGTGGAAATTGTTGCCGCTATTGATGGCGAATCTAGCCCATCGACAGCGAGCCAGAGATTAAATAAACCTCAGCAGCCTGCGCAAAGCCAATATACGCAAATGGCCGCGCCCGCAGCACCGGCAGGGCGTCGTCAATTAGACGATGACAAGGTTAGCCTACAGACAAGTGCTGAAGGTGGACGCTCAATGACCAAACGCTTTGCGAATATGCTAAAGCAATACAGTCATGGCGCCGATGATGAGCCACAACACCGCGCTGAAAACGAAGACTCGTTGTCAGCATTGCTAAATCGCCAATCCAGCACGGGTCATAAGCCGCATAGCAATCATCAGCCACATAGTAATCGTCAGTCTCTCGGCAACCAGCCGTCTCTTGGCAATCAACAGTCTTCTGGTAACCAACTGTCTTCCGGTAACCAGCAATCTCACGGGAGCCTCGATTCAGCATTTGCTCGTGAAACAGGCTTATCTAAATTGATTGCCGAAGACCGCAGAGTAGAGCGTCCAGCACCTCGTTTGGATCCTACCCGTTATGATCGTGGTCGTGAGAACACTCAGTCGAAAGGTTCAGATACAGAAATGGAGACGATGCGTGAAGAGATGACCTCAATTCGTCGTCTATTAGAGCATCAAGTATCAGGGCTAATGTGGCAAGAAGTTGAGCGTCGAGAACCGCTCAGAGCAATGCTTATCAAACGCCTTGAGCGTATGGGTGTATCTGCCGAGCTTGCCGATCAAATGGCCTGTTACATTCCTGAAGATACCAAGCCTGCACGTGCATGGAAGGCCTTGTTAGCTCTGGTTGCTGACCAGATCTCTGTCACGCAAAAAGATATTTTAAAACGCGGTGGTATTGTGGCCTTATTGGGCCCGACTGGCGTAGGTAAAACAACGACGGTTGCTAAGCTAGCTGCACGCGCAGCCATGGAATATGGCGCCGACAACGTCGCACTAGTGACAACGGACACATATCGTATAGGTGCACATGAGCAGTTATCGATTTATGGTCGAATTATGGGTTGTCCTGTAAGAGTTGCTAAAGATTCTAGTGAATTGGCCGATGTAATATATCAGTTACGTAATCGTCGCCTGATTCTGGTCGATACTGCAGGCATGGGACAACGAGATGTTCGCCTATCCGAGCAGTTAGACACATTGATGCAAGAGAGTGGTTCCGTTATCAATAGTTACCTTGTGTTGCCTGCAACCGCACAGCGCAAAGTGCTGCAAGAAACCATTGAACACTTTAGAAGAATCCCGTTGTCGGGATGTATCCTGACTAAGCTGGATGAATCCCTTAGCTTGGGTGAGTTCATCAGTGTGGTAATACAAAATGCATTACCAGTTGCTTACATAGCAAATGGTCAACGAGTTCCTGAAGATATCGTCATAGCTCAGCCAAAGTATATGATTGCTAAGGCTAATGAGTTATTAGAAAAATCTACAGAGAATGAACCTCATTACTGGAATAGCGATTCTGAAGGGCTCTAGGCGGCGGATAAATATGAATGAGAATATGATACACGATCAAGCTAGCGGCCTCCGTCGCTTAACCAAGCCTTCACTCACAAAAGTTATCGCTGTAACCGGTGGTAAGGGAGGCGTCGGTAAATCGAATGTGACGTTAGGTATGGCTATTTGTATGGCTCGCCAAGGCAAGAAAGTCATGGTACTGGATGCCGACTTAGGGCTGGCTAACGTAGACATCATGCTGGGCATTCGTTCTAAACGAAACCTGGGTCATGTGTTGGCTGGCGAATGTGAACTTAAGGATGCGATTGTCGAAGGGCCGCACGGAATTAGAATTATTCCAGCGACATCTGGCACGCAAAGCATGACTGAACTTTCACACGCTCAACACGCTGGGTTGATTCGAGCATTTGGTTCGCTTGAAGATGAGATGGATATCTTGTTGGTTGATACCGCTGCGGGTATTTCAGACATGGTAATTAGCTTCTCAAGAGCGGCGCAAGACGTGGTTGTTGTGGTCTGTGATGAGCCTACCTCAATCACTGATGCATATGCACTGATTAAACTTTTGAGCCGAGAGCACCAAGTTCAGCGATTCAAAATTGTTGCAAATATGGTCAGAAGCTACCGCGAAGGCCGAGAATTATTTGCAAAGTTGACTTTGGTCACAGAGCGCTTCTTGAATGTGAGCCTCGAACTCGTAGCATGTATTCCTTTAGATGATAAAGTACGTCAATCAGTCAAGAGACAGAAAATCGTAGTAGATGCGTACCCTCGCTCTCCAGCTGCATTGGCAATCAGCTCTTTGGCTAATAAAGCATTGACCTGGTCAATACCAAAAACGCCAAGTGGACACTTGGAGTTCTTTGTTGAAAGGCTGCTGAATCGTACTGAATTTATAGAGGAACCATTTGGTGAATAAAGCGCTTACTTACGATCAACATGCTAATCACAATAGCCAACAGGCTTTTTTTGAGAAGTATTCTGTGTTGGTTAAACGTATCGCTCATCACTTGTTGGGGCGATTACCGCCTAATGTCTTGGTTGATGACTTAATTCAAGCTGGCATGATTGGCTTGATTGAAGCGCAACAAAACTATGATGGTACCAAAGGCGCAAGCTTTGAGACGTATGCAGGTATTCGGATTCGCGGAGCTATGTTGGATGACATTCGCCGTGGTGACTGGGTGCCGAGATCGGTTCATAAAAACAATCGAGAAATCAGCAGTGCAATCGCGGAATTAGAGGGTACCCTCAATCGCGACCCAAGTGATGCCGAAGTGGCAAAGCACATGGGGCTGAGTTTAGACCAGTACCACAACGCTTTAACTGATATTAATTGCTCAAGACTTGTCGGAATCGAAGATTTAGGCGTCTCAGATGATGTAATATCTCCGAATGAAGACTCTCAAGATAACACGCCTTTTCAAGGGGTTGCTGATGAGTCATTTCGTCAAGCTTTGATCGATTCGATAAAACAACTTCCGGAAAGGGAAGGCCTCGTGCTTTCGCTTTATTACGACGAAGAACTCAATTTAAAAGAGATTGGGGAAGTACTAGGTGTCAGCGAATCTCGTGTCAGCCAAATACTGAGCCAATCTATGCAGCGTTTACGCACTAAGTTAAGTGCTTGGACACAGAACGACTAACAACACTGATTCTATTCAGTGGAGGCTAATTTGAACAAAAACATGAAAATTCTCATTGTTGATGATTTTTCAACGATGCGCCGAATTGTTAAAAACCTACTTCGCGATTTAGGTTTCAACAACACTCAAGAAGCAGACGATGGCTTAACCGCGTTACCTATGCTGAAAAAAGGCGAATTTGATTTCGTGGTAACTGACTGGAACATGCCAGGCATGCAAGGTATTGACCTGCTTAAACACATTCGCGCAGATGCAGAACTTAAGCATCTTCCAGTGCTTATGATCACTGCGGAAGCGAAGCGTGAGCAGATCATCGAAGCAGCGCAAGCGGGTGTTAATGGTTACATTGTGAAGCCTTTCACTGCTGCAACGCTGAAAGAGAAACTTGATAAGATTTTTGATCGCTTATAAGCATCAATAAGTTTTAGGCACTTCTAGGCAAACACTGACCGATAAGATCTCTGTTTATCTCGATAGCCTAAGCGCACAAAGTATGCGGAGTAAGGCCGAACTCAGGATGATTTCATTAGAACAAGCAAAAAAATTAGTAGAGCTGCTTGAGAACGATAAGCAGCAAGATGCTGATTCTCTTGTTAGAAGCATTTATGAAGACAATTTTAGTCTTCAAGACAATCCAATGCTTCAAGAAATAGGAAGTTTGACTCGCGACCTCCATGACTCTTTGACTCAATTCAATTTCGATGAGCGCATCAGCGTTATCGCAAATGATGAAATCCCTGACGCAAGGGATCGCCTTCAGTATGTCATTGATAAAACGGAAGTTGCGGCAAATAAGACGATGGACGCTGTCGATCGTTGTATGCCAATTGCAGACAACCTACACGAGTGTTTACTTCAAGTAAGGCCTCAATGGAATGAACTGATGCATGGCCGCATTGAGCTGGCACAATTTAAAGCTTTATGTCACCGCATTGATGGATTGCTTGTCCAAGTAGAAGGCGATAGTACTGAACTACGTGGACAATTGACTGAAATCTTGATGGCTCAGGATTTCCAAGATTTAACTGGGCAGATAATTAGCAAAGTTATTACCTTGGTGAATGAGGTTGAAGGACGTTTGGTCGAGATTCTCACCGTATTCGGTGCGAATCAAACAGAGCCAACTCCAGAGTCAGAGAAGAAAGCATCTATTGCGCCTGAAGGTCCAATTCTGAACCCAGAAGAGCGTGAAGATGCTGTTGCATCTCAAGATGAAGTCGACGATTTGTTATCCAGTCTTGGATTTTAAAGGTAACGTATGAGCTACGATTTAGACGAAGATATTCTTCAGGACTTTTTAGTCGAAGCAGGAGAGATCCTTGAACTCCTATCAGAACAACTGGTAGAGCTTGAGAATAACCCTGACGACAAAGACCTATTAAATGCTATTTTCCGTGGTTTCCATACAGTAAAAGGTGGTGCTGGTTTCCTAGCATTGACTGAGCTGGTGGATACTTGTCATGGTGCTGAGAATGTGTTCGACATTCTACGAAACGGCCAGCGCAGCGTAACATCAGGTTTGATGGATACGATGCTGCAGGCTCTAGATACAGTTAATGTACAGTTTCAAGCCGTGCAAGATCAGGAACCTTTAGTGCCTGCTGATCAAGCTTTATTGGATGAACTTCACCGCCTCTGTAAACCACAGTCTGCCGATGAAGCTGCTCCAGTAGAAGCCCCTGCACCAGTAATCGCTGAACCCGTTTTTGAAGCGCCTGCTGAACCGATCGTCGAAAGCGCAAGCATTAGTGCATCTTCAGTGGATGATATCTCTGAAGATGAGTTTGAGCGTCTGCTTGATGAGCTTCATGGTAAAGGTGGTTCACCAACAGCATCTTCTGTACCAACACCGCCGCCAGCTCCTGTTGCTCCTCAGCCGGTTGCTGAGAGCGGTGATATTACGGATGACGAATTCGAAAAGTTATTAGATGAACTGCATGGCGCGGGCAAGAGCCCGACGGCAGTAGGTTCACCGCCTCCTCCTCCGCCAGCACCTTCTTCCGCACCCGTTTCGGCGATGTCTGAAGGTGATGACCTGATGAGCGACGAAGAGTTTGAGAAGCTACTTGACCAGTTACATGGTTCAGGTAATGGACCAACTATTGAAGAGCTAGATGCAGCAACTAAACCTGCTGCAGCGAAGCCTATTGCCCCAGTGCCTGCTCCACAAGCAGCACCTAAGCCTCAGCCATCTGCACCTGTCGCTGTTAAAGAAGCACCAGCGAAAGCTGAAGTTAAAGCGCCAGCGAAGAAACAACAAGCCGACGCTACAGTTCGTGTCGACACGTCAACACTGGATACCATCATGAATATGGTGGGTGAGCTGGTACTGGTTCGTAATCGACTTGTGAGCCTTGGCTTAAACAGTAACGATGAAGAGATGGCAAAAGCTGTCTCGAATTTAGATGTTGTTACCGCAGACCTCCAAGGTGCGGTAATGAAGACTCGTATGCAGCCGATCAAGAAAGTTTTTGGTCGTTTCCCACGAGTTGTCCGCGACCTTGCTCGTAGTTTGAAGAAAGACATTGTTCTTGAAATGCGCGGGGAAGAAACGGATCTTGATAAGAATTTAGTTGAAGCACTTGCCGATCCACTGATTCACTTAGTGAGAAACTCTGTGGATCACGGTATTGAAATGCCTGAAGCCCGTATTGCGGCTGGCAAATCACAAACGGGTAAAGTGATTCTATCTGCCTCGCAAGAAGGTGACCATATTGAACTGGCTATCGTTGATGACGGTGGTGGTATGGACCCTGATAAGCTTCGTGCTATTGCGGTTAAACGCGGTCTGATGGATGAAGATGCAGCGTCTCGCTTATCAAACAAAGAGTGTTTCAATCTTATTTTTGCCCCTGGCTTTTCAAGCAAGGAGCAGATCTCGGATATCTCTGGTCGTGGTGTAGGTATGGACGTTGTGAAAACAGCGATCAACACACTGAATGGCTCGATTGATATTGATTCAGAGATGGGACAAGGCACCAAGATCACGATCAAGGTTCCATTGACGCTGGCGATTCTACCAACCTTGATGGTCGGTGTTGCCGGACATCCATTTGCATTGCCCCTGGCTTCTGTAAACGAGATCTTCCACCTAGATTTAAGCCGCACAAACGTGGTTGATGGCCAGCTGACGATTATCGTTCGCGATAAGTCTATTCCGTTGTTCTACTTGCAAAACTGGCTGGCACCTAAAGCGGGTATTGTGGAATTGCGTAAAGGACACGGCCATGTTGTTATCGTACAACTTGGTAGCCAACGTGTTGGTTTTGTTGTTGATACGCTTATTGGCCAAGAAGAAGTTGTTATCAAACCACTTGATAAACTACTACAGGGCACGCCAGGAATGGCAGGCGCGACAATTACAAGTGATGGACACATTGCATTGATTCTAGATGTGCCGGACTTGTTGAAGCAGTACGCAGCTGCGTCAAGAATTTAATTTAAGGATAAATATGGCGATTAAAGTATTAGTCGTTGATGATTCGAGTTTTTTTCGTCGTCGCGTTAGCGAGATCATCAACTCAGAGGCTCGCCTAGAAGTCATTGATGTAGCAGTAAACGGTAAAGAAGCAGTTGAGAAAGCGAAACAGCTGAGACCTGACGTAATCACGATGGACATCGAAATGCCTGTCATGGACGGCATCACCGCCGTTCGTGAAATCATGGCTGCGTCGCCAACGCCTATTTTAATGTTTTCATCGCTAACGCATGATGGTGCGAGAGCAACGTTAGATGCGTTAGACGCTGGTGCTCTAGACTTCCTACCTAAGAAGTTTGAAGACATCGCACGTAACCGTGATGATGCTGTCGCATTGCTTCAACAACGTGTGATTCAGATTGCAGCAAAGCGTGCGTTTATGCGCCGTGCTCCTATTGCGCCACGAGCTACAGCTACACCGGCAACAACTTCAACACCATTGCGCCAACCGATTTCAGCAGTGAAACCAGCGGTTGCATCAACGGCGAAATTCAGAGCTTCGGGTAAAAAGTATCAATTAACTGCAATTGGTACCTCTACGGGTGGCCCTGTTGCACTACAGAAAATTTTGACGCGCATCCCTGCACACTACCCACATCCGATTGTGTTAGTTCAGCATATGCCAGCAACGTTCACCGCCGCTTTTGCTAGCCGACTGAATACCTTATGCAAGATTGAGGTTCGCGAAGCACAAGACGGAGATGTGTTGAAACCTGGAGTGGCTTATCTTGCTCCTGGTGGTAAACAGATGATGGTTGACGGCCGTGCAGGATCTGCTCGCTTAAGAATTATCGATGGCGGCGACCGAATGAATTACAAGCCTTGTGTGGATGTAACCTTCGGCTCTGCAGCGAAGATCTACGGCGACAAAGTCTTGTCTATGATACTGACCGGTATGGGCGCTGATGGTCGAGAAGGTTCGCGTATGTTAAAAACTGCGGGCTCGACAATCTGGGCGCAAGACGAAGATAGCTGTGTTGTATATGGTATGCCTCAAGCTGTAGCAAAAGCTGGCATTTCTACTGAAGACCTCCCTCTAGACCGCATTGCGGAAAGGATTTTGGTTGAAGTTGGGTTAGCTTAGGTAAATCGAAATGATTGTTTGGAGTGTTGCAAACCAAAAAGGTGGTGTTGGTAAAACGACCTCGACCGTGACCCTAGCAGGTTTACTTGCGTTGAAGGGGCACCGTGTTCTGTTGGTTGATACTGACCCGCATGCATCACTAACCACCTATCTGGGTTACGACTCAGATACGGTGGAATCGAGTCTGTTTGATCTATTTCAGTTGCGTGAGTTTAACGCGCCGACAGTAAGACCTTTGATTTTACAAACGGAAGTCGAAGGTATCGATATTATTCCCGCGCACATGTCTTTGGCAACATTAGACCGTGTGATGGGAAATCGAAGCGGTATGGGGTTGATCTTGAAGCGTGCTTTGGCCGCTTTGAAAGACGACTATGACTATGTGCTTATCGATTGTCCGCCGATTTTGGGCGTGATGATGGTCAACGCATTGGCTGCCAGTGACCGTATTTTGATTCCGGTACAGACTGAGTTTTTGGCAATGAAGGGCTTAGAGCGCATGATTCGCACTTTGGCTATCATGCAGAAGTCTCGCAAAACACCGTTTAAGGTGACGATTGTCCCGACGATGTACGACAAGCGAACTAAAGCATCACTGCAAACATTAACTCAGCTAAAAGAAGATTATCCAAATCAAGTTTGGACATCCGCTGTGCCGATAGACACTAAGTTTCGAGATGCTAGCCTAAAGCGCTTACCAGCATCTCATTTTGCATCGGGTAGTCGTGGTGTATTTGCTTACAAACAGCTGCTTATTTATCTCGAAAGGCTGGCGATAAATGAGCGCGAATAAAGAATCAACAATGGCGCGATCAAGTTTATCAAGTGAACAAGCACTTGATGATTACTTTACTGCGCTGTTAGGTGATGAAATGCTGGATTCTGACGAATTTTTTGTTG
>NZ_CAWPOA010000033.1:28214-93069 GCF_963889365.1 Vibrio sp. OPT20 | reverse complement strand
AGCCAGAGCCAGAGCCAGAGCCAGAGCCAGAGCCAGAGCCAGAGCCAGAGCCAGAGCCAGAGCCCAAACATTCGAGTTACTCGACCTATGCCGAGTTGCGAGAAGCTGAATTTGAAGTGCCCAATCTGGAAGATGTTCAAAAATTACTGAGCCGCTTAGAAGCGACGAACGTGGTTGATGAACTGAATCTTGATGAATTAATGGATCAGAACACGCAGAAAATTGCTCAGCAAGCAGACATGCAAATATTTGATGCTGCGGTGGAATCCGTTCAGCTTTCTGTAGAGCCTGAGATTCAAGATTGGAACCTCCCAGAGTCAGATTCATCAATGGTTGTTGATCGACCTGTTGAACGACCAATTGAGCAGCAAGCCGAGTCTCCAATAGCTGAAGAATCACCAATAGCTGAAGAGTCGCACGTTGAAGCTCAGCAAGACGGAACTCACACTGAAGAGTCAGAAATTGAATCTATCAGTGAACCCGAGGTTGAGCTTGAAACTCAATCTGGCGGTATTGAACGGTTTACATCTTGGGAAACTACGGCTCGAACAGAAGATTTTCAGGTACTGTATTTTGACGTCAACGGGGTAACATTTGCTGTTCCTCTTGATGAGCTTGGTGGTATTCATCGCCTTGAAGAGCTAAGCCATTTGATTGGTAAGCCTGCTTGGTATTTAGGTTTGCAAACAAATCGAGATAGTCAGTTAGATGTGGTCGACACTGCAAAGTGGGTGATGCCTGAGAAACTAACGAATGATGAATACAAAGAAAACTATCAATATATAGTGATGCTTGGCGAAAGCTTATGGGGGCTTGCGGGTACTGAACTTAAAGGTACCGAGCTTCTTAATACAGATAAAGTTCGTTGGCGAGAAATGGCAGGTAAACGCCCATGGCTCGCTGGTATGGTAAAAGAAAAAATGTGTGCTTTGATTCATGTTGAAGCATTGATCGCCATGCTAAACGCAGGGCTAGATGTAAAAGCATTAAGCTAGTAATAAGCATTAGGCTAACAATAAACGCATCAAGTTAATAATAGTGGTCGGTAACGACGGCAAGAGGATTAAATATGTCTCATATGAGTGAAATTGAAGTAAGAAAAGACCCAACCAATGATGAAGTACTTCAATGGGTGACATTCCAGCTAGAAGAAGAAACTTACGGCATTAATGTTATGCAGGTACGTGAAGTACTTCGCTACAGTGAAATTGCTCCAGTACCGGGTGCTCCAGATTACGTTCTAGGTATTATTAACCTGCGTGGTAACGTTGTTACTGTTATCGACACTCGTTCTCGCTTTGGTTTGATGCAAGGTGAAATCACAGACAACACTCGTATCATCGTTATTGAATCTGAGCGTCAAGTCATTGGCATTCTAGTAGACAGCGTTGCTGAAGTGGTTTACCTACGTTCTTCTGAAATCGACACTACTCCAAGTGTTGGTACTGATGAAAGTGCTAAGTTCATCCAAGGTGTAAGTAACCGTGATGGCAAGCTGCTTATCTTAGTAGATCTAAACAAACTACTAAGCGAAGACGAATGGGATGAGATGGCTCACCTGTAATGTTTGAAGCGCTTCCTTTAAGCCCTGTTGCTCTGATTGCCGGAGTCGGGGTTTTTACGTTATTCATCGTGATTTTGATTAGCAAAGTAAAACGTGCGATTCAAAAGCAGCTCGATCAGTCACGCCTGCAAGTTCGTAACTTGGACAAAGAGCTTCAAAAATCGAGCAAGCAATTGCTTGAGGTTCGCTCTGTCGTGGTTGGCCTTGGTCAGAAAGTGACGGAACAGCAAGATCTAATAAAGCACTTGAATGAACGCATTGTAGAGCTGGAACATGTTGATACCGATGGGCGCTTGTACACGCGTGCAACGAAGATGGTTCAGCTTGGTGCAGGGATAAACGAACTGATCGAAGAGTGTGAATTACCTAAAGCTGAAGCTGAGCTGATGATGTCTCTGCAGAATAAGCTCGCAGGTAAGGAAAAAATTCCTTCGCTAAGAAGTAACCCTTCATCGTACGATGAACAACCAGATGCATCTCATAAGCGCAGAGACCCAACTCGACGTCGTTAAAGTGAGCGCTCGCTGCGTATTGAGTAATTGATGTTTATCGTGCACTCCTCTTAAAAGAAGCTTCGGCTTCTTTTTTTATGCCTGACAGCTCTATATAGAACGATGTTTATAAGTGCTTGTATCTAAGGCAGTATCTTGTTTGTTGATGAAAATGTGTAAATTGTGATGCGGTGGTAACAGTTTCTTACGGAGTTTGTTCTATCGAAAACGCCTAGTCCTGTTTTGTCACCATATTGGTGTGCTATTATAGCCCTTTCATTACTCGACTAAATTTACCTATGCTTGAAGTCTCAAATTTAACTGCTATTCGTGACGACAGGGTTCTATTTGAATCGTTGTCTTTTCAATTGAAACCCGGTGAGCTGGTTCAAGTTGAAGGTCGTAACGGTACTGGGAAAACGACACTCCTTAGGATTATCACCGGCTTAGGTGATCGTGATGAAGGCACTATCTCTTGGGATGGTGAGTCCATTGAAACGAGTCGAGATGTGTATCACCAAAATTTGCTTTTTCTTGGTCACCAAACTGGCGTAAAACGCGAGCTTAGTGCGTATGAGAACCTGAGCTTCTATCAATCGATTCACAGCAGTGGAACGAGTAAGGAAGAACTTTACAATGCATTGGCTCAAGTCGGCCTTGCTGGACGAGAAGATGTGCCTGCAGGTCAACTTTCGGCGGGTCAACAGCGCCGTGTAGCATTGGCTCGTCTGTGGCTAAGTAAGCAAATGTTGTGGATTCTAGATGAACCGCTGACTGCCATTGATAAGCAGGGCGTTAAAGTTCTTGAGTCTCTTTTTTCTCAGCATGCAGACAACGGTGGCATTGTGTTATTAACCACACACCAAGACATGTTTGCTGATAGCCCGAAACTAAGAAAAATAAAGTTGGGTGAGTAATATGATTTCTTCAATGACAACGATCATTCGACGTGAGCTGTTGATCGCATTTCGTCGCCAAGCCGATATCTTTAACCCTCTGTGGTTTTTTATCATTGTCATCACCCTTTTCCCATTGAGTATCGGCCCTGAGCCAAACCTACTTGCGCGTATCGCAGCGGGCATTGTTTGGGTTGCTGCTTTACTTTCTGCATTACTCTCTCTCGAACGATTATTCCGAGATGATTTTCAAGATGGCGCCCTCGAGCAGATGATGCTGATGCCCATCCCGTTGCAGTTGGTAGTATTGTCCAAGGTCATAGCGCACTGGTTATTGACAGGGTTACCATTAATATTGATCAGTCCGTTGTTAGCGGTACTGCTGTCCTTGGATTTCGATACTTGGTTATCGGTGGTCTTAACGTTATTGGTTGGTACGCCCGCATTAAGCTTCATTGGTGCGATTGGTGTCGCTTTAACGGTTGGATTACAAAAAGGCGGTGTGCTGTTAAGTCTGCTTATTTTGCCGTTGTATATCCCAATTCTTATATTTGCTACATCAGCGATTGATGCGGCAGCACTAGGCGTTGCGTATAACGGACAATTAGCTGTGTTAGGGGCAATGCTAATGGGCGCAATGACGCTCACCCCATTTGCCATAAGCGCAGCGCTGAGAGTGAGTGTTAACTAGTTAATTACCTGATTAAAACTAGCTAACCAAGCGCTCACTTCCACTTTGTTTGTTCAGAGTGAACTAATTGAAGCTTTTAAACTCATAGAGTCACTGAAAGAGACAGTAAGCCAAATAAATTATAATAATTATAGCTGTGATAGCTGTAAGCAATATGAAGTAAGAGTGAGATTACAACATGTGGAAATGGCTCCATCCCTATGCCAAAGCAGAAACCTCTTATCAGCTTGCTGGTAAACTTCTGCCGTGGTTCTCTATCCTAGCGCTATTGTGTCTATCAGTAGGTACTGTGTGGGGGCTTGCATTTGCGCCTTCTGATTACCAACAAGGCGATAGCTTCCGTATCATCTATATCCATGTTCCGTCTGCAATTTGGTCGATGGGCGTATACATGTCGATGGCAATTGCGGCATTTATCGGCTTGGTATGGCAGGTGAGATTATCAGACATGGCTGCATTGGCTATGGCGCCTATTGGTGCTGTATTTACCTTCATAGCGCTGCTAACCGGTGCTGTTTGGGGTAAACCAATGTGGGGTGCTTGGTGGGTTTGGGATGCGCGTTTGACCTCAGAGCTGATTCTTCTATTCCTATACTTGGGTGTGATTGCACTACACCACGCTTTTGATGACCAAAAAACCGCAGCGAAAGCAGCAGGTATTTTGGCGATCGTTGGTGTCATCAACCTACCTATCATTCACTTTTCAGTAGAGTGGTGGAATACACTTCACCAAGGCGCGACGATTACTAAGTTCGATCAGCCTTCTATTTCAAGTGACATGCTATGGCCGCTTCTTCTCAACATCTTCGGCTTCGCCTTTTTCTTTGGTGCTGTGACTATGGTTCGTTTTAGAAACGAAATCATCAGTAAAGAAAGTCACCGTCCGTGGGTTCGTAAACTCGCGGCTGATAAAGCGTAGTAGGGTAGGTAATTATGTATTTTGAATCTCTGAGTGATTTCTTTGCCATGGGTGGCTACGCCTCATATGTATGGAGTGCATTTGGAATCACATTCCTCGCGATGATCATTTTACTGGTCTTAAGCGTTCGTCGTGGTAAGCAATTACTAAATGAAGTACAAGCTAAGATTGATCGTCAAGCTCGTATCGATGCAGCAAAAAATATGGAGAACACTCTATGAACCCAAGACGTAAAAAGAGGCTGGGCATTGTCTTAGCGGTCTTTTTTGGTATCAGTGCAACTGTTGGATTAATGGTTTATGCGCTTAACCAGAACATGGATCTGTTCTACACGCCAACTGAGCTTGTTAACGGCAAAGACGGCAAGAAACCTGAAGTTGGCCAACGTCTCCGTATTGGTGGCATGGTTGTAGTCGGTTCTGTAAGCCGTGACAACGAATCACTACGTGTAAGCTTTGACTTGAAAGATGTTGGTCCTAAAGTAACGATTTTATACGATGGCATTCTTCCTGATCTTTTCCGTGAAGGGCAAGGTATTGTTGCTCAAGGCGTTCTGAAAGATGCGACAACAATTGAAGCTTTCGAAGTCTTAGCGAAACACGATGAAGAGTACATGCCTTCTGAAGTTGCTGAAGCAATGAAGAAAACCCATGAGCCAATGCAGTACTCGACAGAACAAAAAGAAGGAAGTGCTCAATGATAGCCGAGATCGGCCACTTTGCCATGATCCTGTCCTTAGGGCTGGGATTGCTATTGAGTGTGCTCCCGCTGTATGGGGCAGCTCGAAATAACACATTATTAATGAATAGTGCGCGACCGCTATCATGGGGTATGTTCGGATTCCTAGCGATTTCGTTTTTTATCTTGTGCTACGCGTTCTACACCAATGATTTTACGGTTCAATACGTAGCAAGTAACTCGAATAGCCAACTTCCTTGGTACTACCGAATCACAGCGGTTTGGGGTGCTCATGAAGGTTCATTACTGCTTTGGGTTCTTATCCAAGCGGGTTGGACGGTTGCAGTAGCGACGTTTAGCCGTGGTATGCCTCAAGAGTCTGTGGCTCGCGTACTGGCTATCATGGGTTTGATTACTGTCGGCTTCTTGCTGTTCATTATCGTAACGTCTAACCCGTTCTTACGTACACTGCCTTACTTTCCTGTCGATGGCCGTGACTTGAATCCATTACTGCAAGACCCGGGTTTGATTATTCACCCGCCTATGCTTTACATGGGTTATGTAGGTTTCTCGGTTGCGTTCTCTTTCGCTATTGCTTCTCTAATGAGTGGTCGTCTAGATACGGCTTGGGCTCGTTGGTCTCGTCCTTGGACAATTGCTGCTTGGTTATTCCTAACGGTAGGTATCGCACTTGGTTCATGGTGGGCTTACTACGAACTTGGCTGGGGTGGCTGGTGGTTCTGGGATCCAGTAGAAAACGCTTCATTCATGCCTTGGTTGGCTGGTACAGCGCTGATGCACTCGCTTGCGGTAACAGAAAAGCGTGGCACATTTAAAGCCTGGACAGTATTGCTGGCTATCTCTGCATTCTCTTTAAGCTTACTAGGTACATTCTTAGTTCGTTCGGGTATCTTGGTATCGGTTCACGCATTCGCGTCAGATCCTGCTCGTGGTATGTTTATTCTAGGTTTCCTAGTGTTCGTTATCGGTGGTTCACTGCTGTTGTTCGCTGTTAAAGGCGCATCGGTTCGTGTCCGTGGTAACTTTGATTTGGTTTCTCGTGAAAACGCACTACTCGGCAACAATATCTTATTGATTGCTGCGTTAGTGGTTGTGCTAGTGGGTACGTTGTTACCACTTGTTCATAAGCAATTAGGACTGGGCTCGGTTTCAATCGGTGCACCATTCTTTGATATGTTGTTCTTCTGGTTAATGATCCCGTTCTCGTTCCTATTGGGTATCGGTCCACTGATCCGTTGGAAACGTGACAACCTGTCTAAGCTTATTAAGCCAATGTTAGTTTCGGGTATCTTCTCGTTAGGTTTAAGTGCACTAATGGTGACCATGCTAGCTGACCGCTTCAGTGGTACTGCTTTTGCTGGTTGGGTGATGGCGTTCTGGATCTTCTTCATGCACGGCTTTGAGCTGCATGAGCGTGCAACACACCGTCATACCTTCATGAAAGGCCTAACCAAGCTACCTCGTAGCCATTGGGCAATGATCTGTGGTCACATGGGTTTAGCCGTAACAGTGATCGGTATCGCGATGGTGCAAAACTACAGCATCGAACGTGATGTGCGTTTAGCGCCAGGCGAAAGCTACCAACTTGAAGAATACAGCTTCCTGTTTACAGGGGTTCGTGACAAAGATGGCCCAAACTACGATGGTTACATCGCTGACTTTGAAATTACCAAAGAAGGCAAATACATCAACACGCTTCACGCTGAAAAACGTTTCTACACTACAGCTAAGTCTATGATGACTGAAGCGGCGATTGATCGTGGCGTAACGCGCGACCTTTATATCGCAATGGGTGAGCGTTTAGACGACAACAAATCTTGGGCTGTACGTATCTACTACAAACCATTTGTACGTTGGATCTGGGCGGGTTCTTTGATCATGTCGATTGGTGGTGTGATTGCCATCAGTGATCGTCGTTACCGTTTCCGTAAGCCAACGAAAAAGTCGGCTCAAGAGCAGGAGGCTTAATTCGAATGAACAAGAAGATTTTATTCATTCCATTGATTGCGTTCATGGTTCTAGCTGGAATCTTTGCAACTCAATTGATGCGTAACCAGTCGGGTGATGACCCGACTAAACTTGAATCCGTATTGATTGGTAAGCAGGTTCCTGAGTTTGGCCTAGAGGATTTGGAACAGCCGGGTAAGTTTCATGATCAAGCTATCTTTAAAGGTGAGCCTCTGCTTCTTAATGTGTGGGCGACTTGGTGTCCTACTTGTTATGCAGAGCACTCTTACCTGAATAAGTTAGCGGATCAAGGCGTTAAGATCATTGGTCTTAACTACAAAGATGATCGCAATAAAGCGGTTGGTTGGTTAAAAGAACTGGGCAACCCGTACTTAATCAGCTTGTTCGATGGCAACGGTATGTTAGGTCTTGACCTTGGCGTATATGGCGCTCCTGAGACCTTCCTCATTGATGCCAGCGGCGTGGTTCGTTACCGCCATGTTGGTGACGTGAACCCGACTAACTGGGCATCGACGCTTCAGCCGATGTACCAAGAGTTATTGGAGGAGGCGAAATGATTAAACAAACACTTGTAGCAATGTTTGCCACCTTCGCTATCTCTGCGTCGGTAACGGCTGCGCCTATCGAATTTCATGAGTTTGATACGGTTGATCAAGAGCAACAATTTAAAGATTTGAGCAATACGCTTCGTTGCCCAAAATGTCAGAACAACACGATTGGCGATTCGAACGCGGAACTTGCAGTCGACTTGCGTCAAAAAGTGTATGAGATGACAAAAGAAGGCAAGTCTGAGCAAGAAATTATTGATTATATGATTGCTCGTTACGGTAACTTTGTAACGTACAACCCGCCACTGACCTTAGCGACATCGATCCTATGGGTTGGTCCGTTTTCGGTTGTTGTATTAGGTTTTGGTTTGATTGTTTTACGAAGCAGAAAGTCAAAATCGAAAGCAGTAGAGTCCAATAAAGACTGGGATGCAGACAAAGAAGCACGTTTAAAAGCGTTACTCGACGAAGAGAACGACGGAGATAAACAGTAATGACTCTATTTTGGATTTCTACAATTGTCCTTTCGCTAGCCGCAGTTTTATTGATTGTTCTGCCTTTCTTGAATAAGAAAGAAAACAACGATGACGTGCTTCGCGATGAGTTGAATAAAGCCTTCTATAAAGATCGCTTAGTTGAATTAGAAGTAGAAGCGGAAGAAGGCCTTGTTGATAATCAGCAAGAACTGATCGCTGACTTAAAGCAGTCGCTACTTGATGATGTTCCAGCACAAGAAAAGATCAAGAAGACACAAATCTCTACGCTGGGTGTCGTTGTACCGTCAGTGATCCTGGTCCTGGTTGTGACTTATGGTATGTACTTTCAGTTTGGTGCATTAGATAAGGTTCAACACTGGCAAGAAGTGAGTTCGAACCTTCCTGAGTTGTCTAAAAAGTTAATGTCATCAGAAGGTGGAACGCTTACCGATGACGAACTTGAAGATTTGACTCTAGCGCTTCGTACTCGTCTTCACTATCAACCAAAAGATTCAACCGGTTGGTTACTGCTTGGCCGTATTGCATTAGCAAACCGCGACGCAGAAACAGCGAAAGATTCTATGGAAAGAGCTTACAAACTTGAACCTAAGAATGAAGATGTTCAGCTAGGTTTTGCTCAAGCACTGATGCTTTCACCTGATGAAGCCGATCAAAACCAAGCTCGTTTAATTTTGAGCCGCTTGATTCAAAATGATTATGTTGATCTTCGTGTGTTCTCACTGCTAGCGTTTGATTCTTTTGAACGTCAAGATTATCCGGGTGCTGTGAAGTACTGGAGCATCATGCAACAGATGATTGGTCCACAAGACAGTCGCTACGAGATGTTGTCACGCAGTATTGAAAGTGCTCAGAAGAAAATGGGCGACACCATGGGTGTTGACCAAGGTAAGAGTGTTGCAGTAACGCTTGAGCTGTCTGGCGATGTGAATGCTGATCCTAAGTCTGTGTTGGTTGTTTCAGTACATAGAGCTGATGGTTCGCCAATGCCGGTCGCTGCAGCCCGTTACCCATTGGGTTCTTTCCCTCGCACTGTTGTTCTCGATGATGGTAACAGCATGATGGAAGGCTCGAAGTTGTCTAGCCTTGAAACTCTGATGGTTAGAGCTAGGCTTGATACAGATGGTAACGTTTCAACTCGCGATGGTGATTGGTACGGTGAAAGTGAAGTGGTTGAACTGGGCGCTCCAGTGACCATTAATATCAATAAGCAATATTAATCATCATTTTGCATAGGTGTTAGCTATTCCGATTTTGCAACAAACGGTATAGACTTACGCAACCAATTGAGGCCAGCGATTGCTGGCCTTTTTTATTATATGAATTCCTTATGGAAAAGGTGATATGTCTGTCAGTGTTTTAAGACTCTCGAGTTTACTTTTTATCGCAAGCTTAACGGTGGGCTGTTCTAGCGCGCCAGATGAAAGCACGAACGATAATAACTTCGAAACCTCTGAATACGTCGAAGAGTCCCACCCGAATGACCCTTTCGAAGGGTTCAACCGAGCAATGTGGGATATCAACTACGAATATCTTGATCCTTATTTAGTTCGTCCTGTTTCACTCGCTTATGTTGGCTACACCCCTGTTCCAGTTCGCTCTGGTATCTCAAATTTTTTAGCCAATTTAGATGAACCTGCAAGCATGGTGAACAACTTATTCATGGGTAATGGCGAGAAAGCACTCGACCATTTCAACCGTTTTTGGATTAACTCAACCTTTGGTTTGTTGGGCCTAATCGATATTGCCAGTGAAGCGGGTATCACCAAATATGACGACAAGTCGTTTTCTGATGCGATTGGTCATTATGGGGTAGGGAATGGGCCGTACTTTATGGTGCCGGGTTATGGTCCTATTACGACTCGTGAAGTGACGGAGCAAGTGGATAGTTTATATGTGCCTTTAGCTCTGTTGAACTTCTGGGCGAGCTTAGGAAAGTGGGCATTTGAAGGTATGGAAACTCGTGCTCAGTTAGTTTCTCAAGAAGCTCTGTTGGATGACTCGCCAGATCCATATGCTCTGACTCGTGAAGTTTACATTCAGCGTCGTGATTTTAAAGCCGAAATCGAACCGGAAGAAGTCGATCTTGAAGAAGAAGATTTCATTGACGGATACCTAGAAGATTACTAGATATAAGGTTTTGAATATCAGATAAAAGAAAGGCTCGATGTTGAAATTAACATCGAGTCTTTTTAATGTTTGTTACTTTAGATTAAGTCAAACAGATTAGAAGCGGTAGTTAGCTTGGATACCTACTAGCCAGATGCTGCCAGTAACTTCGCCTTCGAATTCACCACCAAAATTTGCAGGATCTGTTAGGGTCATACCTTCGCGTTCTTCGTGCATTTTAGCGTCTTTCGCGAGAATATAAGTGAAACCAGCATCTAATGTTAGTTGCTCGGACCATTGATAGCCTGCGCCAATGCTTAACCAAGTACGGTCTGTTTCAGGGATCGTTGCTGTACGGTTTTTTTCGCTCACAGCTGATGTGTCGTAGGCAATACCAGAGCGGAGAGCTAACTTAGGTGTCATTTGGTAAGTCGTACCAATTGCAAAACGGTAGTTATCTTCCCAGTTTTCCATCTTAATAGTGTCTGACTGCTCACCAGGGAAGTCTGCAACTAATTTTTCGAAGCTGCTCCAATCTGTCCAGTTGATGCTAGCATGAACCGCAATTGTATCCGTTAATTGGTGGAAGCTAGCAATCTCTGCTGTTGCTGGAAGAGCTAAATTCATGCTACCAGATTTTTTTTGACCAGGTGCTAGACCAAAGCCCATCCCCTCAGCATGTCCTTCAAGAGTCAGATCTACTTCTGATTTGTAGGTAAAGCCTAGACGGTTGTTTTCATTGATCTGCCAAGCTGAACCTACCTGCCAAGCCCACTCGGTATCGTCACCTTCCATGTATTTAAGTGTGTCGCCTTGGTTGATAGCATTTGGAATAGTTATAGCAGATACCGCTCCGAAACTGCCTTCAGCCATTACATAGCGAATACCACCGCCAATCGATACGTTTTCAAGTACTTGGTAAGCGACGTTTAAGTTCAGCTCCATTGAAGTAACACTTGCCTCGTTGCCAAAGTTTGCGCCACCAAAGTCTTTGCCTAAGTCTGTTTCCATACCGTAGTTAGTGCCCGCAGCAAAACCTAATGCAAACTTGTCGTTGTACTTATGAGAAACATAAAAGTTTGGAATTACTGCACTGTGTGCAAAATCACTAGAGTTTGATGAAGTAGACTGACCCATCATAGACGTAGAAGTACCGTCGATATCAATGTTCGGGTCAACATAGATAGCGCCAACAGAAACTTGAGTGCCTTCTAGGTAAGTCAGCATTGCTGGGTTACGCCATTGTGCATCTGCACCGTCTGCCATTGCAGCTTCACCAGCATACGCGCGGCCTAAGCCTGTTGCTGAGTATTCTGCTAGTTGAAAACCAGCCGCTTGAGTGACGGTAGAAGTCGAAAGTAGTCCAACTGCCACTGCAGCAGATAGAAGAGTCTTATTCATTTTCATTATTATGTTCGCTGAATCATAAGTATTTAGTGTCGTGATTCTACTTTTAGAGTCATTACTTTAAAAATGAAATTCGAATAAAACAGTGTTTTAGGGATTAAATGAGTAAATGTGTTTAATTATTAGAGAAATAATCTAAATGTTTCGGCTGTGTTGCGAAGTTTGAGCGTACACTTGTAGGCATATTTTGCCTCTGCAGGCTACAGCTGTAAGCTTAAATTGATGTTGGTCAGAGGGTTATGCAATAAAAAAGGGTCGCGTAATGCGACCCTTTGGGATTTATAACCTAGCTTATATTAGAAGCTGCGGCTGTATTGCAGACCCATTAGGATTGCATCTGCATGAGTTGTTGCTTCAATTGATGAGATTGTAGTTCCTGATATTTCAGTAGTTTCATTGACTTTTACATCATCACCCAGTAGGTAAGTGAAGCCGAAATCTACGTTTGAAGCTGTATCAATGTGGTATGTGAATCCAGCAGAGAACCATTGACGATCAGAATCTGGTACCGAAACTGATGTAATGCTATCTTGGGCACTTGTGTCGTACATGTAACCGGCACGTAATGTCCAATCTTTATTCATGTAGTAAGTTGTACCAAGAGCGTAATGCATTCCATCTTGCCATTTATACTCATTTAACTCACCGGCTTTGTCAGCCTCTAGTACGTCAAATGCGCTCCAACCAATCCATTGAACGCTGTAGTGAACAGCAAATTTAGAGTCTGGTAGCATATGGTAACCAGAGAACTCAATCATGCTAGGTAACGGCATGTTTAATGTATCGTTTTTGTATGTTGCGTTAACAACATCCCCTGTTGCTGGGTTCACTCCAATACCAGTAATATCACCTTCAGCTTCTAGAGTTGGACTGTAATGATATGCTAAGCCAAATCTATTATCTTTATCTAGCTCGAAAACTGTACCTAAGTTAAAGCCTACAGCCCAACCGTCAGCGTCTGCATCTAGAGCAGTGTATTCTTGAACACCTGTAGGGTTTGCTACATTATTAGGCAGCGTAATTTTACGCTCAAGCTTACCTTGTCCGTAGATGAAGTCTAAACCTGCACCAAAGCTCCACTGTTCATTCAAACGGTATGAACCAGCTACCCCTAAGTTCATACTTTTAACATCAGTTAGACCACCATATTCAGAACCGGCAAACGAATCGTCAAACTCAGTTTTCGTACCAAAGTTAGTGTAGGCATTGACGCCCCATGCAAATTGGTCATTAACAGGCACAATTAAGTGGATGTTAGGTGCGATAGAAGTATCACCCGCATCATCATAGTTTGAAGGTGTTGAACCAGTTAATGCACTAGTGTAAGTGGCATCTTTGACTTCAATTTTTGAAGTGATCGAAGTGAAACCCAAAGATAGTTCAACTTTATCAAACAGTGCCATTGCTGCAGGGTTACGTGCCATTACTGACGCGTTATCTGCGATTACTGCATCACCAGCGAAAGCACGACCAAGGCCGGTTGCTGATTGTGCGTTAAGTTGGAAACCTGCTGCCATCGCTTGCGAAGACGCCAGTGTGATTGTTACTGCTAAAAGAGACTTTTTAAACAGACGCGTGTTGTTGGTAGTCATTCATTTATTCCTTTATATATCCGCCTCTACAGGGCGATTAATTTGAGCAATTGCTCAATGGTGGCTGATCCTATTCGCAAGTATACGATATACAAATCCGACCATTGGAAATTTTGAGGGTAAAATTATGGAAATGACGCCTATCTGGCACGAAAATGGTGTGAAATGCTGTTTTTTAGAGTTTTAACTCTAGAGGTATTGGTGTGGTGAATGATTTTGCGGCTTATTGATAAATAAAGCCCAGCAATAACAGTAATATACTTGCTGGGCCTTTTGTTACGGGGCTTTGAGAGCAAATTAGCTCATTGGTTTGATCATTTTTGTCAGCTTTTCGGCGATTTTAGAGACATCCTCGCCATCTTCGCCTACAAGGATCAAACTGCTGCCATCGATCGGTGTTACTGAGCCTGACATGCCTTCTTCATCAAAGTCGATAGACTTGTCAGTCGGAATTCCAGTTAAAAACAGAGTGACCTTGCCTTTTTCGCCTTGAAAAACCATGTGCATTGCGTTGGACTTGCCAAAGCCACAATGGTTCAGGTAATAGACGTGGTAAGGGAAGGCTTCATCAAATTGAAATGCAAACGGATTCATCTTGGCATTGATTTGTTGTGAAGTAACATTCTCATCAAGCGCACTCACAAAGCTCTTTTCATCGACAACATGCTTCATTGCCGTATCTGCCAAACTTGCTTGCGCGGGTGAAACGAATGCATTGCCCCAGTTAACTTGGCCAACCAATAAACCAGCAACAAACGCCACCGAGGCAGCCATTGCCATCGCTCGTCTAGCAAACGTAGGTCTTACTACTTTGCTTTCTTCGCTTGAGGTCTGATTGAACAGTATACGATCAGCAAGATCGTCTGGCACATCCACATTCATTGCTGAATGGATCTGTTTATCAAGCGATAGTACATCGTCTAGAAAGTTACTATTGGCTTCGCTGCTTGCTGCTGCATCAATAATATCTTGTGTACGTTGCTTAGGTTCCGACAATACACGACGACGAAATTCCAAATCATCCATTATGTTGCCCCCTCTCTGCCTCTTCTGTATCCAGCATCTCTTTCAACTGATTTCGAGCTCTGAATAAACGTGTCATCACCGTGTTTTTGTTGAGGTCGAGAATATCTGCGATCTCATCACCACTAAAACCACCAATCACTTGTAAGAAGAGGGGTTCACGGTAATCGATTTCAAGTTTCATGATCTGAGCTTGCAACCACAGGTGTTGATGATGTGGGTCATCGCTGACACTTGCATCGTTACCATGATCGTCGATATCAACCAGATCAAACTGTTTGCGTTCAAAACGTCGAGCGTTCTCGCGTCGCAAGATGGTGATCAGCCAAGATTTAGCGGCTTTTTCATCTTGTAAGCTATCGAGTGACTTCCATGCACGAAGGCAAGTCTCTTGTACTAAATCTTCGGCAATGCTTTTGTCTTTACATAGCCAATAGGCGTAGCGAAAGAGGTCACGATGATAGGCACGAACGAGTGCTTCGTACTTTCTTTGTTTGTCCATATCAGAGTTGACCGGACGCTTGGCTGTTTTCTTTCCAAACATTTTTATTATTGACACACGAGCCTCCATAATTGCTCTGCGTATAGCTGTCCTCTATACGTTGTGCTTCGTTTTTATATTCTGTTTCGTTTTTAGGGCTAACGATCGGCATGAAACCGTAAAATCACATTAAAATTGATCTACTTCAAAATCTAAGGCCTCGAACAAGCTATAGTACACCTTGTCGTCTAGTTAGTCATTCGTGGCTAGCATGTTGAGCAAGACGACACTTCCTTTTGAAGGCTGACTTTACTTTCTCCTAATCAGGAAACTGATTATTTCAATTGGCGTTAAGTTAATTGCTTTATATACATTCCGACCACACAGTTTTGTGTGGTTTTTTTTTGCCTCAAGAAAACCATTCCCTACACAGCGATAACAGTCTTTGCTTACAATAGTTTAGTCTCTTACGACAACCTTTCCCCCAAAAAGGTTCGCCTGAATGCGCAGTTATATTTTCAAACAGTGAGATACTCGTATCACGTTTATTTAAACGCTCGTTTGATTTAATTAACAACTTCTTTACAATGCTTCAGGTCAGACCTCTTAACTTTAAGGAGAAACCATGGGCAAACAGGAAGTCAAAACGCGTTCTGGAGAACGTGTTGCCGTTGTCGCTGGACTACGAACCCCATTCGCTCGTCAGAGTACAGAATTTAGCCAAGTGCCTGCGGTTGACCTAGGCAAAATGGTTGTGAGCGAAATGCTTGCAAGAACAGATGTCGATCCTGCGCTTATTGAACAAGTGGTGTTCGGCCAAGTCGTACAAATGCCAGAAGCACCGAACATTGCACGTGAAATCGTGTTGGGTACGGGAATGGACATCAATACCGATGCCTACAGTGTGACACGAGCATGTGCGACCAGCTTCCAAGCGGCAGTTAACGTGACCGAGAGCATTATGGCTGGCACGATTGATGTTGGTATTGCAGGCGGTGCGGATTCTTCTTCTGTATTGCCTATTGGCGTTTCGAAAAAGTTAGCGGCAAATTTATTAGCGCTGAGTAAAACGAAAACCATGGGTCAGAAGCTGAAGATTCTTAAAACGCTTTCAGTCAAAGATCTGATGCCAGTGCCACCGGCAGTCGCAGAATACTCGACCGGTTTATCCATGGGACAAACGGCTGAGCAGATGGCGAAGACGCATGGTATTACTCGCGAAGCTCAAGATGCACTTGCTCACCGTTCTCACTCTCTGGCTTCTCAAGCATGGAAAGAAGGCAAGATTAAAGACGAAGTGATGACGGCGTTCCCAGCGCCTTATAAAAAGTACCTCGCGGAAGACAACAACGTTCGCCACGACTCAACGGTTGAAGGCTACGCGAAACTGCGCCCGGCATTCGATAGAAAGTACGGCACTGTAACGGCAGCCAATGCAACGCCTCTTACCGATGGCGGCGCTGCGGTGATGTTGATGCGCGAAGGTAAAGCTAAAGAGCTAGGTTTAGAAGTGCTTGGCTATATTCGTGGCTATGCATTCTCAGCGATTGGTGTTGAAACGGATATGTTGATGGGGCCAACCTACGCGACCTCTCAAGTGTTGAAGAACACAGGTCTAGAGTTGTCAGACCTAACTCTAATCGAGATGCACGAAGCATTCGCAGCCCAAGTTCTAGCGAACGTCAAAATGTTTGCAAGTGACGAGTTTGCTCAGAAGAACCTTGGCCGTGACAAAGCGATCGGTGAGATTGATATGGAGAAATTCAACGTGCTGGGTAGTTCAATTGCTTACGGACACCCGTTTGCTGCGACTGGCGCGCGTATGATGACTCAAACACTGCGTGAACTGAAACGTCGCGGTGGCGGCTTGGCACTGAACACAGCTTGTGCGGCTGGTGGTTTAGGTGCAGCAATGATCTTGGAGGTAGAATAATGTCTACGACTCTTGATGCAACAACAGAAAAAGAAACCGTCGCTCAACCAGATTCAACGTCGGCGACTGAATCAACCAAAAAGAAAGCGACAGCATTTACTCTTAATATCGATGAGCAAGATATTGCTTGGTTAGCGATTGATGTGCCAAACGAGAAAATGAACACGCTGCAAGCGGCTTTTGCTGAAGAAATGAAAGCCATCTTCGAGCAGCTAAAAGAAAAGCAAAGCCGAGTTAAGGGCTTAATCGTTCATTCACTAAAGCCAGATAACTTTATCGCAGGTGCTGATGTGCGAATGCTTGATGCTTGTAAAACGGCTGACGAAGCACAGTCTCTTGCTCGTCAAGGGCAGGAGATGTTCCAAACACTCTCAGATCTTCCATATCCAGTAGTCGCAGCAATTCACGGTCCATGTTTAGGTGGCGGTTTAGAGCTTGCGCTGGCATGTGATTACCGCGTATGTACCGACTCAGACAAGACTCGCCTTGGCTTGCCAGAAGTACAGCTCGGTCTGTTACCAGGCTCTGGTGGTACACAGCGTCTTCCTCGCCTTATCGGGTTGCTGCCTTCTCTTGACCTTATTCTTACGGGTAAGCAGTTGCGTGCTAAGAAAGCGAAATCGCTCGGTGTTGTCGATGCTTGTGTGCCAGAAACTATCTTGCTTGAAGTCGCTAAGAGCTTTGTTGAAAAGAACTCAGGCGGCAAAAAAGGTAAGCGTCTTGCGTCTAAAAGCCAAGCTTCGACCAAAGAGAAGCTTATTTCACGCACGGGTCTAGGTCGTAAGGTTATTTTTGAACAGGCTTCGAAGAAAACCAACCAGAAAACACGCGGTAATTACCCTGCAGCCGATGCGATTCTTGATGTGATTCGTTACGGCCTTGAGAACGGTTTTGATAAAGGTCTTCAGTATGAAGCGAAGCGTTTCTCTGAACTGGTAATGACTTCAGAATCTAAAGCCCTGCGTTCGATTTTCTTTGCCACCACTGAAATGAAAAAAGAGCACGGCGCAGACGCAGAACCCAAAGCGGTTAAGCGTGTTGGTGTGCTGGGCGGTGGCCTTATGGGTGCTGGTATCAGCCATGTTAGCGTTGCCAAAGCGAAAGTGCCTGTTCGCATTAAAGACGTATCCAATGAAGGCGTTCTAAACGCGCTGAACTACAACTTTAAGTTGTTCGATAAGCAGCGTAAGCGTCGCATTCTGACTAAAGCTGGTCTGGAAAGTAAGATGCTTCAGCTTTCTGGTGGTATCGACTTTACGAGCTTTAATCACACTGATGTGGTGATTGAAGCGGTATTTGAAGACCTCGATCTTAAGCAATCAATGGTTGCGGACATTGAAGCCAATGCAAAACCAGAGACTATCTTTGCGACGAATACGTCTTCATTGCCAATCCATAAGATTGCGGAGAAGGCGCAGCGACCAGAAAACGTTGTCGGTCTTCACTACTTCAGCCCTGCCGAAAAAATGCCGCTAGTCGAAGTTATCCCTCATGAAACTACGTCAGAAGAGACGATTTCGACGGTTGTAGCATTAGCGAAGAAGCAAGGCAAAACGCCGATTGTTGTTAAAGACACGGCTGGTTTCTACGTGAACCGTATTCTTGCTCCGTACATGAATGAAGCGGCGCATCTGTTACTGGCAAATGAGCCAATTGAAAAGCTCGACAGCACGTTATTGGACTTCGGCTTCCCGGTCGGCCCAATTACTTTGTTAGACGAGGTGGGTGTTGATATCGGCGCGAAGATTATTCCAATTTTAGTGAATGAGCTAGGCGACCGTTTCCAAGGCCCTGATGTGTTCGATATTCTTTTGAATGACAACCGTAAAGGCCGTAAGAGTGGCAAAGGTTTCTACACTTACAAAGGTAAGAAGAAAGAAGTCGATAAGTCAGTTTACAAGCTGCTTAAACTGCAACCTGACCCTGAGTTGAGCGATAACGATATCGCAATGCGCTGTGTGTTGCCTATGCTAAACGAAGCGGTTCGTTGTTTGGATGACGGTATTATCCGCAGCCCACGTGATGGCGATATTGGTGCTATTTTCGGTATCGGTTTCCCTCCATTCTTAGGAGGTCCGTTCCGATACATGGATCAAATTGGTATTAAGTCATTGGTCGAAATGATGAACGACTTCGCTAAGAAGTACGGTGATCGTTTTGCGCCATGCGATGGCCTACTGACACGTGCTGGGTTGGGTGAATCTTTCTACAAGTAACTTTCTAACTCATTGATTAATAAGCCCGTATCAAGCGATTGATGCGGGCTTTATTGTTTTATGAACGAGTGTGAAAGGAATGAGATTCCCGACTCAGTCGTTCCTCCTTTTCGGGAATGATGTTCGAGAGATAAAAAGTAAGTTATTGCGTTGATTAGAAAGGTGATCAAACACATCTCAATCGAAACTACCGTCATCTCCTTAAGCGACGAAGGAGCGTAATAGGAGATCTGATTTTGTGCTTCATCCAAGAAAAAAGGTTGATGCTTTCACATCAACCTTATGATTTTCAATCCAGCTTTATCAGCCAAGCTCACAGTCTTTAGGGCGTAACTGAAACTCATCAATTGAGCCAATCTCCACACCTGCCGACAACTTCTGTTCCTCATTATGAGCATTACCGTGTGCATGCATAATCAGACGATTTGCCGTGCGAGGTTTAAGTTGGCTGACCACAAAACGCATCATGTCTGAGCGTGTTAGACCTTTAAGATCTTCTAAGACACGCTCTCTCTGATTGAATTCCAAGTCCTTATTGCCTATCGCAACCCATAAGCGCTGAGCGCGACCGCGCAAGGTGGTATCTGGCGTTGAAATCTGATTCCAGAGGCCGCGTTTACTGCTGTGCCATTGATAGTCGTTAAGCTCCAGCAGCACCATGTAAAAGGCATTGAGGAATTCATCTATCGAGGCTAACAAGTCTGCCGGGGCAGCATTCGGTGATTGCACATACAACACAATACCTGGGTGTCGGTTCAACGGCATATTGCCAGTGCCGACCATATAGCCTAGCTGCTGCTTGGTACGAATCTCATGGAAGAAGGTGGCTGACATCAAATGGTTCGCCAATGAATACAGCGCAATATTTTTAGGTGAAATATCAGCACATTGGTAGTAAACCACGATGGCTGAATCATCTTGATTACATACGACTTCGCGTTGGAAGCTACCATTTTCACCCAACATGATTAATGGGCGTAGTGACTCTTCGTAAGCTTGGTCTTGAACACGTAATGCATCTTTTAGCGTTTCAGCCATATTGTGTGCATCGGCTTTTTTCCAATCACCATACACAAACATTTCGACATGCAGTTCTGCCAAGATAGCTTGAACAAAAGAAGAGAGTTCATCGACCTCAATCGTTTCCAAGGCTTCAATTAATACGGAATAAGGCGGGTTATTAGGCTGAAGTATTCCAGTCATCGCATTAAACAGCTGAGAAATAGGACGATCTTGCGACGCATTATTCCAGTTTCTGAGCAATTGATGCTTAATAGTTTCAAAGCGTGTTGGATTAAAGTCGCGTGCTTGGAAGCGCTCAAGGATCATATTGAGCAGCTGTGGTTGCTTTTCGCTGAATCCCGAAAGCGTGAGTGTTACACCGCCCTGATGGGTATACATGTTGTAGCCCATACCCGCAATTTCAGCCTGATACGTGTCTTTTTCAAGCGAGTCCAAGAACATCTCTACACACAAGCGTGTTTTAACGATGTTTCTCGGGGTGGCGACTGAGTGTGGGCTGTCGATAGCGATATACACCACACCTTTAGGTACTCGAAATTGATGGTCTTGGAGGTGCCATAACTTAAAGCCATCCAGCTCTTCTAACAGTTGTGGGTGCTTAGCATCACCTTCGAGTTCAGCAGGGTCTAAGTCGTAGCAAATAAATGGGTTTTTACTTGGCAGCTCAAACATCCAGCCGGGGTTGATGCACGTAAAGCATTGGGTCTGCTCTGAGCTAAAAGGCGTAACGGAGTAGGGCGTAAAATACCACTTCGCTTCTCTATCATACTCGAAGCCTTGAGCTACGATGGTGACCCGCATGTTGTCGACAGATAAGTAGGGAAGCAAAGAGCGTTGTAACTCTTCGTCAAAGTGCGACATCTTATAATCGCCATACATTACGTCTTGCTCTTGATAGTGCTGCATGTTGATAACAAGATGACTGACGACATCGAGCGGTCTGGAGGGCTCTTGAAAGCGGAAAGCGGACTCTAAAACGGCGCGTTTTTCAAGATAACGCCACTCTTCGATGCCTTGTTGTTCAATGAGTTTGATGTACTGAAATATAGCTTGAACGACGTTATCGGTTTTGGTTAAGCCTTCGATGGTCATTGAGCAACTGATCGTGAAGTCACGATAGTTACTGCCACTTGCGCCGCCACCTGCCGAGAGGGAAGTAATCCAACCTTTCTCTTTCAGCTGCATCATCAAACTGCCTTCGCCTTCGTAACCGATAAGGTGTGCAAAGAATGATAATGGCTTAATCCCATAGTGCTCGTCCATGCTGGGCATTGGGAAGGTTAAGATAAGTTTTCGTACTTCTTTTATCGGTTTAACGTGAACTTGTACACCCGTGCTTAATTCGCCAACAATTGGAACTGCAACCTTTTTACCTTGTAGTTTGTGATTGGTAATCGAGCTAAAACGCTCCTCAACCCAACTTTGCATTTCGTCTAATGATTGATTGCCAGACAGTGTCAGCGTCATTAGATCGGCTGAATATTGTTGCTGGTGGAAAGCCAAGATCTCTTGTCGAATCGTTTCACCGTTTCTGTCACCCAACGTCTCGATATTACCGACAGAAAACTTCGAGAATGGGTGATTGTGATTCACCAGTTCTTTGGTAACTTGGTACAAGCGTCGCGAGTCGTCGTTGAGTTTCATCTTGTATTCGGAATCAACGGCTTGGCGTTCTTTGTCTAGTGCTTCTTCGTTAAAAAGTGGCGCTGTGAAAAATTGGCTGAAGCGATCGAGTGCAGTTTCAAAGGCATTCAATTCAACATCAAAAAAGAAGCAGGTGTGTTCGGTTCCGGTCCAAGCATTGTTGCTACCGCCATGTTGGCTGATAAAACTTTGGAACTCTCCGACCTTTGGATACTTTTCAGTTCCCAAAAATAGCATATGCTCTAAGTAGTGCGCTAAACCCTCTCGGTCGGTAGGGTCATCAAAATGCCCGACATTAACGGCGAGTGCGGCTGCAGCTTTTTGAGCGTTCTGATCGTGAACTAACAGTACTCGCAATCCGTTATCCAAGGTTACGTAACGGTATTGATGTTCATCATTAGGGCTTAAATGCACAGAAGCATCTCCAGAGAAGGTGGTTTTTAAATTATGTACGCGATGATTTGAGGTGCAAACCTTGCGATCACATTTTGGGATATGAAGAGCTTTTTGGCGACTTCTAAATCATTTTTATCGATTTTTATCAGTGATTTATTTTCTTTTAATAAGATTGTTAAGAAAGTCGAACTCTTTAGCAAGTGACTTGATATAATTATTTATATAGACTGCGGCTTCTCTAGTTTGAGAGCCAAACGCTAAGTAGCGTATCGCTGATATGGGATATATCGACTTTCGAAATGTTACGTAGACAGGACTGAACATGAAAATATTCATAATGCGCCACGGTGAAGCAGAACATTTTGCGGATTCGGATGCAGAACGAGCGTTAACCAAGCGCGGGAAAATGGCATCTCTTGCAGTAGCTCAAGCTGCAAATGAGCAGGGGATTAGTCAATTCGATAAAGTGCTTGTGAGCCCATATTTAAGGGCACAAGAAACGTGGTTAGAAATCTCTCAGGCGTTTTCTGGAAAGAAAGTAGAAACCTGTGATGATATTACGCCTTATGGAATGTCCGACGATGTGTTTGATTTGACCGTAGCAATGGCAGAAGTAGAAAAACTAGAGACCATTTTATTTGTTTCTCATTTACCTCTAGTGGGCTACTTAACAGCAGAATTTGCAACGGGCATGGCGCCGCCTATGTTTCCGACGTCAGGTTTGGCTTGCATTGAATTCGACCTTGAGACACAAAAAGGCGAGTTACTTTGGAACATCAATCCATAGTCGAGGTTATATCTAACCTAAAGGCTGAAAGATAACAAAGAAAAGGGCACCTCAATGATTTGAGGTGCCCTTTTCTGTTTTTGACGTTGGGGGGAAATAGTGAGTCGGAGTTATTTGTCTGGAATAGCAAGCAAAACCAACAACGCACCGTTACCACCAAACTCTAAAGGTGCTTGGTGAAAGGCCATCACGTCAGGGTGCTGCGCTAACCACAAAGGCACCTTCTGTTTAAGGATGTGTTTACCGATACCGTGCTGAACACAGGCACACGCCACGCTCTCTTTCACGCAGTGCGCAATCATGGCACCTAACTCGCGTTTCGCTTCTTGTTGAGTCATACCGTGCATATCAAGATATACATCAGGTACGTAGACACCACGACGTAAGCGCTTCACCTCATACTTAGAGACATCATCACGCGCATAACGTGTTGGGCCTTCTTCGCTAAGATGCGGAATGAACTCATCCGAGAAATAAAACTCGCTATCACTGGCTTGTCTTGCCGTGCGAGTAATTTCTTTTTGCTTGGCATTTCTTTTTGGCTGCTGGACTATGGTATCCTGTTGCAACTTTTTAACGCCCTTTACTGCATCGTTGAATAGGGCGAAATCGTCATCGAAGTCGGTGTCTTTTTTGCTCATCAGGTTATGAATTCTAATTAGAAACGTAATTAGCAGTATTGTAGCGCTTTTCGGAGACAATTTTGGATAAGATTTTTGTAGAAGAAGCGGTATCAGAACTACACACGCTTCAAGATGTGATTCGTTGGACTGTTAGTCGCTTTAACGCAGCGGGCCTTTTTTATGGTCACGGCACTGATAACGCGTGGGATGAGGCGGTACAACTTATTTTACCTACTCTTTATCTGCCGATTGATGTTCCTTCGCATGTTATGAACTCTCGTCTAACGAGCAGCGAACGTCTGCGTATTGTTGAGCGCGTAATCAAGCGTATCAATGATCGCACACCAACGGCTTACCTAACCAACAAAGCTTGGTTCTGTGGTCTAGAGTTCTTCGTTGATGAACGCGTTCTTGTGCCTCGTTCGCCAATTGGTGAGCTGATCGAAGCTCAATTCCAACCTTGGTTAACTGAAGAGCCAACGCGCATCATGGACCTTTGTACGGGTAGTGGCTGTATTGCTATTGCTTGTGCTCATGCATTCCCTGATGCTGAAGTAGACGCGATTGATATCTCTACTGACGCATTGCAAGTTGCTGAGCAGAACGTTCAAGATCACGGCATGGAGCAGCAAGTGTTCCCAATCCGTTCAGATCTTTTCCGTGATTTACCAAAAGAGAAATACAACCTGATCGTATCGAATCCACCTTACGTGGACGAAGAAGATATGAACAGCTTGCCAGAAGAGTTTACTCATGAACCAGAACTTGGCCTAGCGGCAGGTACTGACGGGCTGAAATTGGTTCGTCGTATCTTAGCTAACGCGCCAAACTACCTAACGGATGATGGTATTCTGATCTGTGAAGTGGGCAACTCAATGGTTCACATGATGGATCAGTACCCAGAGATTCCATTCACTTGGATTGAATTCTCTAATGGTGGTCATGGCGTATTCATGATCACTCGTGAGCAGCTAGTGGCTTGCGCAGATGAGTTCTCTCTCTACACAGACTAAGTTTTGTATAGACTAAGCTTTGTATCGAAAAAGCTTCTTTGATTAGATTCGGGTTACCTTCGTTATTAAAGAAACCCTATCTGTATTAATTTAAACGCCATGCAGCAATGCATGGCGTTTTTTATTGCCTAAATTTTGGATACCGTACTTAGCGTTGAGGATTTGTTGCATATTATTTAGTTGCTTAATGTGAATAACTATCACATATTGATGGTCAATGTTTAGTCGTTTTAGTGAGTTAAGGAGAATTCGCGATGAGCTTTGATACATGGATTTATTATTTATTAGCGGTGCTGATTTTGACAGCTTCGCCCGGGCCAAGCTCTTTATTATGCATGACTAAAGGTGTGCAATCTGGCTTTAAACTATCGATATTTACCGCGCTGGGTAGCTTAACTGCGATTACTGGAATTCTAACGTTATCGTTTACCGGGCTGGGTGTGATTATTGCTTCGTCTGAGGTGGTGTTTAACGTCATTAAATGGACAGGAGCCGCTTACCTAATCTACCTTGGTTGGAAGTCTCTGCGTTCTAGTCAGCAAGATTACGACAACCTATCCAATCAACAATCCGATTCTAAATCGGTTAAAGAAAGTGCTTCGCAGCATTACTTAAGTGGCTTCATTGTTGGTGCGAGCAATCCCAAAGCTATCCTATTTTTTACCGCACTTTTTCCGCAATTTATTGACCCATCGATCGCTCTGGTTCCACAGTTCACCGTGTTTGCTTTGACCTTTATTGTAATGGAATTGTCTTGGTTATTGGTTTACGCCTATTTAGGGGCTAAATCGTCAAATTGGTTGTTTGCTAAAGGCCGAGCCAAGGTATTCAATCGTGTCACTGGAGGTGTCTTTATTGGGGCTGGTGCACTGCTTTCGACGACCAGTCGAGCATAGCTTTTGATTTATCAAATAGTTGAATAGTTACAGAAGTTTCTTGGTGTTGTAATAAAAGGTTAATATTAATGTGCTTGCTGATATCGGCATAAAGTCGATATATTGGTGTTACACCATCACGTTCTCGAGGAGAGACATATGCAGCATCAAGAAATGATTCAACACAGTAATTTCGGCGTTATCAGTCGTACTTGGATTTTCTCTACCCTTTCTCTAGTGGGTATTCTTGCTCTAATGTAGTCAGTTTTATGGCTCAATATTTTCAGTTTTTATTATGAATACACTTGTTAAAAAGTCTTCAAAGTTAGAACTCTTATTCTCGTAAATGTGGCTCTTCTCATCAGTCTAGCCACTTAGCTTTTCCTCTTCGAAAAACAGCTAAGCAATTTTCTCTCATAAGCTCATCGTGTAACCTCATCTGAAGTTGTTATCAAACTGTGATAATCTTAAATCATCTTTTATCTACAGTGTGCCTCTCATGTCTGTCTGGGATTCTATTTCATTTAACAATCGATTTACCGCATTACCTCGACTGTTCTATACCCCAATTCAACCTACACCGCTCAGCAATGTCCAATGGCTCGCATGGAACCATAATCTTGCGAATGAACTTGGCTTTCCGTCATTTGAAAACGCTTCCGAGGAATTGCTTGAGACGTTATCTGGCAATGTTGAACCTGAGCAGTTTTCGCCACTCGCAATGAAATACGCAGGTCACCAGTTTGGCTCTTATAACCCGGACTTAGGTGATGGAAGAGGGCTGTTATTAGCGCAAGTTGTCGCGAAAAGTGGTGAAACGTTCGACTTACACCTTAAAGGTGCAGGTAAAACCCCCTATTCACGTATGGGCGATGGTCGAGCGGTTATTCGCTCAACGGTTCGTGAGTATCTATGTAGCGAAGCGATGGCGGGTCTTAATATCCCAACCACACGTGCGTTGGCGATGATGACCAGCGATACGCCGGTTTATCGTGAGAAGCAAGAGTGGGGCGCATTGTTGGTGCGCGCTGCTGAGTCACATATTCGTTTCGGTCACTTTGAACACCTGTTTTATACCAATCAGTTGTCAGAACATAAATTATTGGCCGACAAAGTCATCGAATGGCACTTCCCAGAATGCCTCGATGAAGAAAAGCCATACGCTGCCATGTTTAATGAGATTGTTGATCGCACTGCGGAAATGGTCGCGCTGTGGCAAGCGAATGGTTTTGCTCACGGAGTGATGAACACTGATAACATGTCTATCATCGGGCAAACTTTCGATTATGGCCCATTCGCATTCCTTGATGAATATGACCCAAGATTGATCTGTAATCACTCGGATTACCAAGGTCGTTATGCTTTCAATCAACAGCCTAGAATTGGATTGTGGAACCTATCGGCACTGGCGCACTCACTTTCGCCTCTGGTGGATAAAGCCGAACTTGAGGCTGCACTCGAACAATACGAACCACAAATGAATGGTTATTTCAGTCAGATGATGCGTCGTAAATTGGGGCTGCTTTCGAAACAAGAAGGTGACAGTCGTTTGTTTGAATCTATGTTTGAGCTGATGTCGCAAAACAAAGTCGACTACCCAAGATTCTTTAGAACGCTGTCGAACTTGGATACCTTGCCGCCACAGGAAGTGATTGATTTGGTTATCGACCGAGAGGCAGCAAAGCTATGGATGGATAACTACTTACAACGCTGCGAATTGGAAGAGAGTTCAGTGGCAGAGCGCAGCGAAAAGATGCGACAAGTGAACCCGAAATACATCCTCAGAAACTACCTTGCCCAACTCGCCATAGATAAAGCCGAGCGTGGTGATAGTAGTGATATTGATGCGTTAATGGTGGTGTTGGCAGACCCTTATGCGGAACATCCTGACTACGAACACCTTGCCGCGCTGCCGCCTGAGTGGGGCAAAGCCATGGAAATCAGCTGCTCCTCTTAACCTTCGATGATTCTTTGAGTCGCTAAGTACAGATAGAGGTCACTAAGTTGTGATCTTTATCTGTTCGTTCTTCTAACTTTACAAACATGTCAATAATCAAATAATCGGCCAGCCTATACACTATGTGAATAAGTTGTAAATTTAATAGGTTTGGGCGATGCCAACAAATACTCGAATTCTCGTGGTGGATGATGATCAAGAAATCCGCGAGCTGCTGGAAGAGTACCTTACAAAATCGGGCTTCGATGTCTCTTCTGTTGGAGACGGTGTTGAATTAGAAACCCACCTGCAAAGCCAAGGTTATCCAGACCTGATTCTGCTCGATGTTATGCTCCCCGGTGACGATGGTTTTACTTTGTGTCAGCGAGTTCGAAAGCAATCCAATGTGCCAATTATCATGCTGACAGCGGTATCGGATGAAACCGATCAAATTATTGGTTTAGAAATTGGTGCCGATGATTACATTGCGAAGCCATTTAGTCCGCGCCAATTAATGGCTCGTATCAAAGCACTACTACGCCGTGTTCAAGTGGTGGATGACAAGCCAAGTGATGCACTGCCAAAGCAGATTATTTTTGGTGATTGGACGCTCGATACACTAGCGCATCGAATTTCTCACAATGAAAATTCAGAAGAAATGGACTTGTCAGGCAGTGACTTTTCTTTGTTAATGCTGTTCTTGACTCGTCCTAATGAAGTTCTCGACCGTGACACCATCTCTTTCGCCACCAGAGGCCGCGAAGCGCTGCCTTTTGAACGTGGTATTGATGTGCAGCTTAGTCGCCTGAGAAGTCGGCTGGGCGACAGTGGTAAATACCCTCACTACATCAAAACTATGCGCGGTAATGGCTACATTCTTGCTGTGCCGGTTCAGTATGAACACTAAGCATGACCTACTGTTAATGAAGCAATGCTAATAAAGTATTTCCAATGAAGTATTCCGGATGAAATATCTCGTATGAACTGGATGAGTTGGTTGAAACCAAATTCGTTAGTCGCAAGAACCTTATTGTTGACGCTGTTAGCCGTGGTGATAGCTCAAGGTATCGCAACGTCTATATGGTATAGCGAATCAAAACACAAAGAGCTGGAAGGGATTCGTTCTGCTTCGTCGAGCATGGCGAACATGTTTGCTTCAACGGTGACTTTTTTCCAATCTCTACCCGTTAAATATCGTCATATCGTGCTGGATCAAATCCGCAATATGGGGGGAACGCGTTTCTTCGTTTCTTTCAATAAAGAGGCTTTGATTGTCGAACCGATCCCCGATACCCGCTTAAAAACCGCCTCGATTGAAGCGATAGAAAGTGTTTTGAGTAGCAAACTCAATAAAGTGGCGTCAGTGCGGGTTGACTTCTCTCGTCCTGAACACCTTCGTTTGCTCAAAAATGACATCTACTTGAGCGATCTCCCGCGATCTTGGGCACATCATACTTTAACGTTAGAACCGCTGAATCCACCCATTCTGGTTGTACAAATCGAATTGACCAGTCACGAATGGGTATACATTGCGGCATTGTTGCCTGCTCCATATGTGAAACTCGACGATACGATTCTTGGCAGAGAGCAGGTGATCTTCTTAGTTTCTTCAACGCTTATTCTGCTGGTTCTAACTTACTTGATGATTCGTCGCCAAGTACGCCCTCTTAAAAAGTTAGCAAGAGCCGCCAATGAGATGAGTATGGACATTCAGCAGCCCCAACTGAAAGAAGAAGGGGCGACTGAACTGGTCACCGCAACCCGAGCCTTTAATCGCATGCAGCAACGGATTCGTCGCTATGTTGCCGACCGAGAGCACCTTTTTTCTGCGATCTCCCATGACTTAAAGACACCAATAACACGTCTAAGATTGCGTGCAGAGTTGTTGGAGAGTGAAGTAAAGAAAGACAAATTCAATAAAGATCTCGATGAGCTCGAGATGATGGTCAAAGGTGCTTTGCAAGCGGTAAGAGACACCGATCTACACGAGAATAATGCCATTATTGACCTCAATGAAATGGTGCTCTCTGTGATTGAATCTCATAACCAGTACCAAACAAAGGTAGAGTTCGAACCGGTTGTCATTGAGCCATTGGTCGCGAAACCACTGGCGATTAAGCGTGTACTGACCAACTTAATCGACAACGCAGTTAAGTATGGTTCATCTGCCGTAGTGGAAGTTAGTGGTGATGAGCTTTGGGTGGTCGTGACTATTCAAGACTGTGGCAATGGTATCCCAGAAGACAAGCTAGAGATGGTCTTTGAACCCTACTTTAGGCTGGCAACCGACGACCAAGGACACGGACTTGGCCTCGGGATCTGCCGAAATATCCTGCACGGACACGGCGGAGATCTCATTATTCGCAACTCCTCTCAAGGCGGCTTAGAAGCCAAAGTCTATATCCCAACAGGCCTAGAAGTGTAATGTAACAATTGTGTTACATAGGGCTTACCTTTTGTTTCAATCTTATCAATCAGAATAAGTAGACTCTTTATTGAACCGGACGTCGAGTCCGCTAAAACATGGAAGATAATAATGAAAATCAATAAAACCCTACTTACTCTATCTCTTCTTGCTGCCTCAACATTTTCTCAAGCTGGTGAAGTGGAAGTACTTCACTGGTGGACTGCCGGTGGCGAAGCGAAATCCGCAGCGGTACTGAAAGAGATGATTGAAGAACAAGGCCATACTTGGAAAGATTTTGCTGTTGCTGGTGGCGGCGGTGAAAGTGCGATGACTGTTTTGAAAACTCGAGCAGTATCGGGCAATCCTCCATCTGCCGCGCAGATCAAAGGTCATGATATTCAAGAGTGGGGTGGTTTAGGTTTTCTAACGTCTCTCGATGCGACTGCTAAACAAGAACAATGGGATGAGTTACTGCCAGAGGTGGTGACTAAAGTGATGAAGTGGGATGGCGAATATGTGGCGGTTCCTGTTAACGTTCACCGTGTTAACTGGCTTTGGGCTAACCCTGTTGTTTTAGAAAAATCGGGCGTTACGGTTCCAACTACGTTAGATGAGTTCTTTGTTGCTGCAGACAAGATTAAAGCAGCTGGCTTCATTCCATTGGCTCACGGTGGTCAACCTTGGCAAGACGCAACCGTATTCGAAGCGGTGGCTCTTGATGTTCTAGGCAGTGAAGATTACAACAAAGCGTTCGTTGATCTTGATATGGACGTATTATCTGGCGACAAGATGGTGGAAGTGTTCACCAAGTTCAAAAAGATGCGTGACTACATCGACAGCAACTCTCCAGGTCGTGATTGGAACGTCGCAACCTCAATGGTTATCAATGGCGAAGCAGCGATGCAGATCATGGGTGATTGGGCGAAAGGTGAGTTTACTGCGGCAGGCAAAGTGCCGGGTAAAGATTACATCTGTGCACCAGCTCCAGGTACTGACGGCCAATTTACCTTCAATATCGATAGCTTTGCGTTCTTTGAGTTAAGTGACAAAGAGAACCAAAAAGCTCAGCAAGACCTAGCGAAAACCATTCTTACTAAAGACTTCCAAGAAGTCTTCAACCTTAACAAAGGTTCTATCCCTGTACGTCTAGATATGGACATGTCTAAATTCGACCAATGTGCGTTGGACTCAATGGCAACCTTCAAAGCGAGTGCTGAATCTGGCGATCTTGTTCCGAGTATGGCTCACGGCCTAGCGACAACAAGCTACGCTCAAGGCGCGATCTATGACGTAGTGACCAACTTCTTCAATGAGAAAGATGCCGATCCGAAACAAGCGGCAGCTAAGTTAGCAAAAGCAGTGAAAGCGGCTATCTAATCTAACTTGATAAGCGACACACAACGCACGTGAGTGACGGGTTGTGTTGCTTTATCGAACCCCCAGGGTGGGTAGGCTCGTAGGGAGCCTATCTGCTCTTCACTCCCAATTCTAATATGCGTGATGCTGATGTGGTGCCGAAAGGTAAGCCATTGGCTCGATTGTACAACAAGGATAAGTTATGGAGCATGTTTTGACTGAGTCGACTCCAAAACCCACAAGGAGCCAGCCTGCACCGAAACCGAGTTTTGCTGACAGGTTGCAACATTGGTTACCTAAAATTGTGCTGGTGCCAACTGCGTTAGTGACCGTGGTGTGTATCTACGGTTATATATTTTGGACGGCCGCATTGTCGTTCACCAACTCTCGATTTCTTCCGAGCTTCAACTTCGTTGGTTTAACCCAATATGAAAAGCTGATGGATAACGATCGTTGGATTACCTCAATCACCAACCTTGGTGTGTTTGGTTTTCTATTCATGGCGATTGCTATCTTGCTAGGCGTTGGTTTAGCGGTATTGCTTGACCAAAATATCCGTCAAGAAGGCGCGATTCGTACTATCTACCTCTACCCAATGGCGTTGTCATTCATTGTGACGGGTACGGCGTGGAAATGGATTCTTAACCCGGGTCTTGGCATTGAAAAGTTGATGCAAGACTGGGGATTTACTGACTTCAAATTTGACTGGCTCGTCAATTCTGAAATGTCGGTTTACACCTTAGTGATTGCAGCACTTTGGCAGTCTTCTGGATTCGTGATGGCGATGTTCTTAGCAGGTCTGCGTGGCATCGATTCTTCAATCATCAAAGCGGCTCAAATCGATGGGGCAAGCTTACCCACTATCTATCTCAAAATCATTTTACCTTGCTTGCGCCCTGTGGTTTTCAGTGCGGTGATCATTACTTCTCACATTGCAATTAAGAGCTTTGACCTTGTGACGGCAATGACGGCAGGCGGCCCGGGTTATTCATCGGATCTTCCAGCGCTATTCATGTATGCCCACTCCTTTACTCGTGGCCAAATCGGCCTTGGTGCTGCCAGTGCCATGATGATGCTTGCCGGCATTTTAGCGATTCTCGTGCCTTATCTTTACTCTGAACTTAGGGAGAAAAAGTCATGATGCATAACATCAATTTTGCTCGAATCTTTATTTATTCAGCACTGCTTTTCTTCTGTTTAGTGTACCTAATGCCATTGTTCGTGATGGCGCTGACGTCATTCAAAACTCTGCCAGACATCAAGGCGGGCAACCTGATGAGCTTGCCAAAAGAGTGGGTGTTCGATGCTTGGTATAAAGCGTGGGACACCGCTTGTACTGGCGTGAAATGTGAAGGCATCAAAGGCTACTTCTGGAACTCGTTCCAAATGGTGATTCCTGCGGTTGCGATTTCAACATTGTTGGGTGCATTCAATGGTTATGTGGTGACGAAATGGCAATTCGAAGGTTCAAACCTGTTCTTTAGTTTGTTGTTATTTGGCTGCTTCATTCCATTCCAAGTGGTGCTACTACCAATGGCAACCATGCTCGGCAAGATGGGGCTAGCGAACACAACCATCGGCTTGGTGATTGTGCACGTTATCTACGGTATGGCATTTACTACACTGTTTTTCCGTAACTTCTATATCTCGATTCCTGATGAATTGATCAAGGCGGCAAAGCTCGATGGTGCTGGCTTCTTTACGATTTTCTTCAAGATCTTATTACCGATCTCGACACCAATCATCATGGTGACGGTGATCTGGCAGTTCACCGCGATTTGGAATGACTTCTTGTTCGGAGTGGTCTATTCCGGCTCAGATACTCAGCCGATCACCGTGGCATTAAACAACCTAGTCAACACCAGCACTGGCGTTAAAGAATATAACGTCGACATGGCTGCCGCGATCATCGCCGCACTGCCAACGCTGTTGGTGTATGTCTTCGCAGGAAAATATTTTGTTCGTGGCCTAACGGCAGGATCAGTAAAAGGATAATTACCCATGGCAACATTAGATTTAAAACAGATCCGTAAAACCTATCGCAACGCGGACAACGAAACGTTAAAGGGCATCGACATCAGTATCGATTCGGGGGAATTTTTGATACTTGTCGGCCCTTCGGGGTGTGGGAAATCCACCTTGATGAACACCATAGCTGGGCTAGAGAATATTAGCTCGGGTGAGATTGTAATTAATGGCATAGACGTGGCGCAGGTTGAACCTAAAGATCGCGATATCGCGATGGTATTCCAGTCGTACGCGCTTTATCCAAACATGACGGTACGTGGCAATATCGCTTTCGGTTTGAAGATTCGTAAGATGCCTCAGGATGAGATCGATGCAGAAGTAAATCGAGTGGCTGAAATGCTGCAAATCGAACAGTTGCTTGATCGTAAGCCATCGCAGCTTTCTGGTGGTCAGCGTCAACGTGTCGCAATGGGGCGTGCTCTAGCTCGTCGTCCTAAGCTGTATCTGTTTGATGAGCCGCTTTCTAACTTGGATGCCAAGCTGCGTGTTGAGATGCGTCATCAGATTAAACGTCTGCACCAGAAGCTGAATACCACGATTGTTTATGTAACCCATGATCAAATCGAAGCGATGACTCTCGCTGATCGCATCGCAGTAATGAAAGATGGCGAGCTACAGCAGCTCGGCACACCGCAAGAGATCTACACCAAACCCAACAATATGTTTGTGGCTGGCTTTATGGGTTCACCATCAATGAACTTCATTAAAACCATGGTGGACTTGGATGAGGAACAGAATCCGATTATTAAAGTGGTCGGTACCGCAGATCAAGAACACCACATTCGTTTGCCACAAAGTATGCGCGACCAAGATGGCAAAGAGTTGGTGATAGGACTACGTCCTGAGCACATTACCGAGCAGCAGGGTGACGATGTTTCTGCCTCTACAAAGCTAGACTTACAACTAGAGGTATTGGAACCGACAGGGCCAGATACTATTGCGATGGTTAAAGTGAACGACCAAGAAGTCGCGTGTCGTTTATCGCCAGAATTTGAAGTGTCCGTTGGGCAAATGGCACCGCTGCATTTTGACTTATCAAAGGCCGTATTCTTCGATGCTCAAACCGAAGCGAGAATCGATTTCTAAGTTTTATAACGGGTTATATTTCTTTGAACACCTCATCTTTTGATGGGGTGTTTTTGTGTCAGAATAGACAAATTCATATTAATGATAAAAAACTCAGTAGAGTCTATGCTTGATGGGAGATTAATTTTTATAAAAAGGATGTCTGCAATGAGAGTCCAATTACTTGCAGGAGCAATGTCACTTGCTCTTCTTTCCTCTCCTGTATCTGCTGTTGTTAATCATGATTTGAGAGACAGTTATATTGTCGTTTTGAAAGATAGTACGTCGGTGTCACGAGCGAATGATATTGCACGTGAAGTTGCCAATGGGCGCGGTGTAGTCGGTCATCAATATAGCCATGCCCTGAAAGGATTTTCAGTCAAGTTCCCAGAACAAGCACTCAAAGGTCTTAAAAATAGGTTCCCTGAGATTGATTACATTGAGCCTGATATCGTCATGCATGCTTTGCCGCGAGGGGGTAAACCTAATCGAGGCGGAGGTGGAGATAGTGTTGAGCGAGATCCGCAACAGATCCCTTGGGGTGTAACCAGAGTCAACGGTGGGACAAGTGATATGAGTAACGCCTCAGTCGTTGCTTGGGTCATTGATTCGGGTATTGACAGCAACCATCCCGATTTGAACGTAAACAAATCTCGAGGGGCAAACTTCACTCGCGGTAAGAAAAACAATACGAATGATGGTAATGGTCACGGCACGCATGTAGCAGGAACGATTGGTGCCTATGATGATGGTTTTGATGTCGTTGGCGTTGCCCCCGGTGTGCAGGTAATTCCAGTACGAGTTTTAGATAATAGTGGTAGTGGCTCAATGTCGGGCGTGATTGCGGGTGTTGATCATGTTGCACGCTATGGCGGCTCTGGTGACTGTGCCAATATGAGCTTGGGAGGAGCTGGATCTTCCTCTGCCTTAGATAGCGCTATTAAAACAGCTGCTGCCCAAGGGATATTTTTCTCAATCGCAGCGGGTAATTCAGGCCAGGATGCAAGTGGTTTTACGCCAGCTAGCACTAACGGTACAAACATATTTACTATCTCAGCATTTGGAGAAATTAACGATAGCTTCGCTTACTTTTCCAATTATGGTTCTGATGTAGATTACGCTCAACCGGGAGTCGATGTACTATCGACTAAAGCGGGAGGAGGAACGGTTTCTTACAATGGTACCTCGATGGCAGCTCCTCATTTTTGCGGAGTACTGTTAGTAACCGGTGGCTCATTCTCTTTAGATGGGGTTGTGAATAATGATCCTGATGGAGATCCGGACCTTATCGCAGTGAGCAATTAATTCGTTTAACAGTAATGATAGCTCAATGGGTAAAAAAATGCCGTTGTAGGCAATAAAAAGCGACCTGATGGGGCGCTTTTTATTGTGAATAATCATCGAGTAGACAGTTAATTATCATCAAAGCTGATATTTAGTGTGATGTGGCTATATAAAGCTGACGTAGAAACGCGTAGGATCGACTCAACTTTAGATCAAATACTAGGTTGCACTTTGGTGCATAGACAGAATAAAACATGAAACTAACAGCAAAACCAGCGGCGAATAACGCTTTACTTATTTCTATTACGACACCGGATTTTAAAGGTGACGAAGCAAAAGAGTCTCTTGCCGAACTTGCTCGCTTAGTGTCAACCCTAGGGTTTAAAGTCGTTGGTACGCAATCGCAACACCACAGTTCATCTCAACGACAGAATGTGTTGGGTGCAGGTAAGCTTGCCGAAATTGCACATCTAACTGGTTACCAAGGCTCTATTGAAGAAGCTGAAGATGAAGATTTTATTGATGAGTCGTTTGATTTTAGTTCTGAAATCGATGAGCTAGATTTTGATGATCTTCCAACGGGCAACTTCCAATACGGTGCCGCTGATGTTGTGGTATTTGACTGTGATTTAAGTCCATCTCAAATGCGTACTGTTGAGGCGAGTTTGGGTGTGGAAGTATTTGACCGTACTGGCATCATCATCGAAATCTTCAGCCGTCACGCACGTACTCGTACTGCTCGTCTGCAAGTTGATATCGCTCGTCTAAACTACTTAGTGCCACGACTTCGTGAAACGGCTGAGGGTGATAAAGAGCGTCAAATGGGTCAGGGCGCAGGTGAAACTTCACTAGAGCTAGACCGTCGTAACGTACGTGACCAAATTGCTGCGCTTAAGCGTGAGCTAGTAAGCGTACAAGATGAAATGAAGACCCGACGCACAAGGCGCGCGGAGCTTTTCACTGTTGCTTTAGTTGGCTACACCAATGCCGGTAAATCTTCGATGATGCGTGCAATGACCGCAACCGAAGTGGTGGGTGAAGATAAACTGTTCGCAACGCTAGACACTACGGTTCGTGCGCTTCAGCCAATCACTCAACCGCGTATCCTTGTTTCAGATACCGTGGGTTTCATCAAGAAATTGCCACACGATCTGGTTGCATCATTCCACTCAACGCTAGCAGAAGCGCATGATGCTTCATTGCTGCTTTATGTCGTTGATGCTTCAGACGTTTCATTCCGCGCACAACTTGATGTGGTACACGACGTATTAGCACAAGTGGGTGTTGAAGGCAGCGAAAAACTATTAGTGCTGAATAAGTGCGATAGATTGACTGAAGAACAGCAATTAGAGCTGATCGAAGAATTCCCAGATGCGATGCTGACGTCGACTCGAGATCCTCTGGATATCACGAAACTGCACAAGTACATCGTTGGTGTTGCTGAAGAAGGCATGATCGAAGAAGAGATCACTATCCCTTATTCTGGACAAGGCATCATCGGTGAGATTCGCTCAAATATGAGTGTGGTTAAAGAAGAGTACGACTACGAACACATCAAATTAACGGTTCGTTCAAGCGCCATTGATTTAGCGCGACTGAAAAAGCGTATGCAGAAGTCTTAATCTTTTAGCTAGCTTAAGAAAAATGACCAAAAGAAAAGCGACCCGTTAAGGTCGCTTTTTTTATTCGTTGAGCTTAATTAACTCTGTATTGAAATGCCTACGCCATTCTTTGAGTCGGCTTCCAACGTGCTAGCTCTGGATCAAGCTTGATGCCTTGTGAGGTCAGCAGGTTAACACGAGCTAAGTAGGCAGCACCGTGCATCAGGTGCTTAGCAAGATCAACGGCATTACGCTGTTGGTAATCATCTAAATAGCTGTCTTTTGCCCATGCGTTGAATGCGCCAAGTGCCGGGCCAGCCCATACTTGGTAATCCATCTCACGACCTTGTTCACCGGTGTTTGACCAGCGGCTAGAAAGCCCTAAGTACCAACGGAAGATCAACGCCATCTTACGCTTTGGGTTGCCTTCAGCACGTTCGATCTGTTTAGGATCGCGCTCGTTAAAGTGCGCCACAGTCCCCGCCCAAATGTCATCCAGTGTTGAACGGAATACTTGCTTCTCAAGCTTCAGTCGTTCTTCTACTGGAATCGCTTCAATCGAGTCGTAACGTGTGTATAGCTCATACAGTTTATTGGCACGCATTGGGAACAAGGTGCCGCGCTTAACCACCTGCAGTTTCACGCCCATTTCGAACATGTCTGCCGCCGGAGCCATAGTCACGTCAGCCATTTCGGTTGTTGAAAGCAGCTTACGAGTGTGTTCGCTCGCGCCAGCTTCAACACACGCTTGGTTGATAGAGCCGGTAACAATGTATGCCGCACCCATGTTAAACGTCGCTAGAGCAGCGTCAGGTGTGCCTACGCCACCACCACAACCGACACGTAGCGGTGTTTTGAATTGGTACTGAGCTTGGATTTGCTCTTTCAGGGCAAGAATCGTTGGCAGTAGGGTAACCAGTGGACGGTTATCAGTGTGACCACCAGAATCGGCTTCTGCAGTAATGTCATCAGCCATAGGAACCAGTTGTGCCAGTTCCATCTGTTCTGCTGTGATTCGGCCTTCATCAACCAAAGCTTGCAGCATTTTCACAGGAGCCGGTTGCATGAACTTACTTGCGACTTCAGTACGGCTTACCTTAGCAATAACCTTGTTGCCAATCTGAATCTCACCTTGTGCATCGCGGCTAAGGCCCGCAGCACGGTAGTGAACGATTTGCGGTGTTAGACCTAAGAAAGCAGAAGCCTCAACCGTTTTTACCTTATGTTTCAAAAACAGCTCTACACTGCCGCGTTCTAGTGCGGGTTCGCTTGGGCTGTGAATCAGATTAAACGCATAAGGGCCGTTAGGCAGTGCTGATTGAATACGATTAATCGCTTGCTCAACACGAGACGGGATTAAGCCCGCCGCGCCAAATGAACAAAGAATGCCAGCTTGGCCAAGCGCAATCACCAACTCTTCAGATGAAATGCCGTTTGCCATTGCGCCCGCGTAGTAAGCGTATTTCACGCCGTGACAGCGACGAAAATCTTCGTCTCCTAGGCTTTGTGTACCAAGAGCAGGAGCAAAGGCGCTAACAGGCTGGTTGTTCGCTGAGCTTGCTGAATCGCCCGATGTAATTTCCGCTTGTTGGCTTACGCCTAAACCTTTTTCTGGGTGGTTCACTACGTAACAAGCAAGGCTTAAATCTTTCAAGATTGTCGACATTGCTGCGTTATCGAAACGCGTTGTGTTCTCTTCGATCTGCCAAGGCCACGGAGATAGCTTTTCGTTATTGATAGTAGTTTGAGTTGTCATACTAAATTCTTTCCTAATTCTCTGTATCTAATGGCGGCTTATGCTTTCTTGATACCAGGGGCTTCTTCGATACAAATCGCGATGTCTTTAACTTCGTAAATACGCAGACCATCTTTGCTTAGGTTTGCGTCACCAACGATGATGCGTTTACCGTCTTCATCTTTAATCGCAGTGATGTGTACATCCAGAGACATCTGTTTGTTCAGAGGGTTAATCTGACCACGATATTTCCATTTCACTTCCGATTGGATTTGACCAAATTTCGGATTGCGGAAACCAGCGCCAAGATCTTTGTTTAGCGCATAGGTTTGCATTAACTCGATGATCGCTTCGACACCTAGAGAGCCTGGCATTACCGGATCTTGATGGAAGTGGAACTGGAAGAACCAATCGCTTGGGTCAATCGTACGCTCAGCGTATAGGTAACCAAGGCCATCTTTACCACCATCGCTGGTGATCTGCACAGTATCGATAAAGTTCAAACGACCGCCAGCCAGCTGGTAGTGCTCTTGCACTTCACCAGTAGCAGAAATAGGTGCATTGAAGTAACGTGTCGTTTTGTCTAGCAGGTTGATGTTTACATCCGGTGTGCGGTTGTTATCAACGTGCCAAGGGTGAGTCACTTTACCGTTGTCTAACCCCAGTTGGTCTTTCAGTGCTGCGCCTTTGAAGTAACCAAATACCGCTGTACCTTGGTAGAAAGGCACGCCGTCAGTACTCAGTTCGAAGCTGAAGCTCTGTACGATGTTGGTGCCCATCATTACGGTTGAAAGCAGACGAGAATCGTTGGTGATCGTTTTGCCACGTAAGTCGACGTTACGCAGCATTTTGCCGCTGCCGTCTAGGTTACGGAAAAACAGTTCTTCACCTGGGAAGCCCAGTGTTGTACCCATGTAGCCTGAGATGAAGCCGTTTGGCTGCAGTGAAATCTCCATCAATACCGAGTAAGGCATTAGGGTTTGGTGGCTGTTTTCATCAAAGTACCATGCATTTTCTGGCACTTCGTACTCTGCGATACACGATGAAGGCTTCTTGAAGTCGCCACGCTTACCGTCGATCTCAACAACACGAGTAGTTAGCTGTAGGTCGCCACACGGAGTACGTGGTGGGATCATGCCACGGTAGATAGAGAAATCAGGACCGAAACATTTCTCGATATCGCCGGTTGCGAATTCGAACATGTGATAAGGCGTGAACGGAACTGTATCGGGTGTGCGGTTCGGGTAATCTGGCGTTACCGGCGCTTCAACGTGTTGAAGAGGAACCACACCTTTGTTTGGCGCTGTTGCTAGGTCTTCAATTTGCGCCATCAATGGTGCATTCGCTGAAGCCTGTTGGTTCACTGCTGGTGTATGGCCCAAGCTTTTATGGTCCAAGCTTTCGATAACAGGGGTCGCGACAGCTGTTTCTAAAGAAGGTAGGTAACGAGTACATTCGTCGTCTTCTTTGATCATCACACCCAAGTTTTGGAAATCAACAATCACTTTGCCGTTCAGCAAAATATCGATGTTGGCTTTCGCGTATGGACGAGGGCTTAGACCAATCTCGGTCACTTCCATGCGGTAAGTCAATTCTGCCGATTGCGGTAGAACTTGACCGCGACAACGTACTTGTTGAGGGGCATTTTCAAGCGGTTGGAAACGACCATTTTGAACAAGCGTGTGCATGCCAAGGTGCATCATGAAGAATTGAAGCAGTTGACCACAACCTTCTGCCATCAAAGAGCCAGCCATTACCGAGTCATCTTTGAAGTGACAAGGGAAGTACCAGTGCTCAGGCTCTAGCTGCTTGTGACCTTCAATCAGACCAAGTCCCCATGTGCCGCCTTGTGGTTCAACACGGCTAACCTTTTCGATCATCATGAACTTCTCTGAGCTGAAGCATAGAGAAGGTTGGTGGCGATTAGATTGGTGAGTTGGGCCAAAACACTCTGCGATGTTTGCAGTCAGCAGGTGGCGCAGTTCTTGGTGGTTAAACTGAGTTTTAGGGCAGTGCAACATAGGGTCGAAGCGTTGCTTAGTCGCCAGCTTACGCGCCTTGATTTCATCTTCAGTGTGAATCACACCTTTGCCATCTGCTAGCTCTTCATCAGTGAAGAAGCCCGCACAGCCGTTATCCATTTTCAGGATCATCTTGTCGCCAACGAAACACTCGTACGAGAAGAAGAACAGTAATGTATCGCCATTGCGAGCAAAGCTGTTGATTGAGATATCGTAACGCAGTGTATCGCCACCACGAGGCAAGTCGCCAAGGAAGGTCAGCGTACAATCAAGCAGGCGATAAACACGCTCGCCTTTGTTTTCAAAATCAATGCCTAAGTAGCTGATCAGCATTAAGTCACACTGACCAGATTCAACTGCAACAGCCCAAGGGATCTGACCATCAACAAGATACGGAGCATCAACTGGGATGTCGTATTCTGTAGTCATGGTACTTGGCTTGTACTCGTTAACGGTCGCGTTGAGCTTAGTGACACGAGATACCAATAGGTAGTCAGTGGTTGGCAAACGAACGCGGCGCGAGTAGCTATCGATGATCGCGTAATCAGGACCAAATACATTCGCAATATCACCTTCAGCGTATTCAACCAGATCATCGTAATCCCAGATACATGGTTTACGGATAGGCTTTACTGGAGCTGGTGTCGCAAGTGCGTTGACTGGTGTTGACTGAACAGGCGCCGGTTGAGCTTGAACAGGCTGAGCTGGCGTTTGTTGACCATTCGTTTGTTGAATAAGGGCATTGCTATCTAAACCAGATGTCACTGCGTTTAACTGTGCTTTCAATAGTGCATCAGCCATTTGCATGCCTTGGGCACGAGTGTGCAGGAATGCTTTGTGTACTTGCTGCGCTGCTTGTTGGTTTTGAGCAAAAGCTTGGTTGTGTGGTGTTACAGACGGCTGTAATGCTGCATCCGTATTAGCGTCGATTTGAGACGCGCCATTTTTAGCGGATAGGACATGAGTCATATTGCTGTGGTTACCTGTTAGCTGACTGTGGCGAGTTGGCGCCAGAGTAGGGGATACTGATGTAGGAGTTTCGATGACTGGCTCTACCGCGTTCTGCGCTAATGCTTTCTTCTCTAACTCTTTTTGCGCAAGTGCTGCTTGAATGTTTGCTGTCGTTGCAACCGACGCCACTCTTGCTGCTTGTTTACCAGAAGCTTTCTGTTGAATCGTTGCTAAGTTGGTCACTGGGGTTTGGGCAATATGTTGATAGATATCGCGACCACCGAGAGTGACTTGCTTAACCAATTGACGCTTAGCATCACTCGCCAGTTCACTGCTTAAACGAACGGAAAGTGATTGAGATTCAACACTCGATTGAGTTAGTAACAGCTGTGAACATTGGCCTTCGCTGATGTTGGCAACAATCGCGTTTTTAGAGCTGACATTTGGATTCAGTGGCTCATGGTTCAGGTTGAGCAGACCGTGTAACAGGCTTGCCATCCCAGAAGCTGCAGAGCAGTGACCCACACGTTGACTCGCTTGAGTCGTCTTTGTGCTCGCTAAACTTAGAGACGAAGACTGATATGACGAAGACTCTGGTGCATGGTTAAGCTCAAGCAGAGAAACATCGTTCGAGCTCATACCGACTTGAGTCAGTAACTCATCAGCAACGGCGTTGTTACGCTCGCTTGAACCAAAGGCTAAGGCGTTGATACTGCCGTAAGCTGTCTCTTGGTTGCTCGCTACTCGACTCTCTTCAACAAGAACAATCGCACCTGCGCCTTCGCCCACATTCCAACTGCCGTCTTGCGGTTGTCCGAATTTTGGAGCAAGTGACACTGGGCTCATGCTGTTCTTCAGAATCACATGTTCCGCACTGCCACTAAGGTCAACGGCTGCAATCACGACTGCGTCCATGGATTCTTGCGACATTAGGTTTTGCGCGACATCGATACAACGAGCAACTGATTGTTCAGCGGCTGAAATCGTAAAGGCAGGGCCGTTAAAGTCCCACAATGAAGAGATACGCGAAGCCATGATGTTGCCGATGAAACTGGTGTATTGGTTCAGCTTGGCTGCGTCCATCACACTGTCCATCGCGATGGTTTCTAGCGCTTGGTATTCGTCTTGAGTTAGTTCGATACCCATGTTGGCAAAGCTGTCAGCCAATTGGCTATGCAGGTTTACGCGTCCACGGAATTGGTGCATCTCAAGCTCTGTTTCCATCGCAACGAGTACTGCAACTTTTTGGCCTGCTACAAGCTCGGCATCTTTGATGGCTTCGTCTGCAACTTTCATCAGTAACAACTGCTGAGAGATCAAACGGTCATCTTCATTAGGCGGCACTTTAAAGCGTAGGAAATCGAGATCGAATTGATCGATGTACGCGCCATTTGGAATACCGTGTAAACCAAACTGATTCAGTAGTTCTGGATGTTGGTCTAAGCCTTTCCAACGTTTCTTAGGCAAGGCAATGAAAGCATCGTTGTTGGTTTCAATCGCAGTGCTCAGCGCATTGATGCTTTGCAGAGAGCCGAAGTGAGACGCTAGACCAGTAATGCTTAAATTAGACGGTTGTAGGCTTGGAGATACTGATTCTGGAATCTGGTTTACATGACTGGTGTCTGAATACGCTTCAAGCAGTAAGTGAGCGTTACAACCACCGAAACCAAATACAGAAACACCCGCGCAGCGCTCTGAGTTACCCGCTTTACTTGGCCAAGGTTGAACCTGCGTTGGCAGAGTCTGTGGGCCAAATAAACCTTCAGGCGACGATAGTGGCTTGTCCAAATTAATACTTGGAGGAAGCACGCCTTCTTTCATCGCAAAGATCATCTTCATAATCCCCGGCATACCCGCAGCAGTCAGTAAGTGGCCGAGGTTTGACTTCGCAGAGCCAATCAATGGCGGGTTAGAACCATTCAATTTGTCAGCAAAGAAACGCTCCATTGAGGTTAACTCAACCTTGTCACCTAATGGCGTGCCGGTTGCGTGACACTCAATCACTTCAATGCTGTCTGGTGTTAGGTTTGAAGCCTCGTAAGCGCGTTCAAAGGCTTGTACTTGTCCTTTGCTGTTTGGGCTTAATACGAACTGGCCACGGCCATCGTTCGACAAGCCAATACCGCTGACAACTGCATAGATATTGTCGCCATCACGTTCTGCATCAGCTAAGCGTTTTAGGACTAAAACACCGGCACCTTCGCCAGCAAACAGACCTTTACTGTTGCTATCAAACGGAACCGAAACACCGTGGTCAGGGTAAGCGTGGAAGATGGAAAAACCCATGTTGATAAAGAATGGGTCAGCACCTGATACCGCGCCTGCCAACATCATGTCGGCTTTGCCTGTGTTCAAGTAATCACACGCTAACTTCAATGAATACACTGAGCTTGCACATGCCGCATCTAGGCTAAGTTGCACGTTGCCTAAACCTAGCGCATCAGCCACTAACTTAGAGGCGTTGTGTGCCGCTGCACCATTGATAGGATTGAGATCTTGCGCGGTATCATTGGTTGGTAACAGTGAAAACTGGTCATTAGCCAATTTAGCTTGCAGTGCTTTTTCGACCACCGAGTGATACATCGGCAGAAACAAGTCGTTTGAACGTGTGGTTGGGAACGAAAGGGCACCCATGATCACGCCTGTGCGTTCTAAAACATCGGCATTCAGATCAATACCTGCGTCGGTTAAAGCCTTACGACTGGTATCCAAAGCCCATAGGAAGCTTTGATCTACACCGTTGAACGATTCTGCTGTTAAGCGGTAGCCATTGCTATCGAAATTGAAGTTTTCGATGTAGCCGCCTTTGTCACAGTAAAAGCGGTCTGATTCGCCTTGCACGCCCTGATAGCTTTCAGGTTTAGCTCCTAACTTTTCAGCGCTTAATGTGGTTCGAGAATCTTTTTTATTCAGCAAGTTTTGCCAAAAATCTTTTGGCGTATCCGCTTCTGGGTATTGGTTAGCAATACCGACAATCGCGATTTTATTGCACTTCACTTGCTGCTTATTCTTAGTTTGAGCTTGAGCTTGAGCTTGATATTGAGATGGCTTCGATTGAGAACTCATACTAGCTCTCCTTGATGGTTCACTGCGCTGCCTTGAGACACACCACGTAATTGCTTAGCGGCGGTGATCTGTTGTTCTAGCCCTTGAATAAGTGGCTCGACAGACAGTGGAATTTGATGAGTAATGAGCTGGCCAATACACTTGATGAGCGTGACAACATCGTCACCGCCTTTGGCATTGGAAGCGATTGTGCAGTACTGGTCGGCTACGTCGTCGCTACGATTGATCTTGTCGATCAATGTGCTGGTTTGACGATCTGCACCTACTTCGACAAACAGACGCGCACCTTGTTGACGCGCACTCTGGATCAACGCGGTGAAATCTAACGTTGAACAGAAGGTGTCGGCAATCGAAAGGGCGATGCTGTCGCTGTCGATATCGATTGGTGCGCCAGTCGGTAGACCTGCTGCGCTGATAAAGCGGATATGCTTTGGCAATTCGTCGAACAGTGGTTGCGTGTAAAACTCACGCACTTGGCTATGCTGACTCAGCGCTGGTGTGGTGTGCATCGCAGTAACACGGTTAGCGGCAATACCACGTTTACCCAGTTTCTTGAGTAGTGCACGACATGTGCTTTCACAACCTGCTAGCACGCAAGTATCACCTTGGATGATAGCGAGATAAGCGCGTGGGAATTCTGGTAACAGAGCCTCAATCGCTTGTGCATCACTTCGAACCACAAAGCTATTCCATTGGATGCTTTCGTCGCCGTTCAGCTGCCAATCTTGACGTACTGCGGTGAGTTCGCCAGAAATAGCCGTGGTGAAGATAGGACTGGTTTGAGTCATCTCAATCAGCGCATGCGGATTTTTCCAAACATTTAAGCTGGCCCACATGGAGGCTTCACCCTTGGAGTAACCCAAAGCGAAATCTGGCTGCACTTTGAATTCATCACACAAGAGCTGCGTTAGTAAATAACTACTGCCGACACCTGCAATGGCCAATTCACTGAGTGACATTTCTTGCGCCTCTTCAGCGTAGGTTTTTTCAGCCTGCAACATCTCTTTCAAGTTACCTTCGCGCTCTAAACGAGCAAATAACTGTGGGAAATGGTGGTGAAATTCGCGCAACATACCGGGATAAACCGTGCCAACACCAGGGTAAACAAATGCAACGCCACCTTTGCTTTGAGGCATCGGTGAGAAACAACTACCCGCTGGGGTTTTGTATTGGCTATTGTCAGCCATTACTTTTGGCAACGCATTTTCTAGCGCAGTGCTCTCTTGTATTGCAGCCTCAATTGAAGCGGCTTGAATCACGATGTTCGCACCAAGGTCAGCATTGTGCTGAACGCTTTGGAAATGCCCCAGGTTTGAATGCATTAAGGTAGCGATAGCAAGTTCACGGTATGCCGATTCGTTAACGCATTTAAGATCTTCTCTTAACGAGGTTAATTGAGAAACCAATTCGGCTTGTTCGTTGCCTGAAACCACAAACATCAAACGCTCGCTGGATAGCAATGGTTTTGGTTCTTGCAAACCGGTCGCTTGAGTCAAGATCAGGCTGGTGGCTTTTTGGCTATCGTCACTGAAAGTTAACGCAGCAACACGTGCTTTGTTCGGCTCAGTGAACCAATAATGGCTCGGTAATGAATGGCTCGGTAATGAATGGCTGGGTAATGAATAGCTCGACAATGAACGGCTCGATATCGCCTCAACTATATTCAACAACTCATTAAACTGCTGCGAAGCAGATAGGGTTGAGTATTGTTGTTGATGGCTTATATCTGAAGCGGGGCGGCGTGACATCTCTAGAGCAAGCTGAACGCTATCTCCATTATCTAGATCGAGAGTTTCGGCAAAGCCCGCTAAATTCGCGTGTGGGTGGATCTTATTCTGAGCAGCATTCAGCGCACTCAACATCAACAATGATGGTGAGTGAGAATCCAAACAGAGTTTAACAGCAGTGCCTTGATTTACAGTCTCAATCGCACGGCTAAGTGCTTGATTAAAATTGCCATCAACCACAACAGTAACTATCTCTGGAAGCGAAGGTGATAAGTCGGCAGAAAGCTCAGCCGCGTTTGCTGGCTGAGCTAAAAGAGCGATGCGCAATGGCATCGCTTTATTAGAAGGAACAGTCACTATGACAATTGCTCCTTTTCTGCGTTCTTAGTCACCTCTTTCTTTGATACTGCAGAGCTAGACTTCGGCAAAAATGCGTCGTTTAAGCTCTTGCTGATGGTGACTTTGGCACCTTTCATTACCGCACTTAAACGACCATCTTGGTGGTAAAGCGAGATATCAGCCTGCAGTGAACGAGCCGTGCTTTTTATCACGCTCAGCTCTAGCCAACCTTGGTCACCATTGTGCATCGGTGCGTAACAAACAAACTCACCGATTGCAGACGGTAGGCTTGCCGCGCCGTATTTCAATCGAGCCCATACCAGCATGGCTTGCAACAGATAATCTTCAGCAAATGGTTGGCTATCGCCAAAGCCTTGCTTAGGAATAAATGCTCCGCAGTCGCTGTTTTCAATCTGAGGCAACTGGCATTGAGCCAATAAACCTAAGTCGTCAAAGCGTTCGACTGAGGTAATACCTTGCAATCTTGGTCCATGAAACAGAGTACCGTCACTGTATAGAGCTTGTGCCGTTGTTACAGGCGCTGAAGTGTTGGCCTCAAAGCGTTTTACTGACGCTTGTTGAACATCTTCAGACACTTGCACAGAGGCAACTTGCAACTGAGCTTGATACTGTGGTCGCCCTTGGCAACTGATTACTGCTTTTAGCTGATCTTTTGATTTAGCGTCTGAAGACAAGACAAGCGTTAGCTCTTGCACTTCATCAGTATCAAAAATCACACCCTTAAGCAGTTTGTAGTTGTGAACGCTAACGTTCACCCCTAACAGTTGCTCTGCCACTTCGCGCATCCATTGGATGGCACACACTGTCGGTAACACTGGGTTACCGGCAATGCAGTGATCTTGAATGAAAGGCAATGCCTTTGGATCAAGATGACGTGTCACAGTGATGCTTGTATTCAGCGGACTCTTTGCAAGATGCACAGACTCCGCATTAAGCTTTTTTACAGCAGCTTCCTTGTTGTCAGCACCTTGCATGCTCGTACCAACCAGCAGTTGAATGCCAGTTTCGTTCAGTAGTTGAGAACTAAATAGCTCTGCACCCGCTTGAAGAGGAATTACGTACACACCACGCTCTGTGAACATACGTTTCAGTGCTGCGTTGACCATGCCACCGTCCCACGGTCCCCAGTTGAAGCTCATCACTTTCGCTTGAGGGTTACGCGCAGACAGTTGTAGAGCCGCTTTGTTTAGGATCTCGTTAGACATCGAGTAATCACTTTGGCCAGTGTTTCCGTAGAAACCCGCCGCCGAAGAGAACATCGCAATCAGTTTTAGCTTTGTGCTATCAAGACCACCAAGAACCGCTTCTAGCCCGCCCACTTTCGTGCCGTAAACCATGTTCAGTTCATCAAGTGTTTTATCTTGAATGTGTTTGTCAGCCAGTACACCTGCACCGTGGATAAGACCCGTGATGTCGTCGAAATTCGCCAGTGTTTTCGCTACAGATTCATGGTTCGACACATCTAGACTTAGGTATTCAGCGCTCGCGCCAATCTCGTTGAAAGCGGCAAGTGCTGCATTGATTTCAAGGCTGCTCAATACAGGTTTTAGCAAGGCATCAACTTTCTTCGGCGTTGGTTTGTCACCTGTTGCTTGTAGGTGAGCGATAGCCGCTGGTTTTAGCTCTTTCTCTTGCTTGCCTTGTGCCCACTGAGGTATCTCAGCTGAAGTAATATGCTTACTACGACCTGCAAGAATGAAGTGAGACTTACATTGCTTAGCAAGCGTCAGTGCACATTCAAACGTCACGCCTTTAGCGCCACCAGTTACGAGAACTTTGTCGCTCTTGGTGAGTTGAGCGCCTGTGTTTTTGGTTTGTGCAGCACCTGGTGTTGCAGCAATCAATGTTGCACGACCAGATTCACCGTTTTCTGCATGGCTAAGGCCGATTTCAACCGTGTTGGTATCGATATCGAACAGTTCGCCTGTGATAGCTTCAGCTAGGTGACGAGCATCAATAGAAGCGTCAGCATCCAATGCACGGCAGAACACGTTTGACCATTCATGGCTCAGTGTCTTAGTTAGACCAGACAGTGCTGCTTGGTTAAGTTCTGCGTTCGCTAATTGCTTAGTATCTAGGTAACCAAAGCCACCATCGATACGGCTTAGTGTGAAGAACACGCTGCGACCAGAAACGGTATTCAGCTGACCATTTAGGTGCTTGGCGAATAAGAACACTGTTGTCAGTGAAGCTCTTGAGTCTGCATTCAAGTTAACCGCTTGCTCGTTGCTTTGTTTTGCATCAACGATAGCTTGTAGGTGAATGAAGCCAGCAATCACTTTGTTCGACGTTTTAAGGTCTGCTTCGATGTCGTTAATAACCGCAGTGACACCAGCATCATCGACGCTGTTGAGTGTGTAGCTTGCGATTTCACTGTTTAAAGGTGACGCGGCAGAAAGGGCACTACGCACTACAGCAACTTGAATGCCGTTAGCGGTCAACTTTTCTGCTAGAACACCTGCGTTGTGACCATCATCTGTGATCACGACACAAGCGTCTTTTGAGAAACAATCGACGAGTTTATCTGCCGCTGGTAGCTTTTTTAGCGCTACCTCATTATGTGGTGGAAGTTCCGCTGTCGCTGTTTCTGCGATAGGCGTTACTGATTCAGCTTTTGGAGTCGCTACGGGTGCAGCAGCGGATAGCTTGCTTTGCATGTAAGTAACGATTTCACCAAGCGTACGACACTCAGCTAGGTCTTCAGGGTTTAGTTCTGGCAGCGTTGGTAGCTGGTCTTGAACTGTACCCAAGATCTCAACGCGTTTAATCGAATCGATACCAAGGTCTGCTTCCATGTCCATTGCTAGGTCGAGCATTTCTGCTGGGTAACCTGTTTTGTCGGCAACCACTTCCATCATTGTTGATTGAACGTGAGCAGGGTTTAGGTCGTTGCTCGTGCTTTCTGCAGCGGCTGTAGCTGCTTCTGGAGCAGGTGCTGCGTTAGGAGCTTCATTAGCGCCTAGCTTGCTGTTCATGTAATCAACGATTTCGCCCAGTGTACGACACTCAGCCAAATCTTCAGGATTTAGCTCTGGCAATGTTGGTAGCTGGTCTTGAACTGTACCAAGGATCTCAACACGTTTGATTGAGTCGATGCCAAGGTCAGCTTCCATATCCATTGCTAGGTCTAGCATTTCTGTTGGGTAGCCCGTTTTATCAGCCACTACGCTCAGCATTGTGCTTTGAACTTGTTCTGCGTTTAAACCGTTTGATACTGCTTGCGCTGGTGCAGATACTTGAGCTGCTACAGGAGTAGAAGCCGGAAGCTTACTGTTCATGTAGTCGACGATTTCGCCTAGAGTGCGACATTCAGCTAAGTCTTCAGGGTTTAGCTCTGGAAGAGTCGGTAGTTCGTCTTGAACCGTACCTAGAATTTCAACACGCTTGATTGAGTCGATACCAAGGTCAGCTTCCATGTCCATTGCTAGGTCTAGCATTTCAGTCGGGTAGCCCGTCTTCTCTGCTACCACTTCTAACATGGTTTTCTGAACGACAGCTGCATCTAAACCGCTAGCTGCTTGAACTGAAGTTGCTGCAGTTTGAGCGACTACAGGAGCAGAAGCCGGAAGCTTGCTGTTCATGTAAGCAACGATTTCGCCAAGAGTTCGACACTCAGCTAAGTCTTCAGGGTTTAGCTCTGGAAGAGTAGGCAGTTCATCTTGAACCGTACCAAGAATCTCAACACGCTTGATTGAATCGATACCAAGGTCTGCTTCCATATCCATTTCTAGATCAAGCATTTCCGTTGGGTAACCTGTTTTCTCAGCAACCACTTCTAGCATGGTTTGTTGAACGACTTTCGCATCAAGACCGTTAGCGGCTTGAACAGGAGCAGTTGCGCTTGGCTGTGCTGCAACAGGCGCTGATGCTGGCATCTTGCTGTTCATGTAAGTAACGATTTCGCCAAGAGTACGACACTCAGCTAAATCTTCAGGGTTCAGCTCAGGTAGGTTTGGCATTTCGTCTTGAACGGTACCAAGGATCTCTACGCGCTTGATTGAGTCGATACCAAGGTCTGCTTCCATGTCCATTTCTAGATCAAGCATTTCCGTTGGGTAACCCGTTTTCTCAGCGACCACTTCTAGCATCACTTTTTCAGCATCGGCTGATTGTACTGCTACTGGTGCAGCCACAGGAGCTGGTTGTGCTTTAACTGGCACAGGCTGAGCTGCAACAGGCGCTGCCGCTTGAGCCGCTACTTGTGGTGCAGGAGCTGCTTTCTGTACTGGCGTAACTTGAACAGACTGGGCTTGAACTGGCGCGGCTTGTACAGTAGTCGCTTGTACTTGAGCTACAGGCTGTTGAACGATAGCTGTTGGTGTAGCTTGAATTACTGGCTGAGCATTTACTGGCGCAACGAAGGTTGGTTGTGTCGTTTGTACTGAACCTTGCGTCAGCATATTAAGTGCTGAGTTGTTGCTGTGTGCTTGCATCTCTAGGTAATGAGCGTGAGCTTTTAGCGTTTCAGCTTGGTGCTGGTGGAACATTTCCATAGAACGTTGCAGGTTCTCTGGAATTGTTACGCCTGCTGTTGCCATTTTCGCTTGCTCAGACAGTAGGGTATTGAACGTGTCACCGTATTGTTGAGGAATCGCAAGGAACTGCTGATGTACTTCTGCTGCTTGTTGTTGAGCATTGAAGAACGATTGCAGTGAAGACTCATCAACCGTTACTTGAGCTGCTGGGGCAGTCTGAACCACTTGTGATTGTGGAGCAGCTATTGCTACTTGTGCACTTGGTGCTGGAGCAACTGACTGTTGTACATTTGAAGCTTGAGGAGCAGCCACAGGTACTTCAACGATTTCTGTTTTAATCACTTCTTTTTCCACGATTTTCTCGACTTCAACTTTCACTTCAACAATCTCAGTCTTTTCGGTGACGTTGCCCGAAGCCAATGATTGATCCATTTTCTTACGAGTAGCAGGGCTGATGTAGTTGGTTGCATTCAGCTTGATGTTCATTGGTGATGCCTTTGCTGGTTCAGCAATGTCAGCTTGGTAAGGGTCAATGTTGTCTAATGAAACACCAGCCACGCACAGTTGAACTGCAGTTAAGCGAAGTTGTTGGTCACTGTCGCCTTTAGGGCTTGGGTTGATGCTGATTGCATAAAGTTCTTCGTTCTTATCAGCCAATGTTTTTTCAACCAGCTTTTGAAGAATGTTCTTCGGACCGAACTCAACGAATACACGCGCACCAGCTTCATACATCGCTTCAATTTGCTCGCTGAAACGAACCGATTGCAGCATGTGTTGCTTGAACGCTTTCTTGATCGCTTTCGCGTCTTTGCTATGCAGTTTGCCTGTTGCGTTTGAATAAAGTGGCAGCGTTGGAGCGCTGAATGAAGCTTTATCAATTGCAGAAGCAAATGGTTTTTGAGCGTGAGCAACAAGCGGTGTGTGGAAAGCACCAGACACTGGCAGAGCAATTGTTTTGAAGCCTTGTTCAGTTAGCGCTTGTGCTGCTTGTTGAACCGTCGCAGTTGGACCTGCAATAACCAATTGAGTCGGAGCGTTGTAGTTGGCAATGCTCACGCCTTCGAATTGGCTGATGCAGCTTTCAACGGCTGGAAGTTTGTCTGCGTCTAGGATGACCGCAAACATAGTACCGCTGTCACCTTGTTCAGGTGTCGCCGCCATCGCATCGCCACGAGCGAAAGCTAGCTGGTAGTAATCGTCTTGCGAGATAACACCCGATGCACATAGTGCACTTAACTCACCAAAGCTGTGGCCAGCCACCATGTCGGCTTTGAAGCCAGCTTGAGTCATGATGTCGAACTGACCCATAGACACAGTACCAATCGCACTTTGCGCGTTGGCCGTGTTGGTTAGCACCGCTTCTTGAGCTTTGGTTGCTTCTGGTGTGAAGGTTGGAATTGGGAACAGAATTTGCGACAGAGCCGTTTTCTTGTGCTGACCAAATACTTGATCCGCTTGAGCAAGCTGTTGACGCATCTCAGGGTAGTGACACGCAAGCTCGCGACCCATGTTTAGGTATTGCGAACCTTGACCTGCAAATAGCGCTGCCACTTTACCTACGCCGCTTTCAGCAATCAGTGCCGACTCACGGTAGCTAGTGCCGTTTGGCATCTGCCAATGTGCTTTGGTTTGGCTCTCAAGCATAGAAACCGCTTGAGTCAGTTGCGCTTGAAGGTCTGCTTGGTCAATCACGACTAAACCAAGACGAGCATGCTTAGCGTTAACTTCACGTAGACCATGTTGCTCAGCAAGCGTTTCCAGTTTGAACGCAGCGTCTGCAGCTTGAGTTGAAACCTGCTTGAGCTCATTGATCAGTGCTTGACGAGATTCTGCGCTGAATAACAGAGTTTGCGGTACTTGGCGCTGACGGTATTTGTCACCGCGAGTGTGCTCTGGTGTGTACTCTTCCAATACCACGTGGAAGTTAGTGCCACCAAAACCGAATGAGCTGATACCTGCACGGCGTGGTGTGCCGTCGACACGTTTCATCCAAGGACGCGTTTGTGTGTTGAGGTAGAACGGTGAGTTCTCGATATCCAACTTAGGATTCGGAGCTGATACGTTGATCGTTGGCGGCAGTACTTTGTGGTGTAGTGCTAATGCAGCTTTGATTAAACCTGCAGTACCCGCGGTTGATTTAGTGTGACCAATTTGAGATTTCACAGAGCCTAACGCAATGTGTTGCTTCTCTTCGTTGTTCTCACTAAATACCGAATTTAGACCACCGAATTCGGCCACATCACCCGCTGCAGTACCTGTACCGTGCGCTTCTAATAGGCCAAGCGTGTGCGGTGCAAAACCCGCATCATCGTAAGCACGTTTCAGTGCTTTCGCTTGTCCTTCAGGGCGAGGTGCGTAAATACTCTTGAATTTACCATCCGAAGAAGAACCGACACCTTTAATCACTGAGTAGATTCTGTCGCCGTCGCGCTCTGCATCTTCAAGACGCTTCAGAGCAACCATACCGATGCCTTCACCAATCATCATCCCTTTTGAGTCGATGTCGAAAGGTTGAATGGTTTCATTGGTGGTAAATGCAGGTGTTTTAGAGAAGCTCATGTACATGGTTGGCGAGTTATCAGTACACACACCACCTGTGATCATCATTTCACTGCGGCCTTCAACCAGCTCACTAAGAGCCATACGCATTGCGGCTAGAGAGCCCGCACACGCAGCATCTACTACACAGTTGATGCCACCAAGGTCAAAGCGGTTAGCAATACGACCTGAAATTACGTTACCCAATGAACCAGGGAATGAGTTCTCTTCCCAGTGGATGTATTGGTCTTGGAACTTTTTGATCAGCATTTCGCTGTCTTCGTCGTTGATGCCACTGCTCTTGAAGACTTTTTTCAAAACAGGGTATTGCAGACGAGCATTCAGGCTTTGAGCGATCTTCTGACCACCACCAACACCGAGCGTGATACCGATCTTATCGCGATCGTAGCCTTCAGGCAGCTTGGCATCTTCAAGTACTTCTTTTGCAACGATCAGAGAAAGCAGCTGCGACGTATCAGTCAGTTCTAGGATATTTGGCGGAAGACCGAACTCCATAGGGTTGAAGTCCACTTCTGGGATGAAACCACCGCGCTTACAGTAAGACTTGTCTGGCGTAGTACGATCTGAGTCGTAGTAATCTTCTGGACGCCAGTGCGTATCGGGTACTTCAGTAATCGCATCGATTTTTTCGCTGATAAGGTCCCAAAATTTATTCAGGTAGCGGGAGTTTGCAAACATGCTCGCCATACCAACGATAGCGACAGGCATATCTTTAAGGCGTTTATTCAGTCGAGTATCGTCGACTGATTCCGGTGTATTTGTCTCGGGTTGGCTCATTATGAGTCTCCACTAGAAATCACAGAAAGTGATGTCGTGTTTTGAGGCTGCGCTTTTAAAATTAAAGAAAGAAAATCTGAAACAGATTTAGGGAAGCGCAGCTGAAAATTCAGGTTGCTGAGTGGCGGCAACCAGATAGAAATTAGGCTTTCGAAGTGCGTTGACTTACGAGAGTAGGGGAGGTGTTTCATGCGCGACGGTGGCATTCAAATGTTGAGGCGATGTCCATTAAAATCCTGTTCAAAGTCTGACTAAATGAAAAGTCGGTATCCGCAAAGAAAACGTGTGAATTTGTTTAATGGTTGAGCAGGCTACCCGAGGTGACTTATTGATACAATGCTCCGAGAGGCCACTATGATCTGTTCAGACCAGATGAATTTGGTATGGTTTTGATTTTTGCATTTTCAATTTCATTAACTTGTTGATAATTAATGGTTATGAGTTGTTATTTAGTGTTTTTACTCTATATTTTGATTTGGTGAGATCTATGTCATGTTTTTGTAAGTAACATTTAATGGATGCCTCTTGTGCAAGGCTAAGTGTGATCTGTGTTTTAATTTGTTATTATTTGAGAAATTGGTTTTAAGCCCGTATATGAAGGGTGTTTCCCTCCCGTATTCTCTAGGTTTCACTTAAATCATAGATGAGTTAAATTTGTTCGATTTGGTTGTTCCAATCGTGTTTTGAAGAGTGATTTCTAGAAGTGAGTTCGAGTTAAATGAAAACTTCCGTTGTTGATTTGTGGCTATGTTCTCTGAGTAATTTAGATGACCAGCCAGACAATGTATCGCAGCTCAAAAAGAGACTGACAGCCGATGAGATAGCCAAAGTTGAGCGCTATCGAATGCCCTCATCTCAAATTCAGGCTCTGTATGTTCGAAATTACCTAAGAAAGGTGCTGTCTCGCTATTCTGATTTGATGCCTGAAGCGTGGCGCTTTGAATATGGCGAGAAAGGAAAGCCAAGTTTAGTCGTCGAACAGCAACTCAAGACGGGGTTAAATTTCAATATTAGTCATAGCAAAGAACATTTGTTGATTGCAGTTTGCCAGATAGAAGGGAAGCAAGTTCAATTGGGTGTTGATATTGAACACGCAAGAAGTTCGACCAATATCGACTCGATCATGAAGCACTACTTTTCAGATAAAGAATTGGCGGATTTACTTGAGCTCAGCAAAGAAGAACAGAGAGAGCGTTTTTTCGATCTGTGGGCGTTGAAAGAGTCGTACATCAAAGCTACGGGCAAGGGGCTGGCCACATCGTTGCGAAGCTTTTCGTTCGAATTCTCCAATCTGACGGAGCAAACATTGTCAATTCACGCTTCGGGTTTTCAACCAAACTTGCAGGATGAAATTAGATTGCATGGTGAAATCAGCATATACAGTGGAGTTGGGTTGGATGTTACTGAGCAAACCGATAGTTCTGCAGATTGGCAATGTTGCTTGGGGCGGTTGGATGAGCAGTATCGCTTTGCTGTTACGCTTGGTGGGGCGAGTCTGCCAATGCAATTAGAGATGAGAACCTTTTCGTCGTCTCATCTCTTTTAAGCTGGTTTGGTGAGACGAAGTTAGCTCGTTTCGCCAAGCATCGCTTTTAATACTTCGGCAGGTACGGGCTGCAGTTGTTTGTCTTTATCTAAACAGACCATTTCGATATCACCAATCACCGCGGGTTTGGTTGCATCTTTACGCCACACTTCTTGTCGCCATAGCGTTTTGTATTTGCCATCGAGTTCAAAAGAAGTTCGGATGTCACAGATCTCAGCGAACTCAACACCATCTTGAAAAGTCATGTTGGCTTTATAGACCGCAAAACCTAGTCCGTGCTCGTTCCACAATTCCGCCAATTTATCGCTACCCAAGACATGTTCGCGCGCACGCTCAAAGTACTTTAGAAAGTTAGGGTGATAAACCACACCTGAGTGATCGGTATCTTCATAGTAAATTTGTACTGGGTGATGGTAGATCTGACTCATTGGTATCAACTCTTATTAAGTGTAAATCTGACTAAGTTGTGCAGCACTCTACAGGATAGGTCGAAATTACTTCAAGGTATCATCGGCAATGTGGCTCTTGGTCAGACCTCATTCGGCCTTATTCATTACTAGGGCGTGTTGACCTTTCGTGGTTAAATTTTGTTCGAGATAAAAGCGTTTTAATCGCGGCGAGGGGGAAGTAGCCTAGTCATTCTAAGCAAATCTCCCTCAACAAAGAGTAAAACGCTTTTAGCCGAACCCTTCGGGCAGCGTTTGCTGGTCATTTCTACTACGTTATCGGCTTCTCATGTAGGCTAGCTACACATCAAAGCCTTTGCCTTGTATAAATACCCAGCAACTCGCTGCAAAAATCAGCTCGAAAGGTCAACACGCCCTAATATGTTGGTCAGCTTCCACCCATTTACAAATATTCTATGTGTCATTTTCCACCCATTGATTTTTGCAGCGAGTTAGTGACTGCTGCAGGCAGATATCATGAAGCCTTATAGTTAAAGGTTTGTTAATGTTTTGTTTCAATGTGGCGCGTTAATTGCCTTAGTGAAAGCACGCAGTTCCCATTGAAGGGCTGCTTTGTTTACTAAGGAGAATAATAATGTTTAAGCCTCTTACCCTGCTGTCTGTATCTGCTCTGGCGCTCACAAGTTTTAATGCTGCTGCAAACTGTGACCCAGGTGAAATCGTGATTAAATTCAGTCATGTAACCAATACCGATAAGCACCCGAAAGGCATTGCCGCTTCTTTACTGGAAGAGCGAGTAAACACGGAAATGAATGGCAAAGCTTGTATGCAAGTTTTCCCTAACTCAACACTCTACGATGATAATAAAGTACTGGAAGCCCTGTTAAATGGTGATGTTCAAATGGCGGCACCATCGCTGTCTAAATTTGAGAAGTTCACTAAGAAATACCGCATTTTTGACCTTCCTTTCCTATTTGAAGACGTAGAAGCCGTTGACCGTTTCCAAAACTCAGAATCTGGCGAAAAACTGAAGAATGCGATGAAGCGTCGTGGCCTTCAAGGTCTAGCGTTTTGGCACAATGGCATGAAACAGATGTCGGCGAATAAGCCTCTTATCAACCCTGAAGACGCGGAAGGTTTGAAATTCCGTGTTCAAGCATCAGACGTATTGGTGGCTCAGTTTGAACAACTAGGCGCTAACCCACAGAAGATGTCTTTCAAAGAAGTTTATGGTGGCCTGCAAACTAAGGTTATCGATGGTCAAGAGAACACATGGTCAAACATCTACGGTAAGAAGTTCTTTGAAGTACAAGACGGCGTAACTGAAACCAATCACGGTATCTTGGATTACCTAGTGGTAACGTCAAACGACTTCTGGAAAGACCTACCTGAAGATGTACGTACACAGCTTGGCACTATCGTTCAAGAAGTCTCTGAAACACGTAATGCAGAATCTTCAAAAGTTAACCTAGCGAACAAAAATAACATCATCGAAGCCGGTGGTGAGGTTCGTACACTTACGCCTGAACAGCGTGAAGCATGGGTAGCTGCACTTCAACCAGTGTGGAAGAAGTTTGAAAAAGACATCGGTTCAGACCTTATCGATGCAGCGTTAGCTTCAAACCAATAACACCGCTAAGGGAGTGGCGTGCATTTCGCCACTCCTTATTAAAATAACTATAAGCGGAGCCAATTATGGATAATCCTCAAATGGAACAACCAAATTCTAGCGAATCAGCACTGGAAACCTCTTTTTTTTCCAAAGTCGGAAGAGTTACAGATGTGATTGAAGAGTCATTAATCGCATTTTTCCTTGGCGCAATGACGCTACTTACTTTTGCCAATGTTGTATTCAGATACGCATTCAATGGCAATATCTTGTGGGCACTAGAACTGACTGTGTTCATGTTCGCTTGGATGGTGTTAGTGGGCGCATCTTATGGCGTTAAAAAACACTTCCACATTGGCGTTGATGTGATCATCAACCTTGCCCCAGAAAAGCTACGTAAAGTGTATGCGTTAATCGCCGTCACAAGCTGCCTAGCATTCTCAATCTTACTTCTTATCGGTTCTTGGAATTACTGGTACCCGTTTGCGACTGAGCGCGCTTGGTACGAGACCGATGATATTCCAATGCCCGAGATGCTTCAGTTTCTTGCTGACTGGTTGAATGAAGGCGAGCGATACGAGAAACTGCCACGTTTTATTCCTTATATGGCGCTGCCGATTGGCATGGCAATGCTGACGTTCCGATTCATCCAAATCGCTTATCAAGTGGCGACGGGCAAGCTTGACCGCATGATTGCAGGCCATGAAGCCGAAGAAGAGCTGGATGCATTGAAAGCTGATGTGTTAGCGGGTTCTGATGAAGACGCGACAGCGGTATTGGATTCGACTAAGCAAAACAAGGCGAACGAGTCGGGTACAAAATCTAACGGTAAGGAAGGCTAATCATGGCAATGTTATTTCTATTTTTAATGGTAATTGCTTTCATGTTGGTCGGTGTACCAATTGCGATTTCCCTTGGTTTATCGAGCGTCATATTCTTATTGATGCATTCAGATGCGTCATTAGCTTCAGTCGCACAAACGTTGTTCAACGCATTTGCAGGCCACTACACACTCTTAGCGATCCCTTTCTTTATCTTGGCCTCTAGCTTCATGTCAACCGGTGGTGTGGCGAAACGTATTATCCGTTTTGCTATCGCAATGGTCGGCTGGTTCCGCGGCGGTTTAGCGATGGCGTCGGTTGTGGCATGTATGATGTTCGCAGCGTTATCTGGATCGTCTCCAGCAACGGTAGTAGCAATCGGTAGTATTGTTATCGCTGGTATGATCAAAAACGGCTACACAAAAGAATTCGCGGCAGGGGTTATCTGTAATGCGGGTACTTTGGGTATCTTGATTCCACCGTCAATTGTTATGGTTGTTTACGCTGCGGCGACGGATGTATCTGTAGGTCGTATGTTCCTTGGTGGCGTGATTCCTGGTCTGTTGGCGGGTGTGATGTTGATGATTGCTATCTACATTGCAGCACGTATTAAGAAGATTCCTGCACAGCCGTTTGTGGGCTGGGGTGAGATGTTCGCAGCAGCAAAAGACGCAAGTTGGGGTCTGCTACTGATTGTCATCATTTTGGGTGGTATCTACGGCGGTATCTTTACACCGACGGAAGCGGCAGCTGTTGCAGCGGTATACGCGTTCTTTATTGCCAACTTTATCTATAAAGATATGGGGCCTTTCGCTGACAAGAAGAATACAAAGCCTGCTTTGGTTAAAGTGTTCCAAACCTTCTTCCACAAAGATACCAAAGACACGCTCTATGATGCAGGTAAGTTGACGATCATGCTGCTATTTATCATAGCTAATGCTCTGATTCTTAAGCATGTACTGACAGAAGAACGTATTCCTCAGATGATCACGGAATCTATGTTGTCTGCAGGCTTGGGTCCGATCACCTTCTTAATTGTGGTGAACGTTCTACTCTTGATTGGTGGGCAGTTCATGGAGCCATCAGGCTTGCTGATCATCGTTGCGCCATTGGTATTCCCAATTGCAATTGCACTGGGCATCGACCCAATTCACCTAGGTATCATGATGGTGGTGAACATGGAGATAGGGATGATAACGCCGCCTGTTGGGCTCAATTTGTTTGTTACCGCCGGGGTCGCGAAGATGTCGATGATGAACGTGGTAAAAGCAGCGTTGCCATGGGTTGGCGTGATGTTCTTGTTCTTGATTATCGTAACTTACGTACCTTGGGTATCAACATGGTTACCGACCACCTTGATGGGGCCAGAGATCATCACTAAGTAGGTAGTGAAGTAACAACGAAGTGATGAGGAGGGTTAAACCTCCTCATCGATAATCTTGCCATATCTAGAACCTAAATCAATCTGCTCATACAGCGCTCTTTTTGCCTCTAATTCTGGCGTGTATAGATCGACATGATTGTCAGTATAAAAAATACCATCTATCTCGAAAGTATCGGTGATCGAGGGAACTCTTGTTTTCTCACCCATAGTTATTTCCTTATTACTTTGATTGCATAACATCCTGTTATCAAAATAAGTATAGGTGATCTTGCTCCCAAATCTAATTTAGTTTTCGTTTTGTCTGTATGACTCTTTCACTAGCTGGTGTTTTTGCATCTTATCGTAGAGTGTTTTTCGGGGAAGTTGTAGTCTATCCATCGTCTCTTTGATGCTGCCATTACACTCAATAAGCGCTTGCTTTAACATGTTTTTCTCAAAATCACAAACCAGTTCTGCTAACGACAAATGTTGGGTCGACTCCGAAGTGCTGTCTGATAAGTGAGATAGTTTACCTAAAAGTACGAAACGCTCCGCAGTGTTACGCAATTCTCGTACATTTCCCGGCCAATCGTGGGCTAAAAGCTCGTGCAGTTCTTTCTGTGGAATTGCCGGGGCTGTTTTGCCATAACGTGCCGCAGCGACCAGTAAGAAGTGGTGGAAGAGTGCTGGGATATCTTCTTGGCGGCTTCTCAACGGCGGTAAATCTAGGGTGACAACATTCAATCGGTAGTAAAGGTCTTGTCTGAAAGCCCCTTCTTCAGCTGCCTTTTTCAAGTCAACTTTGGTTGCGGCGATTACTCGAATATCAAGTGGGATCAATCCGTTTGAGCCAACTCTTTCGATGACGCGTTCTTGTAAGACACGTAACAGGCGAATTTGTGCCTGCATCGGCATGGATTCGATCTCATCTAAGAATAGGGTTCCGCCTTGAGCAAACTCGAACTTGCCAATGCGTTTACTCTCAGCACCTGTGAATGCGCCTTTTTCATGGCCATACAACTCACTTTCAATCAGATTTTCTGGAACCGCCCCGCAATTGACGGCAACAAAGTTTTGTTCTCGTCGACTGCTTTGCTCATGTAGGGACCGTGCGACTAATTCTTTGCCCGTGCCTGTCTCACCAAACAACAAAATATCGGCGTTAGTGTCGGCAACGTGGGTGATGATAGAACGCAGTTCGGTCATTGATTGCGTGTCACCAATGATTCTTGGTCCAAGCGCTTTACTGGCCTTGAGAGAGCGCTTTAATTCAAGATTTTCAAGGGTAAGTTGGCGTTTTTCAATCGCTCGCTTAGTGGTTTCGATTAGACGTTCATTGGCGAACGGCTTTTCAATGAAGTCATAGGCGCCGTCTTGGATAGCTTGCACGGCCATGGAGATATCGCCGTGGCCAGTGATCATGATTACGGGGACTTCTTTATCTTTGTGCATTACGGTGTTGAGCAAGTCATGCCCGGAAATACCCGGTAAACAGATATCAGTGATGATCACGTGGGGTAAGCCGTTCTCTTGAATTGCGAGCAGAGCAGATTCGGCATCGGGAAAGAACTCCGCTTCAATATCGGCGAGCTCAAAGCTCTGTTCAATCGCCATTCTTAGATCGGATTCGTCATCAATGAAATAGACGTGACACATAGTGATTCCTTTACTTCTTTGTATTCTGATTATCGCTGAGTTTTTTGCTTGTTGGTTGGCTCGCTTGTTCAATAGCTAGCTTGCTAACGGTTTAATCTCAGTCTGTTGTTTTTGGTTTGGGTGTTGGTTTTTTTCTTTTTGTTCTTGCTCAACAAGGGGCAACTCTATGCTGAATCGAGCGCCACCTTGAGGGCTGTGACCGGTAACGAGCTTGCCGTTGATTCCGCTGATTATTTGTTGAGAAATCGATAACCCAAGTCCAAGTCCGTTTTTCTTGGTGGTATGGAAAGGTTCAAAAAAATCTCCGCTCGAAGGGGAAGTGAAGCCGGGGCCATTATCATCGACATGAATCAGCAAGGTGCTGGTTTGTTGATGGTCGGATTCCCTAATCTCTAACAGAATAGCTAATTGCTTGTCGTTTTGTTGTTCCATCGCCTGAATCGCGTTGGTCAACAAATTAATGATCACTTGTTCCAATTGAATGGCGTTGGCGAGCACGCAAGCATCAAAGATTTCAGGGAGTTCGTTGACCTTAACTCGTTCACTCTTGAGTTGTGGTTTCATCAGCTCTCTTGACGAGTGCAATACGGGTAGTATCTGCAACGTATGTAATTCTTCCGCGGTGGATTTCTTTGCAAAAGAGCGAAGCTGGTGGCTGATTTTCGCCATGCGATCAGTGAGCGCTGAGATTCGCGAGAGGTTGTCATCGACACGATCGATCTTTTCTTTGGCAAGAAACAGTCGGCCGTTGTCGGCATAACTGCGAATCGCAGCGAGAGGGTTATTTAACTCATGGCTGATGCTTGCCGACATTTGCCCTAGCACCGCCAGTTTGGCGGCTTGGATGAGTTCGTCTTGTGTCTGTCTCAGTACATGTTCGGTTTCGATACGATGTTTAATCTCGACATGCAGCTCTGATGTGCGCTCAAGCACTTGAAATTCTAGCTTTTGCTTGGCTTCAGATTGCAGCCTATCAATTTGGGCACGCCTTTGTTGTCGATGGTGATTGAGCTGCATCGTTAGATAAATAATCGCAAAGATAAGGCTGAGAACTACAAGGTAAGCCACCAAGTCCCACCAAACTAAGTGGGTCGGAGAAAATACTCGTATGGTGAGTTTCGGTTCGGCTAAGAAGCGTGAAGAGCTAAAGAATTGCTCTTGGACGAGCTTGTGCGGAGACTCAATATTGCTAGTCGCACTCTCGAAATCACCAGAGAAGTGAAGGCTTTCTATTTTGGTATCGAGATATTGTCTGCTTTCTTGAATTCGAGCTTGCTGTGCTTGGCTCAGCGGCTGAAGGCTCTTGAACAGCCATTCAGGATTACTCGACATGAATACGATTTGGTCTTTATCGTCAGCAACAAAAAAACTCTGTTTGCCTTTCCAACTTGCTTCAATCAGCGATAAGTCCATCTTTACGACAATGACGCCAATAATCTCAGCGGCATAGGAGACGGGGTAAGAATAATAATAGCCTCGCTTCCCAGACGTTGAACCTAGCGCAAAATATTGATTTTCATTACCTTGAATGGCTTCTTGATAGTAGGGACGGAAAGCAAAGTTTCGACGAATAAAAGAATGCGGTTGATTCCAGTTACTGGCTGCTATAGTGGTGCCAATGCTGTCTAATAGATAAGTGTCGGACGCTTGAATCACCGAATTTACGTGCTCTAGATAGCGATTGGTGAGTTCGATTTGCGCAGAGTTACTTGGAGAGTGAAGGGCATCGACCAGTTCTTTGTCTTTTGAAAGCAGCTCGGGAATGTGCGCGAACTTATCCAGTTGGCTTGAAATATGAACCGAAAAGCGGTCTAGCTTAGATTGATGATCATTTAACAAACTTTCATGACTTGTACTCCACACCCAATGACCGCCAAAGACCATCAGTAGACTGTATATGGCCATTAATAGTATTGGGATTCTAAAAGCTTGAAACATGAAGGCTCTCCGCTAATTTCTTTGGTAATCAATCAAGCCCGTCTTCTCTCATTTATGGTAGCAAATAGCGGTAGTTTTTGCTGAAAGGAGAAAGTCGACAGGTGGGGGTAGGTTAAGGGTTTGTAACGGGGATTGTTGAAAAAGTTATCGACTCTGAGGGGTAAAACAAGAGCAAGATCTCTTTTTAAGGTTTTTAGCAAAAAAAGCCCTCGATTCCCTTGAAAAAGTCGCTATTGTCCCCATTTCTGTTGTGCTAAGTGATGATTTGATCGTTTTTGTATCATTTAGTTGGACGAATTTAGAGCATTCATCATCATGCAGAGGTGAACGGCTCGACAGAGATTAAACAGATCGCTAGAATGTCGCATCTAAAATTTCTGTCCTGAGGCTAATCGGAGATACCTTTCTTGTTTCCGAAAACAAGCTTCACTGCTTTTTATAGGTTCGTGAAAACGTTTTATAACTGCGTGAGAACGTTCAATAAGCATGTGAAGAACGAAGATATCGCTGATTAGTCTGGTGTTTGGTTGAATAATCAATTCAGACATCAATGCTCGATTTTAAATTAGGTGTTCGGATAGAGCACTACACAAGAATGCAGCCAACAACGTCGGCTTTTGAATTAAAGCTAAGTTACGGCTCATATGCTCAGATTACTGAGCCAGTTTTGAGGTTTATATAATGCAAGTTACTGTTGAAACGCTAGAAGGCCTAGAGCGCCGTCTTAATATTACTGTTCCTGCTGCTAACATCGAAGATGCAGTTACAGCTGAAC
>NZ_CAWPOA010000033.1:0-28161 GCF_963889365.1 Vibrio sp. OPT20 | reverse complement strand
TACGCAACATCGCGAAAAACCGTCGTTTCGATGGTTTCCGTAAAGGCAAAGTGCCTATGAAGATGGTTGCTAAAATGTACGGCAAAGCAGTACGTCAAGACGTGATGGGCGAAGTAATGCAACGTCACTTCATCGAAGCGATCGTTAAAGAGAAAATCAACCCAGCTGGCGCACCTACTTTCGCACCAGTTGAAAACAACGAAGGCGCTGACCTAGTATTCAACGCAACTTTTGAAGTTTACCCAGAAGTTGAGCTGAAAGGTCTAGAAAACATCACTGTTGAGAAACCAGCAGTAGAAGTTAAAGAAGCTGACGTTGAAGAGATGATCGAAACTCTACGTAAGCAACAAGCAACTTGGACTGAAGTTGAAGCTGCTGCTGACGCTGGTTCTCGTGCAACTATCGACTTCGTTGGTTCTATCGACGGTGAAGAGTTCGAAGGCGGTAAAGCTGAGAACTTCCCACTAGAGATGGGTGCTGGTCGCATGATCCCTGGTTTTGAAGACGGTATCGTTGGTAAAACAGCAGGTATGGAATTCGAAATCGAAGTAAACTTCCCAGAAGATTACCACGCTGAAAACCTAAAAGGTAAAGCTGCTAAGTTCTCTATCAAGCTGAACAAAGTTGAAGCTCGTGAGCTTCCAGAACTAAACGAAGAATTCGTTTCTAAGTTCGGCGCAGCTGAAGGCGTTGAAGGCCTTAAAGCTGAAGTTCGTAAGAACATGGAGCGTGAGCTTAAGCAAGCTGTTAAGAACCGCATCAAAGAGCAAGCAATCGACGGCCTAGTTAACGAAAACAACATCGACGTACCTTCTGCTCTAATCGATCAAGAGATCGGTGTTCTACGTCAACAAGCTGCTCAACGTTTCGGTGGCAACACTGAAGCTGCTGACCAACTTCCACGTGAGCTGTTCGAAGAGCAAGCTAAACGTCGCGTAGTTGTAGGTCTTCTTCTTGGTGAAGTAATCAAGACTGAAGAACTAAAAGCTGACGACGAGAAAGTTAAAGCTATCATCGAAGAGATGGCTACAGCATACGAAGATCCAACAGAAGTTATTGCTTACTACGAGCAAAACGAGCAAATGATGAACAACATGCGCAATGTTGCTCTAGAAGAGCAAGCTATTGATGCAATCATCGCTAAAGCTCAAGTTTCTGATAAAGAAGTTAGCTTCAACGAGCTAATGAATCAGCAACCTGCTTAATATAGTAATATCTGACGTAGAAGGTTGACGTACGGTCAACAATTCTGCTAACAATGGTCCGTATGATTTAATCATTCGGGCCATTTATTTTAGGGACATAAGAATATGAGCTACCAAGAAAAAAATACAATGCCATCGATTATGGACGCACTAGTTCCTATGGTGGTTGAACAGACTTCCCGTGGTGAACGTTCTTACGATATTTATTCTCGTCTATTAAAAGAACGTATCATTTTCTTAACAGGTCAAGTGGAAGACCACATGGCAAATCTTGTCGTGGCTCAACTGCTTTTCTTGGAATCAGAAAACCCAGACAAAGATATCTATCTTTACATCAACTCACCTGGCGGTAGCGTAACAGCGGGCATGTCTATCTACGACACAATGCAGTTCATCAAGCCAAACGTGAGCACAGTATGTATGGGTCAAGCTTGCTCTATGGGTGCATTCTTACTAGCGGGTGGTACTCCTGGTAAGCGTCACGTGCTTCCAAACTCACGTGTAATGATTCACCAGCCACTTGGCGGCTTCCAAGGCCAAGCGTCTGATATTCAAATTCACGCGCAAGAGATCCTAACGATCAAACAAAAGCTAAACAAACTATTGGCAGAGCACACTGGTCAGCCTTTAGAAGTTGTTGAGCGTGATACAGATCGTGATAATTTTATGTCTGCTGATCAAGCAGTAGAATACGGCTTGGTAGATTCAGTTCTTAATCACCGTGGTCAATAATTGCACGGCAATTGTTTAACGCAAAGTGATTCAAATTGATATACACTCAAGCATAGAGAGTAAAGGCTAAGAGGTTAGCGAATGACAGATAAAAGCAAAGAGGGTGGTAGCGGTAAACTGCTTTACTGCTCTTTCTGTGGCAAAAGCCAACACGAAGTTCGCAAGTTAATCGCAGGTCCTTCTGTTTACATTTGTGATGAATGTGTCGATCTTTGTAACGACATTATTCGTGAAGAAATTAAAGATGTTCTTCCTAAGAAAGAATCGGAATCGCTGCCAACGCCGCGTGAGATTCGTGAGCATCTTGACGACTATGTAATCGGTCAAGAATACGCGAAGAAAGTGCTAGCAGTTGCGGTATACAACCACTACAAGCGTTTGCGTAATGGTGACACGACAGCTGAAGGCGTAGAGCTAGGTAAGAGTAACATTCTTCTTATCGGTCCTACTGGTAGTGGTAAAACGCTACTGGCTGAAACACTGGCTCGTTTCCTAGACGTTCCATTCACAATGGCAGATGCAACAACACTAACCGAAGCCGGTTATGTGGGCGAAGATGTTGAAAACATCATCCAGAAGTTGCTTCAGAAGTGTGATTATGACGTTGCGAAAGCAGAACGCGGCATTGTTTACATCGATGAAATCGACAAGATTTCTCGTAAAGCTGAAAACCCATCAATCACGCGTGACGTGTCTGGTGAAGGTGTACAGCAAGCTCTACTTAAACTTGTTGAAGGTACAGTTGCTTCAGTTCCACCTCAAGGTGGTCGTAAGCATCCACAGCAAGAGTTCTTGCAAGTGGACACGTCTAAGATCCTATTTATTTGTGGCGGAGCGTTCTCTGGCCTAGATAAAGTGATCGAGCAACGTGTAGAAAAAGGTTCGAGCATTGGTTTTGGCGCAGAAGTGCGTTCAAAAGATGAAGCAAAAACTGTGGGTGAACTGTTCACTCAAGTTGAACCTGAAGATCTCGTGAAGTACGGTCTAATTCCGGAATTCATTGGTCGTCTACCCGTGACAACGACATTGACAGAACTTGACGAAGAAGCTCTAGTTCAAATTCTTTGTGAACCGAAGAATGCGCTTACTAAGCAGTACGCAGCATTATTTGAAATCGAAGAGACTGAATTAGAATTCCGCGACGATGCTCTACGTGCAATTGCGAAGAAAGCAATGGAACGTAAAACGGGTGCTCGTGGTCTGCGTTCTATCTTGGAGGGTGTTCTACTAGAAACTATGTACGAACTGCCATCTTCTACAGACGTAAGCAAGGTTGTGATTGATGAGTCGGTAATTAATGGTGAGTCAGAACCACTGTTGATTTACAGCAACTCAGATAACCAAACAGCGGTTGCAGAGTAGGTCTTTTTTAGACAAGTCACTCAAATTGAAAAAGGAGGTAAGCAATTACCTCCTTTTTTTTATTCTTCCATTGAATCCAGTCGTTTAAGCCCCATATACTGCTTTATAAGTTAAAGCGGAAGAGAGAAATATATGAACTTGGAACGTTCCGAGCGTATCGAAATCCCCGTGCTACCTCTACGTGATGTAGTGGTTTACCCACACATGGTTATTCCATTGTTTGTCGGTCGTGAAAAATCGATTACTTGCCTTGAATCGGCAATGGAAGCTAACAAACAAGTACTACTTGTAGCGCAGAAAGAAGCGGACACTGATGAGCCTTCAATCGACGACCTATTTAACGTAGGTACCGTCGCTACTATTCTTCAGTTGCTAAAGCTGCCTGATGGTACTGTGAAAGTACTTGTCGAAGGTCAGCAGCGTGCAAAAATTCACCAGTTCAAAGAGAGTGAGTTTTTCTTAGCGGATGCCGAATACGTTGTAACCTCAGAACTTGACGAAAAAGAACAAGAAGTGGTTGTTCGCAGCGCGATCAATCAATTCGAAGGCTTTATTAAGCTAAACAAAAAAATCCCACCAGAAGTTCTAACGTCTCTGAACGGTATTGATGAGGCTGCACGCCTAGCCGATACGATTGCAGCGCACATGCCACTTAAATTGGTTGATAAGCAGCACGTTCTAGAAATCGCAGATGTGACTGAACGTCTGGAATTCTTAATGGGCCAAATGGAGTCAGAAATTGACATCCTGCAAGTTGAAAAACGCATTCGTGGCCGCGTTAAGAAGCAGATGGAGAAATCTCAGCGCGAGTACTACCTGAATGAGCAAATGAAAGCGATTCAGAAAGAACTGGGCGAGATGGATGACGCACCTGATGAATTCGAGACTCTGAAGAAGAAGATCGAAGATTCAAAAATGCCTCAAGAAGCTCGTGAAAAAACCGAGCAAGAACTGCAAAAACTGAAAATGATGTCGCCAATGTCTGCTGAAGCAACAGTAGTACGTAGCTACATTGATTGGATGGTTGGTGTTCCTTGGGCTAAGCGTTCAAAAGTTAAAAAGAATTTAGCGAAAGCGGAAGAGGTCTTGAATGAAGACCACTACGGCTTAGAGCGTGTTAAAGAACGTATTCTTGAATACTTGGCAGTACAAAATCGAATTAACAAGCTAAAAGGTCCAATCCTTTGTCTTGTTGGTCCTCCTGGTGTCGGTAAAACCTCGCTAGGCCGTTCGATTGCAGCGGCAACGGGCCGTAAGTACACTCGTATGGCTCTTGGTGGCGTACGTGACGAAGCGGAAATCCGCGGTCACCGTCGTACTTACATCGGTTCACTTCCGGGTAAACTGATCCAGAAGATGTCTAAAGTTGGTGTTAAGAACCCACTGTTCCTATTAGATGAGATCGATAAGATGTCTTCTGATATGCGTGGCGACCCGTCTTCAGCGCTTCTAGAAGTGTTAGATCCAGAGCAAAACGTTGCATTCAACGATCACTACCTAGAAGTAGATTACGATCTGTCAGACGTCATGTTTGTTGCAACGTCTAACTCAATGGACATTCCTGGCCCGTTACTGGACCGTATGGAAGTGATTCGTCTGTCGGGTTACACAGAAGATGAAAAGCTGAACATCGCTAAAAGTCACTTACTGGACAAACAAGTCCAACGTAACGGCCTTAAGCCTCACGAGATTAATATCGAAGATTCAGCTATCGTTGGCATTATTCGTTATTACACGCGTGAAGCGGGTGTGCGTAATCTAGAGCGTGAAATCTCGAAGATTTGTCGTAAAGCAGTTAAGAATATCTTGCTAGACAGCAGCCTTAAGTCTGTAACGGTTAACATTGATAACCTGAAAGAGTACTTAGGCGTTCAACGTCATGACTTTGGTAAAGCGGATGAGAGTAACCGTATCGGTCAAGTGACGGGTTTAGCGTGGACTCAAGTGGGTGGTGACCTACTGACTATCGAAACTGAATCAATGCCAGGTAAAGGCAAGCTAACGCAAACCGGTTCTCTTGGCGATGTGATGAAAGAGTCGATTCAAGCAGCCATGACTGTGGTTCGTTCTCGTGCTGAAAATCTGGGTATTAACACAGATTTCTACGAGAAACGTGATATTCACGTTCACGTACCGGAAGGTGCAACACCAAAAGATGGCCCAAGTGCGGGTATCGCAATGTGTACTGCATTGGTATCTAGCTTAACGGGTAATCCGGTGAAAGCTGAGGTCGGTATGACAGGTGAAATTACCCTTCGTGGTGAAGTTTTACCTATCGGTGGCTTGAAAGAAAAACTGCTTGCAGCACACCGTGGCGGCATCAAAACTGTCTTGATTCCTAAAGACAATGAGCGTGATTTGGAAGAGATTCCAGACAATGTAATCGCTGACTTAAAGGTGATTCCGGTCCAATGGATTGATGAAGTACTTAAAGTCGCGCTAGAACGAGATCCGTCAGGGGTCGAGTTTGACGTGAAAAAATAGTGATGCATAGCAAAAATAAGTAAAGAATTACGCTGATAGACCCGAAAAGGCTTGTCAGCGTTTTTTTTGGACGCTAAGTTATTTGACTAAAGCGGCAGCCCTTTTGCAATAAGGCTTGCGGCTAAATTAAAACCAAAATGGAACGTACAGTCATCGAGAAATAGTCACAGATGACACATAGGGGAAAAACAGTGAATAAAACACAACTAGTAGAATCAATCGCAGAAAACGCAGACATCTCTAAAGCTTCAGCTGGTCGCGCTCTAGACGCTTTCATCGAAGCAGTTGGCACAACGCTACAATCAGGTGACCAAGTTGCACTTGTTGGCTTTGGTACTTTCAGTGTTCGTACTCGTGCTGCTCGTACAGGTCGTAACCCAAAAACTGGTGAAGAGATCCAAATCGCAGAAGCTAAAGTACCTGGCTTCAAAGCAGGTAAAGCACTTAAAGACGCATGTAACTAATTTTCACTGCTGAAACCTCGCTTTTAGAGAGGGGAAGGCAGTAAAATGCGTTTACTGTTTGAAAAATGATGTTTCATTCTTAGACAGTATGTGTGCAAAGCACATTGAACTTATTTAAATTATGCGCATCCTACTGATGCGCATTTCTTTTTCTGATAATATCGCGTGAATAGATTTTTATTTTGAAGCCAATGCTTCATATCCGGAGAGCACTTAAATTATGATGGATCGATTACGCGAAGGCGTGAATAGCATCGCGGTAAAAATTATCCTTGGGTTGATTATCCTGTCATTCGTATTCGCAGGTGTAGGCAGCTACATCACCGGTGGCGGTAACAACGCAGCAGCTAAAGTTGGCAACACAGAAATTGCTCGTGGTGAGTTCGAACAAGCTTACCAAAACGAACGTAATCGTATGCAGTCTCAACTTGGCGATTACTTCGCTCAAATGCTTGCAGACCCTGCATACGTAGAGTCTTTCCGTAAATCAGTACTTGATCGCATGATCAACGATGTTCTACTCGAGCAGCAAGCTGAGTCACTAGGCCTACGAATCAGTGATTCTCAAATCCGTACAATGATTCTAGAAATGCCTCAGTTCCAAACTGCGGGTCAATTTGATCAAGAAGTTTACCAATCAGCACTGCGTCGTGCAGGTTTCAGCGCAGAAAGCTTCGCTGAATACATGCGTCGTGACCTAATGCGTAACCAGCTTGTGACTGCGCTTCAAGGCAGTGAATTTGTTCTTCAAGGCGAAATCGATACGCAAAGCAAACTTATTGCTCAAACTCGTGACATTCGTACAGTGACCTTGTCTGTTGCTGATCTAGCGAAAGGCATCGAACTAACTGACGAGCAAATCGAACAGTACTATTCTGAGAACCCTCAAGCTTACACTCGTCCAGAGCAAGCTAAGGTGTCTTACATCGAGCTTTCAGCTGAAGCACTTAAGTCTCAGCTTGAAGTAAGCGATGAAGAAGCACAGAAATACTACCAAGAGCACCTAGACAAGTATTCAACTGAAGAGCAACGTAAAGTTAGCCACATTCTAGTTCAAGGCGATGACGAAGCGAAAGCTCAGTCAATCCTAGATGAGCTAAATGCAGGCGCTGATTTTGCTACGCTAGCGGAAGAGAAATCTGACGACTTCGGTAGTGCAGATGTTGGCGGTGACTTAGGTTGGATTGAACGCGATGTTATGGACCCAGCATTCGAAGACGCGGCTTTCGCTCTTGAGAATATTGGCGATACTACTGGCCTAGTTAAATCTGATTTTGGCTACCACATCATCAAGCTAGACGAAGTAAAAGCGTCTCAAGCTCAGCCTTATACAGAAGTAGCGGCTGAGATTAAGCAAGAACTACTAGATCAGCATGCTGTAGACCAGTTCTACGAACAGCAAACTGAACTAGAAAAAGTAGCGTTTGAATTCCCAGATTCCTTAGATGATTCTGCAGAAGCTATCAATGCGAAGATCACGACAACAGATTTCATCTCTCAAGTTGACGCTCCGGAAGTTCTGATGACGCCTGCAGTTATGCAAGCTATCTTGAGCCCTGAAGTGAAAGAAGACGGTCTGAACTCTGAAGTTATCGAAGTTGCACCTGAGCACGTGATTGTTGTTCGTGTAGAAGAGACTCGCGACGAGACAGTTCTTCCTCTAGCTGAAGTGAAAGATCAAGTTGTCGCTGCATTGTCTGCTGTACAAGCTGAGCAACAAGCAGTTGAGCTAGGTGTTTCTCTAGTGAACGAGCTTAAGCAAGGTAACGAAGCAGTACTTGCAGATAACAACCTTGAGTTCACTGAACTTGAAACGATTGACCGTAACTCGCCACTAGCGGCGTCTGTATTCGCTCTAGCGAAACCAGAAGCAGGTCAAGCTGTGTTTGGTCAATCTAAAGACCAAGACGGTAACATCGTTGTTGTTGAGCTTTCTAAAGTAACGGCTGAAATCAACCCAGCTTACAGCACTCAAATTGGTGCACAGTTGGAACGAGTTGGTAATCAGCAAGACCTTACTAATGTACTAAACGTACTGCGTAAAAATGCAGACGTTGAATACTATGTAGTGGGTCAAGGTCAGTAAGCTCAGGTTAGCTTGAGTTAGATTAGCTCGGTAGTTAAGCCTGTTTGGTGGCTGACTACCGAGAATCAACATGCGATGGTTGTTGTTTTGCAAATTAGGTTTATTCGATAAATAAGAATTGCGAGCCAACAAACAAGCTGATGAAAACAAGATGTATAACGAAGCGGGTCACTTAGGTGACCCGCTTTATTTTTGTCTGGTGATTGTGTTATCTAGTGCGGTAAATGCATAAGTTACGTTTTTTGTTCAAAGGAACGGTTTATGCGCACGATATATTCAACACTACTTCTTTCATTTCTGATGGCCCTGAGCTCCCCAGCGTTTTCTGATAGCCCATCTAAAGCTGAGCTTTACGATGGCATCGAGATTACGGTAAACATTAATACTGCGACGGCAGAAGAACTCTCAGCGCTATTAGTTGGTGTCGGGGACAAGAAAGCCCAAGAGATCGTCGATTACAGAGATCAAAACGGTGCGTTTACGACTGCTGATGATTTGGTGAGTGTGAAAGGGATAGGTGAAGCGACGGTTGAAAAGAACCGCGAAAGAATTCAACTTTGATCCGTTTTTCTACTTGTTAGAAATGAAGAGATAGATATGAAGCCTCCGGCCAATGCACCTGCTAGGTGGGCTTCAATCGCGACACGAGCATTAATCAGTTCGCCAGTCGTGCTAGAAGGGCCAATAAGCTGCTCCCAAGCGATTTTAGCGATTAATCCCAATACTAACAGCCAACTTGATCTCCTACCGTTTAAAGCCTCACTGAGCGCGAATAAGCCAAACAACCCATGCAAAGTGCCAGATAGGCCAACATAGATCTGAATACTCGAAAACAACAGAGCGATCCCAGTCACTAAACTAATCACAAGCAGAGCAAGAACAAGCTGTTTTTTACTCGGTTGAAACAGGTAGCTGATGATCCATAAGCCTGCTAGATTCATCAGAAGGTGCGAGTAGTTGGTATGTGAAAAGTTTCCTGTTAGGATCCGCCACCATTGCCCCTCGGCAATCGCATTGCTATCCCATACGACCCAAGCTTGTATTGGCTCAAATTGGAATAAGACGCATAAAAGTGAAGTGAAAATTAAAACAGGGTACACATTAAATCCATGTCTCGTTATTGCCCCCAATGCAGCAAGGCTTTGAAAGCTTGTATTTGTCAGTGGGTTACACCACTCGAATCGAATGTTGAGCTTATCATTCTTCAGCACCCATCAGAAGAGCATCGCCCGATGGGAACTGCGCGTATCCTCTCGTTATCTCTAAATAACAGCGTGACGCTTGTCGGTGAAGATTTTTCAGACAACGAACAATTGAACGCATTGCTGGCCAATGAACATTACCAACATGTGATTTTATACCCAAGCGAAAACTCTGTTTCAGTTGAATCTGTGACATGCCCTAATAAGAAGCTGCGTGTGATTTTATTGGATGGGACGTGGAAGAAGGCGTTCAAGATGTGGCAGGTGTCGAGTAACTTGCATGCGCTGAGCACGGTTCATTTACCGAAAGAGCTCAAGGGTAATTATCGAATCCGTAAAGCGCCCAGTGAAAACAGCCTTTCTACCGTCGAAGCTGGCTATCATTTGCTTAGCTTGCTAGAGAGTGATGGTGACTTTAGCCCTTTGCTAACGGCATTTGACCAAATGATTCAGTTTCAAATCAATCAAATGCCGCCGGGTGTGTTTGAGAAAAACTACTTAGATTAAGCCGATTCACTGGTACGAGTCAGGAATTAAAACTCGGTATGAGCTGAGAACAATTGCTGATGCATTTTCTGCGCAAGGTCATCGGTCATTGATGAGATGTAATCCGCAATCACGCGCATCTTTCTTGATTCATCTTGATGTTGTAGCCATTGCTTCTTGATAGGCAGTGGCAGCAAGCGTTCAGGATCTGCGCTGAATGCTTCAAACATATCCATGATGATCTGTTGGCCTTTGTATTCGATGACTTGAACCTGAGGCACTTGAATCACGAACTCGCTGACAAAGTGCTTCAGTTTATCGAGTGTGCCATCCATGCTCGGTTCAAGCACGGCATTGTAAGCCAACAGCACATTCTCAAAGCTAGCATCCACTCGTTCAATCGAAATACTGGTCAACAGAGCGTTAACTATCCCACCAATCGCATCTTTTCTACGATATTGCTCACCAGAGAAAAGCATCTCTGTAATTGAATCTAGGTGTTCACAAATCCAAGGATCGGCCATCTCTTTCAGTTGAGGATAAGCTGAATCTACCCATTGTGTTTTGGTCACAGAGCCAAGCACAATGGCATCTTCTAAATCGTGGACGCCATAGGCGATGTCATCAGCCAACTCCATGATTGAACAATCAAGTGATTTATATTTGGTCTTATTGTGCTCAAGTGGCTCTGTATGCGTTTTTCTTTTCTGTTTTAGAAGCTGTTGGTCGCTGCTTGAAAGCGGCTCCAGTACCCAGTTAAAAAGTTCTTCATCATGATCGTAGATGCCTTTTGCTGGCATCCAATCTTTGGCTCGGAGTTGTCGTTGGTGCTTAACAGGCTCAGACTGTAATTTAGCTTGAACTTCGCTAAGAAGTGAAGGGTATTTAATCAGCCCCAACAGAGTGCGTCGAGATAGATTCATCCCGTGATGTTCGGTGTAGGGTTCTAACTGAGTCACTATTCGGAACGTTTGGGCATTGCCTTCAAAGCCACCATGGTCGCGCATCATATAGTTCAACGCGACTTCACCACCATGCCCATAAGGCGGGTGGCCAATGTCGTGAGCTAAACACAGTGAATCAATCAAGCTATCTGAGGGGAGAAGATCTCGAAAATCGGGCTGCTTTTTCTTGAGTTGAGCGACAATGCCAGTACCAAGTTGTGCGGCTTCTAGCGAATGGGTAAGGCGAGTTCGGTGGAAATCGTTTACCGTGGTGCCATGAACTTGAGTTTTTGCTTGGAGGCGACGAAAAGCCGCAGAGTGAAGCACACGCGCACGATCGCGTTGATACGGGCTACGATGGTCATCACGCCTTATTTTATGTTCATCGTCATTTCGATGTTGCCATTCTTGTTCGAGTTCAAATGGTGGTTCGAGTGGAGAAGTCAAAATAGCACCTATCAATCTGATTTATTTAGCTAATTACACTCAACTTATACCCAGCTAGCTTATCTCGTCTAGTGATAATTCAAAGCTTGGCGCAAATGTGGTGAGAAAGTAGTCCATTTCTGGGCTTTTACGCTGTTCGAGCGTTTCTTCCAGTCGGCGCTTAGCTTGTTCGTATTCATGATTGCCCGCGCTGAGTTCTTCCAAGCATTTTAGGTAAGCACAGATCGTGTCGGCTTGCTTAACGATACTTTGCTCTTCTTTGCTTGCTGTTCCTGATATCAAAAACGGGGCGAAATCTTCGCGGAATTCTTCTGGCAGCATTGAAAGCAGTCTTTGCTCTGCTGCCGCTTCTATCTTTTTATACTCTTGTGCGATGTCTGGATTGTAGTATTTAACTGGCGTCGGTAAATCACCCGTTAGCACTTCACTGGTATCGTGGTACATACCAAGCAACGCAATGTGCTCGGGGTTGAGCTGGCCATCAAACTTCTTATTTTTAATCAATGCCAAGGCGTGTGCCACGAAAGCAACTTGCAGGCTATGTTCTGAAATGTTTTCACTTGAGACTGAGCGCATCAGGGGCCAGCGTTGAATCAGCTTCATACGGGCAAGATGGGCAAAGAAATGGCTCTGTTTCATACGCGTCCTTATAGTACCAATCGTAGTAAATAACTGGTCATCCTAGCTTGTTAAAAAACTCGATAACTATGTTAGAATTTTTGATTGTAGAATAACTACTTATCGAAGCTGCTTGTCGAAAAGAGCTGCCTTGTTCTCAAGCTTTTTCCCTACGCTATTTCTGAACACTTACTTACTGTGATTGGTATAAACAATGCTCCACTCGTATTGGTGCTTAACACCGTGATACGAGACAGCGGATACAAAAAAGGCTCCCAAACAGGAGCCCTTTAAGCATAGAAGTGATTGATTACAAGTTAAAGTCTTTTAAAACAGCAAATTGTAGTCATCTTTCTTTGTGCTAATTAACCTTCGATGAGGTCGTCTTGGCTGTAGGTCTGTAAGAAGCGCTCTAGACGACCAATCGCGATTTCTAGGTCTTCGATATGTGGCAGAGTCACGATGCGGAAGTGATCCGGTTTTGGCCAGTTGAACCCAGTACCTTGAACCAATAGCACCTTCTCTTGCTTAAGGAAATCGAGCACGAATTTCTGATCGTCTTTGATGTTGTACATGTTGGTGTCGATCTTAGGGAACAGGTACATCGCGCCTTTTGGTTTCACACAAGAAACGCCAGGGATCTTGTTGATCAGTTCCCATGCACGGTCACGTTGCTCAAGCAGTCGACCACCAGGAAGAATCAGCTCGTTGATACTCTGATAACCACCCAGTGCTGTTTGGATGGCGTGCTGCATTGGTACGTTGGCACACAAACGCATCGAGGCCAGCATTTCTAACCCTTCAACGTAGCCTTTCGCTATGTGCTTCGGACCCGTTAAGAACATCCAGCCACCACGGAAACCACACACGCGGTAAGCCTTAGATAGACCATTGAATGTGACCATTAGTACGTCTTCAGCAAGCGTTGCGACTGAAGTATGTACGGCACCGTCGTAAAGCACTTTGTCGTAGATTTCATCAGCGAAGATGATCAAACCGTGCTCACGAGCAATCTCAACAACTTGTAATAGGAAATCACGGCTGTATACCGCGCCCGTTGGGTTGTTCGGGTTGATAAGAACGATGCCGCGAGTCTTTGGTGAGATCTTCGCACGCATGTCGTCTAGATCTGGATACCAATCAGCATCTTCATCACACATGTAGTGAACCGGTGTACCACCAGAAAGCGCAACAGACGCTGTCCATAGTGGGTAGTCCGGAGCGGGAACTAAGATTTCATCACCATTATCCAGTAGCGCCTGCATAGACATAACGATAAGCTCTGATGCGCCGTTACCAATGTAAACGTCTTCTACATCAAGGTTACGTAGGCCTTTTTTCTGGTAGTGCTGAACAACCGCTTTGCGGGCTGAATAGATGCCTTTTGAGTCACAGTAACCTTGAGATGTCGGTAGGTTACGGATTACATCAACAAGGATTTCATCAGGGGCGTCAAAACCAAATGGGGCGGGGTTACCAATATTAAGCTTCAGTATTTTATGCCCTTCTTCTTCCATGCGCTTAGCATGTTTGAGTACAGGTCCCCTGATTTCGTAGCATACGCTGTTGAGTTTTGACGACATCCCGATATTTTGCATTGCCGATTTCCTGAAATTAATTTAAATACTTTATTAAAGTACCGCAAAATGGGGTTTGATAGAATAAAAATCTGATGAATGTCGCATTTCAGTGTCACGTTTGGTCTTTTTGTTGTCACTCTTTTCTAAATTTTAATTAATCGCTTTCTTTGTTGTTGGCTAAGATGAATAAAGAGGCTGGATCGCTTAAAATCACAGGAATGTTCAAAAGATATAGTAGATTCTTGATCTAAGTGGGTGCTGCCCATAAAGTATCAAACTAATATAATAATAATTTAGATGTGAACGAGGTCGATTTGTCACATTTCCAGCAAACTATCTCCGCTTTGATTGAGCGAGTACAAAATGCCCAAGCAAGTGAAGTTCGTTGTGTTGAAGTTCTAACGCAAAAACCATCGTTTGCATTTATAGAATGGCTTCATGCTCAACCGCTCTTTCCAAAGTTCTACTGGCAGTCACGTGACACTCGTGAAGAGGTCGTCGCGCTCGGTCAATTGCACACTTTTTCTGATCCTGCTCCCGCGTACGCAATTCTTGGTGAAGACCAACGAATCTGGGGTGGACGTTCATTTGATGGACATACCGCAAAGAACCGTCGTTGCATGGAATCGTTTTTCTTCCTTCCTCAGGTTGAATTAATCCGCTTTGACGACACTTGGTCGCTAGCGGTTAACTTGTCTCCTGATCGCGTTGCCTCCATTAATGCTTTGAATAAGCTTTCTGTAGAAGCGGCGATATTGGCACCTTTGTCGGCTCACATTGAACAGATTAACCACGTTCCAGAACGAGAAAAGTGGGGTGATTTGGTCGATAAAGTGCTTCAGGGCATTAGTGACGAAGAGTACAAGAAAGTGGTTTTAGCGCGTAAAACCACACTGCAGCTTGATGCGCCAATCTGCGCGGCTCAATTACTCAAGGCCAGCTACCTGCAAAACCATCACAGCTTTCACTTTATGTTGGTATTGGATTCTAAACATAGCTTTATTGGCTCAACGCCAGAGCGTTTGTATAGCCGGTATGGGACTGAGCTTGATACTGAAGCTCTAGCGGGAACCATTGGTCGTGGAGAAAACGCGACAGAAGATATGGAGTTAGCGAACTGGCTTTCTCAAGACAGTAAAAACCTCAATGAGAACCAGTATGTGGTCGACGACATCATTGAGCGCCTCACTCCTCATTCTCAAACTGTCCATGTTGAAAAGGATACGCGTCTTGTGCGCTTGCGTAAGGTGCAGCATCTTAAGCGTAATATCCACGCTCAGCTTAATAATGGCGTTAACGGTGTGCAGTTGCTTGCTGCATTGCAGCCGACTGCTGCGGTGGCGGGTTTACCGCGTAAAGAGGCGATGGATTTCATTCTTGAACACGAACCGTTTGCGCGAGGCTGGTATGCAGGTTCTGTTGGCTATATCAGTCATCAGAGAGCGGAGTTTTGTGTCGCGATTCGAAGTGCGCTAGTTGTAAACGATCAAGTACAGTTGTTTGCTGGTGCGGGGATCGTGCCGGGATCGGTTGCTGAGCATGAATGGCAAGAATTGAACAAGAAAATGTCGACCTTACTCAGCTTGATTTCGGATCACCCGCCGTTGGGTGTGGCGTCATGAATCACGACCAAGCCGTATTAAATAGAGTTTGGAGTCACACATTACTTGAAGAGCTAGCACGCAACGGTGTTGAACATGTTTGTATCGCACCGGGCTCACGCTCAACACCGTTAACTCTCGAAGCTGAAGCTAATCCCAAGTTAACCTTACACACGCACTTTGATGAGCGTGGTCTTGGATTCTTAGCTTTAGGTTTAGCTAAAGCCAGTGATAAGCCAGTTGCCGTGATTGTTACCTCTGGTACTGCTGTCGCTAACCTTCTACCTGCGACGGCTGAATCTGGGCTGACACGAGAGAAGCTGATCTTGCTGACCTCTGATAGACCCATCGACTTGGTCGACTGTGGTGCCAATCAAGCGATTCAGCAACAGGGTATCTTTTCTTCCCATGTTGAAAGTGCTTTAAACTTACCAAGCCCTAGTACACAAGTTTCTCTGAATTGGTTACTGACATCGGTTGATCACGCCTTGGTGAAACAACGCAATGTTGGTGGTGCGATTCATATCAACTGTCCGTTCCCAGAACCTCTATATTCTGAGAATAGCGCGGAAATGTATGCGGAATACACATCCAGTGTCGCTGGGTGGAAATCGGGAACAGGTTGTTACAGCCAAACGTTTTTACCTAATCAAGTGAACACACAACCTATTGCTCCAGGTGAGTATCTTGGACGTAAGGGTGTGGTTATTCTCGGTTCGCTAGATATTGAACAAGCGACAAAAGCTCAGCAGTTTGCCACTGCATTAGGTTGGCCAGTTTTTTGTGACCCTCAATCAGGTGTCACAAGTGATTGGAAACATTATGATCTGTGGATGCAGAGTGATGTAGCGAAAGAACAACTTAACCAATGTGATTTTATCCTTCAGTTCGGTGAACGCATTGTTTCTAAGCGCCTTAATCATTGGATAAAGTCGCAAGCATCATCATTCTGCTCATCACAATATATTGTTGTGTCACCAGATACGCACCGAATCAACCAAGCTCATTTGCCTCAAACCCATATCGTTGCTGCTATCGAGTCATGGGTGTCAGAGCAGCATTTACCCACCTTGTTAGGTCAACATGCTGGCTGGGCTGCACCTTTGGTCGAAATCGCGAATACGGTTCAACAATTGGCATTGGCGCAAATATCCAATAATGACCAACTGACCGAGTTGAGCGTTGCAGTTGACTTGTCGACTAGACTTAAAGACAGAGAGTTGTTTGTGGGAAACAGCTTGATGGTAAGGCTGGTGGATATGCTGTCATCAATATCTGCAAATCAAGTTTATAGTAATCGTGGCGCATCGGGTATTGATGGCTTGGTAGCAACGGCTGCGGGTGTGGTGAAAGCCAACCAAAACCCCTTGATAATGTTGATTGGCGATACCTCTTTGCTTTACGACCTCAACTCATTGGCTCTGCTGACTCACAATGTAACGCCGATGGTGATTGTTGTGACCAACAATGATGGCGGTGCGATCTTTGACTTGTTGCCGGTACCAGAGCAGCAAAAACAGTCACTTTATCAAATGCCTCATGGTTTTAGTTTTGAACATGCCGCTGCGCAATTCCAGCTTGGTTATGCGGCACCAGAAACTTTGAATTGCTATCAAACGATTATCGAACAACATTTCGAACAAGGTCAGGGTACCTTGCTCGTTGAAGTTAAGACGCCTCCCGAACAAGCGTCTACTTTGCTGAAACAATTCAGTTCAATGCTCACCGAGGCATTAGCCTAAGGACTTTACATGCTTTACTCCAATTATTACCCAGCTGTACAAGAATCTTCTGACAAACCTTTGCTTGTTTTTCTACATGGTTTACTCGGAAGCGGGGATGATTGGAGCGCATGTCATCCATATCTAGAGGATTTTCCTCGTCTTTGCATAGATTTGCCCGGGCACGGACAAAGTCGCTTTATCGATCCGGTAGGGTTTGATCATTGCTGCAAGAAAATTGTCCAGTGCATCACAGCTCAATTGGCGATAAACGATCTTCCTGCTGATTATCCTATAGTGGTGATTGGCTACTCTATGGGGGGAAGGCTCGCCATGTATGGAGTGACAAGCCCTTGCTTTGAGATGCTCAACCTAGAGAAAGTCATTATTGAAGGTGGCAACTTTGGCTTGGAATGTGATGAAGAAAGAGCACAGAGGTTAGTACATGATACGCAGTGGGCTGTTCGCTTTGCGCAGCAGTCGATTGAAGATGTTTTAGACGATTGGTATCAACAAAGCGTCTTTTCTTCACTAAATCATGAGCAAAGACAAACTTTGGTCATAAAGCGTAGTGGTAACCTTGGAGTATCTGTAGCAAATATGTTGTTATCTACTTCGTTAGCTAAGCAACCGGATTTACGTGCCACATTGAAATCTCATGAGCATTTATTGCATTATGTGTGTGGAGAAAAAGATCGTAAATTCATGGAGCTAGCTGAGAATAGTGGCTTTGAATATAGTCAGGTCGACTACGCTGGTCATAATGTTCATTTTGAGCAACCAGAGTTGTTTTCAAACTTGATAATCCAATGTATCGCCAGTCGTCGCTAATCTGACTGAGCGGATCTCTAGTCTCAAGCACTATCAAAAGCAGAGCAACACCGTCACGACTACCTGTTAGTCGTGGTCTCTAATAGAACAATGGGAATCACCATGGCTAAAACAGTAGGCATCACAGAAGAAGAACTTTACGCGGCAGTTAACTGGAGCGATGAAAGCAGTCAATTTGAAGATATTCAGTACCACAAGTCTGACGACGGTATTGCGAAAATCACGATTGCGCGCCCTCAAGTCCACAATGCGTTCCGTCCACAAACCGTAAAAGAGATGATCAATGCACTGGCTGATGCTCGTTATGACGAGAAGGTTGGCGTAATCATTTTGACGGGTCTTGGTGAGAAGGCGTTCTGTTCTGGTGGTGACCAAAGTATTCGTGGTGACTACGGCGGATACCAAGATGATTCAGGTACACACCACTTGAACGTACTTGATTTCCAACGTCAAATTCGTACTTGTCCAAAACCAGTAATCGCAGCGGTATCGGGTTGGGCAGTCGGTGGTGGTCATGTTCTTCACATGATGGCGGACCTTACTATCGCAGCTGAAAACGCTCAGTTCGGTCAGACGGGTCCTAAAGTCGGTTCATTCGATGGCGGTTGGGGTGCTTCTTACATGGCTCGTATCGTTGGTCAGAAGAAAGCACGTGAAATCTGGTTCTTGTGTCGTTTCTACGATGCTCAAGAAGCATTGGACATGGGCCTGGTAAACACCGTAGTGCCTGTTGCCGACCTAGAAAAAGAAACCGTTCGTTGGTGTCGTGAAGTTCTTCAACACAGCCCAATGGCGCTGCGTTGCTTGAAAGCCGCACTGAACGCAGACTGTGATGGCCAAGCCGGCCTACAAGAGTTGGCGGGTAACGCCACCATGATGTTCTACATGACAGAAGAAGGCCAAGAAGGCCGAAACGCATTTAACGAGAAGCGTCGACCTGATTTCGACAAATTTCCGCGTAACCCATAGTCTTTCTCTTCTTTAAAATGAGTCGCTAATAGCGGCTCGTTTTGTTTTGATGTTCCCCGTTTTTTAGGAAACTTTATGAACTCAGTGAATTCTCAACGTCACGCTAAACTCTACCGTTATCAATTACCTATGGATAGTGGTGTGATTCTTCGTGACAATAAGTTGAACGAACGCGTTGGCTATATCATCCAACTTGAGTGTGATGGTAAAACTGGTTTTGGCGAAGTTGCGCCTTTGCCGGGTTTTAGCCAAGAAGGTGCCGAACAAGCTGGCATTCAGCTGCAACACGAATTAGAGCTTTGGAGCCACAATAACCCTCAAACGCCTTTTGATGAGTTATATCCTTCTGTTGCCTTCGGTTTTTCGATGGCGATGATGGAATTACGAGGCGAACTCAATGCTGAAGGTAATTACCAAGCCGCGCCTTTGTGTACAGGAGATCCAGATGAATTGATCCCTGTGTTAAATGAGATGAAAGGCGAGAAGGTCGCCAAAGTAAAAGTCGGTCTCTACGAAGCGATTCGCGATGGCATGTTGGTTAGCTTATTTCTTGAGTCGATCCCTGATTTGACCCTAAGACTTGATGCTAACCGTGCGTGGAAGCCAGAGAAAGCGAAGCAGTTCATTAAGTACATTTCGCCGTCACTGCGTCAGCGTATTAGCTTTATTGAAGAGCCTTGCCAAAAACCAGAAGACAGCTTGGCATTTGCCATTGACCACGGCGTAGCGATTGCGTGGGACGAAACATTGCAAGAAGCGGTGCGTAGTCCAGAGTTTGATCTTAGCGACCTCACAGGTGTTAAAGCTGTTGTGATCAAGCCAACTCTTATTGGTTCTGTAGCGCGTTGTGTGGCAATCATTGAGCGTGCACAACAACTCGGTATCAAACCAGTACTAAGCTCAAGCATAGAGTCTAGCCTTGGCTTAACTCAGATTGCTCGATTAGCACAACAATACTTACCTAATGAAGTGCCGGGGCTTGATACGATTGGTTTGTATCAACAACAGCTCGAAGTCTCTTGGCCAGGTTGTCAGCTTCCGGTTTCTACTCTTGAACAGCAACAATTGATTTGGTCTTCTTAAGCTGATCGTTCGATTGGCTTAGATCGTTTTCAATCTATAACTTGGTTATCTTATGATGCGCCCACAATCTAATCATCACCCGCTTTGGGTACAGTGGGCGCAGCAAAACCCACATCAAACAGCGTTAGTGACTACTCACCACACTTATACTTGGCAGCAAGTGTCTGTGCTAGTGAGTGAGTACCAACAACAGCTATCTCATCAAGGCCTATCTGAAGGTGATGTACTGACGATTGTTGGTAAGAATCAAGCTGAAGCGACCCCTGTTTACCTTGCCGCGCTGAATTTGGGTGTTATTTGCGCTTTCACCATGCCTCAACCTCGCTTACGCCTGAAGCAAAAGCTCGATTCCTTATATCAAGCAGGTCAACAAAGCTACCTTTGGCTTTTGGACCGTAGCGGGATAGAGCAATCAGAGACTGTCGATTTAAATACTCAGTTGGTGACCTTGCCTTGCTTAAATGAAGTGAAGGTCGATGGTGATGATAATCGGATAACGACATCTCAAGACTCCAACTTCAATCCGCAAAATCTAGCGAGCATCGTATTCACTTCTGGCTCTACCGGGAACCCGAAAGCGGTGGCTCACACGTTGCAGCAACACTTATGTTCAGCTCTGGGTTTACTAGACGTTTTCAACTTTGAACAAGCCGACACTTGGTTACTTAGCTTACCTATGTACCATGTGTCGGGGCTGGCGATAGTTCATCGTTGGTTGGCGGCAGGTGGTTGCATTAAAATAGGCACTGGTCAGCTTGAAGCCGATATAGAAGGTTGTAGCCATGCCTCATTAGTGGCTACGCAGCTACATCGATTACTAAAGAGTAAGCGAGCACTTACTTTAACTCACGTACTTTTAGGCGGTAGTCATATATCTGAGGCTCTTGGGCTTGAAGCTCAACAAATGGGTATCGAAACATGGCTTGGCTACGGCATGACAGAAGCGGCTTCAACAGTGACTGCGAAGCCCGTTGATTCTAGTAATACTGCAGGTTTTGTCCTTAACCATCGCCAGCTGAAAATTGAAGAACAACGTATCTTTATTGGCGGCGATACGCTCGCTTCCGGTTATTACCACCAAGGTAAATTAACGCCATTAGTTGATAAGAACGGCTGGTTCGATAGCAAAGATCTTGGTGAGTGGGTTGGTGAACAAGTGTCGATTATTGGTCGCGCCGACAATCAGTTTATTTCTGGTGGTGAGAACATTCATTGCGAAGAGATTGAGCGAGCACTCAACCAATTGTCTGAGGTTAATCAGGCGCTTATTGTTCCTATTGAAGACGATGAGTTCGGGTTTCGGCCTGTCGCTATTGTGGATTGTGCTGATTTGCCAACCAAAGAGTGGTTTGCTGAGCAATTGAATGGCCGTCTTGAGCGGTTCAAATTTCCTGTTGAGTATTATCGAATGCCTAAGCAAGAACAGCAGGGTATTAAGGTCTCACGCGCTGGATTGGCCTCTTGGTTGTCTCAGCATAGGAGTTAAAGGTAAGCGCTTACCTCGACGTTATTTGCGAAGTTGTTAGGTGACTAAGCTGTCAGGCGGTTAGTTAATTTAGCAATTAGATAGTTCAAAACAGAATTTATTATCTTTATAACCATCCAGCATAATAAGCCTTATAAATAACGGATTATAGAATAAGGTCTTATTATGAAAATTGCCCTCATCATTGCGGTTTTACTGCAGATAGGCCAAGCGGTCACTTCGTCAGGGTTGACTCGCTCGTTGGCTGAACTCACCGCATTTGTGTTGGTTGTGGTACTTGTTTTAATGAAAAGAGAGAGCAAGAAGAGTGATAAGCCCCTGTTTGATTTGTGATTGTTGTAACAAAGAATATCTTTACTACAAACGATATTTTCACTAAAAACGATAGGGGCAAAGCCCATTAGAGCTTTGCCTTTTTGTTTTGTGGCTCGCTAATCTGAGTGTCTAGGTAACCGAACAACCAGTTAAAGCGTTTCTTTGCGAACTAAGCAAGAGTTAACCACGCCAAAGAGCCCGTCGAGATCATCGTCCACATCGTAATACCAAACATCAATGGCTTCGGCCCTGCTGCTTTTAACTTCTCTACAGAAATACCACAGCCAATTAAGAACAGACACACAACCAACGCGCGTTTGGACACATCAAAGATCCCTTGGTAGACCATCTCAAATTGTGGCAGCAAGTCACTGATAGCAATGGCGGCGCAGTAGAAGAAAATGAAGTAAGGAATCGTAATCTTCTTTTGATCGTTCTTGAAGATCATCGTGCTGACTAAAGCGATTGGGATGATCCAAAGTGCACGAGCGAGCTTCAATGTTGTCGCTGTCGTCAGTGCTTCTTCACCATAAGCCGAAGCTGCACCTACCACAGAAGATGTATCGTGAATCGCAATGGCGGCCCAAGTACCAAATGTTTGTTGGCTTAACTCAAGCGCGTGGCCAATCATCGGGAATAAGAATAGAGCTACTGAGTTCAATACAAATACCGTAGCTAACGCCAAGCCAATCTGTTCATCGTCCGCTTTAATCGCAGGTGCCACAGCTGCTATCGCGCTACCACCACAAATAGCGGTACCTGAAGAGATTAGGTAACCCGTGGTGCGATCCAATCCCATTCGTTTGGCTAAGAACCAACCAATGACTAACGTACCAATGATGGTCGTGACAATTAAACCAATACCGTCGCCTGTTACCGCCAATGCTTTTTCAAACTGAATGCCAAAGCCTAAGCCGACAATCGAGTAGGCCAGTAACTTCTTTGTGAGTTTGCCTACTTCTAGATGCTCAGGGACTAAACCTAAACTAGCAAGCAGGAAGCCAATAACGAGGGCCGTCGGTGAGCTTACCCAAGGTGTTAAGCAAAACAGTGCAGCAAGATAAAATGGAGCAGACTTTTTTAGATTCATTGTATTTAGAGTCTTGTTGTATTGTCGCGTTATTGTAATGAGACCACTATACGTTCAATAAAATGATAAGTAAGTCTAAATGAATTGAACAAACGTTAAGAAAAATTTAACGCTTGTTCAGCTGATATGAATAAAGGGCTGGTTATCTAGCGTAGTGTTCCGCGAAGGTCTGAGACTGACTGCCGAAGAGTTTTGCATGAGGCATCTTTAGCGAGAATTGGCTTGCCCGCTTCTATTTCTAACTTGGTCCAGAAGCGGGTTGGTAGTCCTTTGCAGGCACTGCCTTTGTAACGACTGAAGTAGCTGCCCCATAGCCCTTTGAGAGCCATTGGAATGACAGACACCGGAGAACGTTTGATAATCAGCTCCATACCACGCATGAACTCTGCGACTTCGCCATCAGAGGTTAGCTTTCCTTCTGGAAAAATACACACGATGTGGCCTTCATGCAGGGCGCGTTCTACTTCTTTAAAAGCATTTCGAATCGAGCTACGGTTGGTTGCGGAGATTGGAATAACCCCAGCTCTTTTCAAGAAACGTCGAATAGGCGGCAACTTGGTGTAATCTTCTTCCATCACAAAGCGGATCAAGCGAGGGCAAACGGCGCTCAGTAATAATGCATCCATATAACTCACATGGTTACAGATAATCAATGCGCCACCTTTTTCTGGCAGGTGATGTAAATTTTTATGTTTAACTCGGTACATGGTGTGAGTGACCACCCACGTAAAGAAACGGAAAGCGTAAATAGGCACCTGATAAAACAGATACAGCATAACCAAAGTGTTTCCTATCGCGAGCAGTACAAACAGTTGTGGAATTGAAAGCTCCAGAATACTAAGGCAAACAATACCTAAAACAGCGCTCCCGACCATGAATAGCGAGTTGTAGATATTGAGCCCGGCGATTACTTGAGCTCGCTCATTTGGCTTTGCCCGTAGCTGCATTAGAGAGTAAAGCGGAACAATAAAAATACCACCAGAGATCCCCAGTAGTAGAAGATAAGCAAACAGCGGCCATAGTTCTGAATACGTCACAAACTGATGGAAAGAGTTAAAGTCAGGCAAAGACTCTGGGATGGATATCGCCATCAACAGGCCGAAGATCGAAATACCCAGGCTGCCCATTGGCACGATGCCGATTTCAATGCGGTGATTAGATAACTTATCACAAGCCAACGAGCCAATCGCAATGCCGACCGAGAACAGTGCCAACAAAAACGCGACAGCGCTTTCAGTACCGTTTAGGTAAACCTTGGTGAAGTTGGGAAACTGAGTGAGGTAAGCTGCACCGAGGAACCAGAACCAGCTGATCGACATCAGTGCTTGAAAGGTTGGGCGGTCTTTTTTGGCAATAGCGAGTGTTGCGCGGGTTAGCTTTACTGGCTGCCACTTTACTTTCAGATCTGGTGCGTTACTTGGCGCTTCTGGGATAAAGCAACTTGATACATAGCCAAGCACGGCGAACGAAACAATACATATCGCAGCAATGAGCTTCGCGCTTTCTTCAGATGCAATAATACCAGCACCTAGAGTACCGATTAGGATGGCTAAGAATGTGCCTGTTTCAACCAAAGCATTTCCGGACACAAGCTCTTTGGTTTCTAACTGTTGCGGAAGTAGGGCGTACTTAACGGGGCCAAAGAAGGCACTTTGTGTCCCCATCAAAAACAAAAGCAGTAGTAATATTTCGTAGCTTTCGTAGATAAATCCGACCGCACCCAGTGACATTATCACCACTTCAAGAAGCTTAACTTTACGGATAAACCACGATTTTTCATATTTGTCAGCCAGCACACCAGCCAAAGCAGAAAATAGGAAGAAGGGCAGAATAAAAAGGCCAGCGGCCAAATTAATAAATAAATTGCTGGAAATAGGTAGCGTGTCTACGCTTGCGAAAGCAACAAACAGTAACAGAACATTTTTGAATATGTTGTCATTAAAGGCTCCCAGAAATTGGGTAATAAAGTAGGGTAGGAACCTTTTTTGCGTTAACAGCGAAGATTGGCTGCTGTTGTTCATTGTCTTTCCTTGGATGATTACCAGTTGGTTAAGTAGTTTGAGACTAGGTTATTGATCAACTCTTTACCATCGATAGGCTCAGAGGCGAAAAATTTATCATCAACGCTAAGTAGAGTAATTCCATGTACTCCAGACCATAATACACGGCTGGCTTTAACGACTTCGCTTTCAGTATGTTCAGGAGCAATCGCGATTAATAGTTGCTCTAGCATACCTGTCATTCTATCGATACGGTTTGATTGCCATTCAGGAAGGTTTTCACCGTTCATGTTGTGCTCAAAGATAAGCTGCCAACGGTGAGGGTGTTTTTGTGCAAAATCGTGGTAGCAGTAGGCAAGGTTGAATAGAGCTTGCTGAGGATTGCTCGATTGTTCAACTGCTACAGCAGATTCTGACGCCAGTTCATCTAATGTTTGAGCAACAACATGCAGTAGCAATAGGTTGTAGTTGCCGAATACATTCACCAAGGTACTTGGAACATAACCAATCATATTGGCGATTTTACGCAGACTTAGCTCGTGATAAGAGTGCTCTTCTAAGAAGTCGGTCACCGTTTTTAAGGTTAATTGCACTAATTGTTCGCGAGTATGATCGTTTCGTCTTGCCATGGGTACTTTCTATTAAATGAACATCGTTCAATATTTTAATGCTGCCCCAGAGTGCCGTCAATCCCTTCGCTAGTTTAGTAATCAATTAATAGCCGCAATATTATGATACATGTGTAAACGCCGTGAATATTTCATTGTTCTTTGTTAACGAGTATGATTAAGGTGTCGAAAGATAAAAAACCTATAAAGGATAATAATGAAACGATTTTTCTCACTAGTCGCGATCCTGTTGGTAACAGTCGCGGTGACGCCAATCGCGGAAGCGAAAAAGTTTGGTGGTGGTAAGTCATTTGGCAAAAGCTTTAAAACGGCTCCAGCACCAAAACAACAAAACACGAATTCGATCCGTCAAGATCAAACGGGTAAGAACACAGCAGCTAACTCTAGCAAGAAAGGCCTTATGGGCGGTCTGCTAGGTGGTTTACTTGCTGGTGGTCTTTTAGCTGCATTCTTTGGTGGCGCATTTGAAGGTATCCAGTTCATGGATATTCTGATTATGGGTCTGATTGCTTTCCTAGCGTTTAAATTTCTACGCGGAATGTTGGGTGCGAAGCAGGGCTCAATGAATCAGCAGAATGCACGTGGTCAACAGCCAGCATTCGGCGGCATGGGTCAGAACAAGTTTGAACAACCTAAGCAACAGCCAAATGTTCATAACTTCGAGCAAGCACAACCTCAATCACAAGGCGCTGCTGGTGGTTTCGGTTTTGGTGCACAAAGCGATGTTCCACATAACTACCCACCGGGCTTTGATCAAGCGGCATTCATCAACGGTTCTCGTGAGCACTACCGTACACTGCAAGGTGCATGGAATCACAACGAGCTAAACACGATTGAAGAATATGTATCTCCAAGCCTATTTGAAGACCTAAAAGCTGAGCGTAATAAGCTAGACGGTGATCAGCACACAGACGTAATGTACGTTGATGCTGAAATCGTTCGTGCAGACCACGATGGTAGCAAAGCACAGCTAAGCCTTCAGTTCAGCGGTCGTTACCGTGACACTGCGGATGGCGTTGAAGAAGATATCACAGATATCTGGCACCTAGAGCGTGACCTAACAACTGACAATGCACCTTGGTTAATTGTTGGTATTCAAGGCTAATTAGTCCAGTTTCGTGATTAAACGAAGAGCCCTCGCCAAATAGGTGAGGGCTCTTTTTTATATTCAGAAAGCAATTAGTACTGAGAGTGAGCTATGGCGCGTAGTTCAGTGTATGAGTGTGCATGCTTCCCCAATCATAGATCTCAAACTTTAGCTGGTTATCGCCAGTCTTTTTGAGGCTGATGCTCTCTTCGACACCGCTTGTTCCATCATAGTAATTACTCCAAGGACTATCAGGGCGCTGTTCACGTAAACTTTCAGACTGAACGCTAAGTTTGAGCGAAAGGGTGTTTGAAGGTTGACCGTTATTGATAAACGTATAGTCACCTGATTTTACGGATTCAGTTTTGAATACGTTCGTTCCGTTAATACTGCAGTCCCCATCTTGATAAGTCACCTTTGTTAGTGTGTAACTGTCTTGCGATAGCGCGAGTTGGTATCGTGCATTATCTGATGGTACGGGTGAGCATTGGTTGGTGGTTTCTGTCCAAGTTCCATAAAATGCCTCAATACCAAAGGCTTTATGTAGATTTTTCCAAGGGCTCTTTTCATCAATTTCAATGGCAACTGGCAGTGATGCGATTTCATCATCTTGGTCTCGATAGCGATTGAAGCTGTCGAGTGAGAGTTCAGCTGGGTAGGTAATTGAAGAGCTAGTGTCTTTGATTTTGACAATACCAATCCCCGGTGAAAACCAAAGTTCTTGCATTAGTGATACTTGATCTAGGTTGATCGTCCCATAGGCAGGCGTATCGACCGTCACATCAAACGCTAGGGTGAACTCGATGTGCACGGCCTCATAGTAACCGTGTTGAGTTACTATGGTTTCAATACCATGATTTTTCCATATCGGTAGGACATTTGTATATGCGGGGCCTATATCTGGTGTAATGGTGGTTACGGCAGAGGTATAGCTTGTGTCCAAGCGTCCTCCTAATTCAGCGTAAGCCGGTAGAAGGGTAAATGGAGTGTTTGAAATATCAAAGTGCGCTTTGTAGTGAACACCATTAACCCAAACTTGATTGAAGGTGAGACCTTTTAGATTCAGCTGATCATCTTTGTATTCGAAAGATTGGGTAAATCCACTGTGGACCCAATTCAGTGAAAATGTCTCAATACCATTAGCATCAATGGTTACTGGAGAACTGGTGACTTGATAGCTTTGCCCTGTATTGTCATCACTATATTGCCAAACAGCGTTATGCTGTGCTGGCATATATTGATTGGTAGAAATATATGATGATGCGGGAGCCGAAGGAGAACTGGACCCTCCGCCGCCACACGCTGTTAATCCAATAAGACACAGATTCATCATCCAATAGTTGTTATTCATGGTTTATTTCCCTTGCTTAGCCTAAACGACATTGTGCGTTTTAATGAGTATTTGCAGGAAAACCTTATGCTTATTGTTTTATAAAATATTGATATATCTCAATAGATTAATAAGGGATGTGATTATTTGATTATGGAATCTAAGAAGTATTGAATACATCAAGTTCTGTAGGTCTACATAGTTTGAATAGAGTCTACGATTGTATTGGGCTAAGAAGGGCTTTGCAGGAAGGCTCGGAAACGAAAAAAGCCAACTCAATGAGTTGGCTTTTCGATTTTCCAATTAAGGATAATATGGTGGAGGGAGACGGATTCGAACCATCGAAGGCAGTGCCGGCAGATTTACAGTCTGCTCCCTTTGGCCACTCGGGAACCCCTCCAGGGTGTGT
>NZ_CAWPOA010000032.1:0-225 GCF_963889365.1 Vibrio sp. OPT20 | reverse complement strand
TGGAGCCGTTTGTATCAATACAGGCGAAGCTGAAGCTATTGTTTCACCGTTAAGCAACATGGAAGCAATGACGAAGCATCTTGAATTAATCTCAACGGCGACCCCTAGAGGTAAACATTCCGTGGTTATTATGGATCAAGCGAGCTGGCATCAAACACATTTAGCCAATCATTTTAAGAACATCACGATAATCCATATCCCGCCATATTCACCAGAATTAAACCC
>NZ_CAWPOA010000031.1:1174427-1189129 GCF_963889365.1 Vibrio sp. OPT20 | reverse complement strand
TGCCACAACCACATCCACGGTACCCGTGGTGTCGCCGTCCGCAATGGTGATGCTTTCACCGTTATCCAACGTCACCGTCACCGCGCCTTCAGCCGGCGCCGTCAGTGTCGCCGTGTAAGTGATGGTGCCGCCCGCTTCGTTAACCATGCCTGTTGCAGATAGACTTAACCCGGTCGTGTCAATAACTGGCGTAACCCCAACATCAACCGTAATGGTATCAATCCCACCTTTGCCGTCATCAACCACAACAGTAAAACTATCAGAGCCGTTGTAATTCTCATCTGGGGTGTATGTCCAATTACCATTTTCGTCGACTACTACAGTGCCATTCGACGGATCAGTGCCTTTACTGAACGTTAACTGATCACTATCTGCGTCTGTTGCATTTAGCGTTCCGCTTACAGGGGTATCTTCATCGGTAGTTACTGAAATGTCATTGCCAACAGGCGCATCATTAATAGGAGTAACACCGATATTAACGGTTATTGTGTCTGTGCCGCCTTGGCCGTCTGATACAACAACTGTAAAGCTATCGTTACCGTTGTAGTTTTCGTTGGGGGTATAAGTCCAATCACCATTTTCATCGACAACGACAGTACCGTTTGATGGTTCTGTTGCTTTACTGAATGACAGATCATCACCATCTTCGTCTGAAGCCGACAAAGTGCCACTAACAGGTGTATCTTCATCTGTAGTAAAGGTGACGACGTCACTAGCTTCAGCATTGTTTGAGTCAACAAAAGATGGGTTGCTGTTTAAAGGCGTTGCTGCTTCAGTCAATGAACGATAAGCGTCAAGTAGGCTTAGGCTTTGAGTGCGAGATAAGCCCAATGATTCGAAACCCGTAGTAACGAACTCTGTACCTGGAATGGTTTCTTCACCATCACGTTCAATAGTTCCGCTAGAAGCCAAACTTGAACCGTTTTGACCAGCTGCCGTTGCGAACTCTTCACCTAGCTCGGTCGGGTCTTGACCTTCTTCTAATGCGGCAAAGATATTCGCAATATCTTGGTCGAGCTCAATTTCGCCTTCTTCTGATGAGAAGCGTTTTGCCGATACCTGAGGTTCATTGGACCCGTTCTGAGATTCAAGAACGACATCCCCTACTTGTAGTGGTTGGCCTTCTTCTAAGACTTTAATCGTACCATCTACCGAGATAACAATGCGCTGGCCAAGTGCTAATGCACCACCCAAATTCAATGTTGTCATGTCCATATAAACCCCTAAAAAAGCATTTCTTGTCATTAACGTCAAAATAGTGACATTATATTTATAATATTAGTTAAAATATAACACTTAAAGTCATATAATTCCTAGTTATGAATCTAGTATTTAACAACTTGAGTGACAAGCTGATGACGGTGATCACATCGCATAACAATCTTAGTGCTCACACCAGTAATATAAGTTATTGTGTTTGCGGAAAATAGTAGATTTAAAAACGTAAGATTGACGTGTATAAAAACACCATAAAACGCACACTGATCGGTTAACATTTTGACAACCATTTGCGAGCGCCAACTTAGCGATCGTAATTTTTTTGGCGGTTCATCTAAATTTCGTATATAACAGCACGAATTCAAGACTTGGATGCGAGCTAACTTTAGGGAGATGCACATTGAATAGGCTTCAAATGACAACATTAGGGTTAGCTATAAGTATGAGCTTGCCGACGACAGCACAAACCCTAGAACAAGCCGTTGCGTTCACTTTAGAAAGTAATCCTGAAATCAAAAGTGCTTATAACGAATACGTCAGTAAGCGATATCTTAATGATGCTTCTGGTGGTGCTTATCGTCCAAGTATAGATTTGGATGGAGGCATTGGTTACGAGCATACCGATCTAGCAACTAACTCAAGCACGACCGATCTGACTCGGAAAGAAGCGACAATTACGCTAACTCAGCTTATCTGGGATGGGGCTAATACATCGAATGATATTGACCGTACCGCGGCTGATGCAGAATCAGTGCGTTATCAATTGATATCTAATGCTCAAGATATCGCATTAGAAGTGACCAAAGTTTATCTCGATGCGGTAAAAGCCTATGAAGTGCTTTCACTCTCTGAAAACAACCTCGCAACACACAAAAAAATATACAGCGATATTCGCAAGCGTGTTGAGTCAGGTATTGGCTCAACGGCAGATATGTCACAGGTAGAAGCACGTATTGCTAAAGCACACGGTAATTTACTTGCGGCGCAAAACAACCTTTTTGACACTCATACGCAATTCAAAAGGCTTGTGGGTCAATCTCCGCTAGGGTTAACCTTCCCTCGCGCAGATGCAGGCGCTATCCCTTACACGGTTGATGGCGCATTAGCAAAAGCGTTTAATCAGCACCCAGTAATTAAGATTGCACAAGCCGATGTAGACTCAGCGAAATTTCAATACAAGCAATCTAAGAGCACCAACTACCCAACGGTTTCTTTTGAAGCCGCTCAAACCTGGCGCGATGATGCCGGTGGCACTCCAGGCAGCAGTGACGAGTTTTCTGCGATGGTTCGTTTAAGATACAACCTTTACAACGGCGGTTCAGACCAAGACCGTGCAGAAAGTGCCGCTTATCAACTAAACAAAGCGAAAGACCTCCGCGAGAGTACTTACCGTAATGTAGAAGAGAGCTTGCGTCTTTCATGGAGCGCACTTGATTTAACCGTTCAACAGAAAGAGTTTCTATCTGACCACGTAGACTCGGCATCAGACACCGTTATCTCTTATGAGAAACAATACCGTATCGGTAAACGTACACTTCTCGATTTGCTTAACACCGAGAACGAACTATTCGAAGCCCGCAAGGGCTATCTGGATGCCAAATACGACGAACAATACGCGAAGTACCGAGTAATGAATGCAACAGGAAACCTGTTAACTGGGTTACGCGTCGAAACCCCTCAAGAATGGAATGAAAAGGTAGAATACTAATGAAGCTGATAAAGACTGTATTTCCGTTTTGTCTCATGATTGTCTCTGCCAACGTTTTAGCTGAAACAAGCAATGAAGAATTTGAATATCGAGCTCTTCCAGACATCACGCAAATTTATGATCTCGAAGATGATGATAATGACGGCGTAATTAACGCGCGAGATCTATGTCCCGATACGCAAGTTGGTGCAGAGATCGATAACGACGGTTGTGGTTCATATTTTGAATCGTCAGAAAAGAAAGAGCTCCACATACTCTTTGCTAATAACTCTACGGAAATTAACCCTGTTTTCCTAGGGCAGATACGCCAGATGGCTGCGTTTTTGAAGCGTTACGAGGGTACATCGATTGAGTTACAAGGTTATGCCAGCAAAGTCGGCAATGCCAAACACAATTTAAAACTGTCAAAAGAGCGAGCATCCCACGTAAGACGTGCCCTAATCAGTAATGGTATTCAACCATCTCGAGTCAACATCGTGGGTCATGGCGACTCTGAATTCAGCAGTGATGACAGCCAAGTTAATCACGCACTACATCGAAAAGTTGTCGCTTCCGTTGTTGGATTTAAAGGCAACATCAAAGAAGAGTGGCACATCTTCACCAAAATAAAAAAGTAGGCTCTATCCTGCGCTTACCATACTGAAACGTGATCTTTAGTTAACGTTTCAGTATGGTGATAATTCCTTGAATAGCATGTACCTAAGCCGTCTATAATGTTAATCTTGCGTCGTTATCAACATAGAGAATTAATCCATGAGCAAACTAACAGCTGATACTCAAGCAAATCTAGAACTTTTCGTTTCTGAAACACAAGAAACTAAACTGGTATGGGGCCTTCGCAATGAAGAAGGTTGGCTAGCATGTGACTCAAGTGAATTCGAAAGCAGCGAAGTGATGCCTTTTTGGTCTTCAAAAGAAGATGCTCAGACTCACAACGTTGAAGAGTGGGCTGACTTCGAAGTATTAGAAATTCCACTAGATATCTTTGTAGAAGATTGGTTACTGACTCTAGCTGAAGACGGCGTTCTTGTTGGTATTAACTGGAATGCAACATTAGAAGGCAAAGAACTTGAGCCTTCTGACCTAGCGAAATTATACATCTAATTTCCGATATCGGTCGTGCGAACAGTACGACCGATACACGTCTGATAAATATCAACAAATTAGAGACTTACCTCGCATAACCTCCTACCCATACCATTCAAAAATTGAAGCAACATCAAACTAATAATAGAATATCGTTCTTTATCTAATAGATAGTTTCTTGTGACTCACTCTGTTTTTATTGCCCTTCTACTGTTCATTAGCTTTTATTCTCATGGCCAAGTATCAACACAAGATCGTCACCAAGACTCTCCTTTCAACTCATCCAATTTAAATTCAAACACAACTCCAAATGCTGATTGGAATGCACTCTATCTCTCGACTCTAACTCATTCCCCATCGCGTGCGTTAAACATGCTGCAAACCCGTTACATTGGCTCAACCGTCTATGGAGATAAGCTTTACCTTTCATCTCTGTTATATCAATACATGAGCCACCGAGATCAACCATTCTATGGAATCGCTTCAAACGACAGTGAGTACCAAGCGATTGAAGAAGCGTTTATTTCTGCATTGATGAAAGACGGCCAAGGCCAATATGAAGAAGCGCAACAAGGCTTTTTGACCCTATTAGCGAAAATGCAATCGCGCAGTGATTTAACTGGAAGAGCGCTACTAAAATACCAACTATGTCGATCTTTGAACGAGCAAGCAAAATACCATCAAGCAAACTATTATTGTACTGCACTTCAATCGGATTTACATGACATCGCTGACCCTGTGTTACCAAAGTTTGGAACTTATAGAGTCCTCGCTAACAATCACCATTTCCGCAGTGACTATCAAGCCGCGCTAGATACCTACCTATCACTGATAAACGTGTTCCCACAAGGACATGACATTTCGGGGATCTATAACGATGTGGGTAATTTGCTCAAAGAGTTAAAGCAATATAAAAAATCGGCAGAGTACCTCAAAGAAGCACTCACACTAAGAGAAAGTGCTTCTGATTTGATGAAAGCACAAGTGCACCATAGCCTTGCAGATCTCTACCTTAACCAAGAGCAAAGTGACTTAGCAATTAACCACTTTCAAACAGCAAGAACACTGCTGAGCTCATCGTCGCATAGCTACGGTATCGCACTAACAAGTCTTGGCTTAGGAAAAGCTTACACTCAAATTAGAGACTATGATTTGGCAAGAGGTTACTTAGTCAACTCTCTGTCAGCTTCGAATGAATTGAGTAACGACGTCATTCGTATTAACGCTTACTTGGCGATAAGCGATATGTTCGAAGAGCAAAAGCTGACAAACGAGGCGCTCAATTATGCTCAGCAAGCTCTAGAAGTATCCGAGCAAGTCACAAGACACAAGTACATCGCTCAGTCACTCTTGCAGCTTTCCGACCTTCATCAAGCGCTCAGCGATTACCAGCAAGCTTTCTATTTCTACCAGCGATACTCATCTATACAAATTGAAACACGCGATATCGATAACAGGTTGGCTTTTGAAGCACTAGACCTGACCCACGCTAAATATGAGCAAGAATTGGAAAATTCTTTCCTGATAAATCAAACAAAGCTCGACCGCGTTCAAATTGAAAAAATGGAACATCAAAGATGGTTGTACAACATCATTGTTATTCTGTTGCTGTGCGCCGCAAGCTTTACGGTATTAGCAAACAAAACGATTCGCGCAAAAGCTTCCATCGATGCTATGACAAAAGCGTATGGCCGGACCGAGATCATACGAAGAATCAAAAGAGTCAGACGCTGTAAAGGAACGGACAAGCAACATGTCCTCGTTCTGCTTGATCTGGATAAATTCAAGACGATCAATGATGAGCATGGACACCCTACTGGTGATCGAGCACTCGTCCATATTAGTCAGCAAATACGAAAACACTTAATGAATGACGAATTGTTTGGTCGCTTAGGAGGAGAAGAATTTCTCATCATGCTAACCAATACCAAGCCTGTAGACGTGCGAGAGCGCGTCGAAGAGCTACATTACGCCATATCAAGCTCAGTCTTCTTAACAGAAAGCAATAAGCCACTTAATGTAACCGCGAGTTTTGCTTATCTAGCAACCTCAAACGCATTAAGTGACTTTGATGACTTGTACTCGGTGCTTGACCAAGCACTGTATCAAGCAAAGAGCAACGGCCGAAACTGCATCATTGATGCTTACAACGAACCAATTGATTGACCTGAGGTTATTTATTCTCAGTCTGTTTGCGAACCAACTCAGCCATAATACCTTCACGATCACCTAGGTAATCGTTAAGGCCAACTTTACGCAGTTCACACGCTGGGCAATCGCCACAACCATCCCCGACAATGCCATTGTAACAAGTCAGTGTTTTATTTCGAACAAGCTCAAGTGCTGAGTACTGGTCGGCCAACGCCCATGTTTCAGCTTTGTTGAGCCACATTAACGGTGTTTTAATATCAAGCGGCTTGTCCATACCTTGTACAAGCGCAGAGTTCATCGCTTTCACAAAGTCATTACGACAATCAGGGTAGCCTGAGAAATCAGTTTCACACACGCCCGTGATTACGGTATTTGCACCGATTTGGTAAGCGTAAATACCCGCCAAAGTTAAGAACAGAATATTACGACCAGGAACAAAAGAGTTTGGTAGTCCATTCTCTTGTAGCTCATGAGACACAGGAATATCGTCACGAGTCAGAGAGCTGATAGCCAGTTCATTCAACAGAGTCACATCCATCACTTTGTGCGCTTTCACACCAAGCTCTTTCGACAACGACTCCGCAACTTCAATCTCGAGTCTATGGCGCTGACCATAGTCAAACGTAATCGCATGAACTTCATCATACTCTTTTAAAGCTTGAACAAGACACGTTGTTGAGTCTTGACCACCACTGAATACTACGACTGCTTTTTTCATCTTAAATCCTTACGAGAATCTTCTACTAGCGACTTATCTAGACCAGTAAACAAATGCAACCTACGCGATGCTCAAATATTTGTGAGTTTGAATAGATAAACGCCAGTTACGTTCAATACAAGTATCAATACACAGTTGCGTTGCACGTTCTTTTTGGCTAATAGGTTGAAGTGCAATGACTGTATTTTCAGGAACATCAGCTCTAGCAATAAGAGCATCTAGTTGCTCGATATCTTTACCTGTACCAACAGGGTGCTTGATTTCATTCGCACGAACGAGTGCGCTATCAAGGATATCCAATTTGGCTTTCATTGCGACTTTTGGTGACACCGTAACCCAAGTGTCCGGTGTGGCTTTTACTTCTGATGTTCCGCTGGTCTCAATCTGACAGCGACAACCGTGCAGCTCAAATGCTTCAGTAAGAGGGACAAGATCATAGATGCACGGCTCACCACCAGTAATCACAATGTGCTTCGCGGTGTAACCTTGCTTGATATATTCATTCACGATTCCTTGCGCATCAATTGCAGACCAAGTCGGTGAATCCTCTGTCTTAACCATAATATCACCAAGGCTCGTTTCATCTTCCGGCAACGCTTCCCAAGTCTGTTTGGTATCACACCAAGAACAGCCTACAGGGCAAATTTGCAGTCGAACAAAAACAGCAGGAACGCCGGTAAATACGCCCTCGCCCTGGATGGTTTCAAACATTTCATTAATCTTGTACAACTTACCCTCAGCTCAATCATTTGATGAAATTAATCAACCGCAGACCTTAAAGCACTTGCCCCTTTTGGTCAAACAAATGAGTACTGATAAATGAGTTGATCAAAGCCCTAGCCTGAACTTTCAAGTTCCCTTATCCTTTCGCCCATTAGATTTCGTTAGCTTTTAATTTTTTAGTAAGGAACAACATGTACAAACTGATTGCTCTTGATATGGATGGCACACTGCTCAACAGTGATAAAGTAATTTCTCAAGAGAACAAAGACGCGATTGCCAAAGCACGCGCTGCAGGTGTGAAAGTGGTTCTGGCTTCTGGTCGTCCTTTAGAAGGCATGCAGAGTAAGTTAAACGAGCTTTCAATCAACGGCGAAGATGACTTTGTGCTCTTCTACAACGGCTCTATGGTTCAAAACGTCTCTACAAAAGAACTCATTCACAGTGAGATCAGCAATGGTAAAGCCGCGAAAGAGATCGCAGCCCTCGCCGTACAGCTTGGTGGTTATGTTCATGCCTTCAGCAAGATTCATGGCTTAATCACGCCTGAAAACAATGAGTACACAGCTATTGAAGCGCGTATTAATGGCTTAGAGATTACCGAGTTCGACTTTTCTCAACTAGAAGACGACCACGAAATCATCAAAACTATGATTGTCGCAGAACCAAGCAAGCTGACTGAAATCATCGGCAAGTTGCCACAAGAGCTTAAGACTCAATTTACTATCGTGCAAAGTGCACCATTCTTCTTAGAGTTCCTAAACCCAAATTCAAACAAGGGTGTCGGTATTGAGGCGATAGCTAAGCACTTGGGTATTACAGCGGAAGAAGTAATCTGCATGGGTGACGCTGAAAACGATCATCATATGCTTGAATACGCTGGCCTTGGCATTGCAATGGAAAACGCAATGGAAGAAACCAAGAAACTGGCGGATCACATCACAGCGAGCAACAACGACCATGGTGTAGCCATCGCGATTGAAAAGTTTATCTTCAACTCGTAAACGCTGAACAGGTTCTCATGAGAATTACTTTTTGCTTGTTGCAAAAATGACAAAGGCTGTGCACTGCACAGCCTTTTTTGATTTTATATTAGTCGGTTCGCCTACTCTCTTTTCCATGGCAGACGAAATGCCACCACACCAAACAGAATCAATATTGGGAAACGTAAGGTCTCAACGATAAATGAAGCGATGCCACTGAATGAGACGAAACTTCCAGCCCAGCTAATCAGCAGATTCCCCGCTAACAACATAGCCATCACTCCAAATACAATCTTGAATGAGAACTGGCCGACCAAAGGCTTCGAATCCGTTAACGTTACTAAGCATGCAATCGTCATCAAAATTGCTACCCAGAAAGAGAATGTTGGCAGTGGCCATATCACCGTGAGAACAATCGACAGTAAGCACAATGCCCACCAGACACCTTTAGAGCTTAATAAGGCACTAATATCAACATCAGGTTTCGCATCTAATCTCACGATGTGCCAAGTCGTTAACGCGCCCAATACGCCTCCCATTAATACATCACTAAAGAACGCACTGCCTGAATAAGACGTAAATAGCATAATCCACAGTAGGCCCGCGAGCACTATCAAAATCGATTTTTGCTCCAAGAGGCGCTTTAGTTTCCAAAAGACTAACAAGGTTAAACTCACCCACAAGCCAGCCAATAAACTTGGAAAGCTATACCCACTGCTCATCACTAGCTTCAATGTTGGCAAGTAAGCATGCGGACGTGGAAAACTAAACCCTTGATGGGCGATTAAAGTGAGCAATGCCACCGAGATCAAAGTGAAGCCAAACTTCAACGCGAAGTTACGGCCAAAATGCCAAGCAATTAGCGGCAATATCACGATGAAAATCCATGGCTTCGCTAACGAGTCAGTTAAAAGCACAGTATTCGCAAACACGCTTGGCATATTATCGAACGCGTTTTGAAGCGACACAATCCAATTTAATTCAACTTGATGGACTTTCGGTGCCGCGCCCACCAGCTCTGTCACATACGTCACAGGTTGATCTGTCGCGGATAGAAAGAATTCGTTAATCTCAGACCATTGATCTGGGTAACGGTATTGATTGGCTTGCAACTCCATAGGTGGCAATAACATCGCGCGACTGACTTCCACACCATAATGAGGAGCAAACCAGATTGGTAGCTCAAAGCCACCTAACTCATTTCGAGCTTTGTAACTGATCACTTCAGAGTCAGAGACACAATCATACACAACGGCACTGTCGGTATATCCCAACACATCACCGACCGTCACGGACAAGCCCGCCTCTTCCCAAGTTTCTCGTTGCGCTGCGACCGATGGCGGCTCACCAGAAACCACAGTACCTCCCGGTAGAGACAATTGACCTGTGATCAACTCATCAACCAACACGATTTGGTTATCAGCACGTACTACACACAAAGCGCCCGCAATATGATCGGGCAAAGTGTTGCTTGCCCAAGCGGAAGTAGTACTCAAAAGAGATAATATGAAAACTAATAAATATCGAATAGCCAACGAGTTTACCTAAAAATAAGAAAAAAGTTAAAGACTGCTCTAGTGTAATCAAACACGCACAAAATCGCTGTCTACGTTTTGTGCAAAGCCTTTCTCATCCATTGAATGTGAGGTGTGAACCCCATTTTTTGATAGAAGTCCTTGGCAGGTGAATTAAAGTCCCAAACCTCTACAAAGACTTGTTCAACCCCATAATCATCAAAAGTCGCTTCAACTTTGCTAAACAACTTTTCAGCAATCGATTCTTTTCGATAATCAGGCAAGACAAACAGCTCATCGACACTCCCCATCGGCACTGGTTTACTCACCGTTGAGATAAGCTCACAAAAATGTCCGGAGATAAAGCCAACAATGAGCTCACCTTTTAATGCCACATAAACCAAGCATTCAGGATCATCCAAGTAACGTGCAATGCTTTTTTCCTGCTCAATCTCTTCTGCCGTTTTAAAGAGCTCTGGGCTAGCAAGGTGGTGATGATGGTGGAGATCGAACATTAACTCGTTAAGTTGTTCCAAATCCGTGTGTTTTGCAGCCCTTAAAGTGACATTCATGACTATTGCGCTTCTCAAACCAAATTAATATTTAAACTGAGTCTAGTTTACTTGCCGTGAGTATCTATACAAGTTATTGAATTAATTCATTGTTTGAAGTGCGTATTTTAGATACAAAAACGGCCACATTACGTGGCCATTCTGTTTGAATGATTTTCAATTAAACGAATATCTAGGCTTTAGCTTTAGTTGTAGCTTCAGCTTTATGCGCCGTTGTCCTCTTTCTCTTCTTTGAGATCAGCAAGCTGTTGTTCTAGTTCAATAAGCTTAATTTCAGCCTCTACTTCAGCAACTCGCTTTTCTGCATCGGTGCGATTGTCTTGCGCTAGACCATCGGCAGTAACTTGGGTTCGTTGTGCGTTTCTTGCATCATCCGTATCTTTCATTGAACCAGCAACACCACCAGTCACACCACCCAATGCAGCACCCTTCGCGGCTAAGCTCGCATCTCCAGTTAGAGCGCCTGCTGTCGCTCCTAATAAAGCACCACCCACAGCACCACGATTACGTGCAGCATTCTCATTTTCGTTATCCATTGCTGGTGATGCGCAACCAGAAAGAGTCACAATCAGTGTCGCTAAAAGAAAAGGTTTAGTGAATTTCATAGGAGTCTCGCTTAGTTCTTCGTTTGGAGTAGAGCCATCTTAAGCAGAACCGTTAATGAGATAAATAAAGCCACGTTTAGACGATACATCATGTTCAGTTATGTATCATTCAACCATCGCATAAGTACTTATTGATATATATCTTTGAGCTCGCCTTAGCCTGACAAACAAAAAAGGCGACCAATAAGGTCGCCTCAATCGAACTTTCTCTATAATTCTTCTCTTTCAGATGTCGCTCTTAGCCTTTGGACCAAAAGTTTTGCATATTTTCTGCACTAGGTGGTGGCCTAACACCGCAATCTCGATAATGATTTTTATCGCCGATCCCCAGTATCTTGCCATTTTCGTCATCAATCATAGCGGCTACTTTGACACCGTCTCCCACATGACGAGTCAACACAACAATTTCACCAGCTCTTTCAGATCTTACCGCGCCTAAGATTTGATATTCGTAGCGACCTTTCCTTGAATTAACGATCATCTTCGAATTAATCGGGTCGGCTTCATACCCCACGCCCATATCAAAAACTGCTTGATAGAGATCGACGCCAGTCTTGGACACACATTTAAATATCTTGGGATGACTCAATGGCTCTAACAACACTCTACTCGCTTCATCCTTTGAAATACTGGCACTAGCAGCACCACTGACCAATAAAGCAATCAACAAAAAGTACGCTCGCATAAAAAGACCTCAATATGTGGGATTCATAATGAGGTCATAGTAAACGCAATGGATAAGCGGATGAATAAAGTAGAGTTTAGGTAAACCATCACGCTGGGTTATGCATTAATAAACAAGCCGAAGGTGAGATTACCTAAACTGCGACGTCTATTTGCCGAGCTTTTCAGCTATTTCAGTTAAGCTGGTAGGGTCGTCAATCGTCGAAGGCACCACATATTGTTCGCCTTCTGCGATCTGTCGGATAGTTCTGCGTAAGATCTTACCTGAACGTGTCTTAGGTAACCTCTCAACAACCAAAGCTTGCTTAAAACAGGCGACCGCGCCAATCTCATTGCGAACCTTGCCAACCAACTCCGCTTGCAACTCAATGCCATCGACTTTTACGCCATCTTTCAGCACAACTAAACCAAGAGGTAGCTGCCCTTTTAAGTCATCGTGAATACCGACTACCGCACATTCTGCAATGGCTGGGTGACCACCCACGATTTCTTCCATTTCTCCCGTCGACAGACGGTGTCCCGCTACGTTTATCACATCGTCGATACGGCCCATGATAAATAGATACCCATCTTCATCAAGATAGCCACCGTCCCCAGAAACATAATAGCCCGGGAACTGACTCAAATAGCCGGATTCAAACCGATCATGATTGCGCCATACCGTGGGTAAACAACCAGGCGGCAATGGTCGTTTAAGTGCCACAAACCCTTGTTGATTCGTTTGTGCGATTTCACCCAACTCATTGAGGATCTCCACTTGGTAACCGGGTACTGGCTTGGTTGAAGAACCCGCTTTTACAGGCAAAGATTCAAGCCCTGTTGGATTGGCAGAAATAGCCCAACCCGTTTCGGTTTGCCACCAGTGGTCGATAACCGGTTTATTGGTATGAGATTCAACCCAATCCAATGTTGGCGGGTCCAAACGCTCGCCAGCCATGAAAATCGACTTGAGTGATGATAAGTCATACTTGGTGAGCAACTCACCTTCAGGATCTTCTTTCTTAATGGCTCTAAATGCCGTTGGAGCAGAAAACAATACATCGACGTTGTACTGTTCACACACACGCCAGAATGCGCCGGGATCTGGTGTTCGTACTGGCTTGCCTTCAAACAAAATGGTCGTGCAGCCATGAATCAATGGCGCATAAACAATATAGGAATGCCCCACTACCCAGCCGACATCGGAAGCTGCCCAAAACACACCATCTTGCGGCATATCGTAGATAGTGCTCATCGAGTATTTCATGGCGACCGCGTGACCACCATTGTCACGAACCACGCCTTTTGGCTTACCCGTCGTCCCTGATGTATACAAGATATATAGTGGGTCAGTTGCTAGAACAGGCACACACACATGAGGCAATGCATCGCTAACCGCTTGTTGCCAAAGTACATCGCGTTCATTGTTCAATTCGGCTAGAGACTGCTCTCTTTGGAATACCACCACTTTTTCGGGCTTCCAACGACTGTCCATGATCGCTCGATCAACCATCGGTTTATATGGCAAGACTTTGTTTATCTCGACACCGCAGGAGGCAGTAATCAACACCTTCGGCTCGGCATCTTCAATTCGAACGGCAAGCTCATGAGGGGCGAATCCGCCAAACACAACCGAATGCACCGCGCCAAGTCGTGCACAGGCCAACATTGCCATTGCCGCTTCAGGAATCATCGGCATGTAGATCACCACACGATCGCCTTTGGTAACGCCTTGCGTGGCTAACATACCAGCGACTTTAGCCACTTGGTCACGTAATTGATTATAAGTGTACGAAGATTGAGTTCCAGTAACTGGAGAATCGTAAATCAGCGCGGTATTGTCACCTCGTCCATTTTCACAATGGTAATCAAGCGCGAGCCAGCAGGTGTTCATCACCCCATCAGGAAACCAACGTTCAATACCGTTATCGTCAGTTTGTAATATCGTTTTTGGTGGTTCAAACCAATCTATCGCTTGTGCTTGCGTTTCCCAGAACGAATTGGGGTCTTCCCTAGCCCATTGATACTCGGTGATGTAATCTGTTTTTCTGTTCATTCGATTCGTAGCAGACATAGTGCCTCCTCCATGATTTATCCATTATTCCAAGCGCCTAGCTTTTGGCAGTAGCACTTGATTGCACTCTTTTCTCAGCGTTGTGTTCGTGAACATTTAACCGTTCACGACAGTCGCTTTACTTGGGAAAAGGCACACGAATGGCACCTTCCATGATCACTCGGGCACTACGACTCATAATCGCCCTTTCAATTTTCCACCCACTTTCCGTCTGAATAGCTTTAGCACCCACTTTTAAGGTTCCTGATGGATGACCAAAGGTCACAAAATCTCGAGCCCCCTCACCGCCTGCCAAGTTCACTAACGTGCCCGGAACACTCGCCGCTGAAGCAATGGCGACTGCAGCCGTACCCATCATAGCGTGATGAAGTTGTCCCATAGACAATGCACGCACCAGAAGGTCAGTATCTTCGGCAGCGACCGATTTACCACTGGAGGCTTGGTACGCTTGAGGCTTAGCAACAAACGCGACTTTAGGTGTATGTTGACGTGATTCAGCTTGTTCTAAAGAATCAATAAGACCCATCGCTACTGCACCATGTACTCGTATGGATTCAAACAGAGCCAAGGCTTTGGTATCACTATTGATATCTGATTGAAGTTCAGTGCCTTGGTAACCAACCGATTCAGCATCAACAAAAATGATGGGTATCCCAGCATTAATGTATGTCGCTTTGATGCAACCCAGAT
>NZ_CAWPOA010000031.1:1173419-1174373 GCF_963889365.1 Vibrio sp. OPT20 | reverse complement strand
CGGGAACATCTAAAAAATCGACAACATTCCCTGTTGGAAACATAGAGCCACTCGCATCGGCGGGGTCTAGAAAATCAACTTGGATCTCAGCGGCGGGGAAAGTGACACCATCGAGTTCAAAATCACCCAGTTCTTGGACTTCACCACCAGCGATAGGCACATGAACAATAATGGTTTTCTCTATGTTCACTTGCCATACTCGCACCTCCACCACACCGTTTTCTGGAATACGATTCGAATCGACTAAGCAACTATGAATTGCAAATGGGCCCACTGCAGCAGACAGATTGCCGCAGTTACCGCTCCAATCAACGAACGGCTTGTCTATTGCTACTTGGCCGAATAGGTAATCAACATCGTGATCGGCTTTACTGCTTTTCGAAACAATTACGGTTTTGCTGGTGCTGGATGTTGCGCCACCCATGCCATCGGTTTGTTTGCCATAAGGATCTGGACTACCAATCACGCGCAGAAGTAATGCGTCTCGTGCTTCTCCGGCGACTTGCGCAGCTTCAGGTAACTCTTCTAAATTAAAAAAGACACCTTTGCTTGTTCCGCCCCGCATGTAGGTGGCAGGTACTTTTATCTGTTTAGTGTTCATCACAAGCTCCTACTGGGCGAGAAAGTCTTTGGCGAAACGTTGCAACACGCCACCAGCGCTATACACGTTCACTTCGTCTGCCGTGTCTAGTCGGCAGGTTACTGGCACATCAAGCTTTTCACCGTTTTTACGAGTGATCACTAAAGCCAAATCAGAACCTGCTTGGATGTCACCATAAACGTCGTAAAGCTCGGTACCGTCCAATTCTAAGGTGTTTCGATTGGTCCCCGCTTTGAATTGCAAAGGCAGCACGCCCATGCCAACCAAGTTGGTTCTGTGAATTCTTTCAAATCCTTCAGCCACAATCACTTCAACACCCGCTAAACGCACACCTTTGGCAGCCCAGTCACGTG
>NZ_CAWPOA010000031.1:1117066-1173368 GCF_963889365.1 Vibrio sp. OPT20 | reverse complement strand
TGAACCTTGTCCATAATCCGCACCCGCCACGACAATCAAAGGCTGTTTACGGTTCATGTAGGTTTCTATCGCTTCCCACATTCGCGTAACTTGCCCCTCGGGTTCAACTCTTGCCAATGAACCTTGCACGACTTCTCCAGCGTCCTTCACCATTTCGTTAAACAGCTTAGGGTTGGCGAATGTTGCTCGTTGCGCGGTTAAGTGATCACCTCGATGGGTCGCGTAAGAGTTAAAATCCTCTTCCGGCACTTCCATTTTGGTGAGATATTCCCCCGCCGCGCTCGAAGCGAGAATCGCATTTGATGGGGACAAGTGATCCGTAGTGATGTTGTCCCCCAGAATAGCCAGAGGCCTCATCCCTGAAAGGCTTCGTTCCCCCGCAAGAGCACCTTCCCAATAAGGTGGTCTTCGGATATAAGTAGTTTGAGGTCGCCAGTCATAAAGCGGTTCAGTCGTCACCTGTTCCTCGTCTGGCTGGAACATTTTCACGTAGATTTGTTGGAATTGCTGAGGCTTAACGTGCTCACCGACAACGGCATCGATCTCGGCATCACTCGGCCATAAATCACTTAAGTAGATTGGCTTACCATTGTTGTCTGTGCCTAAGCTGTCTTTCTCGATATCAAAGCGAATCGTGCCAGCCAACGCGTAAGCAACCACCAATGGCGGTGAGGCTAAAAACGCTTGTTTTGCATAGGGATGGATTCGACCATCAAAGTTTCGATTTCCTGACAACACAGCGGTTGAGTACAGGTCGCGGTCGATGATCTCTTGTTGGATTGTAGGATCCAACGCCCCACTCATTCCGTTACAGGTAGTACACGCATAACCCACGATACCGAAGCCTAATTGTTCCAGCTCAGGTAGCAAACCTGCCGACTCAAGATAGAGCTTGGCAACTTTAGAGCCCGGCGCAAATGACGTTTTCACCCACGGTTTACGAACTAATCCAAGCTGATTGGCTTTCTTAGCCACCAATGCTGCGGCTACCACGTTTCTCGGATTACTGGTGTTAGTACAAGAGGTAATTGCTGCGATAATCACCGCACCATCAGGCATCTGCTCGTCGCTGTACTGCTTAGCATGCTGCTCTCTCCAAGATGCTTGACTGATGCCTTGTTCAGCCAGCTCTCTGGTTGGCAAACGACGATGTGGATTGGATGGCCCTGCTAGATTGCGCTCAACTTTAGACAAATCAAACTCAAGCACACGTTCATATTGGGCGGAATCTAAATCGTCCGCCCAAAGCCCTGTTTGTTTGGCGTAGCGTTCGACTAGTTCAACCTGCTCAGGCTCTCGACCAGTGAGTTTCAGGTATTGAATAGTCTGCTCATCGATATAGAACATACCCGCTGTCGCACCGTACTCTGGCGTCATGTTGGAGATGGTTGCGCGGTCACCAATGGTCAGTGCACGAGCCCCTTCACCGAAGAATTCCAAATAGCTTGAGACCACTCTCTCATTGCGAAGGAACTCAGTAATCGCAAGCACAATATCCGTTGCGGTTATCCCTTCTTGTCGTTGACCCGTCAGTTTAACGCCGACAATATCAGGCAAACGCATCATTGACGGACGACCGAGCATCACTGTCTCAGCTTCCAAGCCGCCCACACCAATCGCAATAACGCCCAGAGCATCAACATGCGGTGTATGGCTGTCTGTGCCGACACAAGTATCAGGAAACGCGATGCCCTCTTTGGATTGAATCACCGGAGACATCTTCTCCAAGTTAATCTGGTGCATGATCCCGTTCCCCGCAGGAATCACACTCACGTTCTTAAACGCGGTTTTACACCATTCGATAAAGTGAAAACGGTCTTCGTTTCTGCGCTCTTCAATCGCTCGGTTTTTATCAAACGCTTGGTTATCAAAGCCTGCGTGTTCCACTGCAAGCGAATGATCAACAATCAGTTGGGTTTCAACTACGGGGTTAACCTTGGCAGGGTCTCCACCTTGGTCGGCAATCGCGTCTCTTAACCCAGCCAAATCAACCAAGGCTGTTTGACCAAGAATGTCATGACACACGACACGCGCAGGATACCAAGGGAAATCTAGGTCGCTCTTACGGTCAATGATCTGTTTTAAGCTGTCTTCAAGAGTTTGAGGATCACAGCATCTTACCAATTGTTCCGCCAACACTCTCGACGTATAAGGCAAGGTTTTATAAGCGCCCGGGGATATCGCTTCTACCGCTTCACGGGCATCGAAATATTCTAAATGGGTACCGGGTAAAAGTTTTCGGTACTGGTTTTTATCAAGGTACTGAGCTTGTTCAAGTTTCACATCAGACATACATCCACCATTATCTGTTAAATTCTATTCGTTGGTTCTCGAGGCCTTATCACATGAAGAGAAAAGTCACCTCGAGATATAAGTCGGCTCGATATAGAGGACTAACGTAAATGGATTGGTAGCCAGTCTTGATGCTCTGGCCCGGTGTAGTCTGCACTTGGACGAATAATTCGATTGTTTTCTCTTTGCTCGAATACGTGTGCCGTCCAACCCGTAAGGCGGCTCATCACGAAGATAGGAGTAAACAATTTGGTTGGGATGTCCATGAAGTGATAAGCCGATGCATGGAAGAAGTCAGCATTACAGAACAAGCCTTTCTCGCGCTTCATTACCGCTTCAACACGCTCAGAAACGGCGTAAAGCTGCTTATCTCCCACTTCTTGAGCTAGCTCTTTTGACCAACGCTTGATTAGAGCATTTCGTGGGTCGCTTTCACGATAAATGGCATGGCCGAAGCCCATGATCTTGTCTTTGTTAGCAAGCATATTCATGATGTTCGTTTCAGCTTCATCGGCGGTTTGCCAATCTTGGATCATTTCCATCGCCGCTTCATTTGCACCGCCATGTAAAGGACCTCTCAACGTACCAATCGCTGCGGTGACACAAGAGTGGATATCTGACAGTGTGGATGCACACACACGAGCGGCAAAGGTTGAAGCATTAAACTCATGTTCTGCGTAAAGGGTTAGCGAGCAGTGCATCACCTTCTTATGAAGTTCACTAGGTGTTTTATCCGTTAGCATTTTCAAGAAGTAGCCACCCAGACAGGCTTCACTTTGATCTTCAGTATCAATTCGCACGCCATCATGGCTAAAGCGATACCAATAACAAATAATCGCAGGGAAAAGAGCAAGCATTCGTTCGGTCGCGAACAGTTGCTCAGAGAAGTCAGACTCTTGCTCTAGATTACCTAACATTGAACAACCCGTTCTCATCACATCCATTGGATGAGCGTCTGCAGGAATAAGCTCTAGTGCTGCTTTCAAAGGTTGAGGTAAGCCGCGTAGACCAACCAACAATGTTTTGTAATCGTCTAGCTCTTTTGCATTGGGTAAGTGACCTCTTAGTAGCAGGTGCGCCACTTCTTCGAACTGAGCGTGATTAGCAAGATCGGTAATATCATAACCACGGTAGGTTAAGCCGGTTCCTGATTTTCCTACCGTACATAGCGCCGTAGTTCCCGCACTCTGACCACGTAGACCAGCACCACCGATTACAGGTGCGCTGGCTGTTTTTTCGCTTTGTTGTTGGTTTTCTGTTGAAGCCTTTTCGACAGCTGCTTTATCACTCAAAGATACAGACATGATGAACTCCTTTTCTGTATTAGCCGCCTGCACTCTTTGGTGCTGCCTGTTTATATGTCCGATGATCTTTATCATCGGTACTGGATATGGCGACTAACCATTTCACGTTATTGGATTAAGTTGATTTTGGATTAATTGAAACGGGATTTACCCTTCACTTGAAAACAACTGATCAAGCTTGTTTTCGTAGTCGTGGTAATTCAGGTGTTCGTAAAGCTCTTTACGGGTTTGCATTGAATCCAACAGAGCTTCTTGATTGCCTTCAACTAACAAGTGCTTGTAAACATTCTCCGCCGCTTTGTTCATCGCACGGAACGCACTCAATGGATAAAGCACCATGTCGACACTTGATTGGGCCAATTCGTTACAGTTGTAGAGTGGCGTTTGGCCAAACTCAGTGATGTTCGCAAGAATAGGCACGTGCTTACCCGTTGCTGATTTCAACGCCGCCGAGAACTTCACGTATTGGTCTAGCTGATTCATCGCCTCAGGGAAAATCATGTCAGCGCCCGCTTCAACACACGCAATCGCTCGTTCAATCGCACTATCAATACCTTCAACCGCCAATGCATCCGTACGCGCCATAATCACAAAGCTCTCATCGGTTCTAGCATCGGTTGCCGCTTTGACTCTATCGACCATCTCTTGCTGGCTCACAATCGCTTTATTTGGTCGATGACCACAGCGTTTCTGGGCCACTTGATCTTCCATATGAATTGCAGCTGCGCCTGCCTTCTCCATAGCGCGAATGGTACGTGCAATATTAAATGCGCCACCAAAACCCGTATCGATATCCACCAGCAAAGGCAAATCACACGCATTGGTAATACGTTCAACATCCACCAACACATCGTTCAATGTCGTAATACCTAAATCAGGTAAACCATAAGACGCATTGGCGATGCCTCCACCAGACAAATAGATCGCCTGATGCCCTAAGTTCTTTGCCATCATCGCGCAATACGGATTCACCGTACCGACGATCTGCAATGGGTCGTTGTCTTGCACAGCTTGTCTGAACTTTGCTCCTGCTGATAACTTCATAATGACGCTCCCTGTTAATTGTTTATTTCTAGCTAACCTTTAAGACTTACGGCTTTTAGTTATCGCCAGCACTGATCCGCTGACAGATTCCAATGGCCGCTTAATCAAGATCTTTGGATTGAATTTGTTGTTCTATAAGCAATCGACTACCCGAGATGTGTCGTCGCATTAGCATTTCTGCTAGCTCTTCATCGCGGTTACGAATCGCTTGTAGGATGTATTTATGTTCATCAAGCGCCTCTTTTGGTCGAGACTGAGCCCTAGGCGATTGATAGCGGTACATGCGTAATAGGTGATAAAGCTCATCACACAGCAGCGAAATGAGTTTGCTGTTACGACTCGCTTTGATAATGCGGTAATGGAAATCGAAATCCCCATGTTGATGAAAGTAAGAAGAACCTTCGACTTCATCGATGTGTTTTGAGTGTGTCGACAATAACCCTTCAAGCCCGACAAGCTCTTCTTGTGTAATATGTCGCGCTGCTAAGCGAGCCGCCATGCCTTCCAATGCCTCTCGCACTGCGTACAACTCGAGTAGTTTGTCTGCCGAAAAGGTAATAACTCGAGCCCCTACATGAGGAATGCGTTCAATCAAGCCAAGCCCTTCAACACGCATTATCGCTTCACGTAGTGGACCTCGGCTTACCTCAAAGCGTTTAGCCAGTTCAGGTTCCGAGATCTTACTGCCCGGTGGTAGTTCACCGTTAACAATCGCCTCAACGAGGTACTCCGTCAGATTTTCCGACTTGGTGTTTTCTTTGTCGCTCACACGTGTTTTCGTGTTTGCACTTAAGGTGAGATCTTTTATCGCAGTATTCATATTCACGCTGCTCACTTCTGATTGCCGACCCTAACTGTCAACAATTTCATAACATGAACATAAAATACACGATCGAATTGTCGACAATCAAGTAGATTGTCGACAATTTAGACTAAGGTAGTATTTTTTATAGACGATAAAGTTTGTTAGAAAACACGTAAATAATGACTTAACCAACTGTTAATAAATGAATTAACCTAGGAGAGACTCAACAAACCCTTGCTTACCCTACAATTATTAGAAATCGATGTGTCGACAACTTGCCATCCACCTTTTAGATATAGTATTCATTTCTACTCATCAGCGATTTAGACCAAAAAAAAAGAGAAGCAATGATCGCCTCTCTTTATTATTCACAAGGTTAACACTCTCAAAATAGGTTAATCACGAGACATCAACATGGTGCTTGCCAATAACGACATTCCTATTAGCACAACCCCTAAGTTACCAATCTCACCAGCAAGTCCTAGTCCCCCACCAATTAAACAGTAATACAACAATCCTAGAACCGCCCCTGCCGTGCCTGCTTGCTGTTTATAATTGACCAACGCCGTACTAAATATATTAGGACTTGCCATACCAAACCCTACAACCACAGCAGCCATTCCTAAAAGAAACCAAAGGCTGTCTTGGCAAAAGTACACCTGAACAGCCCCAACAAAGCTGATTAACACCGCGATCTGAATGAGTCGTTGGGAACCCCATTCTTTTACTAGCAATCGTTTATTCATCGAGCTCCCTAAAACAGATGCTGCTGCTAAGATCACACCACTGTAACCAAATTCAATGGAACTTAAGCCAAACTGGCTGAACATAAATGGCGCTAAAGAATAATAGCTAAACATCATGACATTAAAGCAAGCCACAAGAATCGCACTTTTCCAAATATCCCTATCTTTTAGCATTACCGTGAAAATACCAATAAAGCTGACTGTTTTAGTATCAGCAGGTTTCGTTTCGGGTAAAGAAAAGGCCGATACGATCAGCAATATAAAAGCCATGACAAGCAGTAAACTGAACACCACTAAGTGTCCAAAATATTCAGCAATCAATCCTCCTGACATTAAACCAACAACAGGGCTGATTGATACTGCAACAATTGCTAGCGAAAACACTTTCCCTAGCTCTTTGCCTTCATAGCTATCTCGCAATATTGTTTGACCAATAACTGAGCCTACCGCTGCCCCAAAAGCTGACACAACCCGCGCAATCATGACCATATCAAATTGAGTTGCCGTGATGGCTAACAGGCAACCAACGCCATAAGTAAACAAACCACACAACATCGCTTTTCTGCGGCCAATAAGATCAGAAATTCGCCCCCAAAAAACAACACCCACAGCAAAAGCAATAAAGTAAATCGACAAGGTTTGACTTGCACTTGCCATTGATACACCAAAATAATCAACTAAGTGCGGCAATACTGGGCTGTAGATAGTTTCAACAATTTGGGGGAACATCAGCAGAATGATGATCAGTCCCATATGGGGTTTTTTATTCATATTATTCTCTTCTAAAACTGGAATAAGAGAAGTATATGGATTTCATTTGTGTTCAAATATCAACAGTAGAACAACAAACATCAAAATAAGGACAAATCATGTTGATCGATGACAACACACCTTTTTATGTTGATGGAATGCCCTATCCCTTTGTCGGCATTGCCGCCCAAGTCGGCAAGCACGATTCGGGTATGCATACACACAACCGTGCACAATTGTTATTTGCACCACACGGTTGCATAAGTATTACCCTCGACGGAATGCATTGTGTGTTGCCGCCCACCAAAGTTGCCTGGATACCCGCGGGAATTGAGCATTGTGCAACCATGATCAATGTCGTTGCCTATCGCTCGCTTTATTTTGATCCTGTTCGCATTAAAAACTTACCTATAACGTTGAGTATTCTTAACGTCACACCACTACTGAAGGAGTTGATCGAACGAATGGCTTTTTGGGATTGGGATAAACCTAGTGAAGAGCAACAAAACACATTGGCGTTGTGTTGCGAGGAACTTTCTTACGCAGAAAGGAACGAGCTAACGCTGCCTTTACCCAAAGATAAACGATTAGCGTTGTGGTTAGAAAAAGTAAAACTAGGAACACAGTTACCTCAACCACTCAATGAAATGGCCAAGCATATTGGAGCAAGCAGCAAGACCGTAAGCCGATTATTCATCAAAGAAACGGGGATGCCTTACCAAGCTTGGCGTCAACAATGGAGGCTGTTAAGTGCCATTGAGCAATTGTCAGAAAAAAAGAGTGTCTCTGCGGTTGCCCACGAGTTAGAGTTCTCCAGTGACAGTGCGTTTATTCATTTCTTTAAGCAACACACCGGAGAAACCCCCACTCACTACATGAAGTGAGGTCAACAGCCATTCATGCTTTCTGGCAAAGTTAAGCAGCGACGCTTTCAACTACATATTTTGATAGGTCTACATGATCGATCTGTTCCGGTTTTAAATACGTTTCGGCGTAACGGATATGTGTCCCGCTAGTTAGAAACAACCTAAACAGTTCTATATCGAGATGCTCGTCCAAGGCCATTTTGTACATGATATCGACAGCAACACTGATTGGCTTCGCTTTCTTGTACGGCCTATCCGCAGCAGTTAGCGCCTCAAAAATATCCGATATCACGAGAATACGTTCTGGAATTGAAAGATCGTCGCCAGTTAACCTCCTTGGATATCCAGTGCCTTTGAGTGTTTCATGGTGAGTCGAAGCATAGCGAGGAACACGGCTTAGTTCTTTCGGGAATGGCAGGTTCTCAAGCATCTTAATCGTGCCAAGCATATGCTCATTTATCTTGAACCGGTCTTCAGCAGTTAACGTGCCACGTGCAATGCTCAGATTGTAGACTTCGCCTAAGTTGTATAGGTGCTCCGGCACATCCATTTTGATTTGATGTTTCGGGTCAAACTCTAACGGCCTATCTCTTTTCACTATATGTTCAGGCTTATCACTTAACAGCGGCTCTGTCGCTGGCAAGCTTGAAATCGGTTCTCGATTCAAGGCTTCTATGGGTGATAGACCAAGTTGATCATCAAAGTTACGGATCCAAGTCGTCTCAGCTATCGAACGAATACGAGCAACTTTGTCATCACCCATGAACTCACCACCAACGTTTGATATCGCGATAAAGGCAAAGTCATCTTGTAGCTGCTGCTTCGTTGCCGTAAGTTCATCGGCTATCAGTTGCGTTGATAGCGTACCATCAAGTTGTTTTCTCAAAGCGGTGATTTCCGCATCACGCCAAAGTACTTCAAAACGAGTTCTCACCTCGTGGATTCGGTTGTAGTTCGCTTCTAGCTTCGTACCTTTATCGACGATGTGTTCCGGTGTCGTGATCTTGCCACAATCATGAAGCCAAGCTGCAATCCTAAACTCACGACGTTCGTCATCATTTTTAAACTCAAAATCTTTGAAGTGCTCAGACTGCGATTTTTCAGCCGCGTCAGCCAGCATCAAGCCGAGTTCTGGTACACGATTACAATGCCCTGCCGTATAAGCGGACTTATCATCGATCGCTTGAGCGATGAGCTTGATAAACGACTCAACAAACGCCTCTTGAGTTTGCTCATGTTGTTTGAGTTCTGTCGACATCTCTTTGACTGCAACTGACAACTCCCATATTTCCTTAATTCGAGTATCCAGCACGGTCACGCTGTCATAATCACGCAACTTAATCTTACTCGTCTCTGCTTTTAATTGACGAATAGGACGAACAATTGGCGCACCAAAGATCCAAGCTACCGGTAAGGTTAGGCTCATAAGAAGCACAGTCACGCCAATGGAGGTCGCCACTCTCTTGTTCACAGCGCTGTAAATTTCCGCTTCTGGTATCGCTACTGCAAAATATTCAGAGTAGTGCTCGCCTGTCTCAATCTTTTTCAGATATAAACGCTTAGCTTCACCATTGAGCACAATCTTAACCATTTCGCCTTCGGCGGTCGCTGTCGCGGTTCTATCATAGAGCTCAGTATAAGGAATGGTTGTTCCTGTATTTAGGGCCGTATGTTGAAACCACTTTTGAGATAATGCGGCTTTCTGCTCATCCGTTAATGCATTTATGGCTTGATTGATGATCGGTAACAGCTGTTGATGTTTATTCTGCAGCACAATGTGGAACTGATTTGGATAGCTCACTTTCAAGTCCGAGAGCGCTTCATTAACTTTAAGGTTTACATGGAAAAACTTGTCCAAAGAAAATGAAAGCACGGGCTTCGCGTCGAGTACCGCAAAATATTCGCCATTCTCAACAGCATCCAGTGCCGATTCCATATCGGAAAACTCAACTAGATCGATATTTGGGAAGTCGGCTCTCAATTGAGGTGTAATCGACCACCCTGATAGAATCGCGACTTTTTCACCTTCAAGTTCAGCGTAATTTGATAGGGTTTGAACTTCGCCTCGAGTGACAACAGAGAAAGGTAGTTCATAGATAGCGTCAGTGTATAAACCTTTCACGCCATTGCTTTCGTAGTTCTGAATCGAATGCAGTCCATCAATGCTTCCTTCATGAAACTTGCCAGTTAACTCCGCCCACGAAAAGCCATTCACAAATTCAAACCTAACCCCGCTCATTTCACTGATCATTTTCAAGAGATCAATCGCGTAGCCGTGTGGTTCTCCAGATACAGAGAAATCCATCGGACCCCAATCATTTTGATTCGAGAACAACAAAGGTGGTGTTTTTTCTATGATGGCTTGTTGCTCAGAAGACCAATTGATGTCACTCGCTTTAAGAAGCACTTGTGTCGTTTCAATATCGCGATTAGACGCGATAATGTTGCCGGATTTGGAGTATAAGAAAGATTCAACCTGACTGTCTTCATCAAGATCCAATGCACTGGCAGATAACTTGCTTGCCAAAGAAGACAACACGATATCTATACCTATTACATGTTGCGTATCGCCAGCAGCTTTTGATTCAAAGGCTAGAGAATACGTTTGGCCCGTGATCTGGAGATGTTGGAAAAGATAAGGCTGTGTTTTCTCAACAACCTCCGTATTCGCAGAGACATACCAAGGCCGTGTCGTAGGAAAGTAATTGCTTGGCTCAGTCTTTGAGTCTCGGAGGTTAAACTCAAGGTCGTAATACTTAGTCGTACGGATACGGCCGGCTTCTCTATCGCTGATCTCGATCACGACCCAGCGGTCTGAGCGATCGGCACCAATTTTTTCTCTAACAAAAGGGGAGGATTCCAGATTGATAATTTGGAAGAAGCGTTCGTTAGAAGAACCGATATAAATACTGTAAAACAGAGGGTTGTCTTTTATTGCTTCAGAGAGGATCCCACGCGACTCTTCCCGAGAGATTTGATGGCTAATCGAGCGATGTACTGAAGAGAGTAAACGAGCGGTATTTATCGCATCTGAATCGACGTTGCCGATATAGTCGCTTAAATCCTGAGATACCATGGTCAACTTCGACAAAGTATGTTCGGTCGCCATTTTCTTACTGAAGTAATATTGAAGTGAAACCGCAACGATCGCTGTCAGTACTGTTGCAAGCAAAAACATCCCTCCAACGGTAAACCGTAACGAGATTTTTGTGTTCGTCATTATTCTATCCTTGAATAACCACTAGCCCAGAAATGTAACATGCTAGCAATATCTATATTATTACTACGGCATACTGTCTCTAGCAACACATTATTCTATATATAATTTAAGATCTCCTTATATCCCCCTCTGCGTCGCAATAACCTCGTATTTAAATGACATTTAACAATATAAACCAGCAAGTAGTTACCATAATTAAATTAATGGTATTTGTTTTCATAAAATGGAAACACCTCACGCCTTTGTTATGATGCTTATTATATTATTTACTTTATGCTATAAATTTAGATATAAAGTTTTAACATCAAGTCAGTTCGTTAGTATCGACATAACCTTATGTCAGGACACCTTCGAGCATTATCAGGCGAGCCTATGACGGATAATTTCTCCCCTTCTGCCAGCACTATTGTGGCAAAAGATTCTAAAAGCAACGAGCATGCAGTCAGCGATTTTGCTATTTCTGAGTACTTATCGAAGCCTTTTAAAATCGAACTAACCATCATCTCAAAAAGCTTTGTGATCGATGATCAATTGGGGCAAAAGCTCTCTATCACCCGCTTCATTAATGACACCGATAATTTGACCGCTACCCGAGTATTCAACGGTATTGTTACGCAGGTTCAATTACTCGGTATGGACGGTAACCTACAGTACTCTAGTTACCGCGTCACTCTAAGGCCTTGGTTCTGGTTACTGAAGCACACCCACTCTTTCCGCGTTTACCAAAACCAATCAACGAAAGACATCATTTCAGACGTGTTAACCCAAGCTGGCTTCAGTGGATCTTATAAGACAGGCACCATGCCTTCGTCTAAACGTGAATATTGCGTTCAATACGATGAAAGCGATTTTGATTTCGTAACCCGATTACTCGCTGAGGAAGGCGTTCACTACTTTTTCCAACACAGCGATTCCGACCACCTAATGATGCTGCAAGATGCTCAAAGCCCCTTTCAAAAATCCGATGCTAGCAAACTCGACATGATTGAGGTCCCATCAGGCAGTAATCCATTAATCAACAAATGGATGCCACAAGGGCAATTTCATGGTGCTAGCATTGAGCTAACCAGCTACGACTACTCACAAACCAAATTGGTGAGCAGCAAAGAGAAAAAATCCAGCCATAAGATCGCCAACAACACCAAGTTGACCAAGCAGTTTTACCCTAACCTTGGTATCACTGGTGGCATGGAGGATCTCGCCAGTAACCTAGTTAAAAGGCGAATAGAACAGCTCGAACAAAGTTATCAAACCGTTGAAGCCGAAGCTCAACACGATTCATTTGAATTAGGAACTTGGTTCTCATTATCTTCCCATTTAGACAAGTCTCAACTCGGCGATTATCTGGTCACAGAACTTCACATTCGATACAACACAGATAATCACTGTGAGACCAAACTGACCCTACTCGATACATCAATTCCTAATTACCCGTCACCGAGAGACAAAGCGAAAATCCACGGTCTGCAAAGCGCGATTGTCGCAGGCAGTACGGCAGGTGAAATCAATCAAGACGATCAAGGCCGCGTGCGCATTCAATTTCATTGGGATACCGAAGCCTCTGGCGACAAAACAAGTTGCTATGTGCGTGTCGCTCAGATGATGGCAGGCAGCGGTTACGGTGCTCAGTTTATTCCGAGAGTCGGACAAGAGGTATTAGTCAGCTTCATTGATGGCGACCCTGACCAACCGATTATCACCGGAAGCGTTTATAACAGTAAAAATCCGCCACCTTACAAAGAGGCGAACGCCACAAAAACAGGCATTAGCACCAAATTAAGTGGCTTAGCGAATGAGCTCTATTTCGATGACAAGAAAGACAATGAGCTGTTGTACATGCACGCGACCAAAGACTTCACCAAAGAAGTCGAGAACAACCTGACTGAGACAATCAAAGGTGAGTTGCTTCAAAAAACCACCAAGCAAGTTACCGTCTCAACAGAAGATAACTACACACTTACCTCGGATAAAGCGATCAGTGAGAAAGGTAAATCCATTTCACTTGAAGCCGATGACAAGATAGAGCTGACCGTTGGTTCAAGTAAGATCACCATGTCTTCATCTTCAATCAGTATCGAAGCCAGCAACATTGATATCAAAGCCAGCAGTGCGCTCAACCTCGAAGGGATGAACGTGACCAGTAAGGCTACATCTGCAAACAAGATCTCCGGTGTGACGACAGCTCTAGAAGCTACGAGCTCCAACAGCATTAAAGGTCTCAGTGTCGCGATTAAAGCCGATACCACCCTCTCAGCTGAAGGTTCATTAAGTGCTGAGTTTAAATCCGGACTAAAAGGCACTTTCGATGGTGGCGTGATGGGTGAGTTAAAAGGTGCGATTGTTAAGGTTAATTAGCAAATTCAAAACGCTAGTACTTAAACCACACCAAAGCACAAATTTAGGTAGAACGAAAACATGTATAAAAAGATTCCGTATCAGACAGGCCGACAATTGCTCGATAGATTCTCAAGCTCTGATGAAGCTCAAGCGCTGATCGATGAAGAGCTCAATGTTGATGACTCCATTGAAGCGTTGTTGGAAAACGAGCTCTATTTCGATTTGGTTCAATTTCTTGCTCACGGGCTTCCAGTTCGAGAAGCCATTTGGTGGGGAGCGCACACGCTCGATGCAAGAAATGACGTCTGGTCTGCAATGCAAAAGCAATGTATTTCCACAGCCAAAGCTTGGGTCAAATCACCATCAGAAGAGCAAAGGCGCAAGAGTGAACTATTCTCTAACAAACTCAATTTAAATTGTGGGCCATCTTGGTTGGCTCAAGCCGTATTTTGGAACGGGTCTGGCAGTATTGTTGCACCAGATTTGCCAACGGTTCTCCCAAATCCTTTTCTATACTCTAAGGCGGTAGCAGGTGCGATCAATCACTCTGCTGCTCTACCAAATTGGGACAAGACAGACGAGTACTACAAAAAATCCATCGGCATAGCTCTTGAGCTTGCCAAAGGCAATAAGGCATAGGAGTTACTGATGACGTTAGCCGCACGATTAACCGATATGCATGTTTGCCCAATGCAGACACCCGCTGTTCCACCTATCCCCCACATAGGCGGGCCAATCAGTGGCCCCGGTGTACCGACGGTTTTAATTGGCAATATGCCAGCCGCGACACTTGGGGACATGTGTGTTTGTGTTGGCCCTCCCGATAGCATCATCAAAGGCAGTGCCACTGTGCTCATAATGAGTAAACCAGCGGCACGTATGGGCGATACAACCAGTCACGGCGGTACTATTGTTCTGGGTATGCCTACTGTGATGATTGGAGGCTAAATACCTTACTTTTCATGGGGTTTCAAAAAACCGTGACATCGGTCCACTTTCTTAGATGAAGTTCAAAGTTTTAAGTAAATATCTATTTTGCATGAGACTTTTCACGAAAAAGCTCTAGAATTAATAAATGTTAACAAGTGTTTACGAAGCATAAGGATTATGTATCAAATATGACACTTTGGTGCGATCGGGATAACAATAGATTTTTACAGGATGTATATGACAGAAATCGTTCACCTACTTGTTCCAATCTCGGATGAAGAGCCTTCAGGCCCTTATTTGAAGTTAGATCGAAGTGCCTATCGCAGTTTGAGAAACGTTTACAATAGCGCTCAATCCTCATTTCGACAGTTAGTTGAAACGCCTGATGCATCGTCTGATCCTGCTATCGTGGATGCCAATACAAAAAACTGGGCTGAGTTGAGAAAGGTTTCAGAAGAAACACTTACTTCACAGTCAAAAGACTTAGAGATATTAGGTTGGTACATCACGAGCCAACTTTTTACATCTCAGCCATTTCATAACCTTGCTAATGCTATCCCTGCTTTAAACCTTTTCATCGACCAATTTTGGGATACGTTAAACCCAATGCTTCCGGAGGCTAAACTCAAAGCTTCTGACGATGCAGGGAAAGCGAAGGAAATCACTGAATTTAAAACTAAACCCCTACTTCAACTCGTTGGTGAGTCTGTTGACTCAAGCTCTGTGTATATCCCCTTTCAAATGCTCGATTTTTGCGCTGGTGTCACATTCGGTGATTACCTGACCGCTGAACGTAAAGGCAACATTGCAGAACTGAAAGAAACAGCGTTAGGTTCATTTGATCAAAGCGTTTCAGAGACACTCTTTCAATTAGCGAGTATTTATAGTGAATTGGAAGGTGCTGAGAAAAACCTAGCTGAAAAGTGCCAAGCTGTTGGCGCAACCGTTATCAGTTTCAACTTCATCAAGACCAACGTACGTGATCTGATTAAAGCGATACATTTTCTTGTTGGAGAAAGATTCTCGCCTTGGCCTTTGGATGACAACTTCCACGTTATCCAAAACTCAACAGAAGTAACTCAACAAGACGATTCGATACATTCGGCACCCCAGCAAGCAAGTGATACCCCTATTGACTCAAGTTTAGCCACTGAGACAAGCCAAAATTCAGGGGCAACTAATCCGGTAAACCAAGGTAACGGAAGCGTGGCTAGTGACGGGCAAGCCCAAGCACTAAACAGCCTTACCTCCCAAAACCAAACTCAAACGATTGTTCAAAACGTCTCGAGCATCAACGGCATTGTTAATCGCGATCATGCATTTCAAGAAATTAGAAAAATCGCTGAGTACTTTAAAGAAACAGAGCCTCATAGCCCTATTGCCTTCTTACTCGAACGTTCAATTCGTTGGGGCTACATGAGCTTCCCAGAGTTACTCCAAGAAATGGTTGGCAATGAAAGTGTCATCGCACAAATCAATCAAATGACAGGAATGGACAACCTAGACAAAACCGATTTGTCAGGAAAATCCGTTCCAGTAATGACTTCCGCTCCGGAGAGAACTCCGGTAGCAACATCGACTATTGAAGAGCCAGCGGCAGTATCGCCAGTTCCTGATAGTTCAAATAGTACGACAGATACAAACCAAACATCTGAACCGACTTCCAACTCATCATCGAGCAGCCTGCAAGATTTTGAGTGGTAAAGCACATTAATGCGTTGAGCAAGGAGAAAGTAATGGCTTCTATTTTTATGAGAATTGATGGTACGACACCAAAAGGTGCAGCAACGGTAGAAAAGATCGGGGGTAAAGATGGATTCTTTGCACTTGATAGCGTTTCTTGGAGTGCAGTACGTGGTGTTGGTATCGATGTAGGTAATGCAAACAATGCGGACCAAGGTATGGTTGCTCTTGGTGAAGTCAACATGACTCGTGGCTGTGATGGTGCAACACCTCATCTAACCACTTTCTTATATGCGCCGGGTCCAGAAGGTCGCACCGTTGAAATCGTAATGACAAAACCAAACCGTGAAGGCTCTGGTGCTGATCCATACCTGATTCTAACGCTAAAAATGGCTCGTATGTCTAGCTACAACATGTCTGGCACAGACGGTTCACTTCCAAGCGAATCTTTCAGCCTAACCTACACTGAAATTTCTAAGGCTTACTACATTGAATCCGACGGCGGTAAGATCGAGAAAGGCCCTGAGGTTGGCTTCGATGCTACAACAGCTAAAGTCACTTCAACTGCTAAGTAATTAAACAAGGAGAGTTACCGTGGCACTAAATTCCCAACATAAACGCGTAAGTAAGAACCGCGTAAGTATTACCTATGACGTTGAGACTAATGGCGCTGTAGAAACCAAAGAGCTCCCTTTTGTTGTTGGGGTTATTGGTGACTACTCAGGCCATAAGCAAGATAAAGAAGAAGTAGAAGATCGTACCTTCTATAACGTTGATAAAGACAACTTCGATACGGTAATGAAGCGTGTTGGCCCTGAATTATCCCTAAAAGTAGACAATGTACTTGCCGGTGATGACAGCCAATTTGCGGCGAGTCTTAAGTTCAATTCGATGAAAGATTTCGAACCTGAAGCGATAATCGAACAGGTTGAACCGCTTAAGAAGCTAGTCGAAACCCGTAATCAACTGAAGGTACTGCTTTCTAAAGCCGATCGTTCTCGCGACCTAGAAAAGCTACTTAAAGAAGTTCTACAAAGTGCAGATACGATTAATGCTCTTTCTGATGAGCTTGGTATTAAAGAAGAAGGAGCTGAGTAATGAGTACTGAAACTGAGAATCAAGCGCAACCGGAGGCGGCGGAAGGCTCACTGAGCTTCCTAGACCGTGCGATTGAAGCAACCACTCAAACTCCCGCTGACACCACGAAAGAACTGTTTTCTGTACTTACAGAGCAAGCTCTTTCTGGCACCGTGACGTGGGATAAGAACGTTACAAAAACAATTGAAAACGCAATCTCAGAGATAGATAAAAAGCTATCTCAACAGTTATCTGAAGTCATGCAACAAAAAGACTTACAGAAGCTTGAAGGCTCTTGGCGTGGTCTACAAAAACTCGTTAAAGAGAGCGAACTGGGTCGTGATCTAAAGATCAAAATGGTCGATTACACACAAGAAGAGTTGCTTGATCAATTCGAAGATGCGCCTGCGATTGACCGTAGCCCGCTATTCAATGCGGTTTACCAAGGCGAATTCGGTACTGCTGGTGGTGAACCTTACGGCACATTCATCGGTGATTACGAGTTCAGCGCGAAAGATGAAGATGTTGCTCTACTTCGCTACATGGGTGAAGTCGCTGCAGCGTGTCACGCACCATTCGTTGCTGCTGCCAATGCTGAGATGTTCGAGTTTAATGACTTCCAAACATTCTCTGAAGGCAAACCTGTTGCTGCAGGTTTCGACTCTCCTGCTTACGCTGCATGGAATTCATTCCGTGAGAGTGATGATGCTCGCTACGTAACCCTAACACTGCCACGAACTCTTGCTCGCCTACCTTATGGTGACAAAGGTTTGAGTACTGATGTCTTCGCTTATGAAGAGCTTGGTACCGATATGGATGGTAATCCTAAGCCAACCAGCAATGATCAGTTAGTTTGGTCTAATGCAGCGTATGATCTTGGTCTTAAAATGACTCAAGCTTACACGGCTTCAGGTTGGTGTACGTCTATTCGTGGTCTTGATAACGGTGGTAAGGTCGAGAATCTTCCAAACCTAACTTACAAGTCTGAAGCTGGCGATCTACTTCAGCAGTGCCCAACAGAAGTTAACCTAACAGATGAGCGCGAGAAAGAGCTTTCAGACCTTGGTTTCCTTCCTTTGGTTCACTACAAAAGCTCTAACTACGCTGTGTTCATCGGCGGTCAAACAACGCAAAAGCCTAAAACCTTCACTGACCCAGATGCAACGGCAAACGCGGCAATTTCAGCTCGCCTGCCTTACATCATGGCAAGTAGCCGTATCGCCCACTACCTGAAAGTAATGGGTCGCGACAAGTTAGGCTCGAATCTTGAAGCTCCGGATATCAAACGAGAGCTACAACTATGGATCGACCAATACACCAACGCGGGTGCCATTGGTAATGAGCAACGTGCAAGAACGCCTCTTTGCGAATCTCGCATTGAAGTGGTCGAGCAACCTGGTAAGCCAGGCGCATACTCAGCTGTCGCTCATCTAAGACCTTGGTTACAACTTGAAGAATTGACGACCTCAGTTCGAATGGTTGCTAAGATTCCAGGCTAATATGGATTTGGCCGGAGCAATCCGGCCAAAAATTTTGTATGAAGTTAAATACAGAATGGCAAAACAGATTCAATCAATTAGATGACACAGATAATACCTTTATGAAAGAGGCTTTATCTCTGTTATCTGAGCTAGACAAACACTCCTTAAGCTCTAAATCCTCACTAATTTCATTGATATCAACACTTATATCAACAATCGATTCCAAACTCAGTTTACAGCTTGATGAAGTCCTCCATGAACCCGAGTTTCAAAAACTGGAACGTAACTGGTTAAGCCTTCAGCAGCTTGTTTCCCTACCCGTCAGCTACCAAAGAGCGCATGTAAAACTGCTCGATATGAACTGGGCGGAGATCTCTAGCGACGTCAATCAAGCCTATTCAACCAAATCCAGCGACTTGTATAACAAGATCGGCAATAACGAACTGAATACCTTAGGTGGTCACCCTTTTGGTTGCATCACCTTTAGCCACCCTATCTCGATGGACATCGATTTTGATGCCGACTACGACGATCTGTTTACCGTAGAGCTGTTAGGCAAATTAGGCGAAGCAACACTCTGCCCTATGCTGTTTTCTCCAGTAGCAACATTCTTTGGTGAAAGCGGTGCTGATTGGTTGTCTGATATCGAACGTATCAATAAGATCCTTTCCGGTCCCGACTTTAAGGCGTGGCAGGATTTACGCAGTAAACCGAGCTCTCGCTTTATTGGCATGGCGCTACCACAAGTTCGCCTGAGAGACGCATACAAGAATCGACGCGCTGGCTTCATTTACAACGAGCAAGGTCAAGGAGCTTGGGGATTAGCCAATATGGTACTGACTACCACTATCATGCGAGAGTTTCACCGCGTTAACTGGTTTGGCTTCCTAAAATCCCGTTGGAACGACAAACTACAAGGTGCCGTCGTTAACCTACCAACCAATCACTATTTCGACAGCCACCTGCAAAAACCAGTGACGGATATTAGCTTGTTCGGCCAACTGTCGAATTTCTACGCTCAAAGCGGCTTTATCCCATTAGCGAAGAGCCCGTTAACCGATAAATTTTACTTCAATGGTAACAACTCAATTTGGCAGTGCGGACAAAACGACAATGACAAAGTGCTCACGCAGATTCAAACCACACTGATGTCTTGCAGAATTGCTCATTACCTAAAAGTTCAAGTCAGAGAGATGATCGGCAGCTTCAACAACGCAACCGAGTGTGAGCTGTTTTTGACCCATTGGATTGAAAAGTTCTCGAGTAACGTTTCATTTGCCAATGAAGAGACCTTATCCAAATACCCCCTCAGCTTCGCCAAAGTGAGTGTGACCGAATCAAGCTCTCAAGCTGGCAGCTTCGCGTGTACTCTGCGCATTGTTCCTCAATACCAATTTGATTATTTCAGCGGTGAAGTAGTGCTGACCACCGACCTAAATGAGGTGGCGTAATGAGCTTTTGGAAGACCTTTATCAGTGATTCAAAGCCCTATCAGGATGCTGAGATTGAAGACATCAAGTTCCACCTCACCAAGCTACTTGAAGCTGAGGCATCATTGACAGATATCGATAAACGACTGATAGAAGTCAACCGCTCTAACTTAAAGTTTGGTATCGAAGATATTCAATTACTGAGCGCCACTCTAGAAAAAACGCAGCTGACTCTACGTATTGAAACGTGGATTAAAAGCTTTGAACCTCGACTCCATGACATCTCGGTAGAGCTTGGAGAGCGCAAAGAAGGTGACAACTCACTGTCGTTCAACATCATCGCCAAGGTTAAAACAAGTCATGGTGAACAAGACCTTATCTTTGACTCCAAAATCGCATTAAGTGACCTAACCACCTCATTAGAAGAAGATAACTATGACTGAACCTATTATGCGTTACTTCGAGCAAGAACTGGCTTTTGTGCGCCGTTCGTTAGGTCAGTTCGGTCAGGAATACCCGACGCACGCTGAGAAGCTCAATATTCATCAAGGTAAGATTGAAGACCCTAGCATGGCTCGTCTATTAGATGGCGTCGCACTATTAAATGCTAAGGTAGAAAAGAAACTATCAGAGCAGTTACCTGAGGTCATCGAAGGTATATTAGGAGTGCTCTATCCGTCTTATATACAAACCGTTCCTAGCGTTGCTTATCTTGAGTTAGTTGCTGAAGAAGGCCCTATTGAATCGAGTACTTTGCCAAAAGGTTCGCTGTTTTCGAGCACCAACACCAAAAACGAATGCCTATTTAGAACCGTCGATGAACTCAAAATAGCACCATTTAGCTTAGGCAACATCAAAGCGCTAAGCGCCCCGTTTAGCTTCAATAGACCCAAATCGGCTAATCAAAGCTCAGCGGTCGTTCAGATCTCACTGAACACTGGCGACCCCGAAGTACACTTCAGCCACTTAGAACTAAATGACCTCGACTTCTTCGTCAAAGGGTTTGAAAACAATGCGGACTCGTTAGTCGAGCTTCTTCTCAATAACACCTTAGCGATTTCTATCTCAGACAACGAATGCGCTCGACATGTCACCATTGATAGCCACCAGCTCAAAAATCGAATCAGCGATCTCGAGTTTAAGTTTTTACCTGAGCATGGTAATCAATTCACGGGCTACCAACTGATTAACGAGTTTTTCTTTTTCAAAGAGAAGCGACAGTTCTTTAGGCTTAAGAACTTTGCAGATTACGCAGGCCAATTTGATGAATCGGAGATCATCATTAACTTGTTCATGTCGTCATTGCCGTCTGAATTTATCCGCCTATTCAATAAAGATGTTTTCAAGTTAAACGTAATGCCAGCAATTAACTTGTTTGAGCAGACAGGCGAACCTATTCCGTACGATCACAGAACCCTTTCAGTCCCTGTGAATGCCGACGCGCATAGCGACAACAATATCGAAATCATCGAAATTCAGAAGGTGTATGAAATCACGCCTAACGGTGAAATACCGTTAGTTCCTCTTTTTAAAGAGAAATACACCCACAATCAGCAATATGACTACTGGCAAAGTAAACACAATCACTTTGGTGAAATGAGCATCGCTATCTCGCTATCTGAAGCGCCAGAGGCGGAATTTAGTAAGCTACTTGGTACTCATTTATTGTGCACAAATGGCAAGCAAGCGTGTGGCGTAAGCGGGACTTTGGAGTGCCTAGAGAGTATTGATTTACCCGGTGATTTTTCACCTATTTATCCGCCTTCAGCACCTATCACAAAGGAAGTCGACCAAAATATCCATTGGGAATTCATTAGTTTACTGAACACCAACTTTTCCTCTTTGGTTCAATCAAGTAATCCAGTGGCCGACCTAAAACACATGTTGAGTTTGTGCAGTCGTGAGCAAGTATCGAGCGCTGAAATTCAGATGATTCACTCGATCACGTTTAACTCTCAAGTGTCCGCTATTCGCGTGTTGGGCAAAAACGTATTCTCTCCAGGAACCGAGATTGAACTCACACTCGATGCAACCTCACCCTACCTGGCGTTTGCCGATGTACTGAATCGATTCTTCCAACAGTTTTGTAGCTTTGATCGATATATCCAACTCAAGATCCGAATCTACGGTCGAGATGGTATCGTTAAAAAGTATCCTAAGATTCACGGTAGCCAATTGTGTTTATAACTCAGCGAATGTCGGAAATCCTGCGAACTGAAAATCACCAGAGCTTAGACTGCAAGGGGGATATATGAAGCCTTTCATCGAAGACCTAGCCGCTCAGCCTGAAAAGTACGATTTCTCTCAGGCAATGAGGCTCTTGGAGCAGCTTCAGTCCCAAAGTAGCTCGCCGATACAGATCCAATTAAAATCGGAAGCGATGCCAACTGGCAACCCTCAAGAGATCCAATACTTCTCGTTAAAGGGAAACAAAGCCAAACTCAGATTAGCAAAACAAGCGCTTTCAGGCGTTAAAGGCGTGATACCTAATTACATTTACGAAGAGTTGTTAGCCGCGATCCACAATGAAGATCATTCACTGCAAGATTTCCTGGACGTATTTAATCAACGACACTTTGAGATCACCTATCGAACCAATGCTCGACGTTGGCTGCTCGTTGAAAGTGAGCAAAACCCAAAGAAAACAGCACTATTGAATCACTTTGCTGCGCTTGGAAAAGAGCACAAAGAGTATCTCCAATATTCATTACTGCTAAGCCAACAAAGCCGAAACCTGACGACTCTAAAAAAGATTTTAAATGATTTTTTTCCCTACTCCATCGACGTGGAGTGCAAGGCATTTGAACAACGTCTATTACCGACCGACTCGTTAACTCGCATCGGTGTTAATCGAGATTTTAACAGTCGCTTAGGGCAAGGTTTTTTGGTCGGCAAAACTTGCTTAGCCCATTTCAACAACTTGAGTATTTTTGTTACCCCAAAAAACAGAAATGAGTTCCTCGAGATTCAACAAGATGACCAATTTGCAAAAGCTGTGTTGTCTTTGACTCAGCACTATTTAAAAGACAGTACGCCTGTTGCCATTTATCTGAACGTCAAACGTTCATATTTAACCAAACCCCGTTTATCAAGCAAGGTTTCTATAGCCGCTCGTTTAGGTGAAATTGACTACCTTGCACCTGAGCGTAACCCCAATGAAACCGTAAAGATTTTGCTTTTGTAGTTCATAAATACGGAATGTGTAGATTATAGAGATACAAGGAATTGACTATGACACAAGTAACTCTCACTAACTTAGTAGGAAAGCTATCTCCCGAACTGAAGCAAGCGTTGGAAGCGTCTGCGGGCGCGGCGATGAACCAAGGTGTTGGAGCGATAGAAACAGAACACTGGATCCTTCAGCTTATTTCCCAAAAAGATCCAAAGCTAATGGCGTTGTGCGAATCTCAAAAGCTGTCATTAGACGCCTTAGTGAATGAGCTTTCCAAAAAAATAGCTATGCTTCCAAAAGGCAGCGAAGGTCAGCCGACACTAAGCCATGGCTTAACTGAATTAATCAAAGATGCTTGGATGATTGCATCGGTAAACTATGGTCATGGCGAAATCGTCAGCTTGCATCTTATTCAAGCTTTGATGCAACAGAACGTGTTAGGCGTAAGCACCCTACAACTAGAAACGCTAAGCAGTGTTTCACTAGAGTCTCTGCAAGGTCTGATCAAGAAAACCCCTATTGCCCGTAATTCTGCAACGCCTTCAGCCGGTGGCTCTGTCGATACCACCCCAGCAGGTAACGACGCACTGAGCAAGTACACGGTTAATCTGACTCAACAAGCGATTGACGGCAACATAGATCCTATTTCTGGCCGTAATGCCGAAGTAAGAAAAGCGATTGATATCTTATGTCGTAAACGCCAAAACAACCCGATTATGGTCGGTGAGCCAGGCGTAGGTAAAACCGCTGTTGTTGAAGGCTTAGCGTTAAGAATCGCAGCCGACGAAGTTCCTAGTGCTCTGCAAGGCGTGCAAATCCACTCTTTAGACCTTGGCTTACTGCAAGCAGGCGCGAGCGTTAAAGGTGAGTTTGAAAACCGCTTAAAAGACGTGATCAACGAAGTGAAAACGTCAGAAGTACCCATCATTGTTTTCATCGATGAAGCTCATACCCTCATTGGCGCAGGTGGCGCTGCTGGACAAAATGACGCAGCCAACCTTCTCAAACCAGCGCTAGCTCGTGGTGAATTCAAAACCATCGCAGCGACAACTTGGGCTGAATACAAAAAGTATTTCGAAAAAGATCCGGCTCTAACACGTCGATTCCAAGTCGTGACGATTGAAGAGCCAAATGCAGAAGATGCGATGCAAATGCTGCGTGGCGTAGCCGCTTCATTGCAAGCTCACCATGGCGCTTTTATTGCTGAATCCGCGATTGAAGCGGCGGTCCACTTATCGATCCGTTACCTTCCAAGTCGCCAACTGCCAGACAAAGCCATTAGTCTTCTTGATACTGCCAGTGCACGAATCGCACTGACACAAGGCGCGAAGCCAGAAGTATTGGAAACGTTAGAGCAAACCATTCGTTACCAAGAAAACGAGAAGTCGGCGTTAGAAAAAGAAGATGCACTGTTCTCAAATAGCGCTGAATTGATCAAAGAGCTCACACAATCGATTGAAGAAAACCAACAAACATTGGCAGCGTATTACACGCGCTGGGAGAAAGAGATTGAGTTAGTTGACCAAATAAAAACGGTTCAACAGGAGATCACCGAAGAACAAGAGCAAGATGCTGTCGACGCTAACAAGCAAAAACAGCTCGACACCCTGCGAACTGAATTGGCCGAGTTGCAAGGCGAAGAACCTCTTGTTTACGCCATGGTAGACGACAACACCATTGCGCAAGTGATTGCGAATTGGACAGGTATTCCTGTTGGTAACATGATGAGTGATGAAATCGCCAAGCTGCTGACTTTAGAAGACGAGCTTAATACTCGAGTTATTGGTCAGGATGTCGCGAAAAACGAGCTCGCAAAAGCGATTCGTATATCACGCGCTGGGTTAACCGATAATCGTAAACCGATTGGTGTGTTCCTGATGTGTGGTCCTAGTGGTGTGGGTAAAACTGAAACCGCCATGGCACTTGCGGAGCAACTGTACGGAGGTAGCAACGACCTTACCGTGATTAACATGACCGAGTTTAAAGAAGAACATAAGATCTCTATGTTACTCGGCTCGCCTGCTGGTTATGTCGGCTTTGGTGAAGGTGGTGTGTTAACGGAAGCTATTCGACGTAACCCATACTCAGTACTGCTATTAGACGAGATGGAAAAAGCGCACCCTGGCGTGCATGACTTGTTCTATCAAATCTTCGATAAAGGCCATATCAAAGACAGTGAAGGCCGAACCGTTGACTTCAAAAACACCATCATCATTATGACGTCGAACGCAGCTGACCAAGCTATCTGTGATGTGTGCGCTAAAACCACAGACCGTATCGACAACGATGAGTTACTTGAAGCAATTCGTCCAGATCTGCAGCAATACTTTAAGCCCGCTTTCTTAGGACGAACTACCATTGTCCCTTACTATCCGCTTAACGATGAAGAATTAGCGAAAATCACCGAGATCTCGCTCAATCGAATCAAGAAGAAGCTCGCAGAACAGTATCAAGCTTCCTTTACTTGGGACGCAGATTTCATCCAGTTTGTTGTTGACCGTAATACCGATCCTACGACGGGTGGCCGTGCTGTTGAACAAATCATTAATCGTTCATTGATGCCTAGATTGGCTGAAGAATGTATTGGTCGACTCAGCCGTAGCGAACCGATAACTCAAGTCACTGTTAGCGCGACCAACAACAGTGCTGACTTCGATTTATCGATTAAGTAGGTTTTAACTATGAACAGCAAAGCTAGCCAAACATTGGTCAAACCTTCACTAATTAACCTATCACTTAGGGTTAAGTTGATGCTGGCCATCATGGCGGTTTTGCTGTTTTCCATCACCTTAAATGCAACGTTGAACTATTTTAATTTCGAGAAGAGGCTCACTGAAACCTCCGACTCCATCTATGAAATTGTATTAGAAGAAACACATAACGATATCAACCAAGCGATCAGTTTAGGCTTGCCGCTTTCTGCAATATCAAACATACAAGGCATGCTGGATCGTCGTTTAAAAATCGTTGACGGTATTACCGCTTTGGTTGTCGTATCAAGCTCTGGCGAACGACTGTTTGGTACCGGAGAACAAAACAACGAAAATAACCGTCAGCTATCGCTCGATATCACTAACTCCTTTGGTTTAGTCGAAGGCCAAGTAAAGCTCTACTATTCCACAACTCTGTTAGAACAACAAAAAACCTTCTTACTCAAGCTCCAGTTCCTCTATTCGGCAATTTGGATACTACTCTCTTGCCTGATTGCCTTTATCGCCTTGAAGTACCTATTGAAAGGTATTGTAGGCCGAGTAAAAGGCGCAACTGCTATATTTGAATCCGCGACCGATTCGGATGAATTGCTACCAACGATCACCCAAGCTCACAAGGCGCTGCAATCCCCGAACTCATTGTCTAAGTTTGAGAAGTTGAAAAACAAGCACTTTCCAGTGTTTATCATCTCTCTTGCCATCCTATTGACCATCATTGCTAACCTTGGGGTTTCGTATCAATCGCTAGACAAGTTTTCACAGATTTACGAGGTTAAGCTCGAACAGAAATCCAACCTGATTGGCGACTCGTTAAATCAGATGATTAAAGGGTTACTAGACAAAGGCGTTCCTGACGACAAACTGCATGGCTTAGAAGATGAATTTGCTTTCTTCGTTGATCACCATAGCGAAATTCTGTCGATTAACTTTGAAGGACAGTCAGGCTCTTCTTATCGCTACCCAGAAGAACAAGTTGTGCACCCTTCTATTCGAGAATCGACGTTCTCACTCAACAACAGTCATACGATTCAACTAAACGTCACCACCGATAACAACTTGATCATTAACCTACTTAAAGAAAGCGTCATGGACATGATTACCGTGTTGGTTGCCTCTTGTCTTGTGGTGGCCGAAATCATTCTATTCATGTGTAACTTCATGATTATTTCACCTTGGAATCAAGTAAAGAAAGTCTTCATGCTTGTAAACCGAGACATCGTGAATCATTTGGCAAAGATCTCGACCCGCGATGAAATTGGCAAACTGCTCAACCTGACTAATCAAGCCATTACTAAGCTAAACCCTAATCAGCCATCTCAAGATATCGACAAACAAGACTTTCGATTCATTCGCTTACCCCTATTTTTATTGGTGTTCTCAGAGGCGTCTTCGCTGGCCTTTTTCCCTAGATTTGTCTCTTCACTGGAAAATACAACCGGTTGGATACCTGAAAACCTAGTCACTAGCTTACCCATTTCCCTATTCATGCTTTGCTGGGCTATCTCACTGCCATTTGCAGGTTACTGGTCAGATAAAGTAGGCAGAAGGCATTCATTGATGACAGGTGGACTCATCACTTGTATTGGCTTGGTTGCTACTGCTTTCATTCAATCTCTCGAACTCTTGTTGGTGGCTCGTGCTTTTACTGCTGTAGGCTACGGTATCGTATTTATTTCAGCACAAGGTTATGTGTCAGATACCACTAACGATTCTAATCGCACCAAAGGAATGGCGACTTTCTTGTCATCATTCTTTTCTGGCTCTTTATGTGGTGCAGCTATCGGAGGAATCTTAGCGGAGAAACTTGGATACTCAGAAACGTTTATGCTTGCAGGGTTATTGGCAACACTCAGTGTGTTACTTGTGTATGTGTTTTTTGAAAAATCAAACACCGGAAACTCAAGTAAACCCGTCAAACTAAAAGATTTCAAGCTGTTGTTAAGTAACAAGTACTTTACTTTAATCACAATATTCAGCGCCATACCAGCAAAGATCGTACTCACCGGTTTCCTTTACTACATCTGTCCTGTTTATCTGCAATTCCTTGGCGAAAGTAGCTCTGTATCTGGTCGTGTGATTATGGCTTATGGCCTCGCGATCATTCTAATTTCACCATTGAGTGCCATTTTGGTCGATAAGCTTAAAAACAAAATGGCCTTTATTTTTATTGGCGGATTACTTTCGTCCCTTGCCTTGCTCAACTTCTACTTCTTCCAAGGTACATTAGGGCTGCTACTCATCGTAATCATTATTGGTGTCGCACACGGCATCTGTGTTTCTCCACAAATACCTTTGGTCATCGACCTCCTATCTGGTCAGGGTATCGAGAAGGGAAAAATCATCGGCATATTTAGACTTACTGAGCGTATCGGTAATATCGCGGGGCCAATGCTGGCTGGGGTTTGTTTGAGTATCTTCGGTTACGACCAAACTATTCTTATATTTGGTGCGTCGCTTCTCGCGAGTTCCTTTAGTTTAATTGTGTTTTTCTCAATATTCCTGAAGTCTGATAAACAGAAGCTAGGGGTTCAATCATGAGATTTATAGTGTTCGTTCTTAGCTTGATTTTAATGTCCCCATCCTCATTTGCTAAGAGTGATGAAAAACACGTCATTCTTTTATTATGGCGAGGAGTAACGGACGCAGAACAAGGCTTCATGGATTATTTATCCCAACATATTGATGTGAGATTTACCGTTCTTGATGCAAACAGAGATAAAGCTCAGCTCAAACAACATATTAGAGATCTAGAATATAAAGAAGCCGACCTCATTTATTCATTTGGTACCACTATCACATTGAATTTATTAGGAACTTACACAGAACCAAGCGAATTTAGAATAAACAACACGACGCCGGTTGTGTTCAGTATCGTGACCGACCCTGTGGGTTCGAAGTTAATCACTGATTTATCTTCAACAGACAGAAACTTTACTGGTGTATCGCACATCGTACCCCATGAAATACAGTTTAAAGCGATAGAAAAGCTCAATAACATTTCAAGCCTTGGGGTTATATATAACGCTGACGAAAATAATTCGATTATCACCGCAAATAAAATGATGGAGTTATCGGAAATTTATAACAAGCGTGTTATGTTGTACCCATTAAACATTGATAAAACCAAGTCAAACAGCGACTTAATTAACATCACGATAAACAATATGAAACGTGATGGTATCGATATGGCTTATTTACCCCCGGATTCATACATTATCACCCAAGGCGGGGAAGTCGTCTCGGGGCTACATTCCGCAGGCATACCTACTTTTTCGGCGACCGAGAGTCCGATAAGAAAACATAAGGCCCTGTTTGGTATTGTCAGCCGTTACTACAATGTTGGTCAATTCGCTGGATACAAAGCGAAGAACATATTGAAAGGAACTCAGAAAGCTTCAGACATTCCGATAGAGTCACTTAGCCAATATTCCTATATTGTTAATATCGAAGCCGCTCATAAGCTCGACTATTACCCGCCAGTGTCAATCTTGAAGATCTCTGAAGTGATAGGACACTCTAATGATGTTAACTAGAGCCTCTACCATCAGATTATCGCTAGTCACCCTACTCATCTCGACGTTTTGGTCGATGAGTGCTTCTGCTCAAGTAAAAATTGGGCCATCTCGCCTAATGCTGACCACACAAGATTGGCCACCGTACCAAACCTATGAAAACGCTTCGATGCAAGGCATCGCATTAGACAAAGTTAAATGCGCGTTAGGCATGATGGGACAGCCTTATCAACTTACGATGACCACTTGGTCGGACGCACAACTGCGTGTGCATAGTGGTAGCCAACACGGCTTTTTCGTCGCCACTAAAACTTCTGAGCGTGATGAATACGCTACGCTCTCAGCACCCATCGCAAAACAGACGTTGAATTGGTATTTTGGCCCAGGAGTGGAGCCGAAGGTTGATGAATTGTCAAAGTTAAACCTTAACTTTTCTGCCAAATTTGGCTCAAACAAATGGTTTTGGCTAAAACGTAATGGATTTAACGTCGTTAAGCAGCCACGAGATGCTAAAGTATTACTAAGACTTTTAAAACAAAGGGAAATTGATGTTGTTTTAGAAGATGAGTTGGTCTTTAAAAGAGAGTTGAATAAAGCCTCTTTACCACTCGATTACTTCAATTCGACGAATTTAGATACCAAGGATATGGGGGTCTATTTTTCGAATCGATTCCTTAAAACCTATTCGGGTTTCTTAGACAGTTTTAATTCAGCCATATCCAAGTGCAAGGAGTAGCCATTGTCCATCAGTGTCCACATGATTTCTGTACCTGCTGAAGAGGTTGTTTCCTCTAGAGTGACGTATCTGCCCGAAAGTGGCGGAAGCTTAGGTCGTTCTCCGTCATGTGATATTGCGCTACCCGATCAATCAAAATGGATCTCTAGAACTCACTGCCAGCTCTACCCGACAGATCGTGGTTACGTGATTAAAGACATCAGTAACAACGGCGTATCGTTAAACGATAAGTCTTTGGCAAAAGAGAAAGAGTACGTCATTACCGACGGCGACATCATCAAACTTGGTGGCTACACACTGCTGATTAGCCTATTGAGTGATCCAAAAGTCAACGCGGCCAATAACACCACACAGGATGAAACTTTTATAGAACCTTTTAACTTAAAGCTTGATGACAGCGATACTGACTTTTTAGATGACTCACCAGAAGTTGCAATCGTTCAGAAGACCTCGAATTTCTCTTCAAAGAATGTTCTGAGTGACGACCCCTTTTCATCTGATCCATTTGAAGATTTGGACGATGACAAAGTCATACCGAACATTGAAGTAGACGAAATCTCTCACGCCGATAACAACACTCTCTCTTCTGCAGAGTTAGAATATCTGCCCGTCAATGTTGAGAACAATACGCGCATTGAAGAGTCAATCGACAAACTCATCACGCTGACCGAAAAGAATCAACAATACTTACAGAATCCTCAGCTTCAACAAAAAGCGCTGTTCGACGCCCTAGAACAAACCGTTGATCAGTTCTTAAATGAGTTTGCACCAAAGCAGCTTGAGAGCCAATTTAGTGAGTATGTCAGTAGCGGCATTTTTACCAACAAAGATAAAAAGTATTGGAAGATTTACCGAAAGCATTTTCAACACCGTCAAGACAACGGAGACTTCAGACGTCAATTCAAAGCGTTGTTTATGGAGAACATGCAGAAGCAAAGTGAGGAAAGAGAATGAAACGTCTCATACTCTTATCTCTTTGTGTATTGATCACAGCATGTTCTTCATCAGATCCAACTCCTGTTGTCACTCAATATTCGTTGACCGTTAAAGCTGATGCGACCGTCAACCAATACAATGATGACCAAGCGAACCCTGTTGTGGTTAGGCTTTACCAACTCACGGATCAACAGCTGTTCAAACAGCTGCCGTTTATTGATTTGTACAACAATGACTTGCAGCTATTGGCGGCAAACTTAGTTTCAAAACAGGTGTTACCGATAGTACTGCCTAACTCAGAGCAAAAGCTGACGTTAGACATCAACAAAAACACGCAATACATTGCAGCTCTGGTCGAATTCGCGGATTACCAGAATGGCACAACCAAGACCGTTTTGATTATGCCTTCCGATCCAGAGCAAACCTTAGAGTTAACGATTACAGGGAAGAAAGCAGAGTTAGCCGTGATACAGCCTGACTCGAGCTGGTGGCAAATCTTTTAATAAAAAAGCCAATATATAAAAATAATAGAAAAGGATTTTACGTGGACGCTTTCAAAAAAGTAGTGTGGCAAGAAGGGATGTTTATTGCCCCTCAGCACTTTCAGCAGCAAGATCGCTATGTGCAAAACTACATTCGTCAGAACATTGAAACACTGGCTGGTTTTGCCCCTTTCTTTGGCATCACCGAGCTAGTGCTTAACCACGATCTCTTAAAGATCGGTAAGCTATCTATACCGAGCTGTTCAGGTGTGTTCCCCGATGGAACCCAATTCAACCTCAAACAAGAGATTGTTGTCGATATTCCGCAAGGCACCATTGAAACCATCGTCTACCTTGCTCTGCCAATCTCTTTACAAGGCAACAATGACTACAGCGAAGATGGACAAGAGCAGAGCCGTTACATCACACGTTCAATCAATGTATTCGATACTTCTACCTCCGAAAACGCCAGCGTCGAAGTCGACGTAGCTCAGCTGAATATCGGGCTCAAATTCGCGGGAGAAGACACCTCTGGCTTTACCCTCATTCCAGTGGCTAAGATTTTAGAAATCAGCGACTCAGACGAAGTGATGCTTGATAGAGCCTTCATCCCAGCTTGCTTGCATTACGGCGCTTCAACCCTCCTTAGCGAACGAGTCAAAGAAATTCATGCGCTGGTAAGTAATCGCGCTCAAAACCTATTGAAACGCATTGAAGCTGGCCAAGGGCAAAAAAGTCCTCAGTCTATGATGCAAGATTTCCTGTGGCTTCAAACGCTCAACACATGGCTACCGTGGTTTGAATTAACCATCAGTAACAGCAAATACCCGACACACGAACTGTATTCAAAGTTGAAACAGTTTGAAGCTCAAGTCATGGCGTTAACACCAGCGATTCCAGACGAATGCCAGCCTTTAAAATACGACAAACTCTATGACAACTTTAACCCACTGTTTTCGAGCCTGAGAAACTTACTCACTCTAGTTCAACAAGATTCGGTTATTGAGTTCAAGTGGGATGTTTCACTGTTTGAGAAACGCCGCTTACTTCGCACGTTAATCAAAGACCCTAGCAGCGTTTATAACCGTCGTTTCGTTCTCAGTGTTAAGTCCGATATTAGCAGCACAGAGCTTAATGAGCTGTTCCCTATTTCAGCCAAGTTGAGCAGTAACAACAAGATTGTTGAGCTAGTGAGAAGCTCGCTGTCTGGTATCTCATTAACCCCACTTCCGATCGCACCGAGTGAACTCAAACCGATGCAAGGTGTCGCTTATTTTGAAGTCGATGCCAAAGATCGAAATTGGTTGGATATGCTAGATACGCGAGATGCGATTGCGCTGCACGTCGATGCTCGCATACCCGCTCTCGAAGTCGTTCTTTACGCGTTGAGATAATGGCCATGGATTATTTAGACGAAGAAACACTGGTCATAGATAAAGCATCAAAAGGCTCTGCGAATACAGAGTCTGACCAAGCTTTGTCTAAATTGGTTGCGGTGCACTCCACCAGCACCCAAGAAGAGTTTCTGCGTCACTTTGATAAGGCAGAGAATCAACTGATCAACATCAGCAGTGGTTTGCTGACCAAAACACTCAAGATCTCAACGCTGTCTGAACCTGAAGATTTAACCGTTTTCCGAGAGCAGTTTATTCAGGGCATTAACGACATAAAGGCTCAAGCAACCGAGCTTACCTACCCTATTGCTGTTATCGATAAGCTGTGCTTTTTGTACGCTGTAGTCATCGATGAATTCATCATCTATACCGAGTGGGGAGAGAAACGCAGCTGGGAAAACAAAACCCTGCTTAGCGAACTATTTGGCATGCGTAATGGTGGTGAGCTCTTCTTTTCTGTTGCTGAAAAAGCCGCAAGACAACCACACAAACTGATCGATCTTCTGGAGATTATCTACCTCTTCATCAATATTGGATTCAAAGGCCAATATCGTGAAGGCGGCGCTGAACAGTTAAAAGCATTCGTCCACCAACTAGAACAAACCATCAGTCAATATCGTACCGCCAGTGGCGTTCACTGCCGCACGAAGGTAAAGCTTCCTGACGTAAGAAAACCGACTAGACGTAAACGTTACTTCATTACCAGCTTGTTCTTCTTTTGTTTGATAGCGACCAGTATTGGTTTAACAGAGTTCTGGTACAACAAAACCCACGCACAGCGCTCGCGTGATTTCACCTTTTTACCGAACTTTAGCCAACGCTACGTTCTATCAGGAGAAATCAAAGACATAGTCTTCATCAGCCAAGATAACGACTTGGAAAACCCTCCTCGTCATGCGAGTAAAGCTGACGCGGTAGAGGCCGAAAAAACGACTAACTTCACGCCAAGTTCAGCCAATTGGTTGGTCCAACTCGCGACGTTCTCAAGTAAGAAAAATGCCCAAGCTTTCATCAAAAATCTATCTCCATCCGCTTATGAGCCAATTATCTCACCTTACAAAAAATACTATCGAGTGATATTAAGAGCCAACACCTCAGAAGAAGCAAGAACAACCAAAGCTTGGTACGTAGAAAACGACCAAATAAACGCCATTATTGTTCGCACTTCTGCGCATGACTTAAACAAGGAAGAGTCTAACTGATTATGCCGGATGCCAAATCAAACAAGTCAGGCAACGTTAAGAAAACAGTAGGTATTTCAGCCCTAGCCTCTGTCGCCTTTTTTACCGTAGCCTCTAGCGTCATTCTGTTAACACCGCTCAATGCTTATTTGGTGTGGGCGCTGACGACTATCGCCATCGTCTCTACGCTTATCGGCTTCATTTGCTATTGGGTGCTCATCAAGCGCAGCGCAAAATCGCAAGAAGAGTCTTTCGACAAAGAACTGATTCAGAAAAGAAAGAAGCAATTAGCAAATCATTTCAAACGGATGATCAACGGGCAAAAGCGCAAAACTCGCTTAACCAGCCGTTACGACCAGCCAATCTATCTACTACTAAGTCAGAACCCAAACAAAGACAAAAGCATCATCACTCAAATGGGTTACGAAGCCTACAAGCTTGATGACTTCGGCAATGACATTGAATTCCCTGTCCTGTTTTGGGTTAGCGAGCATTCTATTTTGGTGTCGGTAAGTATGGGCGAAGACCAGCACCCTGAATATCTAAAGACACTCAGTCAGTCTCTAACTGCATGGCGCCCGAGACAAGCTGCAAATGGTCTGTTACTCACCACTGACGTATCGTCACTACTTGAAAACAACGAACAGATAACACAACAGGCTGACGAGCTTAAATCGACAATCAAGACATTCAACCAAGCTTTTGGTGTCAGCCTTCCGATTTATAACGTCATCTCGAATATGGGCAGCATCAGCGACTTTTGTCAGTTCTTCTCTGCTTTTGACGAGTCGAAAAGAGATGAAGTATTCGGTGCGACAACCCCTTATTCTGTGCACGGTGGCATCGATGCGAACTGGTTCAATGATGAATACGATCATTTGATCAGTGAACTGATTGCGAACATGAGCAATGCATTAGCAGGTCAATTGAATCAAGATTATCGAAACTCTATTGCCAGTGCTCCTTTCCAGTTTGGACTATTGAAACAAAACCTTTGGCTGTTCCTCAATCGATTGTACCGAGGTGAGCAACTCAGTGACGCGCTGCAGTTCAGAGGCTTCTATTTCACTCATGATGGCCAAAGCGCTTCGCAATCCGACTTACTTGCGAGTGCGGTCTCTTATTCTGTAGGACATGAACACTACCAACAGAACGAGCAAATCCCGGTTAATCAGACTTTGTTTGCCCAATACCTCATGACACACGTGATCCTATCGGAACACGAGTTAGTCGGCGTAAACAAGCGCAAAGAGAACACCTTGTTGGTTAACCAAGTTCTGTTCACGCTCTCTTGGATTGGTTTACTCGCAGCCGTGTTATTAGTGATTAAGTTCGACTTTGATTTCCAAAATCAACGTGAGACTAGGGCGGATGTAATGTTGGAACGTTATAAAGAAGCAATCTCGGCATCGCCTTATGACATCGAGAACATGGCTGACAATATTCCGAACCTGTTCTCGCTGCAGCGAATCTATAACCTCTACAAGCAGCCCGAGCCTTGGTATAGCTTGCCGTTTATGCCGAACCCTAGCATCAAGGAAGAAGTCGAAGAGGCCTATTTCACGGAGCTACAACAAGTGCTTATCCCTTCGATGGAAAATACGATCGAGAAAGACCTGTTTGTATACGTAAACCTTGAAGATCAATCTCAAACGCTGTCTCTGCTTAATAACTATCGTTTACTTTTCAGTAAAGACAGAACCAATGTCCAAGAGCTTAAAAACTACTACGTTCGTACGCTGCAAGACCAAGGAGAGGCCGATAGCGTCAACATTGCTCAGCTAGAAGTGCTATTGAATGACATCTTTGCACGTAACCTGACGCCAATGAAATCGAACCATGATTTAGAGAGCCTAGCCAAGAAAGTCATCACCCAGACGGGCATTGAAACCCTGTTGTACGAACATATCCAAAGTTCGACTACCTACGCAAAGCGCGTCGATATTCGTGGTGAACTAGGTGATAACTTTGACTCAGTACTTCAATTCTCGCCAAGCTACGCTGGCTACTTAGTTCCTTATATCTACACACCGACGGGTTTTAACGAGCTCGATTTATCGGTCAACTCCCCGACTCTAAAATCCGCCTTACAGTCTTATGAAGGAGTTGCAGGGGCTTACCCTAGTGCACTCGAGCTTCACCGAATCAGCCGAGAGCTGAAGCAAACCTACCAGAATGATTACATTAACTATTGGCGTGATTTGGTTCGTAATGTCGAAGTCAAAGAAGTGTCTGACCCTACGCAGTTAAAAAATACGTTAACGAGCCTGTCGCAAGCCAGCAATAATCCATTAGTCAGTTTGTACTCGACGATCGCTAAGTACACCTATGTAGAACTAGAGATACCAGCCAAGGATGACAAGGAACAAGACCCTGCAAGCATGCCGATTCAAGATCCTGATAAAAAAGAATCCGCTCGTCAGATATCTCTTAGTTTCCAAGCATACAAAAAACAGGTTTCTGCCAATGACCAAGGTAAGAAGCTCATCGATAACCTACTGACCGCATTTATTAACGCTAAAAAGTGGGGAGACAAGTTTTACGAGACCAAAGAGCCACAAAAGGTCGCGTTTGAAACACTGTCAGTAACGTTGCAAGCTGGTAATCCGATTGCGTCGCTATCAAGCCTCTCCAACAATCATTTAGCGGTCGCTGAAGAGCTGATTAATAAGGTGGCACACCAGAGTAATGAGACGGTAATGTCACTGGCTCACGACTACCTGAATACAGCGTGGTCGAAAGAAGTGTATCAACCTTACCAGCAGCGGTTAGCTTCATTTTATCCGTTCAACCGAAAATCCAAATCGGATGTGAGTGTTGCGGATGTGAAAGCCTTCTTCGTTACGAATGGCATAATCGACAAGTTCTCTCAAACTCGCCTTAATGGATTCGTTAAAGATAGTGACGAAGCACCCTACTTACCGGGATTATTACCCGGCACAGGGTTATCCATTACGCCTGAAGTTTGGACAATGATTGATAAGGCCGCTGATATAAAGAACGCCCTATTCTTAGCTGATCCATCGAACATTCTGATCAATTTCCAACTGAAAGCCGTCGATATGACGCCAAACATCACGGAATTTTCGATCATTTCAGATAAGCCTATCTTTACCTATCGTCATGGCCCAACACTATGGAGCCAACAATCATGGCAAGGTGACGCGAAGTTTATCGAGAAGTTAGGCATTCAACTCAATGCTCAGGATTCTACAATTGGCCAGAACACTGTAAAAGGGACATGGAGTTGGTTCCGCTTGTTCGAGCCAAACGTGAGTTTCACCTCTGCTCAAGATACTCAGGTTGAATTTGTATACGGCGACAGCAAAGTAAAACTGACCATCAAAACTCAAGGTCAATCGAACCCATTTGTTCCCGGTTTCTTCTCTGGATTCTCACTGCCAAGTGGTATCTGATAACGCATTTTCAAACAACTCGTCTTGTCCATCAAGGCGAGCTCAAACTTCTGAGGATGATATATTCTCAAAAACGAACTTGAACGATGAAAAGCTTCTGCAAGTGTTCAAGGTTCATGGATACACTAACCTCTCTCGTTTAAGTTCACGGGTTTTCAAAGCCCAACATCCTAGTTGGGGGCTGGTTACGATAAAATCTGCTCAAGAGTTAAAACACCGTCACTTTCTAAAACAAGAGGCGGAGTTTCTGTATTCAAATACCAATTTCAATACCGACTCTAATAAAAAAGATATCTGGCCGAACTATTGTGATTACTTTTCTAGTTACAAGAGTGACTGTTTAGTTCTTTCTTACATGAATGGTCAAACACTACTCGAAATACAAGCAGATTCAGATTTAGCGGAATGCTTACCCTCTCACTGGATTCGAACTTTAGAAGCTACGATTAACCAAGTCCACAGGTTGGGTTTCGTTCATGGTGATATTAAGCCATCCAACATCGTGCTCAGCCCACAAGGACAAGCTCAACTCATCGACTTTGGCTCCGTCACTAAAATGGGAACTGAACGTGTTGCGCTTCGCTTTGAAAGCTACACTCCTCGCTATTCAATGCAGCACTCGGTTACAAACCGACTTGATGATTGGTTCGCTCTTGCGGTTATGTTAGAGGAATGGTTCGATGATTCAGACGTCCTACCAAGTCGATATCAAATTCTATTGAAGCAAAACCGGAAAACCGAACATACCAGCAGGCAACAAAAAAACGGATGACTGAACATCCGCTTTTTACATTCATTTAGCACATTACGTATTCTTTTGGCCTCGGTGGTTAAATAATTCAGATAGCTTTATTATTCAGGTACTAGAAGCGATTCTAGTCCACCAGCCACCGTGGCTGCCAATGCTTTAGGCGCTAGGCTTTCTTTAACGCTCTCTTTGATAGTCGTGCCATTAAAGAAGTTCTTAACCTGCTGCTTTCTTACCGCCTTAGAAAATGCTTTTTCATCCGTTCCCGGAATAAAATTCGGTTCACCACGCGCGGCATTTAAAGCCTGTTTCACTCCCGGTTTATTACTCTCAAGCGCAATTTCGCTATTGGCAATAAACGCCTTGGCCTCTTCTTGCAAAGTGGCATAAGCACTCAAGGTCGACTTCTGGAAAGATAGCTTGATCACTGAAGGATCAGTATTCACCTTACGGCCAAACTTACGCTTAATTCTTCGAGTTAAGCGAGTCCTCATATTAGGCGGTGGTGGCGTTATGTCGGTAATTGAAAGGAAATTATATGGTGAACTATAGCAAGGCATGCAAACCATGTAGGAAGCGATAACTGGGATCTCCTCCATCTTCATTTTGAACCAGTCTCGGAAAAAGTTCGCGCCAATAACATCTCTCTTCTGATTAAGCATCACACACTCTTGCTTAAACTTACGAAACTTACGCTCCATTACCCACTTGTCGTATAAACCGCGGAAAAAATTGAAGATAGAAAGAACGGCTTTAACAATACTAGTTACGGTAGCACCGATTCCTGAACTGGCTAAGTTAATCGCGATTACACCACCATGAGCCAGTGCAATCATTGAGTCTTCGATTGCAACAGCGCGAATCTCACCACGAATTTTATCGATCACGTCAGCACCAACACGCATCGTTGTCATTGAACTTAAGTGGCGGGTTTTGTGGTTATTAACCGCTTTACCCAATGCCGAGTAAATTCGTGTTGCCGCTTCTTTGATGTCATCAATCGCAGGGGCTAGATCGGCAAATATTCGTTTAACCAAACTAGGGATCATAGCGAGAATCTGAGCCTTAATATCATCCATCGCTATGCTAGTAATACTCTTCGCATAGTCCAAGAATTTTTCTTTTATCTGCTCGGTTATGTTTTCAATCATACCAGCAAGGCTTGTTCCACTCCCTGTCACAGCCTCTGTAATGGTGCCCGTTAAGCTGTCAACTTCTGTTGCGGCGGCAACAGCCATTTTAACCTTATCAACTTTAGTAACACCCACCAAATCTGCATTCGCAAACAGCGATAGCATGTCTTTCTGAATGATGGTCAGCCCTGTATTCGGCATCGTACGTTCTCCCTGTAACAAATCCACTTTAGATTTGAAAAGTTACTTGAACGACTAAGTACCTCTGAATCATTCAGTCTTAGCAAACTAGATCCTGAACTATTCAACCTTGATCGCACTACTACACAATCCATGTCGTTATTCTTTGTTAAATAAAGGTTAACATATAAAATATCTATTCATAGAAAGGGACTCCATTATTTCCTTTTAGACTCCAAAACCAAGAATTAACCCTCCAGAAATCATGCATTTCCACCAAATTCCACTACGCTTTATTAGCATAGAACATAGCAATCTGATTAAATTTTTTAGGGACGAAAAATGAATCAAATTACGACAGATAAACCGATTATTCTGGTTGTTGATGACATTCCGGACAACATCCATACACTCTCTGGGATCCTCAACGACGATTTTAAGATCAAAGCGGCGACATCCGGCGAAAAAGCATTAAAGATAGCTTCCTCTTCACCAAAACCTCATCTCATTCTTCTCGACATCATGATGCCGATTATGGATGGCTATGAAGTTTGCCGACGACTAAAAAGTGACCCCATCACCTCTGATATTCCAGTGATCTTTGTTACCGCCAAGACCGATGTAGTCGATGAGCAACGTGGTTTTGAATTGGGTGCTGTGGATTACATTACCAAGCCTGTTAGCCCACCGATCGTCAAAGCGCGTGTTGCTACCCATATTTCTCTGTATGACCAAAATTTAGCACTTTCTCGCAAAGTAAGGCAGAGAACGGAAGCTCTGGCAATGAGTCGATTGGAGATTATCCGCAAACTCGGTCGTGCAGCAGAGTACAAAGACAATGAAACGGGAATGCACGTTGTAAGAATGAGTTACTACTCGAAAATTCTGGCTCAACACTTGGACGTTAATGAGGATTGGGTAGAACTACTTTTCCAAGCCGCACCAATGCATGACATAGGGAAAATTGGTATCCCTGATTCCATATTAGGCAAACCAGGAAAGCTGGATCCTGATGAATGGGAAATCATGCAAACACACGTCACCATTGGTGGTGATATTATTGGCGACAATGACTCCAAATTACTGAAGCTTGCGCAAGAAATTGCGCTCTATCACCATGAAAAATGGGATGGTAGCGGCTACCCTCACAAGCTATCCGGTGAAGATATCCCTCTCAGCGCACGAATTGTCGCGATTGCCGACGTATTCGATGCACTGACCAGCGAACGCCCTTACAAAGAAGCTTGGCCTATTCAAAAAGCCATTGAGCTTATTCAAGAACAAGCCGGCCATCATTTTGATCCTAACTTAGTGCCAATATTCATTAGTAAGCTCGACGAGATGTTAGCGATCAAAGACTCTTTTACTGATGAACCAGAACACTAAGTTCGCTGGTACTTTATCAATACAGGTATTTTATGAATACTGTTTCAAGATTTGCTAACGATTCGAAAATAATCTTAGTCTCTTTTCTCGTAGCGGCTATCGTTGTGTTTTCCGTCGCAGTGGCCGCTTGGATCAATCTCAATAACCGCTTCATCGGCGTTGAAGAATACGCTTCCAGTACTCGTGTGCTGACCTCCCTCGATAAATTGCGTGTTTATGAACTGTCTTTCAGTAACGACTACAACGAACAAGTCATTGATAGCTTTAATAAAGAAGCAGAAACAACTGTTCCGTTAGCCAATGATTATGCCGACCAATATGCAGCGTCACTGCCAATCAATCTGCTCACGGAGTATTTGATTCAATTCAAGCAATACGGCGACATTATTAAATTGAACCAATCCACCCGAGCACTCATGAATGAACGTTCCAATGCAGCGACCGAGCTATTGCGAGAGATGAGGGATCGGCACAATCAAGCCATTAATCAAAGCAGTCAAAACATTCGAGGGTTGCGATTAACCAGTGAAGAACTCACCAACATTGCCTTAAAAACCAGTCAACTCACCACTCTCGCGGTTAATATACAAAACCTCGAAAAAGAGTATTTACTCGACGGTAACCTAAAGACCTACTCACTGGTCAAGATTGAGATGCAAAAGGCTTCACAGTTGATTACCGAATTACACGATCAGATTTTAGATGACAAAGGACAACAGCTTTTAGAGATTGTCGAAAAGGCAAAAAATCGCTATTACACCAACTTAGTTCAGCTTCAAGGCATACCGGTTTCTTCTAAAAAGTTAAGAGCCTCGCTCATCAATCAAGTCACTTTGAGCGGCTCTGAATTTTCGCGTTCGGTTGGATTACTCTATCAAACCAAGCAGAGCCAAGTCGCGGAACTGAATCACCTCGTTTCTCAATCTCAAGCAGAACTCTCTTCCCAATTGCTCATAGGGCAAGACCTATTGGCAATTCGCACGCTACTAAGTCGTTCAAATCGATTCAACCGAGATTTTCTGCTCGCAAATTCAAAGGAACAGAAGCTCATCGCAGACAAAGTATCGCGCGTTATTAACGAGATGCAATCCAAGTCTTATAATGCGCAACGACTTATTACTTTGTATGCGCCAAACGTAAAAACCACCGCCTTTGACGAGCATATCAGCGTCTATGAATCGCAATTCACTCAGTTAGTCAATTCACAAATGCGAGGCCACCAATTACTCAAAGCGATGGATGAGAACTTCTTAAAGTTTCGAGGTTTCGTATCCCAACGTCACCTTTCAGAAAGCGTCAATGTTAAAGACTCGTCCAGTGTAACTTACCATTTGGCCGTGGGTGGCGTGATTTTCTTCGTCATTATTTTGTTGATGGGTTTGCTGGCCAACAAAGCGCATTCAGCTTTAGAAACCTTCGCGCACAGCCTAGCTGCTGCACGTGATGAAGCCGATGCAGCGAATCATGCAAAATCCGATTTCTTAGCTAATATGAGCCATGAAATTCGTACGCCAATGAACGCCATCATTGGTATGAGTTACTTAGCATTGAAAACAGATTTAACCAAGGCACAGCGCAACTATATCCACAAAGTGAAGCTCTCTTCTGACACCCTACTCGGGCTAATCAATGACATTCTCGACTTCTCTAAAATTGAAGCGGGAAAACTCGACATTGAGAAAGTGGACTTCCAACTCGAGAATGTACTCGACAATATTACTAACTTAGTTGGCTTAAGAGCTTCAGAACGCGACCTAGAACTACTCATTCAAGTAGACAGAGACGTGCCTACTAACCTGATTGGGGACCCGTTAAGAATTGGGCAAATATTGATTAACCTAAGTAACAATGCTGTCAAATTCACAGAGAAAGGTGAGGTGAAGATCTCCATCTCAGTTGCAGAAAGACAAGGCGATGACATCAAGTTGAGCTTTGCCGTCTCAGACAGCGGTATCGGTATGACGCAAAAGCAAGCCGCCAAGTTATTCAACAAGTTCACTCAGGCGGATAGCTCAACAACCCGAAAATACGGCGGCACAGGCTTAGGCCTCGCCATCAGTAAAGAACTGAGCCAACTGATGGGAGGCGATATTCAAGTCTCAACAGAACTTGGCAAAGGCTCGACCTTTTCATTTACGATTGCCACTCGCGTCAGTCATTCTATCCAGCAGCAACGAGTGGTGGTTCCAGCATCAATTAACGATTTGAAAGTGTTAGTCGTCGATGACAACTCCAGCGCACGCTTGATCGTAGGTGACATTCTAGAGTCATTGAAGCTAACACCAACACTGAGTTCATCCGTTGATGAAGCTCTTATTGAGTTACATACCGCTGACGCTCAGAACAAGCCATTCGATTTAGTTATTTCCGACTGGAAGATGCCTAAGCGAGACGGCGTAGACTTACTAGCAGAGCTCATAAATGGGCAGCAGCTAAACACAATGCCTAAGATCATGATGCTGACTGCATACGACCGAGAAGAGCTTGCTGAAGCCATTGAACAAAGAGGCTTTGAAGTACCGAGTATTCTAGACAAACCAATTACCTCGTCTCACCTCTATGACTCTATTGTCTCACTCTATGGGCTAGATTCCGATCGTGTCTCACGTAGTGAACTTGAGCAACAAAATCAGTTAGCCAACGTCCAGCAATTAGCCGGAGCCAAATTACTCTTAGTTGAAGATAATGAAATCAACCAAGAACTCGCGACTGAGTTATTAGAAGGACAACAAATTCAGGTTTCGGTAGCCGAAAATGGCAAGCTAGCGATCGAGCTTTACCAACAAGCCATTACAGACGAACAACCGTTCGATGGTATTTTGATGGATTGCCAAATGCCGGTAATGGATGGTTATGAAGCAACAGAGTACATTCGTCAGCAGATCAACGATCAACACATACCTATCATCGCAATGACAGCCAATGTCATGGAGCGAGACAAAGAAAAGGCGCTCGGTTGTGGCATGAGTGACATTATTGCTAAGCCGATCGATGTCGGTTCAATGTTTGCCACTCTCGCGAATTGGGTATCACCTTCCCGTCCTGTTACGTTTGTTGACTCAATATCACATCAGGAAGAATCTGTAGGCTCTACTGACGAGTCAGAAGACAACAGTGCCTTTGATACAGCACTCTCCAAAGTTGAAGGTCTAGACATTACGCTTGGCTTAATCAGGGCCAACAATAATCACCAGCTGTACATCAAGCTATTGCATCGATTTGTCGAGGCCTATTCTGACGAAAACACCTTAACTGCCGAACTATCAAGTAGTACTCAACAACGTTACTTACACACCCTCAAAGGTGTGGCTGGCAATTTGGGTGCTAAACAACTGCACACGTTGTGTGAAAACCTGGAAGCACAGCCAGACAATACCGATTTGAAAGACAGAGTGATCAGCACATCGCTTGAACTAAGCCAATCACTTACGGAAGCCTTCTCTCAAATTGAAGGATCAAAAGATTCTGCAGTAAACAGTTCTACCAAGTCAGAAGAGAGCTCTGAACAGCAGCAACAATCGACTACTGATCAGCAACTCTACCGCCAATTATTGGAGGCAACGGCCAATGATGACACCGATGCGCTCACCATAATTCTTAACATTGAAGATGGCGCTAAGATTGGATTATCTTCTTCAGAATTCAAACGACTGGAAGTTTCGTTGGAAGAGTTTGATTTTGACAAGGCAACTGAGATCTTGAAAGGATCGACCTTATCTGATTAAACGTCTGACAAATAAAGGAATTCCTTACAAACATTCCAGATTTTATAGAGAGCCTGACATGGCTCTCTTTTTTTCGCCTTCGCACAACACGTCCTCGTGAACTTTATGAACAATATTAATCCAATGTTCTTTATTCTCAATATCGCCGCATTACAGACATTTCGTTAACACACCGTTAACTTTAACGTCATCTACTAAGCAATACCCTATTCGTGTATTTAGTAGCTGGATATAAAACATAAGTTTCTCTCCATTGAAGAGATCCCCTACATAAGGAACGTGAACCATGTTCAAGGCACTGAAACCTACTCTTGCGGCTTCTATTATCGCAGCAACCTTTTCTTTCAACACTTTTGCTGCTGACGTAGAAAAAATCCACTTCCTAATCCCTGGCGGCGCTGGTGGCGGTTGGGATATGACAGCTCGTGGTACGGGTGATGTATTGGTGAAATCAGACATCGTAGAAAATGTCTCTTTCCAAAACCTTTCTGGTGGTGGTGGCGGTAAAGCGATTGCTCACCTAATCGAAACGGCTCAACGCCAAGAAGACACGCTAATGGTGAACTCAACGCCTATCGTTGTTCGTTCACTAACGGGGATCTTCCCACAATCTTTCCGTGACCTAACTCCTGTAGCAGCAACCATTGCCGATTACGGTGCAATCGTCGCGTCTGCGGATTCTAAGTACAACACTTGGGAAGACGTCGTTAAAGAGTTCGAAAGCAACCCACGTAAAGTGAAAATTGCTGGTGGCTCAGCTCGTGGCAGCATGGACCACCTTGTGGTTGCGGCAGCGTTCAAAGGCGAAGGTTTTGATGCTAAAAAAGTGCGTTACATTGCCTACGATGCTGGCGGTAAAGCGATGGCAGCACTGCTTTCTGGCGAAACACAGCTGCTTTCTACTGGCCTTGGTGAAGTGCTAGAGATGTCTAAATCTGGCCAAGTAAAAGTGCTTGCTGTGACGGCGCCAAAGCGTCTTGACGCTGCACCTAACATCCCAACACTGACTGAATACGGCAATGAGACTGTATTTGCCAACTGGCGTGGTTTCTTTGCAGCACCTGGCACAAGCCAAGCGAAGATCGACGAATGGAATGTAGCGCTTGGCAAAATGTACAAAACCGATGAGTGGCAAGTGGTTCGTGACCGTAACGGTTGGATCGACAACTACAAAGCTGACAAAGATTTTTACGCCTTCCTAGAAGATCAAGAAAAACAGATGGGCGACCTAATGCGTGAGCTTGGTTTCTTGAAATAACCAACAACCATAGAGGGCCTATGTGCCCTCTTACTCTTTCCTTGTTTCGCCGTGCATGAGTTAACTTCAAACTCCTTTGTTTATTCGTAGACGTATTACTAACGCTTGCCGATTCGTTGTAAACGCAAGTGGCTGATAAACCAGTACCGTAATTCGCTTACCTTTGGTTAGTGATCCCAGACATTTCATTAACTCGCTCATGTACGGCTTTTTTACTTTTTATACCACCCCAAATGGAGTTGGATATGTCGGACTTACCAACCAAATTTCTGAGTAAGGAATCTTTGCTTTCGAAGGATCGCATCGGAGCCATGCTCTTTATGCTTGCGTGTTTATGCTATGGCTACCAAACCACGCTGATTCCTTTGTTCCCCGGTGACGAGTACGAACCCTTCACAGCAAGAACCTTACCTATCCTGCTAACGTTTATCGGCATTGGCCTTTCGTTGATCCTGCTTATAACCGGACAGCCAGATAAAAAAGTCACATGCGACACTACGCCGTTGAACTGGAAACTGCTTATTGGCTTCTTGGTGTTAATGGCTTTGTACGGTGTTGGGCTGACTTATCTTGGCTTTGTTTTAGCAACCAGCTTCTTCTTACTTGCAGGCTTTTACCTACTGGGTGAGCGCCGCAAAGCTGTCTTATTTGGCGCGTCGTTTCCTTTCGTTATCGCGTTCTTTCTTTTATTAACTCAAGGCTTAGATATCTACCTAGAGCCTGGTTTAATCTTCACTCTTTGGTAGGGATAACATTATGTTAGACGGAATTTTACAAGGACTTTCGACCGCCGTGATGCCAATGAACATCATGATGGTAATTGTTGGCTGTTTTGTTGGTACCTTTATTGGGATGCTACCGGGACTCGGTCCAATTTCAGCAATCGCGTTGATGATCCCGATTACATACGGCCTAGACCCTTCTTCTGGCCTAATCTTGATGGCTGGTGTGTACTACGGCGCTGTATTTGGTGGCTCGACGTCATCAATATTAATCAACGCTCCAGGTTGTTCTTCAACGGTAGTAACCGCATTCGATGGCTACCCGATGGCACAAAAAGGCCAAGCGGGTAAAGCCCTTGCCCTTGCAGCCTACTCTTCTTTTACCGGCGGCACGCTTTCGGCAATCATGCTTTTGATTGCGGCTCCGGCTTTAGCCAGCGTGTCATTGAGCTTCCAGTCTTCAGACTACTTCGCATTGATGTTGTTAGGTTTATCGGCAGTAGCGGCGTTTGCGGGCCCAGGTCAGGTAATCAAGGCATGGATGATGACCATTCTTGGTTTGATGCTGTCTACTGTTGGCATCGACAAAGGCGTTGGTGTTGAGCGTTTCACGTTTGGTCTAACAGACCTGATGGATGGCTTTAGTTTCCTACTTCTTGCTATGGCAACCTTCGCTTTAGGTGAGACTTTAATGGGTATTTTGAAACCGGAGAAAGACACTAGCGGCGAAGAAAGCCAAAAGATGGCTGATATTGGTAGCATGAAAATTACCAAAGAAGAGTTCAAAGAAGTGGCGCCAGTTTCGATTCGCTCTTCTATTCTCGGTTTCTTTACCGGTGTTCTACCGGGCGCAGGAGCCACTATTGCGGCATTCCTAAGTTACGGTATGGAACGTAGCCTTGCGCCAAAAGACAAACAGAAAGAGTTTGGTAAAGGCAGTATTCGTGGTCTTGTTGCTCCTGAATCTGCAAACAACGCAGCTTCGAGTGGTTCATTCGTTCCGCTACTGACGCTTGGGATTCCCGGCTCTGGTACTACCGCAATCATGCTTGGCGCCCTAATCGCATACGGTATTCAGCCGGGCCCTCGCTTGTTCGTTGAACACCCAGATGTATTTTGGTCAGTAATTATCTCGATGTACTTTGGTAACATCGTACTGGTTATCTTGAATCTGCCTTTGATCCCTTACATCTCTAAACTGCTCGCGGTACCAAGAACGGTACTACTGCCAATGATTATCTTCTTCTCAATCACAGGCGTGTACTTGGTGTCTTTCAATACGATGGATGTTTTTGTAATGCTCATTGTTGCGATGGTTGCGATTGCGCTGAGGTTAGCTAACTTCCCACTTGCCCCATTACTCCTAGGTTTTATCCTTGGTGGATTAATGGAAGAGAACCTACGACGTGCATTGATGATCAGCGATGGCGAGCTGAGCTTCCTATGGGAACGACCAATCACGATGACGTTCACTATTCTGGCTGTGCTGGTACTATCTAGCCCAATCTTAGTAAAACTATTTAGAAGCTTTAAATCGAAGCCAGTAGAAGTGTAAAACTCTACCAATTCAACGAAACCTCAACGAAAGGAGCCATTGGCTCCTTTTTTCAATTAGGTGCTCAATTTGAACCAACGGTTAAAGATGGTAGCAAACTCACAAACCTACCTTTACAACACACATGACACTGATATTCGTAACGAAATCAAGTAAGGTAAACGGTCATTTAACGCATTGGATTCAAAACTATGGATTGGTTGATTCTATTCTTATCGGGAGTGATTGGCGGTGTGCTCAACTCAATTGCGGGTGGCGGTAGCTTCATCACCTTCCCCGCTCTTTTGTTCGCTGGAGTTCCACCGATTGCAGCCAACGCAACCAATACCTTTGCTTCATGCGCTGGCTACATTAGCGGGGCCTACGCTCTACGCCACGAAATTAAATCTGGTACTAAGCAGCTAAAACTGACCATTGGTTTGTGTATCATTGGCGGCGGCATTGGTGCATTTTTATTGCTGCACACGCCAGAAGCCCTGTTCACTCAATCCGTTCCTTGGCTACTGCTATTTGCTGCTTTGCTTTTCACGTTTGGTGGCACACTCAATAAATGGCTTAAGCAAGCAACAGCAAAACATAAGCACGCCACCAGCGCAGGGGTATTCTTTTCCGCTTTATTGCTTTTGGTCGTGTGTGTTTATGGTGGTTATTTTAATGCAGGCTTAGGCATTGTGACATTGAGCTACTTGGCACTGGCAGGGTATACCAATATCAACGTGATGAATGGCATCAAATTGTTGGTATCGGCATGCGCATCACTCGCGGCAATCGTGTTCTTTGTTGTGAATGGTTCGATTGATTGGCCGTCAGGCATGGCCGTTTTGTTTGGGACATTAGTCGGTGGTTACTATTCAGCAAAAGTTTCTCGCCGCATTCCTCAACAATATGTTCGTACCACAGTGATCATCGCTAGCTTTTTGATCACCGCTTACTTCTTCTATGCTATGTAGGTACTATACAAACTAAGTTTTATGCTAACTAAACATTCAGTGCAACAAGACTTGCAGCTGGAAAGACCGACCGAAAATACTTTCCCTTTCGATACCTATCTCGCTATTTTATTGCTTATAAAATAGCCAAGGCAAAATGTGTGAGGCGAGTCCTTCAATTAGCAAATTTGATAACAATTTAGACTGTTTTTTAGCCTTTATTTTGCCAAAGGTGGGATAATTCTCCTGTCGAAAGTGAGACTTCATTAGGAGGCGTTATGAACATTAAACTCGGTCATGTCATGTCATCAAGTCGACTCATTTGCTTTGTCGCTTTTCTTGCTGCCACATTCGCGTGGATCTTAAAAATGCCCGCTCTGTTTTCTGTGTCAGCGCTATTCTTACTGATCAGCGCCATTGTCTATGGCGTTGACCTTTGGAAGAATCAAAGAAAGAACCGCGAAGCTTAAGACGAACGACTAAAGCGACACGCATTAAAAAAGGAGCACTTGGGCTCCTTTTGTATTTTATGCTTATCGCTTTAGCTGATTAGGCTATTTCGACGGCTTTCTATTAGCGATAGCCTTACTTAGCGACGCATTTCTATTAACGACGAAAGTTGCGACCGTTACCGCCGCGGCGCTCTTTAAATGCAGACGCTGCTTTAGCTTGTGATGCTAGAATCGATTCAACCGTCAATTCCATTGGCTCACGGGGTTCTAACCCATGGCGGAACGTACGTGAACGCGGAGGCATCTGGTATTCAATATCAGATGCTTTAGGCATACGCTTGAAACGGTAAAGGTAGAAGTTTTCAACCTTCTCACGAGCCCATTCAGTCTTCTTCAGATATTTAACAGCACTTGCCACCGTTGGCTTAGTGTTAAAGCAGTTCATGCGCATTGCTGCATCCAAAATTTCCCAACCGTAATGATCCACTAATTCAGTGATCATAGTATCTAGCTTTAAGCCGTGCAGTGGGTTGTTTTGTTGCAGTTCGATTCTTTCTTCTTCAGTCATATCTTTACCTTTTTCAAGGCAACTAAAGGCCTTGAATATACTCTAGAACACCGTCATCACTGACCATATCTAGCTCAATCATTTGGGCATTACATCCATTGCCCTTATCTATGCCTTTATGATGGCATAAAGCATGCTCGTTATCCTATTTATCTTTCAATTTAATTTTAAAATGGTCACTTACTATCCTAATGTTGCGTGCAATACCGCCATGCACTCCCGACGAGTGCTTCTCTTAGATTTCGACCAAATTCGTTCAAGTTAACAAAAACCATGATAGAAGCATGAAATATCCCTAATTTAAGTAATGAATTATAAATTTATTAGAACGCAGTGTTGCTAATTAACAGCGCGATGCTATGTTAGAAGTGGTATAGAAACCTACAAATAACGATACTAAACAATGATATAATTATAAATAAAGGTTGGCTTTGACCATGTTTGACTACTCAAAAATCAGCAGAGTAGCCGCCCAAGATAAAGACATTATCGCCATCGTTGATGATCTCTTTCGGCTAGCTCGCGAACATTACCCCATTCTGTCTAGGCTCTCGGTTGTGCTATGCAACGAAAATAGAGCGTCGAATTACTTTGTTTCGGACACTCTGTGCCAAGAAGCCGAACATCGCCATGTCGAGCAAGAACTTACGCCAGAATCGGCTTTGTCGCGCATGGCTGAGTCTTTAGATACCCGGATCATCAACGACCTCACCACCATTAGCTCAACCAAACAAATATCTCACCTACTCGATCTCGGTCATCAAAGCAGTTATACAACACCGATTCATCATCAAGAAAGTAATCTTGGGTTTGTGTTTATCAATGCTTCATCGACAGGATTTTTTGCTAACCAAACTATTCAGTGTGATATCGCCTATCTCACTCAAGTCATCTCTAGCCTTTTCGTTCAGTGGTTTGAGCGCCAACGTCACTTTCAATCTTCTTTAGCGATCGCTTTAAATATGGGTCATGCTCGAGATCCAGAAACCAAAGAACACCTAATTCGCATGGGTAAATACAGTGAGCAAATTGCTCGCACGCTGTCGCACACCAAAAGAGAAATTACACATCAATTCATTCATCGAATTCGGTTGTATGCGCCCTTCCACGACATAGGTAAATATCGAATTCCAGATAAGGTGTTGTTCAGTAGCGCGCGTTTCAATGAAGAAGAAAGAAACATCATGAACAATCACACCTTGTATGGCGAAGAGATGATTGATGACGTGGTTGCCCTTTCCCACCACAGCTCGATGTGCAGTGAAGAGATTCAATTCATTAAGAATATTGTGCGCCACCATCATGAACGGTTTGATGGCTCTGGGTTGCCTGATGCTTTGAGTAACACAGCGATACCACTAGAGGCTCGAATAGTGACATTAGCCGATGTATTCGATGCACTGATGAGCAAAAGAGCTTATAAGCACGCGTGGTCACTCGATGAAGTGATGGAATACATAGAAGCGCAGAACGGTTCAATGTTCGACCCAGAGTGTGTTGTGGCTCTTAAACAGAACCTAGACGGCTTTATGGCAATTCGGGAGCAATACAATGACGATGCTCAGCCGCACTTAATGACAGCTTAAACTATGGCTTCTTTGTTATTCAGGCCTAAGTAAGAGAACGGGAACCAACAAAAAAGGATGCCAATTGGCATCCTTTTGTTTTCTAGCTTGCAGCTGAAAGAACAAATTTGTTCTCTACTGATTCTAACTAACGATTATACGTCGTAAGTTGTAGAAGCAGTGTCGCCGCCTGTACCAGTCCAGTTTGTGTGGAAGAATTCACCACGTGGACGGTCAGTACGCTCATAAGTGTGAGCACCGAAGTAGTCACGTTGAGCTTGCAGAAGGTTCGCTGGAAGACGAGCTGTAGTGTAGCCGTCTAGGAACGTTAGTGCAGAAGTCATACATGGCATTGGGATACCAGATTCCATAGACTTAGCTGCAACTTTACGCCAAGCGCCCATGCAGTTGTCTAGGATGCCTTTGAAGTATGCATCTGAACCTAGGAAAGCGATCTCTGGGTTCGCTTCGTAAGCATCACGAATGTTGCCTAGGAATGCAGAACGGATGATACAACCACCACGCCACATAAGAGCAACGTTACCGTAGTTTAGATCCCAGCCGTTTTCGTTCGACGCTTCACGCATTAGCATGAAACCTTGAGCGTAAGAGATGATCTTAGAAGCAAGTAGAGCCTGACGAATTGCATCAACCCACTCTTGCTTGTCGCCTTCAACTGGAGCAACAGTCTTGCCGAACAGTTTTTCAGCTTCAACACGTTGGTCTTTAAGTGCAGATAGGCAACGAGAGAATACAGACTCAGTGATTAGAGTCAGTGGGATACCCATGTCTAGTGCGTTGATACCTGTCCATTTGCCTGTACCTTTTTGGCCAGCAGTGTCTAGGATCTTCTCAACTAGCGCTTCACCGTCTTCATCTTTGTAGCCAAGGATGTCAGCAGTGATTTCTACTAGGTAGCTATCTAGCTCAGTTTTGTTCCAGTCAGCAAATACAGCCTGCATTTCGTCGTGGTTCATACCTAGGCCATCTTTCATGAACTGGTATGCTTCAGTGATAAGCTGCATGTCACCGTATTCGATGCCATTGTGAACCATCTTAACGAAGTGACCAGCACCGTCGTTACCAACCCAATCACAACAAGGCTCACCCGCGTCAGTTTTCGCAGAAATACCTTGGAAGATAGGCTTAACCGCTTCCCAAGCTTCAGGAGAACCACCTGGCATGATAGAAGGTCCGAAACGAGCGCCTTCTTCACCACCAGAAACACCCGTACCGATGAAGTGGATGCCTTTCTCGCGAAGAGCAGCAACACGACGGTTAGTGTCTGGGAAGTTAGTGTTACCACCATCAATGATGATGTCGCCTTTGTCTAGAAGTGGTACAAGCTTGTCGATGAACGTGTCTACAACGTCACCAGCACGAACCATAAGCATCACTTTACGTGGCGCTTCTAGCTTCTCAACTAGCTCTTCTAGAGAGTAAGCACCAACAATGTTAGTACCTTTAGCTGGGCCTTCTAGGAACTCGTCTACTTTAGCAGCAGTACGGTTGTGAGCCACAACTTTGAAGCCGTGGTCGTTCATGTTTAGGATAAGGTTCTGACCCATTACTGCTAGGCCAATTACACCGATATCACCTTTCATTATTTTATCTCCTTGCGGCTATTCGCACTTATGCGATAGCACTTGCTGCATTTGAATCTAGGAACCACTCTGTTTCGCCAGTTTTAGACTGGATTTTTGCTGCCGGGTAAGGCAGTTCTGAAGCAGGAGTTGTATGAATTTCTTTAACGATCTCAACTTTACCTGCACCCAGTACTAGGTAGCTGATTCGTTTTGCTGCTTCTAAAACTTTCGCCGTTTTAGAAACACGGATTTGACCCGACTCTGGGTGAGAAGCTAATACAGATAGGTTCTCATCTTGGTAGTCAGTTGCACCTGGGAATAGTGAAGCTGTGTGGCCGTCTGCGCCAACACCTAGCAGAATCCAATCAAAAACTGGCGTGCCGTTTTCTGTTGGAATCACATCTGCCATTTCTTTCGCGAAACGTTCTGCTTCTGCTTTAGGCTCATCTTCACCACGGATGCGGTGGATGTTCTCTGCAGGCAGGTTTACGTTTGTAAACTCTTTTAGTTTCGAAAATAAGAGTGTATTCGCTTCACCGAAGTTGCTTTCCGCATCGTCTGGTGCCACGCAACGTTCGTCGCCCCACCAGAAATGAAGGTTATTCCATTGAATACCTTCTGCGTATGGTGCTTGAGCTAAAAGCTTGAAAAGCATTTTTGGCGTGCTGCCACCCGACAATGAAATGTGAACAGGTTTGCCCTGCTCGCTGTATGCTTTCATTTCATTTGCTAGGTTTTCAACGACCAATTCAGGCGTTGCAAAGATCTTGTGATTGATCATAGTTCGCAGTAATCCGTGTCTGTTAAGTTTTTGCATGGGAAACGCCATGCGCGGCCATCACGCTGCAGAAGCTCATCGGCTTCTTGCGGGCCCCAAGTACCACAAGCATAGCCAAACAGTGCTTGAGGGTCTTGTTTGAGATCTAAGATCGGTTGAACGTACTTCCAACATGCTTCTACTGCATCGGTACGTGCAAATAGAGTCGCATCACCGTTCAGCGCATCAAGAAGAAGACGCTCATAAGCCGTCAGCATTTGAGTTTCAGGCAAGTCAGAGTAAGAGAAGTTCATTTTCACTTCTTTTGCTTTGAAGCCTGCACCCGGCTCTTTCAAACCAAAGCTCATCTGAATACCTTCATCCGGTTGGATACGGATAATCAGCTTATTCTCTGGTGCATCTTGACCAAATACTGGGTGTGGCGTGTTCTTAAAGTGAATCACGATTTCAGTCACACGTGTTGGTAAGCGTTTACCCGTACGTACGTAGAAAGGAACCCCATTCCAACGCCAGTTGTTGATGTGTGCTTTAAGACCAATGTACGTTTCAGTACGAGAGTCGTCTGCGACACCATGCTCTTCGCGGTAACCAGGCAAGTGCTGACCACGAACGTCTGATGCTGTGTATTGACCTAGAACCAAATCTTTACGCAGGTCGTCTTCTTCCAGTGGTTTCAGACACTGAAGTACTTTAACCACTTCGTCACGAATTGAATCCGCATTGATTTGAGCTGGTGGCTCCATACCAACCATTGCTAATACTTGTAGCAAGTGGTTTTGGAACATGTCACGAACTGCGCCAGAACCGTCGTAGTATCCGCCACGCTCTTCAACGCCAAGGAACTCAGCACCTGTGATTTCAACGTATTCAATAAAGTTACGGTTCCACAGTGGTTCAAACATCGCATTTGAGAAGCGAAGCACTAGAAGGTTTTGTACCGTCTCTTTACCAAGGTAATGGTCGATACGGTAGATCTGGTGTTCTTGGAAGTGATGATGGATCTCTTCATCTAACGCTTGAGCTGATGCTAAGTCGTAACCAAATGGTTTCTCGATGATCAGACGACGCCAGCCGTTCTTTTCATCGTTCAGGCCATGCGCAGCAAGGTTTGCTGGGATCACACCGTATAGGCTTGGCGGGGTTGCCAAGTAGAATAATGTGTTATGGTTTTCGAATTGGTAGTCTTGTTCAAGCTTGTCTAGACGTTGTGCTAAACGAGCGTAGTCGTCTACATCTGAAGTGTTGATCGCTTGGTAATGCAGATGTTCAATAAATGCATTCAGCGTCTCTGGCTCAGTTTTTTCCATTTCCTGAAGAGACTTCTTCAGCTTCTCACGGTAAGACTCATCGCTGTACTCAGTACGGCTCACTCCAAGAATCGCAAAGGATTTTGGTAGTTGATTGCTAGCATACAGGTGGTACAAAGCAGGAATTAACTTGCGGTAAGTTAGATCTCCCGATGCACCAAAAATAACGATGCTGCTGTTTTCAGGTATTACCATCATCTTTCCTATAAAAACAAGGTTTTTAGTATTCGCCAAAGGTATCAGTGACATACGAAAATAGATAATAGGTCTTGGCTATTACATCAATAGCGAGTGCCTATTACACTTGAGAATGCGTTTGGTAAACGAGGGTGAAAGCTATCACCTCTATTCGGGACAGTATTGTCTATGAGTATTTGATTTACATCAACCACTGTGAAAGCAATCGATTAAATATTGACTCATTTCGAACAAATTCTAATCGATAGCTCAGTTCGCCGAGCCCGAGAGTGAAGCAAATCGGTATTCTCAAACATTGTAGTCAAGAAAGAACGGCATCTGGTCGGTGGAGTGAATAATAGGAAATGGAGAGAAAGGCAAAACCAGCCTATTCAACTGGCTTTATATTTATTTGACAGCATCGCGTTTGTCTTTGTGACTTGTTGTCGCTAAATCTATCTTCTAGCTTTGTTGTAGCAGCGTTCTGGGCGGCCTACCGACCCGTAATTTAAGTCGGCCACTAACTCACCAGTCGTGATTAGAAATTCCAAATAGCGTCGAGCGGTGGTTCGGCTTGCTCCAATACGTTCACCTGCTTCATCTGCTGTAATATCAGCAATGTCGGCTTGTTGAAAAATGGCTCTAATTTTATCAAGCGTTACGCCATCAATCCCTTTGGGTAAGGTTGACACTTTTCCTGAGTCCGCTTTCGCGTTGGCTTGCAGCAT
>NZ_CAWPOA010000031.1:1086261-1117010 GCF_963889365.1 Vibrio sp. OPT20 | reverse complement strand
CTTATCGACCAAACCTTGGTTCAAATCAGACACACTTTCAAACTCTTGCAACTGCGATTGATATTTTTTCAGCGCCGCTTCTAAGCGAGGAAACATCACAGGTTTCAGCAGATAGTCCACGACTCCACCGCGCATTGCCTGTTGCAAGGTATCGACGTCTCGCGCAGCAGTAATCAAAATCACATCACAACCCTGATTACTACCACGAACGTGGTTCAAAATATCAAGCCCGCATCCATCCGGCAGATACACATCCAATAAAACCAAGTCAGGCTTTAATATGTCTAATTGCATTAACGCTTCAGACTGCGTGGTCGCAATCCCCACCACATCAAAGCCACCCATCTGTTGTAAATAACGATGGTGTAGCTCTGCAATCGCAATATCATCTTCAATGACCATGACTCTCGTGATTGCGCTCATTTATGTTCTTCCTTTAACCATGCTTTTTCCGTCACGATGATCTTCACTCTATCACTTCGCGCTTAATTATTATTGTGCTTCTTTTGGCAGATAAACCGTCATTCGCGTACCAAAATCGTGGTTGTCGACCATTTCAAGCTGTCCTTGATATCGGTCTGCCAGTTGCTTTATCAAATACAAACCGACGCCGCGATTCTGTTTCGCTTTGCTCGATACGCCTTTTTCGGTGAGTGCTTTCGTCGCCAAGTCTTTCGGCAAACCACACCCTTTATCTTCTACTTCTACGATAATTTCATTACCAAAATCACTGATTGAAACTTCAATAACTCGACGCGCAGGAGTAATTTGACCCTCTTGCTTGATAGCCGTCATAGTGGCATCAAAGGCGTTGTCAATCAGATTGCCAAGAATTGTGACAACGTCATCCGCGTTCAGCCAGCTAGGCAACGCTTCAAGCCTTGAGCCTTCTTCGACTTTGAGCTCTAAACCTATTTCTCTTGCACGCTCCGTTTTCCCCAAGAGCATGCCTGCAATGAGCGGGTCTTTAACGGTTTCACGCAAGAACTCGATCAAGCTTTGATAGTGCGCTGTTTCTTGGCCAATCAGCTGTTGTACTGAATCCAACTCGCCCATCTGGATCAAGCCACTAATGGTGTTGAGCTTGTTTTGATGCTCATGGGTTTGTGAACGGAGTAGATCTGCATACTCTTTGGTTTGTGAGAGCTGGTCTGTTAAGTCGTTGATTTCATCTCGTAATCGGAAACTGGATACCGCCCCGACCACCTCACCTGCCACTATAATCGGGCTGCGGTTGGCAACGATTCGCTTATTGTTCAGGTACAGCTCGACGTCGTGGTCGGTTTCACCAGTGGATAACAGTTGCTCTAAATCACTGCCGGCCAATACATCTGAAAGGCGCTGTTGGTTGAGTGCAGACTCTCTATCGATAGACAAAATATCGCAGGCACTCTTATTAATAGAACGTAAAATTCCGTGCTTATCGATACTCAGAATACCTTCTTTCACGGTACTCATAGTCACATCTAACTCGACATACAGTCGGCCGATCTCTTCGGGTTCAAAGCCTAAAATAGCGCGTTGAAAGCGACGAGACACATAGCTTGAAATCAAAGCGTTGACCGCAACCACCAGCAAGGCCATCACAATCAAAAAGGCTAAATAAGGTTCGATTCGGTCTTGTAACGAGTCCAACAAGTAGCCAACCGACACCACGCCAATGACAGTGCCTTGTGGGTCTTTAACCGCAGATTTACCACGGACAGAAAAACCAAGTGATCCTTTGGCCGTCGACACATAAGATTCACCCAACACCAATGCTTTTTGGTTATCACCACCGCGCATGGGTTTACCAAGCCGGTCATCATAAGGGTGAATCAGGCGGATACCTTTATCATCTCCCACAACGATAAACGCCGCGCCAATGAGCTGGGTAAGGTTTCGAAATTTAACTTGAGTTTCTTCAGACAGAACGTAGGGAACGCCATTAGGGCCCATCGTTCCATTTTCTTGAATAATGCTGGTGACAAGTGGTGATTCAGACAGAAATTCAGCAACACCTAACGCTTTCAAACCCATCTCTTGTTCTTGAGATTGTTTGATATAATAAAAACCAGCCGCTGAAAGTATCAAAAGTTCAACAAGACCAGTGACCGTCATGATAATCAGCAGCCTTTTACGGAAGCTGATACTACTCCATTTCATATTCCACCGTCCCTAGTGTTAGACGAGCAATGTTAACACCAAGTTAATTAGATGACCTTTCTACGTACGCGAATTTGTGACTGTTACTCAACTAAATAATTGAGCAGATTATTAATTGATAATCCTTTACGTTGTTCACCTCGATTAATCGTTCGCTTTTAGAACGGATTAGCTTAAAAATCAAAATAAACGAATAAATATTGAGCTAGATCACTAAGCTTTTAGGTGTTTTTTAGGTTGTTTAAAATAAATACAATTATAATAGTTGCATATGAAGAAGTTTATTGTTGCCAAGCCATAAGTCATGATTTTCAGACTCCGCTTTAAATCGAAATTTCGGTTAACAAAAAGACAACAACTCTTCGCTCACTGGACGTATCTATAACGAAACGTTGCACGCTCGCCGCTAGGATTGTTGAACAAACAGGTTATCAACCTAACCTTATTCATACATCTCTATTTACACTATAGGCCAGCATGACAACTCAGAGGTGCCTGATAAAGCGGCGCCCAATAATAAAACATTGATGAGCAGGAAGTATCGATCAGTGGCAACGTCCAATAGAAACAGGATTAAAAACATAACGTATAAACATTGTTGAAAAGGAAACCAGGCAATGAAACGCGATAATTTTGGAATTTGTCTTACTAAGACCATGCTGTTCAAACACTTGCAATCGACTTTTACTCACGTAAGAGCCTATGAGAAAGACGGTACCTCCCCTCTCGATCTCAAGGTATTGTTAGCGTTCCCGCAAATGTCGGGCAGAGATTTATTACAAACAATGCAAGGTTCAAGACAATTGGTGTGGCGCGCCGATCACCATTGTCCTGGCTTTAAATAAGCCGCTTCATTTTGTAAAAACGCTTCTATACTGAACTTAAAAAGCACGCTTATGCGTGCTTTTTAAGTTTCATTTATCTCTGATATCTTCATCACTCAATCCTATTTACACTTGGTTAACGAGTTATGAGACTTTCTCTAAGTATGAGAGAATCTAATCAAGACAAATGACTATTGCCCTGTTAACATTAGAGTTAATACTCTAATTGGTATTTAATGCAGATGACCAAACCAAAATTTCGATACCTTGCGATCGCCAGTATGCTTCTCGGCACCATGACTTCGCCAGGCTATGCTGCCCCGCTCACTTTTTCTGAAGCGTGGCAAATATTACAAGAAAATAACAACTCACTTGCGGCTCAACAAGCCAACGTTGAACGTTATCAACACCTTCAGAACTCAACGAGTAGCCTCAACTTGCCTTCTATCACCTTAGGGGCTAACTACACGCACCTTGATAGTGACGTGACGATTAATGGCGAACAGTTCGGTGATAGCTTAAGCGGCGTAAATCCAGCATTTGCTCCCTTCTTGGCTCAATTAGGTGGCGTTACCTCAACTATCACAGAACAAGACATCTTTAGCTCTTCTATTCGCGCGATTTGGCCTATCTTCACAGGCGGGCGAATTACCGCGGCGCAAAATGCAGCTGAAGGTAAAAGCGAAGAAGCGCAAAGCCAGTTGTTGATGGAAAGACAAGCTCGCTACGAAGACTTAAGTAAATATTACTTCTCGGTGATCTTAGCGGAAGACGTCGTGAAAACGCGTCAAGCCGTTGAAGCTGGCTTAACTCAGCATCGTGATTTCGCCATCAAGCTTGAACAACAAGGGCAAATCGCACGAGTAGAACGCTTGCAAGCGGATGCTTCACTAGACAAAGCGGTTGTCGAGCGAACTAAAGCTCAAAACGATCTTAAGATTGCTCAATTAGCGCTGACTCAAATCCTTGGTCAGAGCCAAAGTGTAGAACCTTCAGAGCAACTGTTTATCAATAAGAACCTGCCTCATATGGATGTGTTCATTGACCAAACACTCATGACCTATCCCGGCCTTAAGATTCTTGATGCAAAAGAGAAACAAGCAAGCAGCTTAATTAAAGCGGAGAAAGGTAAATACTATCCAGAAGTGTACCTTTACGGTGACTACAGCCTGTATGAAGATGACTCTCTAGCCAGCGAAATGAAACCCGATTGGTTAGTTGGCATTGGTGTGAATGTGCCGCTGCTTGATACTTCTGGCCGTTCAGACAAAGTAGCCGCCGCTCACAGTGCTGTCTCACAGGTTCAATTCCTGAAGTCGCAAGCTAAGCAAGACTTAACCGTGTTGGTACAGAAGACTTACCTTGAAGCGAACCAAGCAATTGAGGAGGTTCAAGGCCTGAACTCAAGCTTGGCTTTGGCTCAAGAAAACCTATTACTCCGTAAAAAAGCCTTCACTCAAGGACTTTCGAACTCGCTAGAAGTGGTTGATGCAGAGCTCTACCTTGCGAGCATCAAAACCCAGCAATCTGCTGCGCGATTCAAATACCTAATCTCTCTGAACAAGCTATTAGCGCTAACCAGCGAAATGAATGCTTACTCGAGTTACTTAACCTCTTCTGTTCCGTCTGACTTCGACTCAAAAACAGACACCGATAGCCAGTCAAAAGGATAATTCATGAAACCTATTAAGCCCCTTCTTCTATCTTTAGTTGGTATCGGCGTTATTGGCTGGGTCGGATACAGTTTTTACCAAGCTTATCAACCTCAGCCTGTTAAGCTTCAAGGTCAAATCGATGCGCAGCAATACAGCATCTCATCAAAAGTACCTGGCAGAATTGATGAAATATTCGTGCGTAAAGGCGATTCAGTTGAAAAAGGCGAATTAATCTTTTCTCTTCTTAGCCCTGAGATTGACGCGAAGCTAGAACAAGCAAAAGCAGGTCAAAAAGCTGCTGGCGCATTAGCAAAACAAGCAGAGAATGGTGCCCGTACTCAGCAAATCCAAGCCGCTAAAGACCAATGGTTGAAAGCAAAAGCGGCAGCCGATCTTATGGACAAAACTTATCAACGTGTAAACAACCTTTACAACGATGGTGTCGTTGCCGAGCAAAAACGCGATGAAGCCAAAACACAGTGGCAAGCAGCGAAGTACACGGAAAGCGCTGCGTTCCAAATGTATCAATTAGCACGAGAAGGTGCTCGTGACGAAACCAAAGTGGCAGCCGCTCAAAAAGCGTTAATGGCGGCAGGCGCGGTGGCGGAAGTTGAAGCTTACGCAAAAGACACACAAATCCACAGCTGGTTTAATGGCGAAGTCTCTCAGGTTCTATTGAGCAGCGGTGAACTCGCACCACAAGGCTTCCCTGTTGTGACTGTTATCGACACCAAGGATGCATGGGCAGTACTTAATGTGCGTGAAGACATGCTTAAGCATTTCGAGAAAGGCAGCCAGTTTGAAGCGTACCTACCGGCTCTGGATAAATCATTAACTTTCCAAGTGACTCACATCGCCGTAATGGGTGATTTCGCGACTTGGCGTTCAACAGACGCAGCACAAGGCTTCGACTTACGTACTTTTGAAGTAGAAGCGCACCCTGTCGATACGAGCGAAACACTACGTATGGGCATGAGCCTTGTGGTTGAGCTTTAGGTGACGTATGTCTGCTAACTTTCGATCGATAGGCTCGCAATCTACAGCCTCGCAATCAACTGAGCATCATAGAGCGAAGAATACCTTGCTTAGGCAGTGGGCGATTGTCCGCAAAGACAAATGGTTGTTGTCTTGCCTAACTTGGATCCCTTTACTGCTTGCTGCCAGTATCTGGCTGATTTTTTCACAAGGGATCGCTCGCGACTTACCGGTTGCGGTTGTTGACTTGGAACACAGTCAAATTTCGCAGCAGTTCACACGCCTTGTTGATGCGTCACCAACGCTGCAAGTCACTCAGAAATACAGCTCGGCGAGTGAAGCGGCGAAAGCGATGATTGAACGCGATATCTACGGTTATGTTGTGATACCAAGGCATTTTGACCGAGATCTTCTGCTCGGATTGAATCCGCAAGTGTCTGTGTTCTACAACAGCCAATTTATCTTGATAGGTAAGCTAGTGAATTCGGCGTTGTTGCAGGCTCAGGGGACTTTTAACGCGCAACTTGAGGTCGTTAAGCAGTTGTCACACGGTGATACCACGGTGCAATCCGCATTAGGCCAAGCAGTAACAGTGCAAAGCCAGATCACGCCACTGTTCAACAAGAACACCAGTTATGCTCAGTTCTTGGTGTCTGCGGTTATTCCGGCACTGTGGCAGATCATGATTGTGGTGGGCACGATATTGGTTTTGACGGCGAACGTTAGAGCTCGTGGTCTTCATGCTTGGTTATCCAACGCCCCGATGAAATCACTAACATCAACACTAGCGCCCTACCTTGTCTTGTTTTTGATGTTTGGTATCGCGTTTAGCTTTTGGTTCTATGTCCTCTTAGACTGGCCGTTTAACGGCAGTTTTGTGGCACTGACTGTCGCCCAACTGCTTACCGTCATCAGTTGTATCATCATGGGTTGTTTGTTTTTCTTCTTAACGCTTGATCCTGCAAGGGCGATGAGTTTCGCTGGCGCCTTTACAGCACCAAGCTTTGCGTTCATGGGGATTACCTTTCCAGTAACCGACATGAACACTGCAGCGCAAATCTGGAGAAGCTTGTTGCCCGTGAGTCACTACATCGAAGTACAAACAGCACAATCAAGTTATGGCGCGAGCGCGGCACAGTCGCTTATCAGCCTCTCCTCAATGTTGTGGTATGCGATTCCTGCTTTCGTGGTGATGTTGTTGATTAAGAAACACTTGGCGCAATCGGCTCTGTCTGCACAAACGGATCTAACAGCCCAAGCAGCTCTATCTGCAAAAGCGACGCCTTCAACACAAGCAACACAGCAAGAGAAACCAGAACAATCATCACCACAAGGAGTAAAACGATGAGCTTTACTCAACTGCTAAAGCAAGAACTCTTGGCGGTACTGCGTAACCCTGTTGTACTTCTTACGGTATTTGGTGGTGTGGTCTTCTATTCATTCTTGTATCCATTGCCTTACGCGCACCAAGTTCCTCAACAGCTTAAAGCTTCGGTAGTAAACTTGGACAAGAGTCAAAGCAGCTACCAATTAGAACGAATGGTGGATGCCACCTCCCAAATCGAGTTGGTACGTCGAGACTCCAGCATCGCTGATGCAAAACAAGCCGTGCTTAACCAAGAGATCGGTGGGTTCCTCGTCATTCCAGAAGACTTCTATAAAGACTTACTGCTCGGTAAGAGTCCGACGCTTTCTTACGCTGGCGATGCTTCTTACTTCTTAGTGTACGGAACTATAGTTGAAGGGCTTGCCAAGGCAGGTGGCACGTTAGCTGCGCAAGTTAAGGTCAGTCACTTGTTAGTCGAAGGAGTGCCTTTAGAATCCGCAGCCAAAGGCTACAGCGCGTTTAGCTTGAACCTAAAACCAACGTTCAATAGCCGCATGGGGTACATCGATTACGTGGTTCCAGCCGTCTTTGTGTTGATCCTACAACAAACCTTAGCCATGGCTTCTGGTTTAGTTGGGGCAACCCAAAACGCTCAATCTACGTTTGGCTATTGGAGTAAGACCTCTCCAGTAAAACTGATGCTTGCTCGCTGTTGTACCTTGGTCGGCATTTATTACTTGTTGTCGATGTACTACTTCGGCGCGAGCTTTTCGATGTATGGAATAAATTTGCTCGCCTCAACGACACAAATTTTGACCTTACTGTTGCCCTTCTTATTAGCCAGTTGTTTGATCGGGATTTTTATTGGTGAGCTAGTGCCAAGAAGAGAGTTAGTCACGGTTGTGGTGTTAATCAGTTCAATGCCGCTGATTTTCTCTTCAGGTTTTATCTGGCCTGTTGAAATGATGCCTGAATGGTTAGTACTGCTGTCACAGTTATTCCCAAGCACACCAGCTATCCAAGGTTTCTTAGCGCTTAATCAGATGGGTGCATCTTGGCAAGAAGTGGCATCTCAATGGACATTGCTATGGGGACAAGTCGCTCTATGGGGTTCGTTATTAGCACTTAAGCTTTACCACAAGTCGAGTAAACGTATCACTGGCTCGGTTTAACTCTAGTCTCTAAACGCTAAACCTCATGTTCATCGTAAATCATTAAAAATGGCTCTGATAAAGGGCCTTTTTAATGCCCTCAGGCCTGATTCCATCTTCAGCTATCAATTGTTTAAACACTTCACAAGCACATATCGAATATTCAAACTCGCCGACTTCCCTGTGATCCCGCACTATACTTCACCTTAGCCCGTCACTATAACCGCTACTGCATATGCCTTTTGCAACCTAAAAAGCATCGACTTATTCCAAAACAATGACAAAACCCGAACAATTGTAAATTTATTGTAAAAATTTCTTTGAGGGTATTATTTTTATGTATAGGATTATCAGTAGGACTTGGTAGGCCGAATACCATAGTCTTATTGGTTCACATACCAAAAGGATATCCATACAAAGCAAGATCAGTACTTATATTTATTTCGTTTTTCGACCTAGCTACAGCCGTTTATGTTGCCGTCGAATGAAGTAGATAAATCACTGAGATGTAAAAATCAAATAAAAAACAAACACAACAGCAGCAAACATAATTTAATAAAAAGACAGGGAAAACCATGAAAAACTTACGTGAATTATTTTTTGGGTTTATATTATTGTTTAGTTCCAGTGCATTTGCAGAAGAAGGATCATTTAGTCAAAGTATCAGTAACTTGAGCCAAAGTGTTGATGGTTTTTTCAATGACTACACAGGTTGGTTCGTTGGATTAATATTTAAAAGTGTTCCACTTGGTGAAGCAAACTTCCCAATCATTGTTGGCTGGCTATTGCTCGCCGCGATTATCTTTACTGTTTATTTTGGCTTTGTTCAATTTAAACGTGTTGGCATGGCCATAGACATTATCAAAGGAAAGTATACCGACCCTAACTCCAAAGAGGATGGTGAGGTTTCTCACTTTCAAGCTCTTACAACGGCTCTTTCTGGAACCGTCGGGCTTGGTAACATTGCCGGCGTTGGTGCGGCACTTGCGATTGGTGGCCCTGGTGCAACATTCTGGATGATCTTGTGTGGTCTTCTAGGCATGGCTTCTAAATTCTGTGAGTGTACCTTAGGTGTAAAATACCGAACTATCCTACCTTCAGGCGTTGTTTCGGGTGGTCCAATGTACTACCTAAGCCAAGGTCTTGGTGAAAGAGGATTGGGTGGATTAGGTAAAGCCCTTGCTATTGGTTTTGCCTTAATGTGTATTTTAGGTGCATTGGGCGGCGGTAACATGTTCCAAGCGAACCAAGCACATGCCATGCTCACTTACGCGTTTGATGTGCCGAGTGAATACGGTGTCATCACAGGGCTTGTACTCGCAACCTTAGTGTTTTCCGTTATCGTTGGCGGTATGCCTTCTATTGCGTCTGTAACAGAAAAAGTTGTTCCTTGGATGGCAGCTCTGTACATCGGTATGGCTCTCATCGTTATCGGTTCTAACCTTGATCAAGTTGGTCCTGCGTTCAGTGCAATCTTTACAGGTGCATTTACCGGTGAAGGTGTAGTTGGTGGATTCATTGGTGCCTTAATCCAAGGTCTGAAACGTGCGACGTTCTCAAACGAAGCCGGTGTAGGTTCAGCAGCAATCGCTCACTCAGCAGTAAAAACAAAAGAACCAATCACCGAAGGTCTTGTATCACTATTAGAACCATTCGTTGATACGGTAATCATTTGTACAATGACAGCATTGGTTATCACTATCGCAGGCTTAAACGTGGGTCCATATGATGGAACAGGTTTAACGGGTGTAACGCTGACTGCTGCATCGTTTACTGAAACTGCAGAAGTGTTTAAATACACACTCGCTCTCGCGGTAATCATGTTTGCATTTTCTACCATGATTTCTTGGTCGTACTACGGTCTAAAGGCGTGGACTTACCTATTTGGTGAAGGCAAAACAACGGAACTAATTTTCAAAGTGATGTTTTGTGTGTTTGTTGTTATTGGTGCGACGATTCAGTTTGGCGCGGTAATCGACTTCTCTGATGCGGCTATCTTTGCGATGTCTATCTTCAACATTCTTGGCCTGTACTTCCTAATGCCTGTTGTGAAGAAAGAACTGCAATCATTTGTTGCACGTGTGAAATCAGGTGAAATCAAGACTTACGACAAATAGCTATCGATTGTCGTTAATAACACTGTTCTAAAAATTTTTGTAAGACCCTTTGCTTGAGAAAGCGAGAACAGGACTGCAACTTATCCAAATCCCTACTAGCTTAGCTTGTGGGGATTTTTTATGCCTGAATTTTCTTGTTCAAGCAGTTCAGGATCTTGGCTTACTTTTTTACGATCCACCGCCTCTTCTACTTCAATCATATCTCGTTGCGCTAATGGCGAGTTACAATCATCAAAACAATAGGCTACAGTGCAGTTCTCACACAGATACTCTAGCATCACTTCATCCCTTGTCGTCAAAGCAGCCAAATGCGAGCTAGCATTCGACTGCGTGTTCATCCTGAACAACACTATTATGCAGCGACTCTGATCTGAAAATATGTATGCAAAGTCATTTAATAGACAACAAGTAACATATCATTGTGGATATACGTAACTATTCACAAATATCTAAGCAAACAATGAAAACACTCAAATAAATCAATAATGAGAAAGCACCGGATCTATGCTGTCGAGAAAACGCAAAACGCCCACATCACGTGTGTGATGTGGGCGTTTCAATATTTACCGTAAACTATCTTTGGGTTGATTAAAGCCTGTGGCTTATAGACCCATTTCTTCAGTGAGCGTTTTGATCTGCTTAAGATCCATGGTGTGGACTTCAATCATTTGTCTGATATCGCTCAGACGAGAGTTGGCGTTATCCTGCTTCTCACACGCGTCAGATTTAGCATCCCATGATGTGCCATCTAAGAAAACGTCGCACGCTTTCTTTAGAGAACCAAGGTTCTGCTCAAGTTCATTTTTTTCTTTCTCAAGCTTTTCAAGTTCTTGAGAGATCTGTAATTCTTTTCGGAAAACTTCACGCGAACGCTCAAACAAGGTCGATTGCATGTCAGCCTGACGATTAAGTTTCTGGTTGTCTTGCTGAGTTTGCTCTAACGTTTGCTTCTGTTCGTTTAGCTGCTGCTCTAACGAGTAGTTCGCTTTCTCTAAAACCGAAGACTGCTTCGCTAGGTCTTGGAGCTCTTTTTGATGTTCTTCTGTTTGTTTTACTAGAGCGGCTTCTACTTTTGCATCGATTTCGGTATCGACTTTTGCCACTTTAGTTTCAACGGATGTCATCAACTGTGTTTTGCTGTCATGCAGTTCTTGATAACGAGTTTCGAGTACCTGATAAGTGGACTCCCACTTCGAAGCCGTGATTGTAGAACCGATCAAGCCACCTAACGCCAAACCTATAACCGCAGCAATGCCGATATAAAGCTGACTGCGCTTATCGCGTTCTTCAATAACAACCACTTCATCCTGTTCGCTTTGTCCAGATTGCTGGTTCACTAGCGGGTACTCCCAAAAATTTGTTTAACGTTACACGGTCACTGATACTGATACTGATACTGATACTGATACTGATACTGATACTGATACTGATACTTTAAGCTCAGTTAAACCTATTGCCCAAGCCAGAAGCACTTGAGCTTTGCTAACACGTTTATCCTATCTGCTCACAGACAGATTTAACGAGTTAACTCCGAAATCATCAGGCTGGCAGTATACAAAAGGAAGCTGCTAACGATAACAATCACTACCCATTTTTGCAGTTTTTCGTTTGTCCGGTAACGAAACAGCACAAATGCCAAAGCCAATAAAAAAACAATCGCTATTAATCGAGTCATAACTCCTCCTTGTTTCTCTATTTTATACCATTTAAATAAGCAAGTTACGTCAGAGACTCGTTGTTTGATCATTTAGTTGAACAACATTTGAGCAAACAGATATTTTGTAGCTGACATCACATTTTATATGATCTAGGATACGCCTACAGATTACCTAATTATTTAGGTAATTGTTCCGATGAAGACTGCAGGAGAGTGGTTTTTAACTAAATATTAACATTTAGTTAGATAAACCCGCCGAAGAAGTAAATCTTTCAGGCGCTTTGTGCTGGAGAAATCCAGAAAAGTGAGGACTGTCGTTGGAGGAACCTCTGGAGAGAACCGTACTACTTTTTTTGTAGCAAGCGGTCGCCGAAGGAGCAAGCTTAGTGCCCGTTACTTATCTATAAGTGATTCGCTAAGTGAAACTCTCAGGCAAAAGGACAGAGGAGTGGAAAGCAACAGCCTTAATTAACAAAAGAATTCTATCTAGAAATCCGTCTGTATTAAGTAGTGCTATAGATCCCTGTGATCTGCACTGCCTTCCCTCTTCTCCTTAAATTTTATATTTATTAAGGGGAATCTATGAACCACCTACAAGCTACACTACAAACCATCAACCAATTCGTTTGGGGACCACCACTGCTTATTCTGCTAGTGGGTACAGGTATCTACTTTACTTTTCGCTTAGGCTTACTCCAGTTTAGATATCTCCCAACCGCACTAAAAATGGTGTTCACCAAAGACAAGTCAGGTACGGGTGACGTATCGAGTTTCGCTGCTTTGTGTACTGCACTTTCAGCAACCATTGGTACAGGTAACATCGTTGGTGTAGCGACCGCAATCAAGATTGGTGGCCCTGGTGCCCTATTCTGGATGTGGCTTGCCGCTGTATTTGGTATGGCGACCAAATACGCAGAATGTCTACTTGCCGTTAAATACCGCAGAACCGATAGCAATGGCGAAATGGTTGGCGGCCCAATGTACTACCTGCAATACGGTGTCGGCTCACGAATCTTAGCGGTAATGTTCGCTGTCTTCGCGTTAGGTGTTGCCTGCTTCGGTATTGGTACCTTCCCACAAGTCAACGCTATCTTAGACGCAACTCAAATTTCGTTTGGTGCTTCTCGTGAGATGTCTGCTGTCGTTCTTACGATATTGGTGGCAGTTGTAACCCTTGGTGGTATTCAATCTATCGCGAAGGTGGCAGGAAAAGTGGTTCCAACCATGGCAATTATGTACATCGTCGCGTGTTTGAGCGTGCTGGTTTCCAATGCCGACCAACTACTGAATGCCATTACCCTTGTGGTTACCTCTGCGTTTACCAACACCGCTGCAACTGGTGGTTTCTTTGGTGCAAGCATCATGCTTGCTATCCAGTCAGGTATCGCTCGTGGTGTATTCTCGAACGAATCAGGCCTAGGTAGCGCGCCTATGGCAGCAGCAGCGGCTAAAACGGACTCGTGTGTGAAGCAAGGCCTTATCTCGATGACAGGTACCTTCTTTGACACCATCATCATCTGTACGATGACAGGCTTGGCGCTTATCTTAACGGGTGCTTGGCAAACCGACCTCTCTGGTGCTGCGATGACCACTCATGCATTCGCTGTGGGTTTAAACGCCGATACTCTAGGTCCAATGTTAGTTTCGATTGGCTTAATCTTCTTTGCGTTTACAACGATTTTAGGCTGGAACTACTATGGTGAGCGCTGTGTTGTTTTCTTACTAGGTACCAAAGCCGTACTGCCTTACAAAATCATCTTCATTGCGTTGGTTGCCTCTGGTGCATTCCTAAAGCTCGACATGATCTGGCTGATGGCAGATATCGTGAACGGCCTAATGGCTATTCCTAACCTAATCGGTCTTATCTTGTTACGCCACGTTGTCATCGAAGAAACAAAGCTATTCTTCAAACCTTTAACTTCTTCAAATGATTGTGAAGCCGTTAAAGCATAACTTGAATTGATTGAATACAAAGCCCGCAATAAATGCGGGCTTTTTTATTGATTCAACACTTAAAGTGACTACATTATTACTTGTCCTATATACCCACAAATATAATAAGATATTTATTCGGCGACTGTTCTAATTAAAATAATGCAAAGACTAATAAAAAGGCCACTAATAAAACCAACGCTTAATTAGATGTTACTTATATTTAACAGATTGTGTCTAAATAGCGTCATTTTTATCATAAACGAATAAGAAACATTTGTTCCAACCACACAAAAAGACACCATAATAAAATATGTGACTTTAATTCACATATGAGTCAGTTTATAGTCATCTACACTCTTGAGAGAATTATAATAAAAATAAAATGTTGGCTATATGATCAGATTTGACCCAATTAAAAACCGTATTTATAACGACGAACGTTCTATTAAAATAGGATATCGTGAGACTCGCGTTTTAGAGTTATTACTTAAAAAATCTCCCGAAATTGTGCGCAAACAAGATATTATTAGTTTCGCATGGGGAAGCGAATTCATTGGTGATACGTCACTAGCGAAATGTATCAGCTTGCTTCGCCAAGGATTCGTTAAGCTCGGTATCAAAGAGACGCCAATCGTGACTGTGCCAAAGGTTGGTTACCGCCTTATCGATGGTTGTGTCTTGATCGAATCTCAACCACAAAGCGGAGCCACTATTCCTCTCACTCCAGTGAGCGACCACATATCACTAAGTCAGACCAGTTCACTAGGTCATAGCAGTACACTAGGCAATCGCTGTTCACAAGGTCATGACAGTTCACAAGGTCAAAGCAGTATTGCGCTCTCTCTTGCAAGTAGCCATGAATCTGAATCTAAACAGGCGACACCTGCTTATCATCAAGTCGGCTCATACCGAAATAGACTGTGTTATTTCACTACTGGCTGTTTGCTGCTGGCATCTGCGTTGTTGGCTTTCGCTAAAGTTAATGAGAGAAACCTCAGTGATATCAACCCTATTAATCGACTCAACGAGCAGTGGATTGGTCAAGTACAAGTTTTCCAAGATCCTGAAATGGCGATGACGCCTGAGCTAGAAAGCATCCTCTATCAGTATCAATGTGATTGTGTGGCGTACGTTAGCGAAGAGCCCGGCTATTCAGAACTCTCCGTACTCAACAAAGCAACACGCCAGTCTGTCAATATCTTTTACACGTCAACACAATTGGATCAAGCCAGCACCGAGCTGGCGCTATTCTTAGAGAGAGGCCAACTATGATGCCATTCGTTGCACTCATTTCTGCATTCGCTTTATTAGTTGGTATATGGAATATCCCTTCGCCCCAACCAAAAGAAGAGCATCGCTATCAACATAGCGTGGTCGACTTCATAGTGGATGACAATGTATTACGTACCGATGGATTAACAAAAATAAGTAACAACGAAGTCCTGCATCTTATGTCAGTCCAAGACGACAACATGCCCAACCCGATTGTCCTGAGATTCAAAGGAAAAGCTAACCCTTCTCAATCATTTTTCTTTTCTATATCTGGCACCATCGACTTAGTCTCTGTACAAAAAATAAATAAAACAATGAATGACAGCCTATTGTCGCCTTATCTTTTAATCAACAATGACCCATTAACGGTAAAGATTGATATCTTAAGTTCAAATGATTTATTTGCCATAATAAAAACGTGTAATACAGGCCGAACACAACTTCTGGCTAAGCGATAATTAGGAACAGTTTGGCCACCAGCAACCGCTACTTTATTATCAAATGACGATCCTTGTCGATATTACACATAGAAAACGGATGGTTATTTTTATTCATCTATCAGTAATACAATGACGACTTAATCCTGACTTAAAGTGTTTCAATGTTAAAAAGGTCGCACATCAAGATATCCAATCTAGATTTAGACTCCTTATGGTTAAATAACCGCCTTAAAGTTACGAACATTGTGAATGGTTATATCTAGCTTTCTACTTAACCATTCACATCAAGCGTAACGAAATAACATCAAAGCGTTTTGACGTTTATGCCCAAATAATAACACTCTATTTTTCTAAAAACGGTTTGAGCCCCATCAAATAATTTCCTTTAAGTTGCATACACTTTCACCCTATAAACACATTCAATAATACAACCCGATGAATTTAAAGGGTAAATTAATTCAAGCCTTTTCAGTATCTATCTATTTATCAACATGAAAAAGTGAACTTGTCTTGTTAACTACACGGCACACAAAACATTATCAAAATAGAAAAATTACAAACGAGGGAATTGTTAATGATTAATATAAACAGAAGTCTCTTAGCAACCGCAGTGTTGTCTGTTCTATCTACCGGTGTAAACGCAAAGGTTTACCCAGACCAAATAGTGTTTGACCAACTTGGTGAAGATGTATGTCGCTCTGGTTATCGCCCTTTAGACCGTTATGAAGCCGAAGAGCAGAAGAGTGCTTTGGTCGCTCGTATGGGCACTTGGCAGATTACTGGGTTAAAAGGAAACTGGGTAATCATGGGGCCTGGTTATCATGGCGAAATTAAACAATCAAACAGCGGGTCGACGTTCTGTTATCCGAACAATGATCAATCTGAAATACCAAATTACTCTGCTAAAGCCGTCACAGAAGGCAGCGAGATAGACGTTGAATATGACTTAGTGAACAACCGCAATGATTTTGTACGCCCTCTTAGCTATTTAGCTCACAATCTAGGTTATGCATGGGTTGGCGGTAACAACAGTCAGTATGTTGGTGAGGACATGACGATTAAACGCTCAGGTGACTCTTGGGTAATACAAGGCAACAACAGTGGTTCTTGTGATGGTTACCGCTGTAACGAAAAGACTAAGATCACGGTCGACAACTTCACCTACACGGTTAACGACAATAACTTTTGGCACGGCGATGTAATCGAATCCGATCGTGAACTGGTTAAAACGGTTTACGCAACGGCAAGAAACAGAAGCGACATCGCGCAGCAAGTCGTTGTCGACCTAAAAGTCGATGAGTCTACAAATTGGTCGAAAACGAATAGCTATGGGTTCTCCGAAAGTGTTCAAACAGAGAATACATTCAAATGGCCTTTGGTTGGCGAGACTAAGCTAACGATTAAATTAGAAGCGAATCAGAGCTTCGCTGAAACCAATGGTAACTCCACGAGCGAGCAAGTCACACTTCAAGCTCGTCCTATGGTTCCAGCAAATTCAGAGCTTCCAATTCGAGTTGAGCTATATCGTTCAACCATTTCTTATCCGTACCGATTCAACGCCGACATCAGTTACGATGTTGAGTTTAACGGCTTCCTACGTTGGGGCGGTAACGCATGGCACAGCCATCCAGACAACCGCCCTTACAAAGCTCACACCTTCACTATGGGCCGCAGCAGCAATGAATCAGCCGATATTCGCTACCAATGGGATCACAGATACATTCCAGGCGAAACGAAATGGTGGGACTGGGGCTGGGCGATCAAAGAAGCCGGTTTATCAAGCATGCAGTACGCGACTGGAGGAAGCTTACGCCCATTCCACTCCTACGTATCCGGTGATTTCAACGCTGAATCTCAATTTGCAGGCACCATTGAGATTGGCCAAGCGACACCAATTACTAACAGTTTACGCAGCAAAAGAAGTGTTGATTCAGTCAACGAAACCACTGAGCGCATTGGCGATATCGAAGTTACCACCAACTTCAATGCAGATGAGTTGAGTGACTTAGGTTTCGAAGGCGCTGAGATGAACATTAGCGTTGTTGAATAACGCAGTGGCTCACATCTAACACTCGATTTACCAGTAACAAAAAAGCCCACGGCAGTGTTTATATACAAACCTGACGTGGGCTTTCTTCTTTTTAATTCAATTGTGTAGAGCCTTTAGGACGACTCTCAATAACCTATACCCAAAACGATTCAGGTTATACTGGCTCTTCCATCAGAAGCTTAACACCCAGCCCCACCAGCACCATGCCCGTCACACCTTCCATCCATTTCATAAAACTCGCGTTCTTGAGCAAGTTTTTAGCGGAGTTAAGTGCCCCAGCCAAGCCGCATTGCCACACCATCGCAATCATAAAGTGGACCGAAGCCATCAACATAGATTGCAATAAAGGCGAACCTTCAGGGTTTACAAATTGAGGTAAAAAGGCCAAATAGAAAACCGCTGTTTTGGGGTTAAGAACGTTAGACAAGAAGCCTTCACGCAAAGAACGCTTTGCACTGTATGCTTGCTGAACTTGTTCACCAACCTTCAAACCGCCACCGTTTTTCATCAACGCTCGCAAACTGCTCAAGCCAAGCCAGATGAGGTAAACCGCACCCACCATCTTAACGGCTTGAAAGAGTTCAGCAGACTGGGCAAGAATTGCAGAAATACCTACAGCAGAGAAAAAGGCGTGTACATAGAGGCCGCTACAAATACCAAAGCTGGTCATTATACCGTCAGATAAGCCCGAGCGGCTCGTGTTGCGAATCACCAAAGCCGTATCTAAGCCCGGCGTTAGCGTTAAAATAGTGATGGCAATTAGAAATGCCTCAAAGTTCAAAATATCCATATTATTGTCATTGTTGTTCAGCTATCTATCATCAATACCGCTTATCTGAACAATTCGCAAGCAACAATTGCCATCTGCTATACAAGTCACTGATTTTGTGCACAATGGAACAGTTTGATTTGTTAAGAAATAGTAAATTCTAGGCATCGTACTACCTCATGCTTTTATCGCTATATCTTCAACTCCGAAGGTCAGCGTCATTAAAAAGCAGAGCCATAATCAAAGTACATGAGAGATGAACCTTTAAGCTAACGCTGTCCTAAGGATCATTTAAAGAAACCAAATTAAGAGTAGTCAAATGAGCGCATTCAAAAAACTAGTCGAGCACTCTCAAAAATGTTCACGCTTTCAACACCTCGCCTCTATTTGTGGTTGGGACCAAGCTTCCATGATGCCTGCCGGTGGTAACCAAGCTCGTAGTGAAGCGATGGCCGAACTTTCGGTTCATATTCACGGGTTGATGACGCAACCACAGCTTGGCGATTGGATTGCAGACGCTGAAAACGAAGCGCTAAATGGCGAGCAACAATCGTCTCTGCGTGAAATTAAACGCCAATGGCAACAAGCGAACCTACTTCCAGAAAAACTGGTTGAAGCGAAATCTCTTGCGGGTTCAAAGTGTGAACATGCATGGCGCAGCCAACGTGGTAACAACGACTGGGTTGGATTCGAAAAGAACTGGCGTGAAGTGGTTGAGCTGTCTCGTGAAGAAGCGCAGATCCGCGCCGATGCAGCGAACCTAACGCCTTATGATGCGATGCTGGATATCTATGAACCGGGCACCAGCTCTGCTTCGCTTGATATCTTGTTTGCAGACGTTAAAACCTGGCTACCAAACCTGATTGACGAAGTCATCGAAAAACAGTCGAGCGAGCAATTTAATGCGCCATCTGGGATCTATTCGACCGAGAAACAGAAAGCACTGGGCTTAGAAGTCATGAAGCTACTTCAGTTCGACTTCGAACACGGCCGATTGGATGAAAGTGTTCACCCATTCTGTGGCGGCGTACCTTCAGACGTGCGCATCACAACCCGATACGACGAAGCGGAGTTCGTTCAAAGCTTAATGGGTATTGTGCATGAAACAGGACACGCACGTTACGAACAAGGCTTACCAAAGCACCTAGCAGGACAACCGGCGGGCGAAGCGCGCTCTATGGGCATCCACGAATCTCAATCTTTGTTCTTCGAGATGCAAGTTGGCCGCAGCGACCCATTCATCGGACACTTAGCAAACTTGGCGGGGCAGCAATTCTCAGGCTCAGAATTTGAGAAAGAGAACTTCCAGAAGATCTACACTCGCGTGAAGAAAGACTTCATCCGTGTTGACGCTGATGAGCTTACCTACCCTGCACACGTTATCTTGCGCTACGAAATTGAACGTGACTTGATCAACGGTAAGATCAAACACACCGATGTGCCAGAACTATGGAATACTAAGATGCAGTCATACCTTGGATTAAGCACTCAAGGCAATTTCACTAACGGCTGTATGCAAGATATCCACTGGACAGACGGCGCATTCGGTTACTTCCCATCTTATACATTAGGTGCGATGTACGCGGCGCAGTTCATGGCTTCAATGAAGAAAACCGTCGATGTGAACGCTGTGATTGAAAGTGGCGACCTATCACCTATCTTCGCTTGGTTAGAATCGAATATTTGGAGCAAAGGCAGCCTGCTGACCACCGATGACTTGGTGAAAGGCGCAATCGGTGAAACCTTGAATGCGCAATACTTCAAAGACCACCTAAGAAGCCGTTACCTTTAATGTTTTATTAAAGAGTTTTCGAACAAAGAAAACTAGGTAATAGACGAATAAAAAAGGCTGAGCAGATTATCTGACTCAGCCTTTTTACTGTTTAAAACTAGCTCATTTATCGCCAGTAAGCATATCGAAGAAGATCTGTCTCGACTCAGGTGTGTTGTCTCTATGAGTTTCGTATTTTACATGCGCGTTTGCATCAACTGCTTTTGATAGCTTGATGCTCCAAAGTGCTTTCATTTGATTCGGTACAATTGAATATCGGACATCGATAATACGCAGCTCGTCTGTTGGGTCCTGAGCAATATAACCATTTGAAAACCAGCGGAAGCGCTCAATGTCTTTGGCTTGTTGAGAGTCAGGGTCAAGCCAAGGTAAATCCCTGCCAACGTTCAGCTTAACGATCGACTCTCCGGGATACGTGCTTACCGATGAACCAACCCGCACTGCGTCTACATGATAATGAGCCTCTGTTTCGTACACCACTTTCCAAACCAAGATATTAGCGAAGCTCGGTTTTGCCTCTAATCGAAGCGGCGTGTGTTGTCTTTCTTGCGCTAATTGCCACCCAACCGCCTCTGCCCTGTCCCGCTGAATCATCCCTAATGTTGGATAGATTAGAGCCCAAGCAAATGCGACACGCGCTAGCCAATGCGCTCGTTTCAACGTTGCAAACACAAGTGAAATTAAGATGGGAAGCGTATAAACAGGGTCGATGATTGATATGGCGTTCCAAGCAAAACGCGCGTTGGTGAAAGGCCAAAGTAACTGCGTGCCATAAGTGGTACAAGCGTCTAAAAGCGCATGAGTGCCATAACCCAGAGCGCAAAAGAGCCAACTTTGTTTGAAAGAAAGCCCGCGCCTTTTTGCAATGAGATGATGCAGAGCCAAAGCACAGATCAAACTGCCAATGGGGATAAAAAAGAGTGAATGGGTAAATTGTCGATGAAACTCCAAAGCCAACAAAGGGTCACTCTGAGACTTAATCAGTGCATCTAAATCTGGAGCCAACCCAGAGAGTAGACCTAATACCCCAGCAACAACCAAATGTTGTTTTTTGCTGGCCGATTGTGACAAAGAAGCGCCTAACACGCCCTGCGTTAAAGGATCCATAAACCACTCATTGATAGCATTCTATTGAATCAAACAAGATACATTTAGCTGTAGCAGTGAATTGTTCATAACTAAACGGTTTTATCAATATACTCATGCACATAGCTGTATAAGCATAGACCGATAAACAAAAAAAGAGCAGTTATGAAACTGCCCTTTTCTAATTATTGGTGGTTGATCAATTTATTCGTTTTTGTTCTATATATCCACACTGAACGATCTTTAATTAACGCGCTACCATGCTTACTGCGATAACAACCAATAGTACTGAGAAGATTTTCTTAATCGTCGGAACCGGTAAATGGTTGGTCGCTTTTGCGCCTAACGGAGCCGTAAACCAAGAAGTGCACACGATACCCAGCAACGCAGGTAGATAAACAAAACCAGCAAAACCGTCTGATAGAGCAAAGTGACTGCTGCCTGAACTGATGTAACCTATCGAACCAAATAGCGCGATCACAATGCCACAAGCTGAGGCGCAGCCAATAGCCTTTTTCATATCGACAGAGAAGAACGTTAATAGCGGAACCAGCAATGCACCACCACCAATGCCTATCATGGCAGACAAGCCACCCGTAATGGTTGTAAGCACAGTTAGCACGCCCTTGTTTGGCAGTTTTCGTTCCTTAGGTGCATCATTTTTACTGCTTAAGAACATCTTGATCGCAATAAGAACCACACTCACGGCGAACACAATACGAACGACTTTTTCCGGCAACATAGCCGCCATAAAGCCACTAACCAGCGCACCCAGAGCAACACCGAGCATGATCCAAGGCGCCAGATCCCAAGGCACGTTGCCATTCTTGTGGTGAGCAAGTGCAGAAGAAGTTGAGGTGAACAGTATCGATGCCAACGAAGTAGCGATGGCCGCAACAACCACTTGATCCGCAGGTAGAATCTCTAAGTGAAGTAAAATGCTGCTTAGCACCGGAACAATGATCAGCCCTCCGCCAATCCCCAAAAGCCCGGCAAGAAAACCAACACCACTGCCTAATAATGCACAGTATAAAATCAACAACAGCAATTCACTCATTTCATCCATCTCTTAATTAAATTAATCGTCTTAAATAACACACTATTAATGTGGTTATATTTCCATCAAGCTAATTAATATAACTGACACCGACTTAAATATTCAAACAGAATAGATCATGAATATTCCTCATGTTCAATGTGAAGTAATACCATTGTTAATGGTGAACCTATCAACGTATAAAAACCTTAAGCGATTAACTTTATACGACATTAATTCTACTAAGCATTAATGTCAGACAGCATAGCCTTCGATTCTTAATCCGGTCACAAGCAAAAAATAAAAGCCGTTTTAATACTAAAGACCGAGAGAATCAGAAAACAAATTGGGATACCAAATCAGCATGAATAAAGAATTTAATTTTACGATTAAGAGCATTAGCCTCGACGAAAACTACCAGCCTGCAGACAGCACGCGCATCACAACCAACTTTGCTAACCTGGCTCGCGGTGACAGCCGCCAAGCGAACTTGCGTAATGCACTGCAAATGATCGATAACAGTTTCAACGCATTAGCACACTGGGACAACCCTAAGGGCGACCGTTACTCTGTTGAGCTTGAAATCATTTCTGTTGATATGGACATTGAAAGCAACGGTGAAGCATTCCCTTCAATTGAAGTGCTGAAAACCAATATTCTGGACCGTAAAACCAACGAGCGTATTGAAGGCATTATCGGAAATAACTTCTCTTCTTATGTTCGAGATTATGACTTTAGCGTACGTCTATTGGATCATAATAAAGGCCAAGATAAATTCAGCATTCCAGAAGATTTTGGTGATTTACACGGCAAGCTTTTTAAATATTTCGTTAACTCTGACGCTTACAAAAAGAACTTTAATAAGCCACCTGTTATTTGCTTAAGCGTGTCAGATAATAAAACCTATTACCGCACTGAAAACCAACACCCTGTATTAGGTTTTGAATACCAGCCAAATGAGTCTTCTTTAACTGAGCAATATTTTAAGAAGATGGGCTTACAGGTTCGTTATTTCATGCCGCCAAACAGTGTTGCACCTTTGGCTTTCTATTTCTTTGGTGATCTGCTGAACGATTACTCTAACCTCGAGCTTATCAGCACCATCAGCACCATGGGTACGTTCCAGAAAATCTACCGACCTGAGATTTACAACGCGAACGCAGTTGCGGGCAACTGTTACCAACCAAATTTGAAAAACTTGGATCACTCGCTGACTCAAATCGTGTACGACCGTGAAGAACGAAGCCAGCTAGCGGTTGAACAAGGTAAATTCGCAGAAGAGAAATTCATTAAGCCGTACCAATCAGTTCTAGAGAACTGGTCGGCAAATTACGCACTTTAATCGTCTATTGCGCTCTCAAACCACCCAAGGATAGGCAGTATTATTATGAAAACACTATTACCGACTTCAACAGCGGGCAGCTTGCCGAAGCCGTCTTGGCTTGCACAACCAGAGACGCTTTGGTCGCCATGGAAACTGCAAGGCGATGAACTCACAGATGGCAAGCAAGATGCACTGCGTGTCTCTCTGCACGAGCAGCAGCAAGCCGGCATTGATATTGTGAGTGACGGCGAACAAACACGTCAGCACTTTGTAACGACCTTCATTGAACACTTGAATGGCGTTGATTTTGAAAAGCGTGAAACCGTTAAAATCCGCGACCGTTACGATGCAAGTGTCCCTACAGTCGTTGGCCCTGTTTCTCGTCAGAAATCCGTGTTTGTTGAAGATGCGAAATTCTTACGTCAGCAAACCGACCAACCTATTAAATGGGCTCTGCCGGGGCCTATGACCATGATTGATACACTTTACGATGCGCATTACCAAAGCCGTGAAAAGTTGGCGTGGGAGTTTGCGAAAATCCTAAACGAAGAAGCGAAAGAATTAGAAGCTGCAGGCGTTGATATTATTCAGTTCGATGAACCTGCGTTTAACGTGTTTTTTGATGAAGTGAATGATTGGGGCATCGCGTGCTTAGAAAGAGCCATCGAAGGGCTTAAGTGCGAAACAGCAGTGCATATTTGTTATGGATACGGCATTAAAGCGAATACGGATTGGAAAAAAACGTTAGGCACCGAGTGGCGCCAATACGAAGAAGTATTTCCTAAGCTGCAGCAATCGAATATCGATATCATCTCTTTAGAGTGTCACAACTCTCATGTACCTCTTGAGCTACTTGAACTCGTGCGAGGCAAGAAAGTGATGGTCGGTGCGATTGATGTGGCTACCGACTCGATTGAAACACCAGAAGAAGTGGCTAACACTCTACGAGAAACACTTAAGTATGTTGATGCCGATAAGCTCTACCCTTGCACCAACTGTGGCATGGCTCCCCTGCCTCGCGAAATTGCCTCAGCGAAGCTTAATGCGCTAAGTGCTGGCGCAGAGATCGTTCGTAAAGAGCTTTCAGCGTAACGCTTTCCTAAAGAACAGAAGCTATACCCTGAAGCCTAAGTATCACATCGATGCTTAGGCTTCCGTACTCTTCTCAACTTCCACTCTCTATTTTATCTATTTATCTATTTATCTATTTATCTATTTATCTAAGAAGGTAGCCATCTTCTTCAGAGTGATTAGCGCTTTATCAAGCTCGTCTCTTTCAATGCTTTCAGCGCCACTTTCAGCCCATACTTCCTGTTTTTTATCTAACAGCGAATACGCTTCCTTGCCCTTTTCAGTCATGTTAACCAACTTTGCTTTTTTGTGATTCGGGTTATCAAGCCAAGTTAGCAGGCCATCTTTCACCATGATGTCGGTAACACGCTGAGTCGCTTGTCTGCTTTGCCCCATAATACGAGCAATTTGAGAAACGGTGACCAGATCATCGGACTTCTCGATCGCACCCATCACCTTCCATCTGGCACTGCTTAACCCTAACTCTTCGGTTAATTTGTCACCCTCAGCATTCAATAGACCACTGACCTTAAAGATCTCTAGTGCGATCTTTGTGAAAACTTCTCCATTCGTATCCATAACTCTCACTTTGACAACATGCTGTCATTAAATTAGACTTAAACCAAATTGACAACATATTACCAAATTAAAGGCGCAAATGATATGAAACCAATAATCCACAAAACAGCGGCATTAACAGCAACACTGTGTGTCGCGACATTCTTTACCAGCACATTGCTTGTAGAACTGTTTGGTACTTTGGAATCAGTGAAGCTAGTCAAGTCGATGATCGTTTTTCCGGGCTTGTTTATTCTTGTCCCAGCCATTGCGATCACTGGTGCGACCGGTGCAGCTATGGCAAAACAACGTAAAGGGAAAATAGTTGAGCGTAAGAGTAAACGCATGCCAATTATCGCGTTCAACGGGATCGTTATTTTGATTCCGGCCGCTTACTTTTTAAATCAGTGGGCAAGTTTAGGAGAGTTCGACTCAGTGTTTTATGGCGTTCAGGTTTTAGAACTGATAGCAGGCGCGACCAACCTAACACTGATGTCTTTGAATATCATGGACGGCAGAAAGTTTCGTCCTAAGAAGGCAACACAAGGCTAAGCTCATCGTGTTTAAGCAAACAGATGAGCTTTATACGCGGCTGTTACCAGGTTTTATCTAAGTCTTGAGCATATAAAGAGATCGCTCGTTGGTACTCTTTGATCGCTTCGCTATTCGTCGTGGAAACTAAAAGCTCAAGTAACAGCGATGTCGCCTCTTTATGGCGACCTAAATTGTACAAACACATTGCGTAGAAAGGTTTCACTTCTATCGAGTCAGGATACTCAGCCATAGTCTGTTCGAAATAGCCTAAAGCCTCTGCATAAAGGCCAAGGCTTCGATAAGTACTCGCCAAACCGAACAGCGCATCAAAACGCTCTACTGAAGAAAGCACGCCAGACAGAGACAGCACATAGTGAGCAATCGCCTGTTGCTCTTTGCCTTGGTTGTCGTAAGACCACGCAATCTGCAAGTGAGCTTTCGCCACATAGTTTTCATCAGTGAGTAACGTTGCCAGTAAGTCACGCGACGCTTGATACTTCTCTTCTTTTCGCAATTCGATTGCTTGTTTGATAATGGTGTCCATAACTCTCCCTGACGCTTAAGCTCTGTGCTATGCGTTCATTTCCTCGAACATCTGTTTATAAGACTGAGTTTGCAGTGCCGATTGAGTCAGCCCGAACTTACTGGCTAACAACTCAAGCTCACTTTTATACACAGACAACTTAGACTCATCGTCCGTCATGATTGCAAATTCGGCAAAGTCTCCAATACCCGCAAGAGAATCGACCGTGATATGGAACTCTCCAACAAAATAGATACTGCGAGTTTTCTGCGCTTTAAGAATTACTTCGTATCCCAAGTTCTCTAGCATACTCTTCGCATTCGACGCATTGGTGATGTTTGTCGCTTCGCATCGATCAGACTCAGGGCCTTTTACGATCCATAGCTTGATGCCCGACGGCTCCATAGTACGAATACACAAGCTTTTGTTCTGAGCCTGTAAGCTTCTATCAGTGCTATCGAAATACCAATCACATTCCTGATTGTCTTGCAGCATTACTTCATGAGCAATTAGGTTCAAAGTTTTCAAGAACTCAGACTTAGAGCTTAGTCGATACTTCAGCTCAACCTCATATTTGCCTTTGAAATGATCGTTAATCATAGGTTAGCTCAATGCAAAAAAGGCGATACTATCATACGAACCGAATCCGAAATACAAACTGGCGCACAACACAAACTAAAGCCGTGAAACTATGTTCGACACGCTAACATACGGGCCCATTCTTCTTTGTTCATTGCGCCTTTAGAAAGGTAAATATTGTGTTTCTGCATTGCACCTTTCGTGTATGAAAGTTTGATGAATGAGCCAATTTCAAACGGAAGAAAGCTGCGCTGTAAAGTGACATCACAAGCAACTCCATTTAAACGTACGTGACCGTTCGTGATTTCAAATGAGCTATCGCGAAGCTTCCACCACAACATTAGAATTCTTATTAATGGGGGAACACAAATTATTAGCCCTATGGTTAGCAGCGATGAACGATCACCGTCTGATATCCAATAGACAAGACCTAATGCAATAACAATAAACAGCAACTCTGAAAATAAGTATTTAATAAAATTTAATTGGATACGGTTATCCATGACACCCTCTCAATGACGGTCCTAAAAGCAGCTCCATTTCAACGAGCCCTTTTACTTCAGACAACTTGGTAAAACCTTTTGATTGATAAAGCTTAATCGCGGGATTCTCACTGAACACTCGTAAATGACCTTATTGCTCACTTACCTAGATATATCCAACCCTACTAGCTCGCTTGGAAACAGTTAAACGCGAGTTAAATTCTACTCAGAATGCTGCTTATAAAACTGACTTCAGCGCCTGTAAGTAACCATATAAAACCACAAATATTTAGTATGATGGTAACCCATAGAACAAATTTGAAGGGCTGCTTACTCGACTTATGCCGTAGCTGGAATTGCGCCAATAACGCACCAGGCCACCCTCCGAATAATGAAAGCAAGTGAAAGGTTTTCTCTGACGTCCTCCAGTTCCCCTTTTGGGCTGCTTGCTTATCCCAAGAAAACATCAGGTAAGTAAATAGACTCAAAACTAAATATGCGGGGATGAGTATCAATAACCCATCAAAAACAACTATCGACGTGCTTGCCGCTACCAAAAAGCTAAAACCAAACAATACTGTAAATGGAAAGCCATTTGCCCCTTCAATCACAACATTTTGGGCATTAAATCGGCCTTTACTATCTTCCTTTACTTCAAACATCACGTTGTCATGTAACGCGGGGCGGCGTCTTGAATTCTTAACCGACGATGCATGAATAAATACTTTAAGCTCACCTCCTAGAGAGGAAATGAAACCGTAACCTTTGTCATCATTCCATTCGATGATTTTACCTTTCATGATCGACCTTCGTATTTAATATCTATCGATTAGCGCTTTATTAAATCGCCGTTAACAGCACTATTTCCAAACAAAGCCACCGTAAGTGCGAAACTAAAAATGCTATAGGTGGGGCTATCTTTAATGCTTATGTGATTGTGGCTTGCTCTGTTGGCTATTGAGCCAACTACACTAAAACCTGACGAGTATTTCTGATGAAGTAATGCACCTGACGTTCAATTTTTGAATTGACCATCTCTACCGGACGACACCCATTTGGGCATGGCATACGAGGTGTTGTACCAAACAACCGACAAATTAATGGTCGCTCTTCATATACCTCACAGCCATTGGGGCCTAAATACACACAGTTATATTCGTCTAAGGCAGCTTCATGTTCAGCGTCAGATTTCACTGGTAGACGCGACATTTCTTCCGAGGAAGTCGTTACTGGCCCACAACAATCATGGCAGCCCTTAACGCATTCAAACGCCGGAATACTCTCGCGTAGGTATGTAATGATTTCTCTATTATTGTTCATCATTATCTTCTTCTCATTTAATACGAGACCATTATAGAGCAATACATAATTAGCTAGAAGTTGAGAATTAACCCAAATCTAAGGTACCGCAATCATAAAACCATCAGCATAATTTTTATGGATATTTGACGACAGAAAATACATCCACTGACTGTCGGCTGGAGTGCTTTTTAGGCAACAATTTACTTGGTTACAAATTTGTATTTCATCGTTTTGTTAGGCAATTATCCAAAATCAATTGACCGTAACAAATAATAACCAATGCCCCTATTACACCACCTAAAAGTGTTGTAAATAATGGTATATAAGTCTGTTGATAGGCTAACTCATGCCATTCAGGGTATGAAGCAATGGAAAGGTATTTCCAAGATACAAAAGAACCGAGAAGCAATACAACCCCAGATATTATCACTGGATATTTAGGTGCAGTGATATAGGCAGTAGCAACAACGAGGAATGCTGTAATAAAGCCAACAACAGGCTCAGGCCATAAACCAATAAACTCATCAAAAAGGAAGAAGCCACTGATTACACTAACGACCATTGCTCCAATAGTTGCAAACACCATTATTATCCATGAAATCATTGTTCTATCCTCACTTTCCCAACGAATAAATAAGTCACCGCAGTCGCGCAAAGCCATCAGGATTACGACGTAAGCGAATCGCAGATGAATAGACAGATAACGATTCACGCGTTATCTGTCAGTTGGAATTATTCTCAAGCTCGCTTTCCAAACTGTACGGGTTCAATACCTTTATTTGTAGGTCTAACAACGACTGTATTGGCAATTAAATCATGCCAACCTTGTTTCTTTCCGCTAAACGCAATCCAAACAAAGCCAAAACACAGTGGAAGAATACTTAGGTAATACGCAAGGTACCTTAAAATTGATTTGCCCGTAGAAAGCGCCTGTCCAGTCTCCGCATTCACAACTTGAAGCTTCAAAGCAATTTTGCCTGGAGTACCAGATCGATAAACCCAAAATATAACAGTTGCGATAAAAGGTAACACCCAATTTAATAATACATCCCAGCCGCCTAAGATGAACTCATCTGAATCAAAATAGTAATCACCATATACCCAATATAATAAAGGCATAGTCACCAGTAAGAACAGGAAGGTATCAATCAACGCAGCTCCTAATCGCACCCAAAAACCTGCATACTCTAATTGCTCATTGTCCATAAAATATCCTATCTGTTTTGTTTAAATCACATTACGGCCGAGCGCTCTGTTGAATTGTGATTAATACTACCAACCAAAATGATTGTAAGCTAACGACTGTTCAATATTGTGACCAAATTAATCTGCCGCTGCATCTGATAGAAAGCGAGTACTCTCACTTTTCTAACAACCGACACTGATACTCTGCGACGCATTTTAGCTCTGCTGCATGTTCTGGGAATCGTTCGTGAAGAAAACACAATGCATCTGTTGGCGTTGGCGTAGCGCATGAGTTTTAGACTTAAGCCAGCAACCAGTGTGTTAATCACTGAGTACTAAAACCTGAACGACTAAAAGAGATAGGTAATATATGCACCGAAGATTACATCTTTCAAAGACAAAATCCTTCAGAAAGCGTCCTTCGGTGCATACAATTTCAAGCGACTGACATAGATGACTAGCGTAAGTCGCTAACATAAGAGACTAACGCAAGCGTCTCAACACAACCTGCTGGTCAAGCTCATTCTGATAGTCCGTGTAATCAAGCCCTTGATCAAATATGTACTCAGTGACAAGAGTACGAATGCAATCAACTAATGTGCTTGCTTGCCAAGGCTTTTCAAAGTAACGGTCGATACCTGCTGCATTAATCGCATTGATGGTATCGGTGTGAGTGGCCTGCCCCGTAAGAAGAATTTTCTTTGTATTCGGAAAGCGGCTGTCATGGAATACTTCAGTGAGTAACTCCACGCCCGTTTTCCCTGGCATCACATGATCGGACACGATGACGGTAATGTGTTCGCCTTCTGCGTCAAGTTCATCAATGAGATCAAGCACTTCTTGCGCTGATTCACAATCTTCAATATTCAGCCAACTCGCCAGCGGCTCTAAATCTTGTACCACTGCGCTCAGTACTTCTCTCTGGTCATCGACACAGATTAAATTAAGCTTCTCCATGTT
>NZ_CAWPOA010000031.1:1077029-1086210 GCF_963889365.1 Vibrio sp. OPT20 | reverse complement strand
CACCCTCTACTGGTAACTTGATTCTAAATACAGTTTTAGAAGCATCACTTTTCACAATGATACTTCCGCCATAACCCGCCACAATCCGCTTAACGATTGATAAACCCAAGCCCAATCCAAACGATAAACCACCTTTTTTAGTGGTGAAGTTGGGCTGAAATACCTTTCTACGAGTCACCTCGTCTATCTCTGGGCCGTTATTCGTGATCGTAACTAATATTCTTTTCTTACTTAATCTGGTTTGAATTTCTATTGCAGCATCGTCTGAATTCGACATTGCATCACAAGCATTCTTTACAATGTTGACCCAAATCTGAACGAGCTCTGTTTTCGATCCTTTAAAAGTCGGCAAATCTGCAGGGCTCAATCGCACAGAGACTCGACGTAACTCACTTTGTAACAACGATAAGGCATGGTTAATGGAGTCGTTAATATCAACCGCTTCTTCGGTGTCAATATCAACTCTGCCAAGTTGTTTAACCGATTTTACGATGCCAACGGTGTGTCTAGATGCCAAACGTAAATCATGTAAATCACAGCCCATCTGCCAAAAGCGAATCGCTTCTTCTGGGTTTTTCAGCCAATGTTTTGAAATAACGTCTGTTGCAGATAAAGCGTCAATTGGAATCGCCTTTGCAAGAGAGCGTGCAATGTTTTTGTCTAAACCATATTTTCTTTCAAATTGTCGCCCACGTGTTCGCGCTTCTGACGACGACGTTTTCTGACCATGCATTAACCCAAAATCGAAAAATTGACTGGCTTCTGGATGCACTTCTTCAAGTAGATCCATGATGACCGTTTCAAGTCGGCCAGATTTACTATTTACTACACCAATAGCGTTGTTAAGCTCATGGGCAATCCCTGCAGCCAATTGACCCAAGGTCGTCATTTGCTCAGCAGTATGTAACTTCTCTAACGCTTTTTGTTTCGCTATCGCTTCTTGTGTTGCACGGCGTTGACGACGCGACAACTCGTTGACGATCACAGGTGTGAACTGTGCGGTAAGAGGGCCAAAGTTACGTTCATCTTCTGCAGGCGTGTCTTTATCGATCCACGCTAACTCAACATCGGTTTTAGCAACAACCGTTGAAGATGCTGTCCAATTACCTGAAAAGAAGCTATGAACGCCTATAAAAGCCCCACTACCCGCGCTAAATACTCGCACTTGCGGTGCATTCGCTTCGGTATAAAAACCTTCCAGTTCTCCACTAAACACATAATATAAACGAGTGTTTAACGCCGATTGTTCAATAATGGTGTTACCGGCACGGCACGTCACCCGACGTTCTGTCTGATTAAAATAACGATCGATAAGTGCTTCTAGCTTTTGTTGATACACGTATCGTTATCCTATGTGACCAATTGAATGTAGCACCCACACCATAACAAAACTCAGTAGCACACCAACCACACCCAAAATAATACCAATTCTGGCCATTTGATTACTTTGCACATGACCAGTGGCATGAGCCAACGCATTCGGTGGCGTACTGATTGGCAGTGACATACCTAATGAAGCGGCAAAAGTCACAACCAGAATTAACGTTAACTCACCGCCGAGTGGCGTGAGTGAAGCCATAGACGAACCTAATGCAGCCATAATTGGCATTAACAAGTTAGCCGTTGCGGTATGAGACATAAAGTTTGCCATTACCAAACACAAGAACGCCGCTCCGAACAACACCACATAGGGTGAGTAAGCATCAAACGGAATGCTGTGTACCACGAGCCTTGCTAAGCCAGTTTTATCGAGAGCTAAACCAAGTGCAATACCACCTGATACAAGCCACAGTACGTCCCAAGAAATCTTTTTCAGGTCTTCTTTATTGATGATCCCTGTGAGTGAGAACACAGCGACAGGAATAAGAGCGACGGTATAAGAGTTCATGCCATGGCTTGAGCCCATTAACCAAAGAATAATGGTTAGCGCAAAAGTGACGTACACCGCAATGGCTTTGGGCGTTTTAAGGAATTTACCTTTGATGCTTAGCTCGATTTTCTTTTGGTCAGCTTTGTACATAAAGCCTATTAAAAACCACGCTAACGCCATCATAATAACGACAAACGGCACACCAAATGCCATCCATTCACCGAACGTAATGAGGTTATCGCCAACTAAATATTTAAGGGCAATAGCGTTCGGGGGGGTACCGATCGGGGTACCAATGCCACCGATGTTAGCGGCAACAGGGATACAAAGCGCAAACGCTATACGACCGGGGTCTTTCGGACCAAACACAGCCAGTACCGGCGTTAAAATAGAGAGCATCATTGCTGTTGTTGCCGTGTTAGACATAAACATCGAAAAGATACCAGTGATCAACATTAAGCCGAGCATCACAAACTTCGGGTCTTGTCCAAATGGCTTCAACAACACGCGAGCTAAGTTTACGTCTAATCGATACTTAGTAGCGGCCATCGCTAAGAAAAAACCGCCCAAAAACAGCATGATAATTGGGCTGGCGAATGTCGCCATGATGTCGCTGTATTTTAACAACTCACCAAAATGTTCCTGCCCATGCTCAAACCTTAAAAAGATCAGCCCTTTATCCGACAACATCAATAATTGCAGAACGATAATAACAACAGACGTCGCGTAGATCGGGATGGGCTCGAACACCCAGCACAATGCCGCTAATAAAAAGATCGCGATAACGCGTTGTTGAATAATCGTAAGGCCTTCAAATGGAAACGCTGATAGCGGCATTACGAGGATAATGAAAGGAATTAAAATAGGGATAATGTATTTAATATAGAGGCGCATAGCACAAAACTCTTCCTGAGATAACAACTACTTAGAAATTAGATTTAAAGTTCTAATTTAGTCCGACAACGAATTATCGACCTCTTCTCACTATCTCACTATCGGCTAGATCAATGATTCCGTAATCGCGATATCCCCTTTTTCGATTCTGTGCGCTACCTCTACGTTTGTATGTGATTTACTGTTGCAATTAAATTCCGAGAAACAAAAGGTAAACGTTCGCCTTTGCGTAGGAGATCCGTAAACTTCGGCGTTTGCAGCGTTGCAGAGTACTCGCCTAAAACTTCAATCTCAGTTTGGTCTATTAGCTCACTCGTTTTAAGCCACACATTGTCGGTTGTGCTGAAATAATCATTAAGGTGATTCCAAGCCAAATAGGCTTTTAATGAGTGAGGTTGGTGGATGCTGGCACTACTATAAAGTGCCTTTTCTAATAGTTGGTCGCTTGTCATGTTTCCTCCGTGAAACTAAGACCGAATAGATTTGGTTGTTTATATGACTAGCATCTTTGAGAGGCAAATCGAACGGTCTACACCGACATATTTACCATAAGCACTGGATTCTGAGTAACCGTGACGACAATAAAAGGTCACCGCTTTTGAGTTAACTCTGCGTGTCGATAAAATAGCTTTTCGATACCCTTTTTCAATCGCAAAACATTCGAGTTGTTTCAACAAATAAGAGCCCGCACCAACTTTTTTAGAATACATCCGCTTAAATTCACAAACTTCACTTTCGTGACATCTAAACACCCCACAGGCCACCGCAGTATCATTCAGATACACAACGATACATCCATCTTTTGATGGGTCAAAAGCGTCAGATACAAATGAGCTTTCACCTGTGTCATTAGTAATCTGGCGAAGTGACAAATTCAGCTCAGCGATTAATGACTGAAAATCTCTATGATTTGGTTCTACTTTCTTATATTCGAATTCCATACCTGCCACATAATGCCAACTCAATCCGCACAAATATTTATGAACAAACCTACCCTTGAACTACACATATCTACTCAAATACTTCTCTATAAACTCGATATCTGCACGATAAAAATCACCAAGAGGAATCGCTGAGGGTTCTAGCCAATAGAAAGTTTGCTGTCTTTCTGCGTCGACCATTTCAGGCTCATCATTGTGATCCGCACTCAAAACGACGTAATGAATCTCACCACCGAAGTCGTTCTGACCTTGATGAGTGCCGAGGAGTTGTAAATCTTTAAGACCTGTTTCTTCCCACAACTCTCTAATTGCGGCATGGCTACCCGACTCACCGGGATCAACTGAACCTCCAAGGAACTCAAAGACCATACCTTGCCCATGTCTAAAGCGCTTTTGAACGAGGACTTTTCCATCTCTCACAACAACCGCCATAGCTATATTTTTCATCTGAGCTTTCCTTGTACTTCAAAAAGCACTTTAAACAAAATGAACTAAGAACAAGGAATGCGTCTTAGGTGTGCCGTTGTATTTGCACCAACTGTTACTTAACTTAAAAGAGACTCGCACTGACTTAGCGATTGCTGCCGCCTCAGCATTAGGTATAAAGCCCATGTAATCATTGCGTCTAGAGCTATACCCAAGCCGAACATCAATCCGATAGTTTGAAGTGTAGGAACAAATATGCCGGTTTGATAACACACAAAAGCACCACCATAAAACACACTATTAACCGCCAAAGATTGATAGAGCATGAGGTCTGTTCGACCAATACCATAGAAGTAACTGTCTATGACATTGTTGAAGCTAAACACAACATAAAATCCGACTAACAACCATACTAAATCGATAATTGGACCAGAGTTCTTAACCCCCATTACACTTGATATAAAGCCATCCCACATCGGTATTGTGATAGCCCAAGCGACAATGACCCCCACAGTTAGCCAAAAGTAACCATTGATTCGTTCAATCGATAGTCCTTTGTTGGTTGCAGCGTCTTGTTTCACTAACTGACCTAAAGCTAATACAGGAAGTAACAACCATCCCCAAATAAATTGATTCGCAACCCAGAACGTTCCGGCTTGTTGTACTTGGTTCACTAATTGCAAAATCATTACAATAAAAGCGGCATTACGAACAAATGACTCTAGGCCTGACTTCCATCCAATGACTACCCACTCCTTTAGCCATATATTTTGATTTCGATTACTTTGCCCAAACTTAAGAGATACACCTAATCTTATAAGATAAATAATAGCGACTGCGGCAAGTATTGAATTGACAATAATATTGCTAAAAGCGATACCATGAACGCCCAATTCAAAGGAAATTGGTAACTGGCTAACAAGTAAAGCATCACACAAAATCGTTAGTATCATTTGTACGACTAACAACTTGTACAGAGTCTTCTTCTGATTTTTCAACACTAAAACTAACGATAAAAAGGCGTAAACACTAGAAAGTAATATAGCTAATGATTCCAATCGGATATATTGTATCGTCGTAGTGAACAATTCTTTTTGTTGTTGCATTGCAGTAACAAAGATTGGCGTAAACCATAGGACAACAGCAGTGACTAAAAGGTAACTGAATACTATAATTTTTAGTCCTAGACTAACCCTCTCTTGAAATTTTCTATCATCACTTACGACCTTACCAAAGATAAATGCTAACGGAATGAATAACGCTTCATGGAGTACTTCATAACCAACATTTAGCCAAGCTACTTGCGCCGCGATACTATATGCCCAAGGGCTTGCGATGCTTCCTAAAAAATAAATTCTAGTTGTCGCATAAATTAAGGGAATAAAACTCGTAAGCATCAACACCAACCAGAGTTGATAATTAATTTTCTTGTTCACACCCACACCCTAGAAGCTATTTTCAGCTTTCTGACAAAAACATAACTGCGCGTCAAGCATTGAGCAACACAGTCTCGAAGCTTTAACAAGCCGTTTCAAACAATAAACGCAACGCATCGCTAAAATGCCATACGTTGCGAATCAATCTTGATTTTTTATACGAATTTAACAGTTGACGTACTTGATTGGATTCGAGTTACCTTTCGAGAAGTAACCCGACACTGATTGACCAAGGTACTTGTCTCGCACTTCATCACTAGCAACTTCGCCAACAAATTCCCAACGGCCATGTTTTTTACTCTCTTTCAATGAACGAGTTTGGTAAGGAGTACTTCCAGCAGGAAGCCAATTATGCACCTTATATACTTCTTTAATCTCGCCTTTATAAACACTGACGGCAATTTCTAATTTTTCTCGTCGCGGCCCAATAACCTATATACCACGAGTAGCTTCATACAACGCTTCTGATGTCATTGATTCTTCAAACAAACGGTTAATTCGAATTAAAACTACATTTTCTGTAATTTCTAACATGTTTCCCTCAATCTTCTGTATTCGCATAATGCTTTGTTAAGACGCCACAACATATGACGCTACAATTCGCGAAGTGAAAGTGCCAAGCATTAGTGGTAGTACTTTAACGCCTTGCTATACGTTTTTTTCGTCGCCTGTTTTTTAGCTCAATTAAACTGCGAGTAAAGCTACGCTGTTTAATCCATAACACTTCAAAAGCGTAAATAGGTGAGAAGATTAGATGTTGAACCTCCTGAGGAAACGCATCAATATCACCGAAAGCCCCTAACTTAACGAACACCACATAAAAAAGCATACACATAATGAAAACAGTCAGATAGAAATACGTTCTTGCTATGTTCCATGTAATTTCGTGGGGATTACTGTATATCAAGTAATAGGCTCGAATCCGTTTCCATTTTCTAATGCGCCAAAACTTTTTAATTGTTAATGGTGCTTTAGCAAAACCTTTGACAATAAGCTTTCCTAGCTTTCCTAGGTATGATGAAAATAGAGCTAACAATAAGCTCATGATGACCTGAGGGTCTAAAATCAGTTCTAAAATATCCATACTTCCTCAAACGTATAACGCCAAGCTAACGTGCCCGAGACCTTGGCATAAACTTTTGCGAAGCAAAAATGCTACGCGTTCTGGGGCACTGTTGAGCGCCTTGTTAGTAGGTTTTACCTACCTTGTTCAACCCAGTTTTGGATCACCTCATTCACATCTTGGTTGTAGTAAACAACTTGATATTTTTCGCCTAAAAAAGCGGTATCAAAAATCTTTTTATAATTTGTAGACTCCCTTGTCGACATTGTTGGTTTTGCCAACATAAAATATCGCTCTGAAACATCTCCATATATGTTTCTATAGCGTAGTCTGACATACGTGGATAAGTTAATAGCTGTGCTCATGTTCGTATCAGAATTTTTAACTGCAAAATCATACTGATATTTTTCCCAAAGTTGATAAGACTTTTCAGATTTGGAAATTAAAGTTGTATTTTGATCTTTTATTTCGGACTTCATGAATTCAGACCTAATAGGTTTGACTACGAAGTACTGTTTTCTAAACTCAGAGTCAGAACTTGTTTGGGCATAAAGTATAGTCATGACTTCACTTTGAAGGTCAAACCACTCACCAGCTCGGTTTATTATTTTAACTGTATCGGCTTCATCAGCTAGACGTACAACTTCAATTTGCGGATATGTTTTATAAGAATTGTACCTTGCAGTTGTTTCATTCATAGCCACTTGAGAGCTAGCAACCCATAACTGAGCTCCACTGATGACTAAGCTTAGCCCTCCGATAAAGAATATAGTGATCAGTTTTTCATATCGTTTCGCTATGATGTTCAACCATCGACAAAGTTTGCGCATTTTCTAATCCCTTACTAAGCTGCTGCTAACCTGCACTGCACTGCACTGCACTCCTGCAAAGCCACTGTAATCACAGAACTCAACAAAAAACGAAAATGCCGAGCATTAGCAGGCTGCTTAAGTAATTTGTTATAAAACTTTCCAAGCAGTTACAGAGAAAGCACCAAGGTCCTTATCTAACACTTTCTGACCTGCTTTGTGAGAAAAAGTGCTCAAAGACCTATACAGTTTTGTACTCGTTCCTTCTTGCTTGTCGAGAACGAGCAAGACATACTTTTCTTCCGGTATTTCCTTTGATGTCAATTTGTCAAAGTCAGCCCGCAAGCTATTCATAACTTTTGATTGAAAGTTGCCACCTAGTACTTTTACCTCACATGCGAAAACACCTTCCTGATACAAATCGTACTTACTTTTCGTTGCGTTTGTTTGCAAGTCTTCCTGCTCAAGGTAAAGAAAGATTTGTCCTTGAAGCCATAACTCTCTACATCCGCCAGCTTTGAATATTTTACTTATTTGGTTTCCGTGAACATCGAAGAAATCACTCATCCAGCTAATATTGCTCAAATGTACCTCACTGTTTTATAACGAATGACATGGATTCCCCCTACCGAGGATCTGCCACACTTATGTGGTACTTAAATGCATCGGAGGCACCATGTCTGATTATTCTTATTTCTACGGTATCGACCTAGCTAAAAACCACTTCAGTATTCATGCTGTAGACCAAAATGGTAACGTCATACTTCATAAGTCAGTAACCCGCTCTAAACTACTGACTACAATAGCAAATATGCCACTCATGCGTATAGGCGTTGAAGCGTGTGGTGGTGCACATTATTGGGCAAGAACACTCAATAAACTGGGTCACGACGCCCGTATTATGGCCGTTAAATACGTAGTTCCTTATCGAACTAAGGGAAAGAACGACCTTAATGATGCAGTAGCTATCTGCGAAGCTGTTAAGCGTCCATCGACTCGCTTTGTGCCCATAAAATCACCCGAGCAACAAGCCATCCTATCGGTACATAGAATAAGAGAGCATTGGGTTCGTGAACGCACCGCGCTTATGAATCGCATGCGTGCCCTGCTTTCTGAATTCGGATTAATCATTCCTGTTGGTCGCTCTTCATTGCTGAAACACGTTCCCATAATGCTCGAAGATGCAGAAAATGAACTGCCACACCTCGCAAGAACAGTCATTGCCGATGCTTATCACCACCTTGGTGAATTGAATCAACGTATCGCCGATACAGAGCAAGTCTTTGACTCTTTTGCTAAGGTCAGCGCTAATGTTCAACGAGTGATGAAAGTTCGAGGTATTGGGCCGCAAACCGCTACTGCAATACTTGCTTCGATAGGCAATGGTTCTCAATTTGATAAAAGCCGTGATTTCTCTGCTTGGCTAGGACTAGTACCAAAGCAATATTCGACGGGAGGAAAACCTCGGTTAGGCCGAATAACCAAACACGGTGATCAATATTTGCGAACACTATTAGTTCACGGCGCAAGGACCGTGATTGCCAACCTTGGCGACAAGCAAGATAAGCTAAGTCAGTGGTGTCGAGGCGTTCTGGAACGAAGAGGAACGAACCGAGCGATAGTGGCACTTGCCGCGAAGAACGCACGAATGATATGGTCGCTTTTACACAACCAAACAGAATATGAAAACTATGCTGCTTAAGTAGAAACCTAGGCAGCATAAAGAGTTAAACCCACCGGGT
>NZ_CAWPOA010000031.1:1053495-1076890 GCF_963889365.1 Vibrio sp. OPT20 | reverse complement strand
ATCAGGGCCACGACGTATGCGAATCGTCGATAAGTAGGCCGAATGTAGAGCGGCAGTCCAAAACCCATCAACATAAGTTTAGCGGATGTTTGACAACCTGGGGGGAATCCATGCAGCCCTGTTAAGGTGGAATAAATAAAAAGAAAATACCTTTAAAATCAGAATTTTATTGGAATTTAAGATGCTGAATATATTAATTTATAGCAAATATGTAGCTAATTATTTATCCATGAACAATACAAACTTCCTAGCATCAAGCTAATTCTCTAACTTTACTTTGAACAGGTCGTTCTAAACAGTGAAGTTACCATTCAATTTTAATGTCGCATAACCGAAAAAATGAGAGTTCCTGAGATTCTTACACAGCAGATTTTTGACTTAGATAGTAAAACGAGATTAGTTAGGCTCTCGTTTCACTATCTAATAAATAGCCTAGGCGCTGTTACTTCTGCTTCTTTGTTTCTTTGCGCTCCGAAGAACACGCGATTTCTCAATATCAAACTCTTGAGAAACTTTAGAACTAAACATCTCATGCTCAGGCATATCTAATGAGTAAAGATCTTTTTCTCTTAACTCTTCATTTTTCAAATAAGCGATGAAATTATCAGCTCTATCTAGCCTAGTTTTAACACGGTCTAAACGCTGACCTCGGTTAAATTGAGCATATTCTGTTCTAGAAGACTCTGCTAGATAGTTACTTACAGTTTGGTCATAAACGCCAACGTCAGTGCAAATCATATCTAAGTAAGTATAGCAACTTGATAACTCACGAATGACATAAAGCCCGTAGTTTGTGATTTTTACACTATCAACATCAACTGTATACTGATCAAGCCTATTGTTTGATTCTAAGATACCGTGTTTTAGTAGATTATCGATATTCTTTTCAAAATCTTCGTTCATGTTGAATGTTTCGATAAAATAAGTTTTAAGATCTAACAACGAATGAAAAGAAGGAGCTGTTTTATCAGAGCCTTTCGATAAGTACCTCAATATTCTCAAAGCCGTAAAGTGAGATGAATGTCTATTGCTTCGAAGTTGGTAAATGTTGGGAATATCACTTAATTTTTCATCATAAAAATATCTACTTGGTATCATTACTGGCTTTAAAACTTGATGGATTTGAAATTCCCATCGCCCAACTGAAATCATTTCATCTACATTCGTATAACCAGAGAGTAAGAAACTTCTAAATAAATCTAGTGATAATCGAGTATCTCCGTGAGCGCAAGCACTTAAAAACTTGGTTAGCGGTGAATTTGAATTTGAAAAAGAGTTATTAAGTATCTGCAAATAGGTTTTACAATCTTTAATCAACTCTTCAGTCATATCACCTAAAATTACACTTCTTTTTTCTACACTACTTAAAAGGGAAATAGTATAACTCAGACGTTTTTTGAATACTTCTGCAGGGTTCGGTGAACTTATATGGAACCCTGAATTTTGAAAAGCGTCTAAGACACCATGAATTTTTGAATCATAAAACCTCTCTTCACGCATTGAGATAAGTGAAACACAACCTAATTCTTTAGATATTTCTTGAGCAGAAGTAAAACAGAAGTCTTGCATTTCTGATGAATATTGGTCTGTATTATCAATAACAACTATTGCCCCTTTATCTCTTGAAGACCAATAAGCAACTAACTGTTTTGCACAATATAGGTAATCTTGTTTCCATTCCCGAACCAACTCATTTAACGTGACATTATATACTTCAGAGGATTTATCAAAACCTGCGAGAGACTGTTTTTCCGCCACAGTAAATCTGTCTTTAAAAAGCTTGTCAATTAACACGCTTCGTTCCTCGTTTAGGATATTATCCTTATCAAGTTTTTCTATCAGGGTTTTCCATATATAACTACGTATAACTTCCTCATTTTCGGGAACTTTAAGCAGATCAATAATTGATATTATCGAATGTTCCTTAAGCCATCTAGGTGGTGAATGATGCAAGAGCCGTTTGATAAACGTTGACTTTCCAGCTCCTTTACCACCAAAGAGCACAAGAACCTCCCCTAGTCTCGTCTTCTTTAGGTTTTTAGTTATTCGACCTCCTAATTGCCCCCCCTTACCAGTGTCGTCAAGTTGCTGAACTCCATACTCTTCAAAGTATGGAGTCAACGAGTCGTGAATTAAGGAGTGAATGTCATCAAATGTATTTTTGTATTCTCTTTGCGATACATAGCACTTATTCATAAAATCAGTATCATCATCAGATATAACACCAAAGTAATGGTTAGCTATAGGTCTTAATGTAGTTGCTAACCTATTAGATTTTATTGGATGTGCATACGTTAATATTTTTTCTTTTGGATAAAATATTGGCCGATCTTTAGGTTTTGATGTTGAAAGAATATGAGGTAATGAAGAGTTCTCTGTAATAGCAATAAAGGAAAAACTATTAATTGATTTTGTATATTCCATAATAAAAAAATCTAAACCTCTAATCACAAAGGCATTAAGTTGTTCCCATCGCTTGCCTTTTTCAAAGGTTTTAAAAAATATCCATTCATGCCCATTAGTTATACACGCATACTCACAACCAGTATCAAAGCAATAATTTCTAACTTGCTGCATTACAGATTTAATTGTTGTGTCGCTAACCAGTTGCTTTATTGGTATATAACATGATGTTTCATTATCGCTATGAGGTATAGGTAATTCAAAATAAACACCTTCCTTTTTAGCTTCTATAAACAAAAGATCATCACCATTATCTTTTTTTAGTATGTAATCCGCGTATCCAGGGTTTATATATTCTTCAACAGAAACTTTATTTCTTGGCCAAAATAAAAATTCGTGCAATACAAAATCAATTATTTTGTGTCTCGTTTCTGCTTCGTTCTTAGTTCTTGTTGTTAATGATTTTATGAGTTCACTCATTTTATCGTAGTTATCACCAAACTGCACTTTATGCCTCTTCTAGCCATTCAGTTATAAAACCACAATAATATCATATGAATGCATATGAACCTAAACAAAATAAATTGGGAGCGAATGATATTTTTGACGAATTGTATGTAGCTTAACTACATCACCTTTATAACTGAGAAATATAGTCTTATCACGCTAGCTCAATAAGACTATATTAAAGAATAATAATAAACTAAGAACGACTTTGTTTACGCAAGTTTTCGACGATTGCAATGAAATCTAGATTTGATGTTTCCCCCGTCCACCGATCCCAAAATTTTACAGTTTCGCTTAACGGCTTTTCCGTTGGAGGGGTTATTTTTATTCTACTTGGTAAGAGAACAGAGTCCCCGACCACTAAAGCCTCACCTACATCCATTATAGGTAGGATATCTAACAAACTATCAAGACTGTCCGGGAGTAATTTTTTTACTGTAGATTGATCTTCTGCATTCGTAAGGCGCAGAGAAATAACATTATTACATTGGCTCAGAATGGTAGTGCTAACATCTGACGGTCGCTGGCTCACAATAAAGAGTGCAACACCGTACTTACGACCTTCCTTTGCAATTTTTTCAAATGACTCAATTGCTCGCTTTTCAATCGGGTTCTTTCCTTCCTTTTTCGGTAAATACAGATGAGCCTCATCGCACACCATTGCGATTGGATGTCTTTCCTCATGATTTGTCCAAAACTGAATTTGGTATATAAGTCTACCCACTAACCCAACTACAACTGGTAAAATGTCTGAAGGCACTTCGGAGAAATCGATGACCTTAATCTGTTCTTTTTCATTCTCAAAATTCATGAGTTTGGCGACTAATTTAGCCAAAGCGTCATAATCATTTTCAGGTGATGGAGCTTGAAAAAGAAAGCCGTACCTGCGGTCATCTAACTTCCCTTGTATCCTAGCAAGTAACCTATCAAATGAACCATTGAATGGGCCTTTTTTTTCTTTGTTATTTGCACCAGGAACCATTTCTTCATTAAGAGCTTTTAGAGTATCAAAAACATCCTTAATTTCATAAGGAATAGGGCTATCTAAAGTAAATGCATCTAACACGTCTTTCTTGCCTAACTCATTGAGTGTAAGTGTCTTTGCATCTACGACAGATTCCTGAAACTTGGAAACTTGGTTTTGAGCAGTGAAGCTGGAACTATCTATAAAAAGAGATTGCATTTCTTCTGTATTTAAGAGCCAGTAAGGCAAGTATAAAAGTTCATGACTGCTAGTCCCCAACTCTTCTGGTCCAGGAATTCTGAGCTGCTTAGCATAGGTCAGGCTCTTATATTCGCCATGCAAATCAAAAACAATTAGGTTTGATGAAGGTAGCTTTGCTGCGCGTTCAAGAATCGAAGCTACAGTCCAAGATTTACCAGAACCCGTACTACCAACTAGAGCGGCGTGGCGTTGAAAGAATTTATTGCCATCCAAATATGCCTGAGCATTTTCATCAATGACATAGGTTCCTAAGTCTAAACTGTGGGTTGTATCGGATGCAGATACCAAGATACTCATAAAAGCTTCTAGTTCGTTCCCTACTAATACATAGGCCTTTGCATCAATATCAGGAACTTGCATTAGAGAACGAGTGAAGACAGGTGTATCCTCAAGCGCATCCCATTTCACTGAACCCACTAAAGATACCTTTACGGTATTTATTACATCCTCAACAGCACCTTCAAGTTCTATTTCTTCATCATCTTCTGCTAAATCTACACTTGCAATAGAAACTGACTTTGTTACTTTTTCAACAATCGCAACTAGCCATGTCTCAACACCAGAGAATACTTCAAGGCAAATGAGTTGACCTACTTTGGCCTTTCTTAAGTCCTCATCAGACTTAACGTGTATAGAAACCTTTCTTGTATCCACATCTCTTACCGTTCCAATAAGGGATATTTTTTTATCAAATTCAAAAATAGCCATCTAATTAACGCCCCATTATTTCGTTCGCAAAGTGGTCAAAACGCCACAGTTCTTTGTCTTCAAGGTAAAGCCAGTCATCAAAAAGGTTGTTATAGATTCGAGTAGAGTTGTCCTGCTCTGATTTGCAAACTAACCAAGTATTTTTGGCCTTAAGAAGTAGATCTTCGATTCGTGAATTAGAGTCACGGGTGATAATTAACCCGTCAGATTGAGCTTTTGCCAATTTGTCCGTTATCGCATTGTTAACGAGCTGCGTATCATTGAATCCAAAACCTAAAAATAGAAATCTATTATGTGCACGAACTGCTTCGTCGTATTCATCGAGCAAGACGTCTCGATAGTCATGAAGTTTTTCGTGCTTAGATGTGCCCGGTGTAATTAGTAACCTTTCATAATTTACTGGTGGTTGTTGCCAAAGGTCACACTCAACCACTTCCCCGTCTTTACAAAAGACGTTTAATGAACCATGTACCTTGTACAATCTCACATGGCTCAAGCGACGTGTTACAGACTGTTTTTTAGTTCGTCCTACTTGCACTAATTCAGGATAAGTCATTTGGCGCTGAGATTGCTTCCAATCAAGTGACTTAATTGCCCCTCCCCAGAATCCCGTAGTGTAAGGCACTTTGCTAGCAGACATCGCAATTTCAGCTAAAAGGTCATAATTTGGGGTGGCCATATGTAAAATAGGGTTGCTTTGAGGAAGTTTATTTACAAGGCGAGAAACGATCTCATTCGCAGTCCAACGACAAGGTTCAGTTAGTATTTTGTCTACGTTCTTGTTCTGTGCTTTGGCAACAATTATAGCGGTCTCATTCACAACACAACTCAGTAAAGTTGAATCTGAAATGCTATTCATTGCAGCTTCAAAATCTGACGTATCTTCAAGTAACTCAATTACATTATTCCACTCATTTAGCTGAGTCGGTTCTAAATCATACTTCGGGATAACACTTCTTAAGTGTTGTTCGAGCGCAGGCATCCCAAAGCCAAGATCTACAGCACATGACGTACCTGTTGCGAACATTATGAATGGGACGTCATCGAAAAATTTCTGTAGTGCCTGATAGGCAACTTCCTTAGTAAGCTTTTGTTTCACAAGACTTTAAACTCGACCTAGAATCAATTGTGCAATTGATATCACATCTCATTAAAAACTTCTATAGCACACCTCATGCAATCATCAATCAAAGCGTTCGTAGGACCTATTGGTTAGTCCTGATATTTAGTCATCATATTAGTTCAATGTAATACAAAGCTTATGGAACTAAAGGTATGACTTTCTAATTAACAAGCTTTGCTCTTTGGATGTTAGACGCCAGGTTCGTATAGTTACATTTTATGATTACATTAACTTTATTGAGGAATAATTGCATTTAATAGCACCCCCCCCCTCTAAACATCGGCTCAATCTTTACGTATCAAAAAGATCGTACTTAAGAATGTAGTCCATTGTTGAATATCCCATGCAGTGATCTCTGTTAAGGGTTTATTCGCCAGATGTTTAAAATTTTTTGTTATACACATGAACGACTGCTTAGCCGTCTTAGGGTTCATAGCGATTAAGTAGGACTCATAATGTTCATCGAGAAATTTTTTTAGGGTTAGGCTGCTTCTTTGCTCTTGCCTTTTAGCTTCATAGCGGGCCTCTTGCACATCTTCACCACTTGCAACTAAACCCACTTTCTCTTTAGCTAAGTCTCTTGCTTGTGCAGGAGTTAAAGCATTAGCAGAACCAAGGAGATAATTTCGCTGCTTCCCGTTGAGGCGGAAGTACAGATAATACTTAATCGTACCTAAAGGAGAGATCCGAGCATGAAAGCCACTGATTTCAGTATCATTCAATCGCTTCTGTTGAACCTTGAGCTTCTTAATTGAATTAGCTGTTATTTTCTGCTTAATCGCCATAACACTCTTCCTTTGTGTAGCGGATATGTAGCAGAATAATTGTACATCGATAGACTAAAGCGAACGAGCGTGAACAAACATAATTAATCTAAATTATTGTTGTATAAGGCATTACTATTCATTGTTGTGTACCGCTGTCTACAGAGGAATATTAGTCAATTCCACGGTTAAGGAGTGAGCAACGCATTACCGAAGTACCCGCATAACACCTTAAACACAAGACGCAACGCATAGTAAAAATGCCACGCGTTGCGAATCTATCTTAAACAGATTGTTATATTTTTGGCTCTGGGGTCGATTTAAGTGCATCTAATTCTGCTTGCAGTTTTACAACCTCATCAGACAAGGTTGAGATTTCTTGCTGCTTATCCTTGATCGTTTCTGTGATTTTTTCTACGTTCATATAGAGTACTGGTTCTTGAGTCTTAGTGGAAAAATCCAACACTCCAGACGAAAGAACGTATGAAAAAACAACAGCGCCAATTACTAAGTAATAAAACATTGCAACAAACTGAGCTAACCACTCCTTAAAATAGAAATCTCGTATTTTGTTGTATGTGGAAAGTTTTACTTTCTTACGCGCTTTATAGATTCTCTTAATGATACTTAAGCGTTCTTTAAGTCCTACCTGACGCCCCAAAATAGATGTTGAAATAGTTCGAGTTGCATGATTCATGTTCAACAAGAACAAGAAAGAGCCGGTAGCTAGCAATATTGAAACTAGAACATAAAATCCTGTTAAATCCTGCTCTCCGACGGTTCCTTTTTTTAAATAGAGGATACTGGCACCTAAGATAATTGCCGTTGAAATACCAACATTTCTAATATGATCAAATACTGGTTTGGGATCTTGACTTAGAAATTGACGTACCGTTGTAATAAAACTCAATTAAACCTCCTAACCTTACCCAAAATATAGCGCCCAATGAAGGTGTGAGCCACGCTACCACGGCACTCAATTTGGGCTCCGTAAACACCAAACTAAACCCAAACCAAAAATGCCAAAAGTGGGAATCACACTTAAATTGTTTGTTATATTTTAAAGCCCACCAAATTCAATTTGGTTTACGTCGTTAGCTTCTAACAGCTTGTTTAAGCCTTTGACTGCTTCAAAGCGCAAATTATTCAGCTGCTCAACTAGCCCATGATCACGAATTTCAATAACACATTCATGCTCAACAATTACACCTTCTGCTAATGCCGTTACTGCAAGGTCACGAGATTTTTGCAGCTTATTCGAGATAGCTTGTAGCCCTTTAGGTTTAGGGGTTGGAACTCGAACTTGATCTATTACTCGCCCTTCTCTATCGGATAAACAACCAGTTGCTATTGCTTGTTGGGTCGCGGAAATTGCAGATATAAAGTCTGTCGCTCTACTTTCGCAATAAAACGGAGTTCGAATTGCAGGTCTATCAAATGCCATGGAGAGTAAAAGTAGGTAATGTTTTAGACTGCTATATTCACTACGAAATTTTAAAACATTTTCATAGTAACGATACATCAATTCTGGGTGGTCATTAAGAAAATCTACATAGTCGTCCCAAAACATAATTGAGACCTTGAGGTCACCACTTGCTTTATTTAGTTTTGCCACATGACTTTGAAGATGAGCATCACGAGGACCAGAAGTTGCAATGATAAAGCGATCTAGTTGATGTTCTGATTCTTTTACATTAGTTAATTCCTGATCTATTTCAGACTTCGTCAATGTATTCGAGGGAGACTCATGTGAAGGCTTACTTTTAAGTGCACGTTTTTTACATTGTATTCCAGTATGCTCTTTTGCTACGTGATTATAACCATAAACATCGATGCCACCTTGAGCTTGACCTTCTCGACCATGTCTTTCGGCATAGTCATCTTTCCATTTGATTTTTACAATATCTTGAGTTAATTTTTCGAAATCCTGCCAATAAGCGGGAGGAAATATATCTACTGCTATGCTACCCATATGTATCCTTAAAATATAACAGCTATTAGACAGAGAAATTCTGTATTTAAATGCAGAATTTTTCTGTCTAGTTTCTTATGCTGCCTATCTTAAGCGACCTACTCCTTTCATAACAATGACTTATGTTTATTAGTTTGTGATTGAACAACAAAATGTAGATTTTTTCCTGCCTAACGAGACTAAGTGTTAAAAAAGTTGAGATCTGTGCTTAGTGGTATTGTTAAGACAAGATTACTATTGATAATAAGGACAATATTTCCACTTCCAAAAACCCGATTATTTACTAATTTGTAATTAAGATAAAAACAGAGAAATATCGAAGTTAGTTTAGAGAAATGAGTTCTATCGATTAAAACAAAACAGATTTTAATAACTCCCGCTCCATCATCAAGTTACGATAAATAATAAAATTAGATTTTATAAAAACAATTTGATCAATAAGAATTTTTGTAAACTTTGAATTACATACTCTAAAAATAAATCTCCCTGATAAACTTGTCATAATTCTAAATGCTCTTCCAATCTTGATTCGCAACACATGGCATTAGCGTGTTGCATATAGACTTCCTATAAAGCCGTTGGGAAGACGGAGTTTATATTAAAATCAGGAACGAAAAATGAACCAACAACGTCAACTAAGCTGGAAAATAGCAGCTATTCTAGGTACCTCTTTTGGCTTTAATGCACACGCTGCAGAAATGGTCAAAGTCGATAATGATGCATTACTACAACAAAGCCTCGTCGCTCAGTCGAAGAGTGTTGCTCCACTTGAATTAGGTTTTTCTGAAGTTAAACGGGTCGTACTGCCCAATGGAAAAACCAAAGTCCGCTACCAACAAACGCACTTAGGTTTACCCGTCTTTGATACTTCGGTTGTCGCTACCCTTTCCAAGAACCAACCCACTCAGGTATTCGGTTCAATGGCACAAGGGATCAGTGGAGACTTATCCAGCATCGCGCCAAAGCTGAATCGAGAACAAGCGATTGAAGCTGCACTGTCTGCTCACCGCACCTTTACCGTCGGCAAAAAGTCGATTGAAAATAAAAACGCAAAACTCATGGTGAGATTGGATGAGAACCAAACCGCGCAAGTGGTGTATCTGGTCGATTTCTTTATCGCGTCCTCAATGCCTGAGCGCCCTTTCTATTTTATTGATGCCACGACTGGCGATGTCCTCCAAAAATGGAATGGACTAAACCACGCTAAAGCATTAGGCACTGGCCCCGGTGGCAACCTCAAAACCACTCGATATGAATATGGCAGCGACTTTCCTAGCTTTCCCATCGACAAAACAGGCACGACTTGTACGTTAGAAAATGAATCAGTTAAGACAGTCGATTTGAGGAACGGAACGTCTGGCAGCGCAGCCTACAGCTACAACTGTGCCGACGGAACCAACTACACCGATCATAAGTACATTAACGGGGCTTACTCGCCTCTTAACGATGCACACTACTTTGGTAATGTCGTGTTCGATATGTACAAAGATTGGATGAATACGTCGCCTTTAACTTTCCAACTGACAATGCGCGTTCATTACGGTTCCGATTATGAAAACGCCTTTTGGAATGGCTCATCCATGACATTTGGAGATGGCAAAAACACCTTTCACCCATTGGTCGATATCAACGTGAGCGCTCACGAAGTCAGCCACGGCTTCACTGAGCAAAACTCCGGCCTTGTGTACCAAAACATGTCGGGCGGTATCAATGAAGCCTTCTCCGATATTGCGGGCGAAGCGGCTGAATACTACCTGCGTGGTAATGTAGATTGGGTGGTCGGAAGCGATATATTCAAATCAGAAGGCGGCTTGCGTTACTTTGATCAACCTTCAAAAGATGGTCGTTCGATTGATCACGCCTCGCAATACTACGATGGCTTGAACGTTCACTTATCTAGCGGTGTTTATAACCGCGCATTTTACCTTTTAGCGAACAAGTCTGGCTGGGATGTGCGTAAAGGTTTTGAGATATTCACGGTTGCCAACCAGTTGTATTGGACGGCAAACAGTACCTTTGACGCTGGAGCTTGTGGCGTAGCGAAAGCCGCAGCAGACATGGGCTATGTGGTTGCCGATGTTGAAGATGCTTTTAATACCGTAGGCGTTAATGCGAGTTGTGGTGTCACGCCTCCAACTGGCAATGTATTAACGAAAGGCACGCCGATTTCGAACCTAAACGGGAATCAGTCTTCAGAGAGCTTCTACACGTTCACCGTTGATTCTGCATCAAGCGTGACGGTTTCAATGTCTGGAGGTTCCGGCGATGCCGACCTTTATGTGAAATCAGGCAGCAAGCCAACGACATCGAGTTACGATTGTCGCCCTTATCGCGCTGGAAACAATGAGCAGTGCAGTGTGAGCGTGCAACCGGGTGTGACCTATCATGTGTTACTGCGCGGATACTCGAACTACTCAGGCCTAACGTTACGTTTAGATTGAGTTAGAGCGAGCCTCTCAAACAAGTTGTAAATCGAGAACTAGCGGTTAACTGCGAATTAAAAACCTACTCACTTTGAGTAGGTTTTTTTATGACACACCCTAGTAGTTAATAATATTGTAAGTTATTTACTGATACGTCTATTAATTTATAAATATCAAGGTTACTTAGGCATTGTTTTATAAAAACAGTTTAAATTGAGATCCTGTGCTGCACAACGAAACAAAAATAACTGACTAACTTTTGAACACATTCACGTTACTGATAGGTTAATCCTTATAGGGCAAAAGCTCTATTAATGATAAAAATTAAAATAAGGATTATTTATGAGACCATCTATTTCTATCAGTATGGTGCTTGCAACGACAGTGGTTGGCTTCCAGTCTTTTGCGCAAAATATTGAGACAACTGATTCATTAGGTATTGCAGAAAGTAGCGCAGCGCAAAAGCAATCTCTGGCGTTGCAAATCAGCGAGCGTTATTCCGATCTTGAGCTTTCATTGAAGGCTCAGATCTCAGAAAAGAACTTATCCGCGCCTGTAGATAAATTGAGCTCTACTCAGCCCTACTCTGCATTTTCAAGCCGGATGCAAAAAGCGGATCTGGGTTATCGCAAGATGAAAGGGATCAACGACTTCAGCGACTCTGTGTTAGAGGTTCGCATGGCTGATGAAGCGATGATCGAAGCTTGGAAGAATGGTGAAAACCCGCTGTTTGCATTTGAACCATCAGGCGACGATTCGAATTGGCAATATATTGAAGCGTATGACGTGTACGGACAGGTTCATGAACTAGATGTGTACCAAATGCCAGACGTCCCAGTGTTTGTGGTTGATAGTAACGGTGCTGAAGAGCTCAAAGCAGGCTTAATGGCAATGCAGGCAGAGATGCAAAAGCTGGGTACTACAACGCAAATCAATGCCGTTAGCGATACCAATGCCGACGAGAGTAAACCTCAAAAACCGTCTTTGATGAACAAGGCACGTCGCTCGATGGCCTTGTCTGAACCTGAGCCGTTGAATACCACACAATTAACCAAAATCCGTTTAGCCGTCGACCAAGAACCTTGGATCTCTGGTAAAGCGGAAATCTACGCTATCGTGACGGGTGTCGATTCAAGTCGTTTAGAGCCCCAGATCGACCTTGTTGAGATGCCTTATCTGGACTACGACAAACAGACGTACTACCCGAACCAGACCGTCATCTTCTGGCCTCGCTACCGTTGGGGCGCTGCAGACATGATCTTAATGGAACACGATGATGGCACAGACTACAAAGCGCTAGCAAAACTCTTGGTTCAAGCCGCAGAAGAGATACTGAAGATGATTCCTGATCCAGAAGTTCAAGGTTATGCGATCATCCCTCAGATCACAGGCAAGATTATCGATGTGATTCCTGATGGTGTATTAGTGAATGATGATGACTTCGTGGATGTGTACTACACCTTAATGCAGAACACGCCTTATGTAGATCGTCCGGGAGCAGGCGGAAATGCTGTCGCATCGTTTGCACCAGTCACGATTTCGCCTACAGAGTAAGTCGTTTCTTATTCAGTTAGGGCTTAATCGCTAGGCCCTAACTCTTCATTATCGAAGGTAAGTCAAACACAAGAGACCTACTCAGAACCTAATTACAGGGAGTAATCAAACACAATGATGTCTTCTAAAAGCGGACGAAACACATCTTTCAGCGCATCATGCTCAGGGTGCGGAAGGTAATTCTGGCGGCCTTCTTCATCGGCGAACGTCATTAACACCGAGTGGGTATAACCTTGGTTCTTGTTTTCAGGGCTGTCATTTAATCCCCATTCTACTGAAGTGACCCCTTCAACCTTGTTTGGCATCGCTTCAAACAGCATCTTTAGTTTTTGAACCTCTGAAGCCTCAGCGTTTTCTTTAAACTTAATCAGTAGAATATGACGAATCATTCCCGTTTCTTTTTGAGTCATTCCTTGTCCTTTCGAGTCGTTCGCTTACTGGTTTGTAATGCTTAACCAACACCTAATAGCGATCTAAATTAGAGAACAACAAAATGCCACACGTTACACAACATGCCAAGGCTAGATCGCTAGAGTTTATAAAATACTCCACAACCCAATAACGAAAAATGCTGCACCCGAGGGCGCAGCATTTCTCATGACAATGGTAAGCACATCTTTAACGTTAATCACGACGACCTGTAAGCTGGATCGTTTGGTCTTGATCTACGTTCTTTTGGAGTTGGATTCCGCCGTTAGACGCTTCATTTCTTCCTTCCAGTGTTAAGTCAGATTCAACACGCTCAGCCTTTACTTGATTACCTTCGCTTCTTGTCATGTCGATAGTCCCTGTATACGTACCGTCGGCAGCAAAAGCCGTGTTCATTGAAAGAGCCATTAAGCCTAGTGCGATTAACTTTTTCATACATCACCTCATATTATTTTTAATTATTTGTTCGTTTGGTATCAGTGTTTCTTTGTTGAGGTAACTTTAGCGCTTGAGTGAAAGCCATTCGAGGAAAAGCAAGATTTACCAAATGGAAAATCAAGGGATTAGCGAAGTTCTGACGCTGTTCTGTCTTATCTGTTTTGTACTACCACTATGATATTAGAGTCACATAATTTCTGTACGCCTACCGCACCGAAATTACTGCCTATAAAAGGATTCATTTGGAGAGCCTGTGGACATCAATCTAGACATTCAAAATATCCTCGTTATCAAGCGTATGTATGAACTTCGCAATGTTGGACTGGTTGCGGAGTCGCTAGGAAAAACCTCCGGAGCGATCAGCAAGAACCTTTCGAAATTAAAGTTACAGCTCGACGACGCACTGTTCATTCAAACCAAACACGGTTTTGAACCCACGACTTTTGTTGAAACCAACATCGAAAATTTTGAGCAGATCTTGAGCAGCGTTGAAGCCATTAAACACCAAGTATTTTCGCCAGAAACTTACCAAGGTGATATCAAAATCTACGCAAATACCCTGTTCTGGGAGCGCTTTGGCTCGAAGCTCTACTTTGCTCTGAGTAAAGAAGCCCCGCATGCTCACTACTCATTCGTTCGGTGGGGAAGCAATGTGAGGAACAGGCTCATCGACGGCGAAGAATCCATAGCGGTTCATTACTTTGATGAAACCTTGCCACAGTCAATTTCTCAAATGGAATTCGGTAAAGGAAAAGTGGTGTTCTTCGTGAGAGAGGATCATCCAGCGAAAGACTTTGAGTCGCTCGCTAACTACCCAATCATTCTATTTAAAACCCCGGGATGGAATGACAATAAATACCCGATCCTTGATCGTCTTAGAAATATCGGATTTCACGTCAACCCAAGAGTGGAAGTCGACCACCCTGCGATGATTCACGATGTTGTGCTCAAATCCGACTATTTTGGTATCACCCTCAATGGCAGCGTACCAGAAGGCTGTCGTAGTATTGATTTGCCCGAAAAACTGACGATCGATGTGGGTTATGTGATGAGCTGCCGTCGTTCACAGAAAGATGCGCCTTTGAATCAATGGCTATTCCAAATGCTAAAGTCTACGCTGAAAAACAAACAAGCGTAGTTCAACATCTAAAGGCCTAAATGATTAACGGGTTAAGTACTTAAAAGCGTAAAAGCTTAAAGGCTTAAAGGCTTAGCTGCTTAACGACATAACTCCCCTATCATCCAAAAAAGAAAAAGCTCCCGAGGGAGCCTTTGATTAGGGTTTTAGTGACTATTCGCTTATGTTTTTATTTTAAAATGCTTCTTCGAGCGTTTGTTCGTTCTTTTTTTCTGTTTGTTTCTCGCTGGTCTCTACCTCTTTCAAGCGCGCAGTGAAGTGTCTTAACACCGGAGGCTCGTAGGTAAAGTCGAGCCCTTTCACTTTCCCAGCATTCTCTTTCACTTTTTCGAATGCTTCGATGATGAAGTCCATGTGCGTTTGTGTGTAGGTCGCGCGAGGAATGGTAAGGCGCAATAACTCAGCAGGACATGGGTGTTGTTCACCAGTTGCTGGGTCGCGACCTTGCAGCAATGAGCCAATCTCAACCGCTCTGATACCCGCGACTTTATAGAGTTCACACGCCAAAGCATGTGCTGGGAACTGACCTGCAGGAATATGAGGAAGCAGTTTACCCGCATCCACAAACGCAGCATGACCGCCTGCTTGCTGGCACACGATGCCCATCGCTTCTAAGCCATCAACTAAGTATTGAACCTGGCCAATGCGGTACTCTAACCAATCTTGGCGCATGCCGTCATAAAGGCCAACCGCAAGACGCTCCATTGCGCCACCTTCTAAGCCGCCATAGGTTGGAAAGCCCTCTTGCACCACACACAAAGTTCGACACTCTGTGTACACATCCATGAAAGAGTCGTCTTTAAAGCACAACAAGCCGCCCATTTGTACCATGGCATCTTTCTTAGCAGACATGGCTAAGCCATCCGCGTATTTGTAGGATTCACGCGTGATCTGTTCTATTGTCCAATCCTGATAACCCGATTCACGTTGTTGAATGAAATAGGCATTTTCAGCGTAACGTGCCGAGTCCATGATCACGGGAATATCGTATTTCTGTGCGATTTCATAAACGGCTTTTAGATTGGCGATAGACACTGGCTGCCCACCAGCAGAGTTACAAGTAATGGTGCTCACAATATAAGGAACATTGGCTGCGCCCGCTTCTAAAATCGCTTCTTCCAGCTTCACCACATCGAAGTTGCCTTTGAAGTCCGCATTCACAGAGGTATCGAACGCTTCTTTGGTATAAACGTTCTTTGCCACACAGCAATTCACTTGGGTGTGACCTTGTGTTGTATCGAAGAAGTAGTTAGACAGGGCGACCATTTTGCTTCGATCGAGACCTTTCTCCATTTCACGCTTCTTGATAAGAACAGGAATGTAGATCTGCTCTGCACCGCGTCCTTGGTGTGTTGGAATAGTCAGCTCATAGCCAAAGATATCTTTCACCGCATTCGACAATGCATAGTAACTGCGGCTACCACTGTAAGCTTCATCGCCCATTAACATCGCGGCTTGCATACGCTGAGTAATAGAACCGGTACCACTGTCTGTCAGTAAGTCGATAAACACATCATCACTATCCAGTAAGAATGGGTTCATGCCCGCTTCAACAATGGCTTGCTCACGATATGCAGAGGTTGTTCTTTTTACTGGTTCTACAACACGAATACGAAACGGTTCTGGTAGATGTTTGAAGTTTTCCATAATAGTACCTTTCTATACATTCCGATCAGGTCGAAATCTATTTTCTTTAGATGTCACGAATCCTCACCATTAATTTAATAGCTCCGCATAAAGATAGACGGAAATTAACAATGAAAATAAACAAGTTAAATAATTAGTTATTAATCGAACCTAAACAGAGGCTGAGATAATTAGCGAGAACGACAAAACAACGAATATTCTGCACGAAATAATAAGTGCGACATTCATGCGTTCAAAGGTTATCAAAGCTGCTGATAGGTAAACAAAGCGCGCTGCTTTGCTGGCGTGTGACGCCTAGAGGGTACTACTCTGAAGAAAGGCGGAACGAGAGCTGGTGATCTAAGGTATACCAAGCTAACAAGGTTAGCCATGTTGTGGATTGCCATTTCAGATACATGTTCACAATATATCCCTACGTTGAAATCAAGATGATCCGAAATTTAAATATAGTGCAATTGTTTTATAAATACAGCTTAGAAAAGTATAAATGTGATCAACATTTAGAATGATAATTAAATACGATAGCATGTTATATAAACTGTGAATCACAGCCGTCTATATACTATTAAACTAGTTCAGCGAGTTACTTAATATTATCGAATCTCTTTTAAACTCAATGCTTCCTCGAATAAGGGGCGAAGATGGCTGTTTTCTAAAAAGCTGTCTTCTAGAAATCTATCTTCTAGAGAGCTCCCGAGCTAAAAAGCTAAGCTCTAAAACTCGCCGATCTAGAAAAGATAAGCTCTGATGAGGCTCAAACCTCACCAGAACTGTATTCGCAATGAATGACTTACTTCTTCTTCACGACTTGCTTGATGGCCATTTCAGCCAGTTTTGGCGTCGCTGCTTTCAATGCACTGGGGGCAACCTTCTTACCCGCCTTGACCGCTTTATTCAGTTGGCCTTTAACCGACGTCCCTCTTTTCATGGCTTCTAAACGTTGGCGATTTCTCTGAACGTTATTTGCGTCAGCGATACGCTCGATCAACGTCTGCCTTAATGTATCTAAACCAAACTGTACCTTTTCTGGCGCAATCGCCAGTGGTAACACGATATCGGTTTGCAGCAATATATGATTGTATTCGAGCGCTTGAGCAATGATCTTCGCTTTGGCCGATGTTGGGTTATCTAAGTCATACGGCGGTTGCCAGTCGTCTACAGGCTTTAATCGGTCTACCTGATTCACAACCGACACCACAATCGGCTTCTTGCGTGAGATGTTCTTAGGATCGTCATAGAAAGCATCAAATCTATCTTTCAGCTGCTTATCCAAATCACGTGCAGACTGATTGGCTTTAAGCACCCATAGCACCACATCCGCTTGGGTCATCTCTTTCAGCATTAAGGCTTCGGTTTTAGGATTGCCATCAAGCCCCTGAAGATCAACAACGCGAACATCATTGTCGTCGACAAACGCGTTGTATACGGTTGAAGTGTCGGTTGATGGTAGAACATCGACCTCGGCAACCAGCTCTTGCTTAAGGGCATTAATCAGTGAAGATTTACCAGAACTGGTTTGCCCCACCAGCACGATTCGCACGGGCTCTAACTCTGGAGCAAAGCGTTGTTCGTCGAGTTCAGACACATCGGACGCTTTCAATGCTTCATCTTCAATGCTGAAACGTCCGCTATAGAGGTCAATCGCGACCGCCGCGACTTCATCTAATAAGGCTTGTTTGGCGGCGTATTGCATGTCATCAACCACACCTCTTGTCATTGAAGATGTCGCTTGCTCTCTCCCTAAATCAGAAACAACTTTTAACGGGTTCAAATAGAGGTTTTTGAGGTGATTCCCCCAAATAGCGGCCTTAACGATCTTCTGCCCTAGCTCGCCATATTTGTCATAGGCTTCGTAGCCCGCTTTGATGTAAGAAACCTTGAGATACTCAATGCCCGGTATATGCTCTCGCACTACCAGTTTGTAGCGTCGGCTTACTTCTTCGAACAGCTTTAGCCCTTCAGGAATCGAAAAATCGAGCGATTTCTTATCAAACTTTTTCGCCACAAACTCAAGTACCTCTAAACCAGTTTGGTCTAGGTTGCCCCATTCGATGTCGACCATTAATTGTTGGCGTACATGATGTTTTGAATCATTCCAGATCGACAGTTCTTTTTGAGACCAATCAGTCGAAGCCTTAACCAATGCATCGTTGATATCAGCTTTGTTATGTTGTGATTCAGATTCAGAAGCATCTTCGCCAAGGCCGTCACTCTCTTTATTTGAGAAGGGCTCCGTACTTGAAGAGCGGCTTGAAGAATCGCGTGAAGAGCGGCTAGAAATGAACAAGGGAATGGTGAATACCAAGGTACTCACGGCAATGGCAATCGACATTTCGAGTAGGTAACCGTATTTGATCGCCAAGAACACACCAAAACCCATCATGATAATGCTTGGAAAGATCGCCGAAATCAGAGCAATGCCCCAGCGGCCGCTCGATAGCACCGCCAGTAATCGAAATAGGTTTCTAATTTTCTTCATAGCCCGACGCCGCCTTTCCTTTTTTCAGGGATTCTTTGTAGATCTTCTGCATCTCTTGCTCAGACACTTCTTCGCCTTTGTTCTTATGATAGAAGTAAAAACACGCCGCGCGACCTAAACCATAAGAGGTGCCGAAACTCATTGCCGCTGCAGCCACTGCCCCTACCGTTTGACCATAAACTGGAATCAGCTTTATCAACTGTCGAGTGCCCAGCTTCATTCCGTATTGCAACGCAAAGCTGCTTCCGAGAGTGCCTATCAACTCACTGAAGACTCGCTTGTTCCACTCGACCCCATATTGATTGGCCAAGCTGTGAAGCATTTTGGCTTGAATCGCAGGTACCGATACCAAACCAACCCCCGGAATCAGGTCACTCGCCGCGGCACTTCCCGCATACCAAAGCACTTCGTTTTCTACTTGATCAAAGTTGGCTTCTTCTTGAGTGGAGTGCTCTTTGTCTTGCACCATCATTCCAATAACAGGAAGAATACTGGTCAGCTTTTCTAACAAGATGTCATAGTTGTAAATTGAACCACTGTTATTGCTCGAGTCATCCGTTTCGAAATCGACTGCTACCGATTCAAACTCTTTACCCCAAGCCTTCTCTACTTGGTTGGTGTTGAACTGAACCTGCCTTGCTCGATCTGTTTCACTGGAAGACAACACTGCAGTATGAACAAGCAGCAAGTGCTTAATTTTCTTCTGTTTCTTAATCTGCTTTAGAGCCGCAAGCACTGAGGATTGTTCAGGTTCGTCGGCTTTCATTACAACGACTAACGCATTACCTGCCTGACCAATCTCTTCCAGATCCTCTTTCGCATCGTAATTCGCTTCGCTTAGTCCTCTGGTATCGAGAAAGCGCATCACGGGTTTGTCTTGTGGGAATTCGTAAGACATCGCCGTCATGGTACAAGGCGCAAAACCATTGCCCACTTCTACAGAAGAGTCACCAGTCACCGCTTGAATAAACGATGACTTGCCCGCCCCCGTTTTTCCCAATAACCACAATGTCGGCAGATGCTGACGCTGGTATTCATGGGCCTGAGTAAGATCTGGGTTCTTGCTCGGATTAATGAAGTCTTTTATTTGATCAAACATGTTTAGAGTAATGCTCACTTGATGTTGAGATTCGAGTTGATGACAAAGCAATACTGACTTATACAATCACAAATCATATTAAACTTATGTTTGTTCAGTCGCACAGGTTTACAATGCCTAAACGCTTGTTTTTATTTGCGCGCTCATTTTTATAGACGCTTTTTTATACGTGCGGGTATCATCGTATTGATTCACACATCGAACAAACATCAACAAACACAGAGAAGTAAAAGGTAAGTATGGAACAAATTTATTTAGCTGGCGGTTGCTTATGGGGCGTACAGGAATTTATTAAGTACGTTCCTGGTGTTATCAGCACAGAAGCAGGCCGTGCCAATGGAAGCGCCCAGCTAACAGAAAACGGGTCGACACAATGCGATAGCACGCAATGCAATGGCACACAAAGCGATTACGATGGCTATGCAGAGTGCGTACAAATTGAATTTGATCCAAGCGTCACGTCTGTAATGATTTTGATGAAACACTTGTTTGAGATTATCGACCCTTACAGCGTCAATAAACAAGGTGTCGATGTCGGAGAGAAGTACCGCACAGGCGTATACAGCACCAACGCAGCACACTTAACAGAAGCTAAGCACTATGTTGCCTCTCGTGACGACGCCGACCGTATCGCACTCGAGATATTGCCGTTAACTCATTATGTCGCGAGTGATGATATCCACCAGCATCACCTAAGCCACTTCCCTGAAGATCACCACTTATGTCATATCCCTTGGGATCTGCTGCATAAGTATAAATCACAGTAGTCACGACGTAAGATCGAGATAATCACGACCTAAGATCGATAAAGCCTCAACAGACATTACCCGTTGAGGCTTTTTAAGTGTTAATGGCCAAGACAGCTATCTGAATTTATTTGATAGCTCAAACCATTAAGCATTAGCCATTAGCCATTAGCCATTAAGCAATAACTTACTTAGTCGTATTCTCAAGCACGTAGTCTGGACCCGCTGTTTCAGCCGTCACGACCGCAAGTTTAGACACGTCTGCGCCTTCACCTTGGTAAGCGTTAATACCGTTAGTAACTGTCATTGCGGGCAACTCAACAGAGAAGCTCGAGATCTGCTCAGATGCTGTCACTTGGCCAACATATGTTTCATTGTCATACGTTGCGCCGACTAATGGGTAATCTTGCGTTGCACGCACACTGACAAACTCAGGAGATTGCGAGTTATCAACCACGTTGTGTTTGAACGCCACATCAACACCTGCATAAATCTTTTCAACTTCCGCATTATTGAACAGGCTAACACGGTGAGTTTGGTTGCCATAGATAATGCCCCACTCAGTGTCGACTAGAGAATTATTTTCGATGGTGATGTTTTTCGGCGTCCACTGCTTGTTAAGCTCTTTGCCCTTCACTGATTGATCTAGCTGTTCACCATTCGCTACGTCGATGATGCCAGTGTTAATAACAATGCCGCCACGTAGGTCAGCATTGCCTTCAATCACACCATCACGTCCACGAGTATTCGCAATGTAGTTATTACGGATAACATGGTCTTCGTCGTAGATGCGAATACCACCCGTTAAGTTCTTTTTATTACCTAGAATAATGTTATTTTCAACACTACTTCCTTTACCATGACGCAAAGAAATCAAAGCAGAACTTTCAAAAATTGTATTACCAGAAATTGTGTTGCCACCCGACTTAACTGAGACAAGCTCGCGCTCGCCATCCATGTCGATCATCAAGTTATTAACGAATTTTGAATTAGAGTCCCACTGAGAAGATTTTGAATCACCAATACGAAGTGCTTCCCAGCTGTTGCCGTTGTAACGAATCGCCTCTTTGATATCGAATTCATTGAACTGGTTCGGCTTTTGATCCATGAAGATATTATTTGCGATTAGATGGTTGTCTGGCGTGTCATCTTTTTGCACACCAATCAAAGTGCCGCGTTTTTGCTTACCTTCGAAACGGTTGTTGATGACTTTACCGTCTTTACCCCACAAAGAAACCCACAGGTATCTTGGGTATTCAGAACGACGCTCATCTGGTTGATATTCATAAGCGTGGTTGAAATAATAAAATGTTGAATTCTTTAAAGTGTTGCTGTCGCCCATCATTCGTACGCCGCCAAACCTTTCGTTTGGACCGCCTTCGGTAAACACTAGGCCATCAAGCGTGATGTTATCGCCTTTCAATTCAAACTGAACTAGGCCAGTTAACCAGGCGGAACCTGCTTGCTCAGCCTTGATAGTGATGTCATTCGCCGTAATAGTCACTTGACCTAAGTTCGCGTATTTACCGGCAGGGATCACCACTTCGTCGCCATCTTTTAGGTTTTCAAATTGTGCTTTAAGCGCAGCCACTTGTTCTTCTGAAGCAACGGCTAATGTGTTGCCATCGACCTCAGTTAAGCGGTCACTGCTCAATAGGTAACTACGGTCGATTTCGCTAATAGCAGGCGCAGCTTGTTCAGCGACACTGACTACGGGTGCTGTTTTCTCTTGTGTCGTACAGCCTGTTGCAAAAGCGAGCGTGAACGCGCTAATAATGCTTACCGATAATAGTTTTTTGTTCATCGTACATCTCACGTTAAAGTTTGGATTATTAAAATGACGGCCACCCATTTAGGTGGCCGTGATGTTATTTAGGATGCGTATTAAATTAGCCTTCGGCTGGAGTCACTTCGTCTTGTTGCTCGACTTTGTCATCGACTGCTTTAACAAGTAACAGACCAACAGAGAACACAATCAAACCACACAAAACGAATACCATGCGTCCCCACATAGGGTTTGGCAGTACGAACATAGTCATTACGCCCACACCCGCTACCGCGATAAGTGAACCCAACATACGACGTTGCTTGTTATCCAGTTTCTTCTGTTCATTACTTTCAGCAACTAACGGTGTCGCTAGGTTATTGAAGAACTTGTCGACATCTTTCTCACGGTGTTCCGGTAATGGCTTGTAGAACAGTGTTGAAAGAACGAAGAAGCCAGCAGTAAATACGATGTGACCGATAAGGCCGATAGCCACTTTCAGGTCAGCCCACTCACGGCCAGTTAGTTCGTTTAGACCGAACCAGTTTTGAATCATGTCCGCTGTGATAACGAAACCAACGAAGTAAGAAACCACACCACCGACTACTAGCGTGCCCCAACCAGCCCAATCCGGAGTTTTACGGATAAAGAAGCCACAGAATGCTGGAATCGTCATTGGGAAGCCGATCAATGCGCCCACGTACATCATGGTGTCGAAAAGGCTCAGACCTTTAAGAGAGTTAATGAACAGAGCAACCAAGATGATCGCGATGCCGAAGAAAGTAGACGTTAGCTTAGAAACAACCATTAGCTCTTTCTCTGTCGCTTTAGGGCGAAGAATCGGCTCGTAGAAGTTCTTAACAAAAATACCTGAGTTACGGTTTAGACCAGAATCCATTGAAGACATTGTTGCTGCAAACATCGCGGCAATCAGAAGGCCAACCATACCAACCGGCATGTACTCTTGAACGAAAT
>NZ_CAWPOA010000031.1:1047120-1053439 GCF_963889365.1 Vibrio sp. OPT20 | reverse complement strand
ATAGGTAAGCGAAGTCAGCCGCTTTACTGCCAGCTTCTGGGTAAGCTGCTGCTAAATCAACACCTTGACCTGCCATGAACCATGAAGGCATGAACCAGATGATTGGACCCAGTGTCATTAGTACACAAGCAAGCAGTGCTGCTTTACGTGCGTTGTTTGAATCTTTCGCAGCAAGGTAACGGTAAGAGTTCAGCATGTTATTGGTGATACTGAACTGCTTCAAGAAGATGAACACCGCCCAGATGCTGAAAATGCTTAGGTAGTTAAGGTTATCACCCGTAATAAATGAATCGGTTGGGAAATCATTGATGATTTGCGTGACACCGCCACCGTGGTAGACCGCTACTACAGCACACGTTACGGTCACTGCCATGATGATAACCATCTGCATAAAGTCAGATGCGATTACCGCCCAAGAGCCGCCCGTTACTGACATCACCAGTACAACCAGACCCGTTAGGACAATCGTCGTTGTCATATCAAAGCCGAAGATACCCGATGCGATGATCGCAAGGCCATTCAACCAGATACCTGCGGAGATAACGCTGTTTGGCATGCCAGACCAAGTAAACACTTGCTCATTCACCTTACCAAAACGCATACGAATCGCTTCAATAACCGTCACAACGCGCAGTTGGCGGAACTTCGGAGCGAAGTAAAGGTAGTTCATTAGGTAACCGAATGCGTTCGCGATAAAGATAATCGCTACGGCAAAACCATCGGTAAAGGCTTTACCTGCTGCACCAGTAAATGTCCACGCACTGAACTGGGTCATAAATGCGGTTGCACCTACCATCCACCACAGCATATTACCTCCCCCACGGAAGTAATCACTCGTCGTACTTGTAAACGTTCGGAACATCCACCCTATTGCAATTAAGAATAGGAAGTAGATGCCAACTATCAGGGTATTGAGTTCCATCTTGAGACCTTTATTTATGTTTTTTGTTGAGGTCACTATAGATAGATGGCAAGCATATTTGTACTACAATAATCTAAATGCGTGACAGTGATCTTACAGTCTGAAACTCAATTAATCATACAAGTGATCGAGTTCAAAGTTGCACCACCTACGAGCATAATTCCTCAAGTGAGTGCAGCCATCCGTACTAGATTTCGACAAAAACCCCGAAAAACATGAACTAACCCTCTAAAAAACGAATGATTATCGACAAAAACTATTATTTGTCACGATCAAAGCTCAAAGAAGAACAGCAAAAATATCGTTAGATATAATTTATAAAAATGAATCAAACCAACACATTTGTAGTACAAATAGAATTGGGAATTCGCTTTTAAAAGTTCCCTATATTAGGTAGCCAATAATGAAAACTTGAAAACCACTATTAGATACTGACAGTGGTTCTCGAAAGTGAAATGCTTTTAACACACCAGTTACACTTTCCCCTCGTCCATTAAAAAGGTGTCATTATGAAGAAATACGTTCCAATCTTAATTGCTCTTAGTACGGTATCTTCTATGAGCTATGCAGCCACCAGCGATGATGCTGTTGACTACTTACAAATGCGCAAAGGTGTGGCTTATCAAGTAAACCACTCAAAACCCTTTACTGGTCAATTTGAAGAGAAGTTCGATAACGGCCAAGTCGCGACCCAAGCTCAATTTGCTGATGGCCTAGAACTTGGGTTAGAAACCAACTGGTACCCAAATGGCCAAGTTGCTTCTAAAGTGAATTACGTTAAAGGTGAACTGCAAGGTAAGGCCGAGACCTGGTATCCAAACGGACAGAAAAAAGCGGAGCTCAACTATAAAGACAATGAGCTGTCGGGTGTTGCCTCTCGCTGGTATCCGAATGGCGAACAAAGCCTAACAGCCGAATTCAGTGACGGGCAAAAAGATGGATTGGTAACGGACTACTACCCTAATGGCAATAAGGCCAGCCAAGCGAAATTTGATGAAGGCGAAGTAGCAAACGGGAAACTCACTCGCTGGAATACTAACGGAGACAAGGTTGAAGAACTGACCTTTAAAGACCACAAAGTTACGTCTAAACAGGTTTGGATGCCGACGGAAAGCTAATATTTAAGAACGGTTCTCACAGGGTTAGTCTCATACATATAAACGACTGCTGCGAATCCGCCTGCAGCTAACCGTCTGCTGCAAACCCGTCTGCTGCTAACCCGTCTGCAATTAAGCGACCAGAGCAAGAGACACAACAAGAGAAGACAAGAAAAGAGAAACGAGCATTCATGTGACTAAGCGTGAATGTTCGTGGCTTTTTCACTTGCTCTTTTCTCTACCACTTCCCCTCATCACTTTGGTCCGACTATACCTCAATCTCTCGTTATTATTTACAGCACTCCATCTAGTGATAAAACAATCACCAATAGTCATTGAAAATAATAAATATTTAACTTGCGCATAACCTTTCCATAAAATACTGTAAGCAAACGTTTCCGTTGCGAGTCAGATCCCAGTTATCCGCTTGTAAGCTACTGATCACGCAAATAAGAGAAACGAGATTCCCAAATACGTTGTTGAGTCATATTGTTTTGCTTTGGTGCCTGCCTATGAAAATTAAAACCTCCCTTTTTAGCCTTGCTTGTTTATCCATTATTTCGTTATTGGTTGTCGTCTCATTCACTGAAATGGCAAACCTAAAGCTGATCAAACTTGAGAAAACCCTGATCAAGGTGAAGTCGCTTGAAGTTTCGATGCTTCAACTAAATCGAACGGAACTAGAGTTTCTGATCAGTCACGACAAAGCCCTCAAGCCTGAATTCGCCAAAGAGTATTCACACTTCCAACAGTTGATGAATAGCTTCTCTGTTTTACTTGAAGAGTCAGACATAGCGGTGCCTGAGTTAGACAAACTGAATCGAGAAGTAAAACAATACGACAAAGATTTTTCCTTGATGGTAGACGCGATAGAACGCAACCCAGAAAAGGTCAGCGAACTGAAATCAGAAATGAAAATGCTGTTTGAAGATATCATCTCGATATTTACCGGCGTTGAAGGTCGTTTAGAACAACAGGTCGAATCGATTCAACAAACCATCACTACGTTTATTGTGAGTTCCGTAATCGCCGTCACTGGATTACTGATCGCACTGTCCTTTGGGATCTCATCGCGTGTCGCTAAGAAGATAGCCTCGTTAAACGCAACCATGTTGCACGTATCCCAACAACGTGACTTTACCGTTAAAGCGGAAGACAGCGGTTCAGATGAAATTGCGGATATTGCCAAGTCATTTAACACCGTATTAGAAGATATTCGCCAACTTGTTGGTCAAGTACAAGGGTCGATCCAAGAGCTCGGCAACATTTCGAACCAGTTGCAACACGACGGTATAAAAGTGGAAAGCGCTTTAAACAAGCAGCAACGACAAACAGAAAATATTGCGACCGCGATAAATCAAATGGGCAGCAATATCCAAAGTGTTGCGACCAATAGTGAAAATGCATCAGCAAATGCACAGACCAGCTTCTCCACGGCAAATGATGGCCTGAACGATGTGGCCTTCACCAGAGACACAATCAATACGCTTTCAACTGACTTAGTGAGTGCGAGTGAAGAAGTGAATCGCCTTTCTGTGCACTCAGAAAAGATCAATACCGTACTAGAAGTGATTAAAGACATTGCTGAACAAACCAACCTACTCGCTTTGAACGCCGCTATTGAAGCAGCGCGCGCTGGAGAGCAAGGTCGTGGTTTTGCGGTCGTCGCCGATGAAGTGAGAACCTTGGCTGGCAGAACACAGCTTTCAACCGAAGAGATCTCAACCATTATTCAAGGGGTTCAAGATCAAACCCAAATGGTGGTTAACACGATTCAAAATTGTTGTGAAAAAGGTAACAGCAGTGTCGACTCTTGTGAGAAGGCACATTCAAGAATCACATCGGTTATCGCAGACATGGAAACCATTCTAAATAACAGTTTAGAAGTCTCCAAAGCTATGAAGGAGCAAAGTGAAGTTACGTCAGAGATCATCGAAAACGTAGATGCCATTAAACAGCTGACACTGACGAATGTAACGAGCGCTTCAAAAAACGCCGCTTCTGCAACTTCAGTAGTAGAACAAACAGACTCACTTGAACGCGCTGTCATCAACCTAAAAGCTTAGCTCTTAAGCCGCGGCTTACACGTTTTTGCTTATCAAACTATTCTCTACTCAAATTTCAGATAAAAAAACGCTCATGTTGCCTGTATCAACATGAGCGCAAGGGTAGATCTTCGACTACCGTCTCCTACCTTTCTAAACGAAAGCAGAAGTTATAATTAGAATAGTTGGGAGCAATAATCAAAATGCTTTCGCAAGCACTTCAACAATTTCTTCTTTGTCGCTAATAAGAACAGCGGGTAACCATTCGAACCCTGTTCATTCCTATCAAGTTCGTACTCATATAGCAGGCTATGTCACTGCCTCGCCTACTACATTTCAAACCTTCTCTGATTGAGCTTTAAATCACCTCAAGTAAATGCCTCATGTTCTTAAAGCGGTGGATTTAATCCATTTAGCTTCAAGACCGTTCTTACTTATTCGGCTTCACACTGTCAGTGCATGTAATCAACACAGCAAAGTTATGTGTTGCTACAGAAAGTTAGTAAATAATAATGTATTACAAATAAAAATGATATCTAAAGGTTCAATTTTTTGCTGTAGCGCACATTTATTGACGAACAAAACTCTTCAAAATCATTATCAACATCCAAATAAACCACTAAGAATCATCAACTTACCAGAGCAACTCAACTTTGTAACCCTTTGTAAATAGTGGTTTTGTCCCAACAACACGATCAAATTCACAGATTATACGCCTTCAAATCGTTAGCATATTTGTATTATTTAAATGCAAACAAATTTGAAATAACCAAGAAATAATTTCAATAACAAAATGCATTGAAGACAAGAACTACTCTATTTGGCTTGTAATTATGGCCAATACTCAACCTATAAATATGGAATTAATACCATGAATAAAACTAAAATCGTGATTGCTGTGGCATCTGTACTCGCTGCTGGCTCTGTATCTGCGGCGTCTTTCGATATGAGACACGAATACAAGAGTCATACAGATCAACACGCTACTCGTGTAAAACTGGGCGATAGCATTGGCAACTTCCTTGTAGATATCGAAGCGAAATTCAAGGGAGAAGACGGTAAATTCATGGAAGATTTGAAGAATAACGGTTGGGAGCTTGGTCTAAATTACCGCCATGTACTAAACGATAACTGGACCATGACTTACGGTATGCCAATTGAAGGTCGCGAATCTGGTGTTACGTACAAACCTCAAGTTCGTGCAACATACAAAGTGGATAGCGTTGATGGCCTAAGCCTAAGTGCTCGTTACCGTTACGATATGAGACAAAATACTAGCACGACTGAGTACGAGCTCGACGGTAATGGTGACATTGTCGGTGTTGAGAAAAACATTGAAAACCAACGCCGCCACCGTCTAACGGCAAACGTTAACTACTCAATGGAAAACTGGCGCTTTGGTTTAGAAGGTAACTACTACAAAGCGGATGGATATGACATCTACGACAACGACGATACCAACTACGAGTTGAACGCAAGTATTCGCCACATGATGGGTCAATGGGCACCATATGTAGAGTTTGGTGATGTGAGTACTTCATCGACTAAAGCGACTCGTGAGCTCCGTAGCCGTGTTGGTCTAACTTACAGCTTCTAATCGATAGCTATATAAATAATCTAAGATAATTACTGTCCTAATTTTCTAAGACCTAAACAAAAGCCAGCTTAATCGCTGGCTTTTCTTCTTTCAAATCAATTCATTCAAATAAGAGCCGAGTACTTAACGCTCCTCACCCTAGTGACTGATCCGATAGAGAAATGCAACGGTCACTTCATCGTTAGGCACAACTCGCTTCTGCTGAGCTAAAAACAATTCCGCAGTTGATACTGCATCAGCAAGCGCATTATGATTGTTGTATTCAGGAAGCCCGTATCTTTCACGAGTGCCTGCTAGAGTCAAATCCACCTCTTCATGATTGCTGATCGCTTTCTCCATACTCTTTTCGATACACAATGTGTCTAGCCAAAGCAGAGGAATCGCTCGTAAACCATAGCAACGAAGAAGATATTGGCTAATGAACCTCTCTTCTACCATGCAAGCGTGCGCGACAATAATCTTGCCTTTCGCTGCTTCGAAGAACGTCAGCATCGCATCATGAATAGAAGCGCCCTCTTCCAACATTTGCGGCGTAATATGGTTAATCACGGCGGTTTCGGCGTTGATCTGCGAATCGTTATCCAGATAAATATGCTTGGCGGACGCTAAGTCTATTCGCCCCTTGACCACATCGACCCAACCCATGGACAAAATCAGA
>NZ_CAWPOA010000031.1:1015442-1047064 GCF_963889365.1 Vibrio sp. OPT20 | reverse complement strand
CTTGTTCGCTGTCTAGACCCGTGGTCTCAAGATCCAACACGATGTAGTCACTGTCTTTGGCCAAGTCCGTCATTTCAGGGCAAGGCTGATCTACGAGATCATGTAACGCTTCTGGCAACTTAACCGTTCCCAGATATTGCTTACGTTTACGTTTAATTCGCTCAAGCGGATGAAAGTAATTTAAAAACGATTTCATTAGCGCGCTCCGAAACGAATTTTCGCCGCTTCTTGAAGGTCAGCAATGATCCTAAAGGCATCTTTCAAGTGTTTACGCTCAAAGCTACCAAAGCTATCTGGATTGATATTGTTGTCGGGCACATCTCCGTTCTTCAACGCTTCAAGTTGATGACCGAATCGGAAAGAGAGAATGAACTGGTAAGCACCTAGAATGTTTTTGAATGCGTCGTCGCTCAGCATGCCTTTTTCATTGGCTGCCGCAAAGCGTTCATCAGTGGCCGACAAGTCACACTCCACTGCGAGACCATAAATACGTGCTAAGTCAATAATCAAGTTGATGGCGTATTTCTTCACGTTCAAGGTTTTCTTGTTCTCACCCGATTTCTCTAACACCAAGCTGTTGAAGATACCCAAAGGTGGATTGGTATTGACCGCATCTTTCACGAGCGTACTTAGGAACTCACGGTTGCCGCGAATATTGGTATGCAGCTCATCACGAAGAATGCCTTCGAACTCACTGTTGCCATAAATAGTACGGATCTCTAGGAACACACTGATGTTGAGTAGGCGTTCATACTCAGGGTTGGCAACCCACTTTTTATAGTAGTGCTTCCAAACCTTGAGTGGCTGACACCATTTTGGCGTCGCTGCCATGAATTTACCTGGGCATAACGGATAATCGCAGCTTGCCAACCCGTTGGTCACCATCATCGCTAAGTGTTTGAAGTAAATACGGTCACTGTCTGACGCATCATCAGCCAGTACAATAGCGCTGTCTTGATCCGACAGCATGTGCACTTCATTACGCGCGTGCGATCCGGCTACGATCCAAGAGAAATCACACGGTGGTGGGCCTAATTTATCAATCGCGATCTGAATCAATCGGCGGGTGTAGGCATCCATGATCATGGTCATTACCTTACCGACGGTTTCCGGTGCAACCTTGCCTTCCACCAGCGCTTCAAAAATAGCTTGTCGCTCTGGGGTAAACGAAGACATGGTTTTCACACTGCCCGCGTATTTGATTTTCTCGATTAAGAAGATCGCTTGGACACGGTGGTTTTGAACTAAGTGAGACGTGGTGAGGAGACCAACGACCTTATTCTCTTTCACAACGGGCAAGTTACGGATATTGAATTGCATCATGATAGATGCAGCATGCAGCACTAAATCATCGGGTTTCACTGTGAGTGGAGAGTGTGTCATTACCTCTGAGATCAGGCTATCAGTACTGACACCGTGAGCGATCACTCGCTTAGTCATGTCACGGTCGGTAATCAAACCAACAATGGTTTCACCCTCATAGATCACCGCACATGGCGAGCGTTGGTGAAGCATTTCCACCGCTACCGATTGGATGGTTTGCTCAGACTTAACAATGGCGACCTGCCCGCTTGCCACTTCCTCAACTTTACGAATGAATAGGCCTTTCTCTTTATTTGACCACACCACATCCAATGCCGACTTCAAGCGAACCTGCGCCTGTGAAGCAAAGTGTTCTGCGCAACTTGGAAAGGCTTTGAAAAGCGTTTGAAGTGCCGAGTGTGGAATCACATAAAGCAAGGTGTTCTCAATTGCGATGGCTCTATAGCCTTTCTCGTCGTTGACTTCAGAATCTAAGAATGTAAAACCGAACAAGTCTTCGCTACCTAGACGTGCGCGAAGCACACCGTCCGATTTTCGTTGCTCCATAGAGCCAGTTCGAATGATATAGAGCGACTTTTCCTTACCCGATTCACACAGATCAACCACATCACCTTTGCCGAGGTAAGTGATCTGAACATTAGAGGCAAGTTCACGCAGCGCTTCTTTAGGGATCTTATCGAATGGGTCTATCTGACCGATAAACTGAAGAATATTTGGTAATAAAGACTGAGGCATAATCACACTCGCAATAATTTAATTAGTATTATTATATAACTAACAAGGCTGGTTGCTAGTGGTTTTAACAAAACAGCAAAGAATAGGTCAAATATTGGACATCAGTCAGGTTTCCATCAAATTTAGATACAAAAAAAGCACGTATTAAACGTGCTTTCCTGGTGTACCTTTTAGTTCCAATGAACCAGTTCCAACAAAGATTCAAAGTAAAAATCTTTTTAAACAATTAACTAGCGATTGGTAACCTGTGGTTCGTTTCTAGCAAGTGACTCGCTGACGCTTGACGCGCTTTATCACTATTCCCCGCCATGATTGCTTCATAAATTTGGCGGTGCTCTTCAATGCAGGTACTTCCCTCTTCAGAAGAGTGAGAAATAAAATTAACAAACATAGTCGTTAAGATATTGCCGAATGGTAGGTAAAAGTCGTTCCCTGTTGCGTTGAAGATTAGGCTATGGAACTTCATATCAATATCTAGCCAACGCTCTTTATCAAGAATCTCTTCGCTAGATATCTCCACCATTTTTTGGAAAATTTCTGATAATTCAATTCGTTGATCTGCAGTCGCAAATTTAGCGGCCAACGCACAAGCTTCAGGTTCGATGGCACGGCGCAAGCCTAAAAACTGATGGCAGAATTGGTCGGTGTCAGCTAAACCGTCCATCCATTCGATCAATTGTGGATCTAAGAAGTTCCAGAACGCGCGGTCAACAACACGAGTACCAATCTTAGGGCGAGATTCTAATAGGCCTTTTGAAGTAAGAAGCTTAACCGCTTCTCTTAATGCTGTTCTACTGATACCAAATTGCTCACACAGAGCCATTTCACCAGGGATAATAGAACCTTGAGGCAAATTGCCCGACAAAATACCACGAGCGATTTCACGTGCAACTTGCACATGAAGGCTTCGCTTAGAGCCTGAAATAGAATTGAAATGACCAGCCATGTGTCTACTTACTTATTAGATATGTATTATTTAATTCGTACTATAACACTGATTTATATCTCTACCAACTCAGTATCAGAATAACGTGAGGTCACTACCAATATAGGCTAGAGTATTATTTTGACAATCTTGTAAGTATTAAGCTCATCAAACCAAACATACCCATTTATTCATACAAATAGTTCTTATTTACACATTTTTTGTATGCGTGAACTCACAGAACCACTCTTACTCTCACTATTTATGTCGGTAATGATCAGTTTTTAGATGAACACTCTTGAATATAGCAAGTGTTATTGTATGATTTATTAACGCAAATAATCTACAATATAGGCGACTCTGATGTTTAACGATTTAAAAGGCAAACGCATTTTAATTACTGGCTCTACTGCTGGTATGGGCCTAGCTACTGCACGCATTTTTGCAAAGTACGGCGCAAAGATTGGCATCAATAGTCGTGCTTTCAGCCCAAAAGTCGATGACGTTCTCACCGAACTCACCGCATTGGGTGGCGATGTTGCGTTTTTTCCTGCAAACCTAATGGACACATTAGAGTGCGAAAGGTTAGTCAAAGAGTTCACCGACCATTTTGGCGGCATGGATGTGTTGATTAACAACGCAGGTGGCCTTGGTGGGCGTGCAAGTCTAGAAAATATCGATGACGAGTTTTATGAGCGTGTGATGAACCTAAATGTTCGATCCGCGCTGATGACAACTAAGTTCTCTATCCCACACTTGCGTGCATCTGCTGCTCTATCGGGGCAAACATCGTGTGTGATTAGCACGGGCTCTATTGCCGCTCGCGAAGGCGGTGGTGTGGGTGCTGGCGTATATGCCGCATCTAAAGCGTGGTTACACGACATTCACCGCAATTGGGTGAAAGAGTTCGCGCAAGACAATATCCGTTTCAACATTGTTTCACCGGGCACTATCGACACCGCATTTCACGATGGCAAGAGCGACGATCTGAAAGCGACCATTGCTAACAACATTCCAATGGGACGCTTTGGCAATATTGATGAAGTTGCCCCTTCATTTGCTTTTTTTGCATCGCACGCCTGTAGCGGGTACATCACAGGACAAATCCTAGATGTTAACGGCGGACAAATAACGCCCTAGCTAGCTGACTAATATAAGCTCACTAAGTTATATAGAATCGTTAAGTTATATAAAGTCGTTAAGACCGTCACACTAAATAAAGTCATCAGCCCCAACAAATAGATGAGGGAAAACCTCACACTATATTAGACGTATACACTGACACTAAGCGCCAGATTCGTCTGGCTTTTTTTGTTTTCAAAGTTTCAATTTCAGGTGGTTTAAATGTCAATATTTACATTGGTGGAAGATTCAAGCCGCCGAATTCATGTTCAAGTCGCGAGACAAATTGCTCGCAAAATCTTGTCTGGCGAGTTGAAAGAAAATCAGAAGTTACCTAGCGAAATGGAGTTGTGCGAGATCTTTGGAGTCAGCAGAACTGCCCTTCGAGAATCCACTAAGCTGCTTTCAGCAAAAGGGTTGATTGAATCAAAGCCTAAAGTGGGCACTCGTATCAAACCAAGAACGCAATGGCACTTTTTAGATCCTCAATTACTGTATTGGATCCAAGATTTAGAAGACACCAAACCCTTTTTATCTCAATTCTTGGGCTTAAGAAAAGCGATTGACCCAGAAGCATGTGCGCTTGCGGCATCCAACGCTACGGTAGAGCAACGCAAAGAGCTTTCGATTCTTTTCCAAAAGATGACCATCGCGGCAAACGGCTTTGATTATCAAGAGTGGACAACCAACGATCATCTGTTTCACCAAACGATTTTCTTATCGACGGGTAACCAGTTTTACATTCCGTTCGCGAACATCCTGTCGACAATTTTCAAACAGTTTATCGACCACTCTGCCGAAGGCGGTCGCTTCTGTTTAGAAGAGCACAAAGCGATATACGATGCGATTATGTCAGGCAATGCGAATCAGGCTCGAATAGCCTCTCAAGCTTTACTTGATGATGAAAACCAAAAGCTGTCTAGGGTTGAATTAGCCATCGCATAACCAAGATTTACCAGACTGACTCGTGTATCCCAATACACGAGTCAGTCTGTTTTAGCGCCCATTTTTAACCATCCATTACCGTAGTGTTTCATCTTTAAATGTTGAACTCGGGTCCTCTCAGAGAAAACTTACGGTTACACACATAAGGTGTTGTTTGTGTCTACACAATCGTATGTAAGGAAAAATTTCTCTCTCGCCTGGCCCCTAGCCCTAAACGGTATATTGATGCAGTCGATGTTGATGATCGATACGCTGCTGGTTTCTCCTCTTGGTGAAATACCTTTGGCTGCCATGGGAATTGCGACCACTATGGTTGCCTTTGTACTCGGTATTCAAATGGCGCTGGCAAACGGCACTCAGCTAGTATTGAGCCGCGCCGTGGGTTCTGGCATTACCGCTTCATTATCCAAAGCGTTTTGGGCAGGTCTGTTCATCAACTTAGGTATCGCGACAATATTTTGGTTTCTGCTCACCTTTTTAGAACAGCCTTTAATTCAAGCCTTAACCGACGATAAAGCCCTTTACTTAGAAATCAGCCACTACCTTGATATCTCAAAGTATCTCGTCATTTTCACAGCATTAACGCAAGTAATTATCGCCCTATTTAATGCATTAGGAAGAACCAAAATACCGTTTAAAGGGTATTTGATTGAATTGCCGATCAACGCTGTACTTTCTTATGGACTCATTCACGGCTTTTCAAATTTCGAAGGTATTGGTGTTCAAGGCGCCGCACTAGGCAGTGTTATTGCTATCACCCTTCGCCTTGTGTATCTGGTTCTTTGCGTGTATTTAAGCTCGGCAATTTCACTCAAATTAGACGCCCAGCGATCTGAGTTCATGACAAACGTTCGCCGTCACTTTATCGAGATATTCCCTGTCGCAGCAAATGTAACCATGCTATTGATTGGCGCAACGATTTATCAGTTACTGTATTCGCAACTTAACATCAACGCGTATGTTGCGATTACTTTGGTGATGCCTTGGATTAGGGCTGTCTCTCAATTTATTACTGCTTGGGCTCACTCTTCCGCGATTACTATCAGCCAAGCGATTGGCTCTAAAAAGATGGATGACCTAGTCAAAAACGTCGATACCAGTATTGATATTGCGGTCGTCATTTCTTTTGTGTGTGCAATCTTGTTCGCGGGGTTAAGTCTGGTCATTGGTGATATTTACCCGAACTTGGATGAGTCTACCTATCAAGCATTGGCCGTTATCGCCCCACTCTACATCTTCTTGCCGATTGTCCGTGGCTACAACACGGTTCATGGGAATGTATTAAGAGCACTAGGAAAAACGACCGCAGTCTTCAAAATCAACTTTACTGGTCAATGGGTAATTTCAATTCCATTGTGTGCATTGATCATCTTTGGATTAGACGGTTCTATCTTTTGGGCATTCGCTATCCAACCATTCGAAGAAGTCGTTAAAGCTTTCCCATTCCGTCATTTGGCTCGAAAGTCTCTTAAAGAGTTCGATGCCGACAAAGCCAAAGAGTTGATGTATGACTAAACTCCGTATCGAGTTGCCGTCCTAAAATCTTCCTACGCTTTCTGAATACAACCTTGTCTTTTGACAAGGTTGTATTGTTTTAGCTGTACCTTTCATTGGTAGGCTTCACGTACACCCTCATTGATACCAAGGTCACATTAATACCAAGGTCATCTTAAAACTCATATAAAACAAAAAGACCACTCAACATTCGGTTAAGTGGTCTTCGAAAATATTCCTTAAGGACTGCGTATAGCTAGCCTATTGGTTATGTTATGTGCTATTTACCGTTCAACTTAAGCGCTGAGAAAGTCACACTGTTGTAATCGCCATTCTTTTTATCGACAGCGAAATCGCCAGTACCGCCACAACCTGGCCCCCATACAGGGTGAGAATCGCTCACACTACATTGGCCGTATGCGCCCGCTTTGTAATAGAAATCATCTTCAGCATAACCCGTTGGTGAATCAAGTTCATCGATGCCCTTACTCAGGTCGATTTCATACTTAACGGTATCGTGACGCTCGGTTTCAAACGTTAGGTACATCATGGTGCCTTTCACTTCCACTTTGTAACTAAACTCTTCACCAAGAGCAATACCCGCTTCACCCGGCTCTGCAGGGTTTTCCCACGTGTTACCCCACACTGGATAAGCGATATCGGCACGGTTAGGATCTTTTTTCTCTAGGTTACGTTCATAGTTCCAGAATACTGAACCCATTTCTTGGTCAGGAAACTTCTTATAGAAGATCTTTAGTGGTTCATTACCATGCCCATAACCGGTTCCAGCTTTGATTAGCTCATTGTGTTTTTTAGCATGAATCTGACCAACCACAACAGAATGCGCTGGGTATTTTTCTGGGAACTTAGCGTTAACTGAGACGTGATTAACTTTTAATGTCGCTTCTAATGTTCCGCCAACAGCACTGTATTCACTAGCCGCTGGGTGACTCGACAGTGCCCACTGGTTTCCTTTATCAGCCGTATCGATAGAGAAATCTGCGCCTCTTGGCATCTGGCGTAACTCAGAACGCGCATTCTTCGAGTTTTTCGTCGTAATCGCTTGGTTCTGCACTTCAAATACAAGGTTGCCGTCTTTATCAAGATGGAAGAAATCATTATGTGAGTAGCTCATCATAGCGACCCCTTCGATTTCATCAACGCGACCATCTTCATTAATATCTGAAGGTATGGTTATTTTCCAATTATGCATATCGAATTTATCGGCAGGTACGGGGTAAGAAACACCGTTATTTGCGAAAGTAACCATTGGCACAGTCGCTAATAACGCCACTGCTAATATGTTTTTCTTAAACATGACTCATCCTTTATTGTTAACAGATACTGAGTACACTCTCAGCACAGAAACTACTTTTGAACACGAATTAGTACTAAATATTTTCTCTTCGACTTAAATAAACCAACCAATAAATAGAATTTACATTTCGCCATCTTTTAACTTTTACCAAACATTTGGCGGTGGTTTATATCTATATCCCTCAACATGCCCCGTTATGTTTAAACCACAACAACTAGAACATCGATATGAAAGAGTGGGAACATTCTTACATTTGTATTATTTTAACACATACAACCAACTGAGCTTACAAGGTTTGTTAATATGAGAACTGAGTCATGATTGATTTGATTGGTAAGCCTTAAATTGAGATATTCATAACATTTAGCTATATAAATAGGCCATTAGTCGGAACTTTTGATAGATCTCACAGAAATCTACCCTAGGAATAAATACCATATTTGTCATACATTAATTTAATACCATATAAGGTATTGGTTTGTGAGTCAGGGGTACATTGGATGTATCCAAAATAAAAAAATAATAGTGAGACAAAGGTATGAATTCTGTTACAAAAATTGCTGCAGCTGTTGCATGTACTCTTTTAGCGGGCACAGCTGCTGGTGCATCTCTTGATTATCGTTACGAGTATCGTGCTGCGACGGATTATACAAAGACTAATGGTGATACGGCTCACGTAGACGCTCGCCATCAACACCGAGTTAAGCTAGGTGAAAGCTTTAAGCTGTCAGACAAGTGGAAGCACTCTACTGGTCTAGAACTTAAGTTCCACGGTGATGACTCTTACTATGATGAAGATTCAGGTTCTGTTAAATCAGCAAACAGCCAGAGTTTTTACGATGGCAATTGGTACATCTATGGTATGGAGATCGATAACACTGCGACATACAAAATAGACAATAATTGGTATCTACAAATGGGTATGCCTATTGCCTGGGATTGGGATGAGCCTAATGCTAACGATGGCGACTGGAAGATGAAGAAGGTTACGTTTAAACCTCAGTTCCGCGTTGGCTATAAAGCAGACATGGGTTTAACGACCGCAATTCGTTACCGTCATGAATATGCTGATTTCCGCAACCACACACAATTTGGTGACAAAGATTCTGAAACTGGCGAGCGTTTAGAATCAGCTCAAAAGTCTAAAGTTACACTGACGGGTTCTTACAAAATTGAATCTCTACCTAAGCTTGGCCTTTCTTACGAAGCAAACTATGTAAAATCTTTGGATAACGTACTTCTTTATAATAGTGATGACTGGGAATGGGATGCTGGCTTAAAAGTAAACTACAAGTTCGGTTCTTGGAAACCTTTTGCTGAAATCTGGTCTTCTGATATCAGTTCATCTTCAAAAGATCGTGAAGCTAAATACCGTGTTGGTATTGCTTACTCATTCTAATAATAAAATAGTCAGAATATAAAATAGCCCTCTCCTCTTGTAATTTATTTGGGCATATTTTAATTACTTTATTTTAAATAATAGGATGTTCTAATCAGAATTAGCTTCATCCTAATAAATATTTAACGACTATTCATTATCTATTTCTTATGTGATTTACATATGGATTTAATATCATAAAGAGAATATTTTATGCAGATTTCTAAAGTCGCTACAGCTGTCGCTCTTTCGACAGGTTTATTATTCGGTTGTAACAGTGATGGTTTACCTATTCCGACAGATCCAGGCGGAACAGACCCTGTTGAACCTGTTGAAGTTTACTCTATAGAAAACGTCTATTGGGATCTGACAGGTGGTGCTGTTGCTGCACAGTCACTCAGCGGAACTTCACCATATCGCTTTGATAATAATGAGGAAGGTACTCGTGCTCTAAGCATTTACAGTGGAGACGTAGCTAATGGCTTCACTTTTGAGAGTTCAATATATACTGCTGAAGAAGAAGGTGTTGTTTCCTTTGAAGGTAAGGACTGTACTTACACAGTGACTGAGCAACAGCTAGATATGACCTGTGAAAAAGATGACGTAGAAACAGCTTACTCAGCAACAGAGATTACAGATGAATCTGTTATAACTGTATTAGAAAATGCCGATGATGGAAAACCTAAATCAGTCGATGATGTGAACGCTGCGATTGCATCAGCAGAAGATGGCGCGATTATTGATTTATCATCTGAAGGTACGTTTGATACCGGTGTTATTGAGCTAAATAAAGCTGTCACAATCTCCGGTGCTGGTTTAGCAACCATTACCGGAGATGCTTGTATTGATGTCACTGCACCCGGTGCAGGTATCAAAAACATGACTTTTGCTAACGACAATTTGGCCGGGTGTTTTGGTAGGGAGTCAGCTGGTACTTCAGATAATGAAACTGGTGCGATCGTTATTGGTAAAATTGGTAAAGATTCAGATCCTGTAGCACTTGAAAACCTAAAGTTCGATGCAAACGGCATTACCGAAGATGATCTAGGTACTAAAAAAGCAAGTTGGTTATTCTCTCGAGGTTACTTTACATTAGACAATAGCGAATTTGTCGGTTTAAGTGGCAGTTTCCAAAATAATGCAATTCGTATTAACTGTAGTAGTGACAACGGGCGATTTGGTTCACAAATCACAAATAATACATTCACTATTAACTCTGGTGGTAGTGATGTGGGCGGAATTAAAGTTGGTGATTCTAGCAGTGCCGTCATAAAGAATAGTGATGATAACCTTGGCTGTAATGTCACTATCGAAAGCAATACGTTCAATGGTTACAAAACCCTACTTTCAGCTGACAACGGTAAAGATATAAGAAATACAGCCATCTACGCACAACCATCTGCAGTGAACACTGCGGCAGGTAAAGAAAATATCTTGAACTAAGACTAAGAATATCAAAACAGACAAGTTGACTTGCTGTTTGCTTACCTTAGAACCTGACTTATTCAAAGCCATAGCAACTGCTATGGCTTTTTTTATTTTTTAAAACACAGAGCTTATGACACGATTAAATTTAACAAACCAAATATCTATTTTATTAACTCTAATTAAAAACCAAAATAACTCTAGTGCTAATTGTCATTCTGTCTTTCTACTGATCTAGCCCTCTCAAAGCCTGTATCGATCATAGATAGACAAAGTCTCTCAGTTCTATACTAATCCTACAAATTATTATTCAGCGTCACCGTACAACTACAATCAGGGCATTTACGGCCTGCAGGTAACTAACGCAAAAGCGCATAACCTTAAGCTGTTAGAGTCGTTTGATTATCGACTTGAACCCACCAGTGTATTTCATAGAGCATAAGAGCTAATAGAGTGATGGCCCTGCCCTTCTAATTATGAAAGAGATAAAGCACTATTTATGGCTATTGCTAGGATCCTCGCCAAACAACCCAAGCGTGACGGTTCCAAGAACAGAACGGGAGTAATCAGCTAGACTGGCGCTATTAGTAGACCACGCATAATAATACGTTCGTGTATAGACTTTGCATTGGTACATACCTTGAGAACCAAGTCGAAGTTTTCTAGCTATGGCGATTCCAAAATAATATTGCCATTGTTTAGCTTTGAATAGGAAGCAATATGACCTGTTATCAGCTGAGATTAATCATGACTGAGGTTAATTGTGATCGGCGCTTGGGGGTTAATAGTGGCTGATAATGACTAAAGTTAATACTGAATGAGCTTAATGATAATGTCTTAAACTCTGTGCAACTGATAACTACCCCTCTCCGACTCAATTAAATCATACGCTTAAGCCCAAACAACAGGAGGCAAAAAAGCCTCCGAACCCTAAGGCTGGAGGCTATTGCGATAGCTTTAATGTTAAGTGTTATTCGACCAGATTACTTTTTGTATTGATCGTGCGATACGTCTAGCTGGTAGAAAGTCGCTTGTGAGTAATCGTCTAGGTCGCCGCTGATGTTTTGGTTGTAAACACCGGCCTTGAAGTACATGTACTTGCCGCCTGCGTCGTAGCCACTGTTGCTCATATCAACCACTTGTACAACATCGTCTTTACCTTCGCGCATTAAAGTAACTGTCATCGTGTTGCCTTTAACGTCAATGCGGTAGCTGAACACTTCGCCAAGCGCGATACCATCGTCACCTACTTCAGCCGTCATATCGCCCACTAAAGGGTAAAAGTCCTCTTTGGTCGCGTCTTGGCTTTCGTGTGCAAAGTAAACTGCGCCCGTTGCTTGGTTTGGCAGTTTACGGTAGTACAGACGAATCGGCTCATCGTTTTGATCGTGAATCTGACCAATGATAAAGCGACCCACTTCGTTCGCATTACCTGTCGTTGTTGCGTGGTCGATTTTCAACGTCGCTTCTAGAACGCCGTCAATACCCGCCGCCGACTCTAGGTCAGACTCAGGTGCGCTTGAGAATACCCAGTTGTTCTTGTTAACGCCTTTAGTGCTAATAGACTGATCACCACGACGCATCATTTCACGAAGCTCTGTACGCGCGTACTTAGTGTTTTTAGAGGTACGTACACCTTTCACGTAAGCTTTGAATACTAGGCCGCCGTCATCAGCTGTGTAGAAGATTTCAGGGTGTTGGTAACCGTTTGCAAGGTTCCACTCAGAAACGTCATCAGGCTTGCCGTTTTTATCATGGTCAAATGGTTGAGATAGGTACCAATGCGTCATGTCAAAGTTTTCGCTTGGCGAGTTACCTGCAACTGGTGTCGCTGGCAGGCCTGTCGGAACTGGCAGTGCACTGCGTGTGTCACATTCAACGGTCGTATCGCAAGGGTAAACCGCTGCTACGCCGAAGTTACCAGAGCGTAGATCTTTGCGCGCATCTTTACGTGCTTTTTCTGCCGCTTTCATTTCCGCGATAATCACGGCTTCTGCTGCGACCACGTCTGAAGTGATGATATGGCTAGCAGGACATGCGTTAATGCTACAGTTAACCGCCGCTAATCCAGTCACACTGTTCCAACCGTTTTTGGTGTTACCGTGACCAACGTATCTTACGTAGCGTGCTTGCACTGCTGGCTCAAATTGGAAACGCTCTAGGCCGATCGCTTTACCTGAGCTTAGTTGGTTTTCTAGTACCGTTGTCCAGCTTTCGCCATCAACACTCACTTGGATATCAAATTTAGATTGGCGCTGATTACCTTTACTGAAAGATGCCTGAACCGCGTCAAACTCTTGTACTGAACCATAGTCTAGCGTTGCCCACTCGCCGTCACCCGCAGATGACCAACGTGTAGTTAGGTCTTGGTCAACGAGACGATCAGGTCCGTTACCATCATGGCTACTAGCGGAAACAGCAACTGGCGTCAGAAGCGCTTCACCAGTTTCTTTGTTATTTGGAAAATCAGCAGTAGGCGTGCTCGTGCTCGCACAACCAACCGCAAGTAGAATAGAAGAAGCGAGTAAAGTTTTTAGAGTAATTTGTTTCATATTTAATCCATTATTATAATACAAAGACAGCGTTCGTAAGTGAAAGCTAAATCAGCAAACACGAGCTATAAGGCGATTCACCTATCAGTATTTGCGATAACACGAAAATATTACGTAATCTTATAATACAAATAAAACATTTCGTTGGATAAATGAGACTAGGAACACTTTCCGATTTTTCCATACTTTAACTGGATCACATTTCCTATTGATAAAAGACAATATATAAAAATTTAGAATGCGAAATGAGCTAGCAAGGGCAGAACAAGCGAGCTGTAATCGTGTGTATTTTCAGGGTTCGAGCAGAACATTTGTCCTTCCAAACACATCACTGTAAGTGTCCAAAAACAAAAAAGACCACATTGTAGGTATCAATATGGTCTTCTTCATTACCGACATGGCTAATCAAACATCAGAGAACTCAGTTATGCTCTGCTCTTAGAGAACTAAAGCTCACATCAAACACTTCACCCGCATAGTCGCTATCAGGCTTAAATTGTGGGTAGATGCCCGCTTTGAAATAGAAAGCGATGTCTGTCGATGTCCAATCTGACGTCAACGAGACCGTGTCCCCATCTTTATCTGTGTAATCTTGTCCCCAAGGGATTAAATGAGAAACCGTATTAGTTCCATCTAAATCATGAGTCGCCAAGTAGATACCGTCTTGATTGGCGCGAATCGTATATCGCCACTCTTCACTTGCCGAATAAGTACCTAACTCGACACTGAACGGGTCACAGTGATTACAGTCTTGGTTGTTGCGCTCAAAATCAGAGTTCAGTATCACTCTTACTGGCTTACTCTCGCCTTCCCATAACAGCTTCACCAATGCTTGATTGATCTTCCAACCATGGATTTGCCCAACTACCACTTTGGGATCTTGATTATTGATGTTCGGGTAATCTTCAATTCGTAAGCTTGCGGTTAACTCGTGACTGGTAGCGTTCGTTCTAGTGTCGTCCAAATACCAACTAGTATCTTCATCGCTGGTGCTACAATCCGGTTGAACACTGCTTTGATACAACTCCCTGAGCTCAGAGCGAATATAGCTAGAATTTTCGGTAGAGGTGCCATATCCCATATCCGCTCTAAAGTGCACTCTCCCTTCATCGGTATTGAAATAAGAAAGGTCAATATCGCTATGATAGACATCGCTATCATTAGCGAGAAGGTCTTTACTCGATTCACAGCGCTCAGGTTCTAGTTCAGCCGCACTGTCACCCCCACTTCCATACCAAGTGTCTTTACTCGCAGGAATCGTCAACTTCCAATCATTAATATCCCAATCGTTTGAGCCGTTGACCTGTGTGGTGGTGTATCGCAGTGCCTGAAAATGAGCCGTGGCTTCGCCATTTTCAAATTGATTATAGATACCCGCTTTAAAATAACTCAGTAGATGCTGCCAGTAGGTGATGTCTTCGTCGACTTTAACTTCATCGTTCACTTTGATCGAAAGGGTGTTTTCATAAACAGAAAGATCAAACTTAGTGAAGCTATCGAGATCCGCCTCTCCTAAATCATAACGATTATATGAAGTTGCATAACAATCCGAAGAGTCAGCAGCGCTGCTACAATCAATGGCATTATTTTTCATGACTGCCCAGTAGTGACCTGTGAGGCCATTTCGTTCTTGCTCCCAAACCACACGCAATAGCGGATGAGGGATATAACCCGTACCACTCTCATCTGTGCCTTTATTGTGGATCTGTAGCACGGTCACTTCATCGTGATCAGCCGGTGAACTTGCCATCGAATGTTCGATATCGGGCAAGCTTATTTCTGCATACAAACTGCGTCTTACGCCTGCTTCATTGATATCGAAGTTTTCTCCCTCACGAACTTCAGAGCGCATCTTGTAGTTCGCCATTTTGAAGATGAGATTCTCCGTCTCTTCGTCAGCATAAAAATAATCACTGACATAACCATCGAAGTTACCATCTTTGACTTCAGAGGTTTTATTGCCCTCCTCTCCATTAGGATCAGACACCTGAAGATCTGAGCTGGAAAGGATGTTTTGATACTTGGCAATATCATAGGGAGCAACAACACCATAAGATGCTCCTGGGTTATTGGTATCAGAAGGGTCACTTGAGTCACCGGAACTGCTTCCACCGCAGCCATACGTAAACGAAGCGAGTACGACGACAAAGATTGGCTTATTCACATTTATCTCACTTATCCATAAGAGTAGAGTGACAATGTATATTTGTACTATTTTATGTCAATTATCTATTTATCAGAATGTGAGATGCGGCAAATGAAGTGAAATGAACGGATATTACGTAGAGTTAGACTCAAGAACAACGCAGAAAAGCCACTCTAAACTCGACAGTTATTGAGTGGCTCTCAGATCAACAACTAAACTTAACATGTTGATTTTTAGGTATAAATATTGGAAATATTAAACCTTAAAGCTGCTCATCAATTCACTAACGCTACCGTTAAGTGTTTTGATTTCTGCTGATTCAGTTAACTGATCTTGGCTTAGTTTATTAAGCTCCTCAACAAAGCTTTCAATCTTATGCATGTTCTTAGCAATGCTCTGAATAAGGGTGTTTTGCTCAACAGACGAACCCGAAATGTCATTATTAAAACGACTTACTGTTTCCATCTGCTCGGTTAGCTTCGCCAACATGTTTACAGCTTGAACAACTTGAGCGCGAGTCAGTTCACAGTTACTTTTGGTCAACTCAATAGATTTAACCAAACCATCTGATTTAGACTGCAAGCCAGATAACGCTTCATCAATTTCAGAGGTACTGATTTGCGTTCGGTTGGCTAGCGCACGGACTTCATCAGCAACCACCGCGAAACCTCGACCATGTTCACCCGCCCTCGCCGCTTCAATTGACGCATTCAATGCCAGCAAATTAGTTTGTTCCGCAATTCCGCCAATCACAGACACGATAGACTGGATGCTCTGCGTTTCATTGGCCATTGAGCGAATGTCATCAGAAGTGGTGCAGACTTGCTTCTCAAGATCACTGATATAGGTTTCCGTCACCGTGTTAATCTGTTTCGTCTCATCACTGAACACAGCGGCCTCTCTTGCTGCTTCTGCCGCCGACTGAGAACTCTTCTCTACTTCGTTTGATGCTTCAGACAAGCCGTTAATCGCAGAGACCACTTGAACCGTTTCATCAGTATGAACTTTCAGTACATCGCTGGTTTCTTTACAACCTTCGCGAATACTCAGTACCTTGGTATCGAGATCCGAGTTCTTGTATTTCACATCCTTAACCATCTCTTGTAAGCCGATAATGAACAAGTTGATGTCTTTGGCGATATGCCCTAAGTCATCATTCCCCTTCTCAGCAAGCCTTTGAGTGAGGTCTCCGTTACCTTGTGATAGATCGTGGACGATTTTGCGCAGTGACACGATTGGGCGGTAGAAACGATTCAGAAGTAAAATCATCAATATCACCGAGCCAAGTACACAAGCGACGATAAGGATGCGCGCACTCGACATCACGCCATTCAGCTGATTGAGCGCGAGTTCAGGGTCAATACTAGAGATCATGAACCACTCTTTCTGGCTGCCAATATCCACTTTCTTGGCCATCAAGATTCTCTGGTTACCATCAATCACACCCTCAATGAATTGATCAGGCTGTTCAATGGCACTGTTGAGTTTCATTTGAGTATCTGCAGAAGATATATTGGTTTGCGGAAGTACGTTTTCGATTGTTGAAGCGACCACCATCCCCTTCTCGTCGATGATAATGCCTTTGGCTTCGTAGATGCTGTCCAGCTGTTCAAGCTGCGTTTCCAAATCGTCAAAACGTATGTCGGCCATGATGACACGATCTTGGTATGAGTACGTCACACCAATCATAGGCACTTGAGTACTCTTAGTGAAAAACAGATCACTAAAAGATAAGCCTGATTTCAATTTGGCTTGTTGATACCAAGGTCGAGTGGTTGGATTGTACTTTTCTTTTATTCCAACACCGTTGGGGAAAGACTCTGAAGGGCGAGAGGTATAAGAACGGCCGTCGTCAAAACCCACTACAATCTTGTCAATGCCACCGAGCTTTGCAGCATAATGCATGAGTGCTTCATTCGGCACTTGGTATGGAGATGTCATGAACTCTTGTGCAACAGAGTTAACGGTATCGATGGTGCGCTGAACGGTACTTTCTATTTGATTGATTTCTATCGTAAGCGAGTGATCAATCTCGTTATAAATCGTTTGGTTTACCTGTTCAGTGGCCAAGTTAAGCGTAAACCAGTTCGTAAATGCTAAAGCACTAGAACTGACGATCGCTACCATTAAAATCAATTTTCCTTTAAACCCTAGAGACAATTTTGAATTCATAAAACTCATCATCCATATCAACCTATGTCTATTATTTTCATCCGAATGAAATGGTCATTTTTTACATTTTCGAAGATACGGAAAGCGAAACTTGTTCATGCCGATCCATCGTCACAACCATCAATTTAATTAATATTGTATGTTTAATTAGCCAAGCATTCTGTGAGCGATCTTGATATATTAAAACTGGCTAAAACCGCCCTGTGACATAGGTATCATTTATGAGTTTGGATTTTGTTCTAAGTTAAATATTGACGCATAACACACTCAAATAGATCGATTTTTAGATAATTAGCTCATCATTTCTCCGATAACATCTTTTCGAAAACTCTTCTTCTTTACCTCACCCAGCAGAGTGAGAAAATGAGTCTTAACTCACATTTCTACCAACTAACCATTCACTAAAGGCATTCAATTTTAAAATTTATTTGTAATACAATAAGCCTTAAGTTATGGTGTATTTGAATCATAACTTAAGTTCTTTCTGGATGCTTTTGTTCAATTCAAAGTGATAATTGAAGCAACCGCTTTAAGGTCATTGAACGCGTTTAACGTAGAAACTGTCGGGGGATCTCGTTATTCGTTTTTTCACTTACTATTGCTCATTTGTTTGTCCAGACGGCTCGTCCGAACATGCCCATACAGTCACCAGCTGTGTGGGCTTTTTTTTACTTTCTTTTCAGACCCGATACTCGAGCAGCGTTAAGCCATCACCAACAATCAGTTAAGTGTGCTGGTTTTAAGTTTACGAAGAAAAGTAAATGAACGAGTGGGTGCTCGAAGGTTTTGAATTTACCGTTAGAAATAGATATAGAAAAAAATAGGAATTGAGGCAGTAACAGAGTTTTGATTAGGTGTAGTTGAGGAAATTGAAGTAGAAGTAGAAGTAGAAGTAGAAGATTTTAACGAGGGAACAAAGGTTGGATATGGCAGATAAAAACGAACCTCGCTCAGGTATCGCTGCCTAGAAGACAAGCAATACCCTAGCGAGGTCGTACGTCTATTACTTCTCTAGTTTAGCGAAGTAGTCGAAGATTACTGGTACGTCGTTGTTACCCATGCCAGCATCTACAGCAGCTTGTAGGCTTGTTGCAGTACCTTGAGCGATTAGAGACTCAGTACCTAGCTCTTCACAAAGAGCAAGGAAGTAGCCAAGGTCTTTGTTTGCGTTAGCAACAGAGAAACCTAACTTCTCTTCGCCGTCTACTGCGTAGAACTTACAGAATTGCATGAACGGAGAGTTAGATGGACCTGCAGACATGATGTCAAACAGTTGTTGGCCATCAACACCAGCGCGTTGAGCAACAGCGAAAGCTTGAGACATAGTCGCAACAGTCGTCATACCCATGAAGTTGTTTACAAGCTTAGTCACGTGACCAGAACCTAGAGCGCCTAGGTGGAATACGTTTTCGCCTTGCTCTTCAAGAACAGGTTTAACTTTGTTGAAAGTTTCCATGTCGCCAGCAGCCATGATGTTCAGAAGACCATCTTTAGCGTGTGCTGGAGTACGACCTAGAGGTGCGTCGATCATGCCCGCGCCTTTTTCAGCAAGAGCTGCGCCGATTTTCTTAGTAGAAGCAGGGATAGAAGTACCGAAGTCTACTAGTACTGCGCCTTCTTTGATGCCCGCTAGAACGCCGTCTTCGCCGTAAACGATTTTTTCAACAACAGCAGAAGTTGTCAGACAAAACTGAACGATGTCACTTGCAGCAGCTAGTTCTTTAGCAGAAGTGAATGCAGTTGCGTTGCCGCGATCTGTAACGCGAGCAACAGCTTCAGCGCTTAGATCCATTACGTTTACGTGGTAGCCGCGCTTTTGTAGGTTTTCAACCATGTTGCCGCCCATAAGACCTAGGCCAATGAAACCGATTACAGGTTTAGTCATGTTCAAACTCCAAATATAGTATTGTATGATTATATGCTCATTATAATAACGACGTCTTTCTCGTTACGCAATAGTTTTAGGGCATTGATTTGATGGTTAGACGCAAGTTGTGACGGGGGTTCACTTTACGAGAAAATATGGGGCACGCTTTGTACTTGCAGGAACTATTTGCCACTTTAAAAACCGTCTATTGATGAAATAACATACGTTAAATGTCATACGATTAGTAAGAACAAGCTACGCCTTTACCTATGTATAGTTCACTACTCCCTTACTCAGCCAGTGATTAGGCTGTTCACGGAAAAGTAAGTCATAACAATTTCTAGGAAACAGGCGTTGGTGCCCTGTTCTTCTAACGGAGCGATACATGCGAGTCTCTTATACGACTCCTGCACATTTCATTCAGCATAGTGGCTAAGTACATGCCCGGTCTTTGTGTGTATCAGTATCCAGATTTAGCCCTGAGCCACTGACTTGGCATCGAGAAGCTATTTATCACTGGCCAATTAAGTGTTCTTGCAACCTGATGGGTTTGCCACTTATCTGACTTATCCAACTCCAACTTAATTGGCTAGACAAACAAAAAAACTCCGAGCTTTCACTCGGAGTTTTTAGTATCTAACTTCTGTTACTTCAGCGGATTACAGTTCGATTGAAACCGTTTCACCGTCAACATTTAGCAGTAGCGTGTTGCCTTCAAGCTTGTGAGACACTTCAACTTGCTCGCCTTCGTTTTTATTAGGAACGAGAAGCGTCAGGATGTTGTGCTCTTTCGATGGCTTGAATTCCACTTCAACGTGACGGTGGATCTCGAGATCTTTAAACTCGTATGGGTCAACTTCGCCGAAGCCTTCAACGTTCTTAACTGAAGTGATGTTATCAGCAGACTCGTTGATGAAGTTTACGTCTAGGTGTGCAACTTCGCCGCGGATAGTGAAAGACTTGTCTGCCACTTCGTTTGCGAAAGTTGTGTGCATTAGCCAAGTCATGTCTTTCTCTTCAGAAAGCGTTGCCTTGTCTTGCATTACGAAGACTTTACCTTGAACGAACCAGACTTTACGCTTGTAAGATTCGATTTCAGGAACAAAGTACTTGTAAGATGCCGTTGCATCACCTTCAACCATCTTCACATCAGATTCAGTGTCGAAGTCAGAGATAGTACCGCCCGCTTCGATACAGAAGCGATCTTGGTGGTTTTCGTAGCCTGTGTTCTTGTTCTCGCCGTACTGACCTTTACCGCCAAATAGTGGCAGGTTTTTAGAGAACGTTTGACGACGCCATTTCGTGTGCATATCAACACCGAAACCACCGTAGTAACCTGTTACTGACGCTAGCGTTTCACCAAATGCGTGAAGCGTAAATGCGTTTTGGTCACCGTGAGAGTGGCTGATTGAGCCAAACGGAGAACATTTGAATACCATGTGAATATGATTATCACGCTCAGTCATCTTGTTGTGGAATGCAGCCCAACCCGTGATTGGGAATACTTTCAACAGTGGATCGTTCGATGGGGCTTTCTCTTCAGGTGCATCCCAAAGGAAGTTAAAACGAAGATCGTCATAACCGAAGTCCCACCAACCGAAGTTGTAGAATTTGGTGTGTGCTTCAGTATCACGGCCTTTCAGTTGGTTGTAGTACCAAACGTACTCAGGCTTCTGGTTAACACCTGCGTAGTGCTTGATGTTGTAAGCCAGTTTTAAACCTGGGAAATCGCCGATTGAAGACTGGTCACAGAAGCTCGCGCGCTTAGAGTGAACAGGCATGCAGTAAAGCGGGAAATCACCTGTGTTTTCGTAGAATGTTTTGTTAAACATGTCTACACCACAGTATGCTTTCAATAGGTCAAATGCTTCGCCTAGGAATGCAGTTTGCGTGTTCCAGTAATCAGGACCTTCAGCCCAACCGCCGTCTACACCGCCCCATGGTGGGTAATGTACTGCGTAGTATTCTAGCGCGTATGCAATGTACTCGCCTGCTTTCGGGTGATCGTGGTAAAGCGCGATACACGTTGGGATGATAGCAGAAGAGATAGAACGAACACCGTGGCTGTTTAGTGGGTTGTTCAATAGATCAACTGTCACTTTCAGGTGGTGCATGATTTCGTCTAGACGCTCAATCAAAGCATCTTGAACTTGCTGGCGTTCTTCATCTGTGAAGTAGCCGTGTAGCCAGTCGTAACCCCAAGCCATAGCAGCGATAACACGGAAAGCCGCTTCATCGTTATAGCCACGAGAAGTCACGCCTTCTGGATCGTACGTAGACAGTTTTAGAGTCCAAGCTTTTGCTTTCGCAATGAGCGCTTCGTCTTCTTTTACAACACCAGCAATCGCTAGGTTACGTGTCGCGTTCAGTGCCATTTGGCAATCAACGTACATTTGACGCCAATAAGGACGCCATAAAGAAGCTTTACCTACCGTCTCAGCTGGGTACGCTTGAGGCTCTTCGAAAGGAGCAGTCTCAAGGAACTTAACGGTAGAGTTGTTGTAGAAATCATCAAACATACAGTGAGCTTGATCAGCTTTCACTTTTGCTTTGAATTCTTCTAGCTGATCAGCTTGAACGAGAAGACGCGGACGTGCTTCGCTCAAGGTGTCTAGGAATGATAGGTCGAAGTCACGTGTTTGAACTTCGATAGGGAGTAGGTCTACAAGATTACCTGCTGAAGTATCGTTTTCCAGCTTCATCTTCCTGATTGCATCAAGAGATTTTTGGTCGCTCATTCTAACTCACTTATTTTTCAAGTTGATTGAAAGGAATTAGCAATAATATACGTCTTATTGTAGGACAATTGAATATATTTCGATTCGATTGAACCACTTTGTACAGTTTTCGTGATTTAGGTCAGATATCTTTCACCTGACGGTTTTCCAGTTCCGCAGAATAAAAAAATGCGACGCCCTTTCGAGTCGTCGCATTCTACTATAAACGTTTTCTATGTATTAGCTTTCGGTTACTGCTTTCGCTTGCTTGCCGCCGTCATCGACCGCTTTCACAAGTAGAATACCGACACCACCAACTATCACACCACATAAGATGAAGACTAGGCGCCCCCACATTGGGTTAGTCAGAAGAGCCATCAGCATAATACCAACACCCGCTACTGCGATAAGCTTACCAAGCATTTGACGTTGTTTGTTATCCAACACTTTTTGCTCTGCCGATTCTGCTACTAATGGTGTATCTAAGTTGCCAAAGAACTTATCAACATCCGCTTGACGTTCTTTTGATAGAGGCTTGTAGAACATCGTAGATAGTACGAAGAAGCCACCGGTTAGCGTGATGTGAGCAATAAGACCAATCGCAACTTTAACATCAGACCATTCACGTCCTGTTAGAGTATCAAGACCAAACGCCGCTGCTACCATCTCCGCGTTGATAACAAAACCAACCACATAAGATACGATACCACCAACAACTAGCGTACCCCAACCAGCCCAGTCCGGAGTCTTCTTGATGAAGAAACCAAGGAATGCAGGAATCGTCATAGGGAAACCGATTAACGCACCTACGTACATCATTGTATCAAACAGGCTCAAACCTTTTAATGAGTTGATGAACTGTGCGATTAGGATAATAGCGAAACCAAATACCGCTGAAGTAATTTTAGATACGGTTACTAGCTCTTTCTCTGATGCTTGACCTTTACGAACGATTGTTTCGTAGAAGTTCTTAACAAAAATACCTGAGTTACGGTTTAGACCTGAGTCCATTGAAGACATTGTCGCTGCAAACATCGCGGCAACTAGAAGACCAACCATACCTGCTGGCATGTACTCTTGTACGAAGTATAGGTAAGCAAAGTCGCCCGCTTTTTTACCTGCATTAGGGTAAGCCGCTGATAAATCAACACCTTGGCCTGCAATGAACCAAGAAGGCATGAACCAAATAAACACACCACACAACATCAACACACAAGCAAGCAATGCAGCTTTCTTAGCATTCTTTGAATCTTTTGCTGCTAGGTAACGGTATGAGTTAAGCATGTTGTTCGTGATTGAGAACTGCTTAACGAAGATGAAGAATGCCCAAATCGTAAAGATGCTTAGGTAGTTGATGTTGTTGCCCCAAAGGAACGAACCACCATCTTGTACTGGGAAGTTGTTAACAATCTCACCAACACCGCCACCTTGAACAACCGCTACAACCGCACAAGTTACCGTTACCGCCATGATGATAACCATCTGCATGAAGTCAGATGCGATTACCGCCCATGAACCACCTGTTACCGACATTGCCAATACCACTAGGCCAGTCACCCAGATAGTCATGTTCATGTCGAAACCGAAGATACCCGAAGCGATGATTGCCAATGCGTTTAACCACACACCCGCAGATACCACTGAGTTCGGCATTGAAGACCAAGTGAATACTTGTTCGTTGGTCGCACCAAAACGCATACGAATCGCTTCGATTACCGTAACAACGCGAAGTTGACGGAATTTCGGCGCGAAGTACGCGTAGTTCATGAAGTAACCAAATGCGTTGGCTACGAAGATGACCGCTACAGCGAAACCATCATTATACGCTTTACCTGCTGCACCGGTGAATGTCCATGCACTAAACTGGGTCATAAAGGCGGTTGCACCAACCATCCACCACAACATGTTACCGCCCCCGCGGAAGTAGTCACTAGTAGTACTTGTAAATGTTCTAAACATCCAACCTATCGCAATCAAGAATAGGAAATAAATGCCGACAATAATCGTGTTGAGTTCCATCGTGTATCCTTTGTCCGTTTTAATTTGTTACGAGGACTATAGGAAATTCGACCCTTTATTTGTAGTACAATAATCCAAATAAGTGATGGTGATCTTATTTTGATTGATTAAGTTAATTATATATATGACATAGGATGGAATATGGCTAATCCATTAAGGAAATTGTTAGGGTTTTAGGTAAAAACTCAAAAGATCAAACACTAAAAATAAATTTCACCTTAAAAACAACAACTTAAAACAAAAGTGAGACTTTGCACACTTATTAACAAATACAACCAAACACATATAAACTTAAAGATCTCAAAAATAATAAAAGAGAATCCTTAACCAAACCCACATCATTCATCACACAATAAACCAGTGTTTTTTACGAAATCGAGCGGGTAATATCATTAGAATTCAATTTAAATTTGTGTAGTGCTCTTATCTTTAGATCTAAATATAAATGGATGAGAAATCACCTCAATCGAATGACTATTTCAACCATTTCCTGATGAGTTAAGAGAGGAAATTTAAGATGCTGTCTCTGGGAGTCATAAAGAGAACGTGCAAAGATTAGAGGGTATTGAGCAACTCGAATAGCTAAAGAAAGATGAAAAAATAATTGAACCAAAACAGTGCAACACGCTTCCTGAAAACAAACAGATTAGCTCGCTAACATGTTCGTAGGTATCCCATTGTTTTATAGGGTGCCCTATTATCACGCCAAAATTTTCGCCCATATGAATAAACAGAACGGTGACAATATGATGGTGAACTCATATCTAAAAAATCAACCAAAATAAAACTGGGTCTTTGTGCATTTATATCCAGCTCAAAAAAGACCAGAATCACACTATTTCCGAAACAATATGGTTAAAACAAGATCGAAGTCTAGTTAGAAGACTTCCGGTTGTGATCGCTCCGCGCTTCCAAGCTTTCGTTAATTGAAGAATTATTGTCATACAATATTCTATATACCTAACCAGACATAAGGACATGTGGCATGCGCTCAATGAAAGATATCACTCAAGACGCTATCGATATCGTTAAACCCTCTATCGACAAACTGTTTGAAAGAACCAATAGAAAAGAACTGCATATTGTCGTTATGAATCCACACCTCAAACCTTGGGAAGCCTCTTTCGAAGACGCCATTCTTTATGAAGAGTCTTTAGGAACCCCTGATAACTGGACTATCAAGTTTGATCACCTTGCTCGTAAGAAAGCTCAGCAAGCATGGCGAGAATCGACAAGCAATCTAACACTTCATTCTCAACACCCATCTTCATTACGTGACGAAGACTTACTGTTTTATGGTTCGTTTGTTTACGGAAACGTGGTTGTTGCCTGCAGTGGCGTACAACAATGGTATGACATGCTGATCAGTGGCTGGATAGCGGTAGCTATTGAACAGCTAGCAATGCACGAATACCAAACAGAAAAAGCAGAAAACCCTACAAAAACATATCGTTAATAATTAGAAACAGAAGGAACTTACTATGAGTAAATTATTGAAATCCATCATGCTGGCAGCTGGCATACTTGTTTCTGCAACGTCGATTGCAGCAGACTACCCGAGCAAAAACATTCGCTTAGTTGTCCCATTTGGCGCGGGCGGCGGTACAGATGCAGTTGGCCGTACCCTTGCAAATAGTGCGAAAGACATTCTAGGACAAAACATTTCAATCATGAACCGTACGGGTGGTGCGGGCGCCGTTGGAATGAGCTTTGGTGCCCAGCAGCGTGCGGATGGTTACACATTAACAGTAGTAACACGTGAAATCGCTTCGCTTCCTCAAATGGGTTTGATGCGCCATACCGCAGACGATTTTAGACTCATTCGCTTAGTAAACCTCGACCCAGCGGTCGTATTAGTTGCAGCAGATAGCCCATACAACACCATTAATGATCTGATTAAAGAAGCCAAAGAAAACCCAGGTAGCGTGAAATTTGCTTCAACCGCTGCGCCAAACTTCTACTTAATGTCCCTTGAAAAAGACCAAGATATTAAACTCAACGCTATCCCTTACAACGGTGCATCTGAAGCAATTCCTGCTGTATTAGGTCATCACACAGACGTGACTATGGTTACTCCTGGTGAAGCTATCGCTCAACTTCGTTCAGGCCAACTAAAAGCATTAGGTGTCATGTCAGAAGAACGTATTCAGTACATTCCCGATGTTCCTACTTTGAAAGAGCAAGGTATTGATGTAGTAACAGGAACATGGCGTGGTATCGGCGCTCCAAAAGATACGCCGGATGCAGTAATCGAGAAACTAGGTGCGGCATTTGATGAAGCAATGGCAAGTGAAGAGTTCAAGTCTTTCATGGCAAAAGGCGCAATGACTATCCACAATCTTGACGATAAAGCCTTCACTACGTTCGTTTCCGAAGATACAAAATCGCTTACTGAACTAATTCAATAACATTCATCCAGAGGCACAACGATCAGTTGTGCCTTTTTTATCGGTATGTACCTTTCCCTTGCTTTACTTTTTAGGGGCAAATTCTATGTCTAATGCCAACTTAAATCGGAATGTCGTTTTCCCTTCCATAATCATCATATTAAGCGCAATAGCACTCGCGTTGATTACTCAGTTTGATCGTCCGATGTATCAAGATGCAAGTGTTGATGCAAAATTCTTCCCGATGATGATTGTGATTGCTCAAATTGCTATCTGTATTGTTCTCATCGTTCAGCACAAACTCAAAGGTGTTCCAGAACAACAAGAAGCGATGATAAGCAAGATGTCTATCTTCGGCGTGGCCTTTCTTATTGGATACGCGTTACTCATCAGTGTGGTTGGCTACCTTTACGCGAGTTTGATTGCCTTTATGTTCTACCTCGTTTACTTCAAAGTTAAGAAGCCAATCTACTACGTTGTCGCCGTTGTCTTTGTGTTTGCGGTTTACTATTTGTTTGGCGAGGTGTTCTACATCGCACTTCCTGAAGCAACCTGGTCATAGGAGGTCATAATGTTTGAATATCTAATCGATGGTCTCGCAACCGCTGTGAGTTTTGCAGTACTTCCTGTCCTTGTTTTTGGTGTACTAGGCGGTGTAATTTTAGGCGCACTACCCGGTCTAACAGCGACGATGGGCGTTGCGATTCTCCTTCCGTTTACCTTTGGCATGGAACCGACGTCAGCCCTCGTGATGTTAATTGGTGTATACATTGGTGGTATTTACGGTGGTTCTATTGCCGCAATACTACTTAAAACACCGGGGACACCAGCGTCTGCAGCAAGTGTACTCGACGGCCACACCATGGCTGTAAGAGGGCAAGCAGCAAGAGCATTAAGTATTTCGGCTGTTGCTTCATTCATTGGCGGGTTACTCAGTACTATCGTCCTTATTGCCATTGCGCCTAAATTAGCGACCTTTGCGTTGCGTTTTAATGCACCAGAGTACTTCGCACTTGCTCTGTTTGGTTTAACTATCATTGCGAGTGTTTCTTCGAACAACATCTTTAAAGGGTTACTTGCGGGTACGATTGGCCTACTGGTTTCTACCGTTGGGCTCGACCCAATCAGCAGTGTGCCAAGGTTTACTTTTGACATCATGGATCTCTACAGCGGAATCAATGTCATCCCTGTTTTGATTGGTTTGTTTGCTCTATCTGAAGCATTAAACCAACTAGAGAAACTGTTCTCTGAAAAGAAAGTCGTCGCGCCGAAGTTTGACCACAAATTATTGAGCAAAGGCGACCTTAAAGAAATGCTACCAACCGCAATAAAAAGTGGTTTGATGGGAACAACCATCGGTTCTGTACCGGGTGCTGGTGCTGATATTTCGGCATTCGTTTGTTACAACGAAGCAAAACGTTCATCGAAAAATCCCGAAGAGTTTGGTAAAGGATCAGTACGAGGTCTAGCAGCAGCCGAATCTGGAAACAACGGTGTAACGGGTGGTTCGTTAGTTCCATTGTTAACACTTGGCGTTCCGGGGGATGCTGTGGCAGCGGTTCTTTTAGGCGCACTCATTGTTCAAGGTTTAACACCGGGGCCTCTGCTGTTTGCCCAAAACCCTGAAGTGGTTTATGGCGTATTCAGCTCGATGTTGGTTGCTAACCTTGTGATGCTAGTGATTGGTTTACTGGGTATTCGTTTCTTCTGCCGTATCATTGAAGTACCCAAGATCATCATGATCCCAATTATTGTCTTCTTGTCGATCGTTGGTGCTTACGCGATTAACAACTCGATGTTTGATGTGGGTATTGCGATCGGTTTTGGTCTATTGGGCTTTATCTTAACTAAACTGGACATTCCGTCTTCGCCAATTCTGCTTGCGATCATTTTAGGGCCAATGGCAGAAACAAATCTGAGGAAGTCCCTGCTGATGTATGATGGCAGTTGGTCTTTCCTTTATGAGCGCCCTATTGCACTCGCGTTTATCTTGTTGGCTGTATTCTCTGTTTATTCAACGTTAAAAATGAAGAAGAAGCAGAAACAAAAGGAAACAGAACAATGTCCATAGTTGACGGCTTGTTCAATGGATAGCGGTTAAGGCAGAATATTTAGCTTATGACCTATAAACTTAAACCTTAAACCTTAAACCTTAAACCTTAAAAACCACAGCCAGAGACCTACGTCTCTGGCTTTTTAGTACAGAATAAATAATCAATTTCTGTAAAAACAGACAATAAAAAAGGCACGCACTAGGCATACCTTTTTAAGTCGTTTATCTGAACGTGAGGCTGTTCATCTCAATGTGAGATGTCTCAGATGCACTTTAAATCGTTTCTATTACGCAGTAGCCAAACGGTGGTTAGCATCTTGCAAGTGAGCTGCAGACACAACTCTCGCCTTGTCACTGTCACCCGCCATGATAGCTTCATAGATTCTACGGTGTTCATTGATACATGTGCTTCCCTCTTCAGAAGAGTGCACAATGAAGTTAATGAACATGGTTGTCAGAATGTTGCCAAATGGCAAGTAGAAGTCGTTACCGGTCGCGTTGAAGATCAAGCTATGGAAACGAGTATCAATGTCTGTCCAACGCTCTTGGTCAAACACTTCTGCTTCATCCACTTCGACCATTTTTTGGAAGATCTCTGAAAGCTCGATACGTTGCTCAGCCGTCGCAAATTTTGCCGCCAGTGCACACGCTTCAGGTTCAATCGCACGGCGAAGACCTAAGAACTGTGAACAGAATTGGTCTACGTCGGTTAGACCGTCCATCCATTCAATCAGTTGTGGATCAAGGAAGTTCCAGTATGCGCGGTCTACTACACGAGTACCGATTTTCGGGCGGGACTCTAATAGACCTTTAGAGGTCAATAGTTTAACTGCTTCGCGAAGTGCCGTTCGGCTGATACCAAACTGTTCACACAACGCCATTTCACCAGGAATAATAGAACCTTGCGGCAGATCACCAGACAAAATTCCACGAGCGATTTCGCGTGCTACTTGCACGTGCAGGCTACGCTTCGAGCCCGAAATTGAATTAAAAGTGCTAGCCATAAGTTCGCTTATTTATATGTTATGTTTATGTATTATTTAAGGAGCACTATAACAGTATTTCAACCTACAGCCAATTGAGTAAAATCAAAGCGGATAGTACCTATTAATTTATGCAATTAATCAAACACTTAGAAAGCATCTAATTTCTCTTAGCTAGAAACACTGTGTTACACCACTAACAAAACCCTCGCCGAGCATGTAGGTTCGTCATTCTCGTTTTTTCTGCTCGCTTCCAAAAACATCACTCAATTGGGCTAAAATAATGGAACCGAAAAACGGTTAGTTTATTCACTACACAAGTTAACCTAGTTCAAATTAATAGGTTCAAGTCGTCTACGTACTGCAAATTCAGACATAAGCTCTGTAGGTCCCAACGCTAATTCAATTCCATCAGAACCGCACTTCGTTGACCACAGTCCCTACCCCTTCAATCGTGACACTCACTTGATCTTTGTCGGACAGAGCATAGGTTCTACCTGGTGTTCCCATAAAAATAAGATCGCCCGGTTTGAGGGTAAAATAGTGGCTCAAATAGCTCACGACTTTTCTTGGCTTGTGGATCATGAACGAAGTATTTTCTTGTTGAACCACTTTACCGTTAACACGAGTGGTTAACTCAACATTGTTGTAATCAATGCCGCGCACAATTGTGTTGCCAACCGGGCCAAAACCATCGGAAGCTTTCGCTCGGAGCCATTGTAAATCGGCGCCTTGCCAACTTCTTTCAGTAATATCGTTGCCCACCGTGACGCCAAAGATCGCTGTTCGGCTTCTTCTTCACTGGCTTGACTGAGCTCTCTACCAATCACAACCACCAGCTCGCCTTCAAAATGAACATTTCTTGCTTTTGGTGGCACTTGAATCACTTCGCCCGTGAGAATCAAAGAAGAAGGAAGTTTAAGAAACATCGGCGGTGGTGCATCGGCAGGTGAGGCTAAGTGGCTAGCGAAGTTCATCCCGACGGCGAAGACTTTCTCTGGTTTTGTCGGTAGTAACACCTCAACCGACTCTAACGGGATCGAATTTTTTGCTACCGAATATTCGCCAAAGAGATCGCCGCTGACCGGCAACACTGCGTCATTGTCTAGCTTTCCATAGCTGATTTTGTCTTGGTATTGATAACGGACGAAATGCTCACTGCTCACCTCAACATTCTTATTTTCTGCCGCCAATGCGACACCAGACATCGCAACTATTGCCAATAACCACTTCATCCTTGAATCCCTTTATTTTTAAATCCTAAATTATACTTTAGCCCACTCTGTAAGATTCGAAGGAAAAGGGAAGCTCCGTTGCCCATCCTCTTTCCCCCTTCTTATAAAAGCAGCACGCATAAAAAAACCGAGCAACTCGCAGTGAGTTACTCGGTTTGACTTATTCCCGATGTATTCAGTCGTTGTTGGTATCAACGAACGATTTTGCAATCACGACTGAATTCAATGTGATGCTTCGTTCCCGCAAAGCACCACATCAATACATGCCATCGTTAAACGGCATGTATGTTAATCATTTACAGTTGAGCAAATGATCCTTCCCACGAGTATGTCTCACCCACGAACTCAACAGTGTGAGTTGCTTGCTGCGTGTCTTCAGCTTGGTTTGAGATACCGTAGTGGTAAGTGTTGCCAGAAGTAGTCTGAATGCGAACAACAGTCCCGACACTGTTATGGCCCACAACAGATACTGATTTAACTAGACCACGAGCGCCTACAGAGGCTTCGATAGACTCGTTAAAGTAACCATGCGTTTCTAGTACAGAAGCAAACACGTGGTTTTGACCAGACTGACGTAAGATGAACGCAGGCTCACTCTTAAGGTTGAAGTCTGGATCGTTAGCACCAGTGCGAGCAAAAATCACTTCGCTGCCCGCATTCGCGCTGGTTACTAGGCTGTAGTAGCTGCTGTCATGTAGCCAGCTTACTAGAGAACCGCCTTCGTTCACTTTACCTGAAGCCACGTTCCACAAGTGCTGGTAACCGTTGTCTTCACCTAGCGGCTTAAGCGTTTTTTCCATGTTGTATTCAAAGTCAGTACGGATGA
>NZ_CAWPOA010000031.1:977912-1015389 GCF_963889365.1 Vibrio sp. OPT20 | reverse complement strand
TCTGGCCAGAGTGGTGAACTGGTAGGTCGTACTGGTGCTCAGCGTCAGCTTCGATGCGGTATACATCAATTACAAGTGGCTTCTCGAACTCAGGCAGATCAGCAAGAATCACACTGCGTTGCATGTCTACGCCAGTGTAGTACTCAGAAATGGTGCCGCTCATGCCTTGTAGAGACTGGTCGTCTGCTACGAAGAAGTGCTTCTGACCAAACTTAGACTCAGCCAATGCTGTGTTGAAGTTGTTCTGCGTTTTCTGATCAACCGTTACTGTGTTGTGAGCAACCGTCTGCTTACAGTAAGACTTGTTCTCTGGGATGTAACGACCGCCAAACTTAGGCTCAACGTTTACCCAACGACCGAAGCCGTAATCGTGCAGCACTTCGTGGCCACGGTTGAATACGCTTAGGTGCAAGCCATCGTAGTGACCGTGGTCTAGAGCAGAGTGGTACTGGTGATCAGAACCGTGTTGACCAAACCAGATCAACGCCATCGTGTCGTCATCTTGCTCGTCACGGTGACGAAGGATGCTTACGCCGCCTTTTTCGCCTTCAGGGCCGTCGGTTACAAACAGGCTACCCCAGTTGAATGCTTTGATGTCGTCTGCTGAATCAACCGCGTCAGACAATGTTTTACCTGAAGCATGAACCCAAACGTTTTGTTGGTGGTTAGCCATACCAAGCAGAGTTTCAGTCTGCTCGTAACGGTGGTAACACACAGACGTTGCCATGATAACGCCTTCATCGTTGATAGAGATTGTCTTCGATGAATCGTTCAGAGCTGGCAATGTACCGTCTGGGAATGCCGTTTTGAATACAGAGTAAGACGTTGTCTTGATCACTGAATCGTTGAATTCATAGATACCAACTTCAGGCTGACGACGTTCAATCGCCTCTGCAAACAGGTAGATTGGACGTAGCGAGAAACGGTGGTAGTAAGGACCTTCCATGTAGTAGCCGTCTGGCGAGAACAGTTGGTCAAGTTGCGCTAAGAAACCGCCGCTTACTTTGTCTAGTTTCAGGCCGTAAAGCGCTTTGTCTACAGACTCTTGATCGTTGATTGCGTAACCACAGATACCTACCGCTGCCACTGCCCATAAGCCGTGGTTGTGTACGATATCGAAGTCGTGTGCGTAAGTCACAACGAACATTTCGATCATTTGCTTAAGAAGATCGTCTTCGATCAGACGCTTTTGCTCTTCAGAGATCGTGTGGTAGATGCAGCTGTACGCGCAAGAAGCGTAAAGCATCCACATGTTCTCGTTCAACGTTTGGTGGAACAGCTTACCCGGAGGGTTAGAGTCACGGCTTACGTTGCTTTCAAGTGTTGGGTACACCGTCGCGTACGCTGTTAGCATATCAACGATGTAATCTCGGTATTTTGTTTCCTCAGTGATAAGGAACAAACGACCTGCTAGATCCATATGGATGTAGTTTTGCTTGTGACGGTTGTGCTCGTAACCGCCGCCTTCACCGTGACCTGGTACTTCAATGCCAACTTCCGCCATGTAAGCGTCAGTTTGTTTAATATCGCGAGTCAGTGCGTTACCTAAAAGGCTATCCTTGCCAAGTTCTTTACGAAGTTCAGCTGCTTCATCAAAGTTAAGTAAAAGTGGTTGATAGCTCATTATTATTTCCCCTGCTCTGCAGTGCTAAGTTCTTCTGAATTCGTTTCTTGTAAAGTTGTCTCTACTGAGTAGAAGCCTTTCCAGCTGTATACTTTGCCGTTCAGTTCTACCTTGTGTTCAGTGTTGTCGGTTGCGCCAAGCTGGTTGCTGATCATCACTGTCACGTTTGATTTCTCTGTGGTGATCTCAACTACCGAACCGACATTGGTGTGAGCCACGACTTTGATGTCTTTCACAACACCACGTGCATTGACAGATTGCTCGAATTCTTCGTTGAAATAACCGTGCGTTTCAACAACAGAAGCAAACAGTGTTGTTTCGCCCTTGCTGCGTAGAATGAACGCAGGCTCTGAACGTAGATTGAAACTTGGGTCGTTAGCGCCAGTGCGAGTAAATATTACTTCAGCATTATCGTTAGACGTTGCACCTAACCATGTGTAGTAGGTGTTGTTTTGTAGCCAGCTTACAATTGCTGTGCCCTTCACTTCACCGCTTGCGACGTTCCATAGGTGTTGGTAACCGAAATCGTCACCTAGAGTGTTCAGCTCTTTGTTTGCTTGGTATTCAAAGTTAGTACGAACAATCTGACCTTGATATTGGTGTGAGTAATCGTATTGATGCTCGCCTTCGCCGCCTTTCTCAGAATCTAAGCGGTATAAGTCTAACAATAACGGAGATTCTATCTCTTCAAGGTTTAGCATGAACACGCTGCGTTGCATGTCAAAGCCTTGGTAGTGATCGTTAGCAAATGCACTCATGCCGTTGATTTGCTCATCTTCTACTTTAAAGAAGTGAGGTAAACCGTGTACAGCGTCTGCACGTTCAACGTCAAAGTTGTTCTGACATTTTTCATCAATCGTTACTGCGTTGTGAGCAATCGTTTGACGAGCGTAAGATTTGTTTTCGTCTAGGTAGCGGCCGCCGAATTTTGGCTCCACGTTAACCCAACGACAGAAACCGTATTCACGTAGCACTTCTTGACCGCGGTTGAAGAAAGAAATACCCAGCGTATCAAAGTTGCCGTGACCCATGCCGTGCTGGCCGTAGTTCATAACAAGTTGAGAAACGTCGCCTTTCTTGTCCTGCATGCGGATAAAGCCTTGCGCGCCGTTGTGACCTTGAGGGCCTTCATTCAATTCAACACTAGGCCAGAAAGGCATGCCGATTTCTTTCTCTGCAGAAGCGGCTTCGTAGGCTTTAGATAGCTCAAGACCACATGGGTGCATCCATACTGCGTCTTGAATCTTCGCCATACCCAGAATATTTTGGTCTACGCCGTTTTCAGAAGAGTAGTGCTTACTGTAAACACTTACCGCAACCTGAACACCCATGTCTGTGATACCCATTGTACGAGAAGCATCATTCAAAGCCGGGAACTCACCGTTCGGGTAAGCCGTCGCAAGCATCGCTTGTACTGTGTTGCCAATCACGCCACCTTTGTAGTTATAGATATCTACTTCAGGCATATGACGGTGAATCACTTCAGCAAACACACACGTTGGACGAATCGCGTAACGGTGATAGTAAGGACCTTCCATGTAGTAGCCAGAAGGTGCAAATAACTGAGAAACTTGCGCTAGGAAACCGCCAGTATCATTACGGTCAATTCCGTACACTGACATTTCTAGGTATTCACGTTTGCCTAAAGCAAGACCACAAATACCCACAGCGGCTACAGCCCAAATACCGTGATTGTGAATACGGTCGAAGTCGTGTGCGTATTTAACGGTGAACATTTCTAGCATGGGTTCAAAAATGCGAGACTCAATGTTGTCACGCTGCTCTTGTGTCAGTGTTGAAGCAACACAAGAGTAAGCTAAGCTTGAGAACATTAACCAGCAGTGTTCGTTCAGGATTTGGTGGAACAAACGACCTGTAGGGTTGGTGTTTTTCTGCACGTGGTAATCAAACGCTAGATATTTGTCTGCGTACTCTTCTAGTAATTCTGTAACAAAGTCAGCGTATTTTTGCTCTTTAGTGATCAAGAACATGCGACCAGCTAGGTTCATGTACGTGTAATTTTGCTTGTGGCGGTTATGTTCGTAACCCCCAGCTTCACCATGACCCGGGACATCAATAGGTAAACGCATGAATGCTTCTAGGTCTTTCGCGTTCGCTGCAATGGTTTTGCCCATTAAGCTAGAACGGCCCACTTCAAGATGAAGCTGTTCGATTTCAGCTTCAGTCAACAATACTGGTTTAGTCGTCATATTCTTTGTCACCCTCAATAAAGAGTTTATCTGCTTAAACTTTGATTAAATTTTCAAACTCCACATAAAGTAATACAATATGAGCTTTAATTATACCTATTCGTCGCCAAATGATGAGTAGAGTCACATAATTCACCGTAAGCCATTGATGCAGTTAACTAATGCCAGATACCAAGCATTTCTTAAGTTGTTGATTCATTTACGCTATATAAAGTATCGCTTGATCAATATCACACAAATTTAGATATATTGTATTACAATTAAGCTCATTCCCTTATGATGGATGCAAGTTAAGTAACACTTAAAAGATTTAAACAGATTAGGAGATACACAATGAACTCTTTCTTTATCCTAGATGAAAACCCATGGGAAGAACTTGGTGGCGGCATTAAGCGTAAAATCGTTGCTTACACTGACGATCTTATGGCTGTACACCTGTGTTTTGATAAGGGCGCGATTGGTCACCCTCATACTCACGAAATTCACGACCAAATCGGTTATGTTGTTCGTGGTAGCTTCGAAGCTGAAATCGACGGCGAGAAGAAAGTGCTTAAAGAAGGCGATGCTTACTTCGCTCGTAAACACATGATGCACGGTGCGGTTGCACTAGAACAAAACAGCATCCTTCTTGATATCTTCAACCCTGCGCGTGAAGATTTCCTAAAATAATAACTAGCGCAACCTCAGTTGCTAAGGTAAGCATATGAAATCATTAAACATCGCGGTCATTGGCGAGTGCATGGTTGAGCTACAAAAGAAACAAGACGGGCTTAAGCAAAGTTTTGGTGGCGATACGCTGAATACTGCACTTTACTTATCTCGCTTAACAAAAGAGCAAGATATCAACACGAGCTACGTAACTGCACTAGGCACTGACCCATTCAGTACCGACATGTTAAAAAATTGGCAAGCGGAAGGTATCGACACGAGCTTAATAGCTCAGCTGGATCACAAACAACCAGGGCTTTACTACATCGAGACCGATGAAACTGGTGAACGCAGTTTCCACTACTGGCGTAGTGATGCTGCAGCGAAGTTCATGTTTGATCAGGAAGATACGCCTGCTCTTCTTGATAAGCTGTTCTCTTTTGACGCGGTTTACTTAAGTGGTATTACGCTGGCAATCTTGACAGAAAATGGTCGCACGCAGCTATTCAACTTCTTAGACAAATTCAAAGCTCAAGGCGGCCAAGTATTCTTCGACAATAACTACCGACCTAAACTTTGGGAAAGCCAACAAGAAGCGATTTCTTGGTACTTGAAAATGCTTAAGTACACAGATACGGCTCTGCTGACGTTTGATGATGAGCAAGAGCTATACGGCGACGAAAGCATTGAACAATGTATTACACGTACGTCTGAGTCTGGTGTGAAAGAGATCGTCATTAAACGTGGCGCGAAAGACTGCTTAGTGGTTGAAAGCCAAAGCGCTCAATACGTTGCACCTAACCCTGTAGATAACATCGTTGATACGACTGCCGCTGGCGACTCGTTCAGTGCAGGCTTCTTGGCCAAGCGCTTGAGCGGTAGTAGTGCTCGTGATGCTGCATTTGCAGGTCATATTGTGGCAGGAACCGTGATTCAGCATCCAGGTGCTATCATTCCTCTAGAAGCGACGCCTGATCTGTCTCTATAATTACGCACTTTAACTATTAATCAAGGGTTTGCTTAGTTGAAAGCAGGCCCACATTTAACGTGAGAAAGAATTCATGACGACATTAAATGAACAACTAGCAAACCTAAAAGTAATTCCTGTAATCGCGATCAACCGTGCTGAAGACGCTATCCCTCTAGGTAAAGCGTTGGTTGAAAATGGCATGCCATGTGCAGAAATTACACTACGTACAGAATGTGCAATCGAAGCGATTCGCATCATGCGTAAAGAATTCCCAGACATGCTAATCGGTTCAGGTACGGTACTGACTAACGAGCAAGTTGACGCATCTATCGAAGCTGGCGTTGATTTCATCGTAAGCCCAGGTTTTAACCCACGTACTGTTCAATACTGTATCGACAAAGGTGTTGCAATCGTACCGGGTGTTAACAACCCAAGCCTAGTTGAGCAAGCAATGGAAATGGGTCTTCGCACGTTGAAGTTCTTCCCTGCTGAGCCTTCAGGCGGTACTGGTATGCTTAAAGCACTAACAGCAGTTTACCCTGTTAAATTCATGCCTACTGGTGGCGTAAGCTTGAAGAATGTTGATGAATACCTATCGATCCCTTCTGTTCTTGCGTGTGGCGGTACTTGGATGGTTCCAACTAACCTTATCGATGAAGGTAAGTGGGACGAACTAGGCAAGCTGGTTCGTGACGCAGTTGATCACGTTAACGCTTAATCTGTTTTAGATTTGGTGATAAAGCCTCACTTCGGTGGGGCTTTTTGTTATCTGGCGTTTATTGCGCTGACTAACAGTAAAACACGCTCAATCAACGTTCTGTTTCCCCATACCCTATCGCCGTTCTCCCTATGGCCTCGTACAGCTCCGTGACTAAGACAAACAAGAACGAGTGAAATCGACCTCGGTATGCATCTAGCGAAGCGTTACTGGTGCTCCCTACCGCTTATTCAGCTCCTTACCCATCCCTTTATCCGACAATATTCCTTTGCAATACGTCGTCAAACATCTCTCATAGCATGCACTGAAGACCACGATAGACAAAGTGAGCCGAAAGTGTGTCCCGTCGTCCAATTTAACGCCGACTCAGTGACAAACATTCCAAATACGCGTCTCTCTAGCACGAAAAAATTAATCAATAGCATGGAAAGGCGACAGAACCGCAGACAAACAAAAAATAGCGATGAAAAAACAATGAGCTACACTTGAAACCCCAATACAAAAATTTTCAGTATAGAGTTCCAAATTAACGTGGATGTCGTCGCACAACCGCACTCAGTTGTAGCATATTTGTTACGGTTATAATTAAAATCTTATAAATAAGGCAAACTAAAGCCTCATTACTTATATTGTAATACATATAAACATTTTGACTTCAATTTATCTTGGATCTAGAGTAATTCATAAAAACAATTAAACTAAATAAAAACAGCAGGTTAGGTTAACTTACTGTGCATACCCAAAAATCAATGCGACCCAGATCATACTAAAGACATATTGTAGTACAAATAAACCTTTGAACGCGTTAATCTAAGCCCAGTTAATTATGATATTTAAAAGGCTGAAAAGATGACTATTGATACTTTTGTTGTTCTCGCCTACTTCTTCTTTTTAATCGCTATTGGTTGGATGTTCCGTAAGTTCACCACGTCGACTAGTGATTACTTCAGAGGGGGCGGCAAAATGTTGTGGTGGATGGTTGGTGCAACCGCCTTCATGACACAGTTTTCAGCATGGACGTTTACAGGTGCCGCAGGACGCGCGTTCAATGACGGTTTCGTTATTGTAATCCTATTCTTAGCCAATGCTTTTGGCTACTTCATGAACTATATGTACTTCGCTCCAAAGTTCCGCCAACTTCGTGTGGTAACGGCGATCGAAGCTATTCGTCAGCGCTTTGGTAAAACGTCTGAACAGTTCTTCACATGGGCAGGTATGCCTGACAGCCTTATCTCTGCGGGTATCTGGCTAAATGGTCTCGCTATCTTCGTAGCAGCGGTATTCAACATCCCAATGGAAGCAACCATTGTGGTAACGGGTATGGTTCTAGTATTGATGGCAGTAACAGGCGGCTCTTGGGCGGTTGTTGCTTCTGACTTCATGCAAATGCTTGTTATCATGGCGGTTACGATTACTTGTGCGGTTGCAGCTTACTTCCACGGTGGTGGCCTAACTAACATCGTTGCAAACTTCGACGGCGACTTCATGTTAGGTAATAACCTTAACTACATGAGCATCTTCGTACTTTGGGTTGTGTTCATTTTCGTGAAGCAGTTCGGTGTAATGAACAACAGCATCAATGCGTACCGTTACCTATGTGCAAAAGACAGTGAAAACGCACGTAAAGCGGCAGGCCTAGCATGTATCCTTATGGTTGTTGGCCCACTAATCTGGTTCCTACCACCTTGGTACGTAAGTGCATTCATGCCTGATTTCGCATTGGAGTACGCTTCAATGGGTGATAAAGCGGGTGATGCTGCTTACCTAGCATTCGTACAGAACGTAATGCCAGCAGGTATGGTTGGTCTTCTTATGTCAGCAATGTTCGCTGCAACAATGTCTTCTATGGATTCAGGTTTGAACCGTAACGCTGGCATCTTTGTAATGAACTTCTACAGCCCTATTCTTCGCCAAAACGCGACTCAGAAAGAGCTGGTTATCGTAAGTAAGCTAACCACTATCATGATGGGTATTATCATCATCGCGATTGGCTTGTTCATTAACTCTCTACGTCATTTGAGCTTGTTCGATATCGTAATGAACGTAGGTGCGTTAATTGGCTTCCCAATGCTTATCCCTGTACTACTTGGTATGTGGATTCGTAAGACGCCTGACTGGGCTGGTTGGTCTACGCTAATCGTTGGTGGCTTCGTTTCTTACATCTTCGGTATCTCGCTTCAAGCAGAAGACATCGAGCACCTATTCGGTATGGAAACAGCGCTTACTGGCCGTGAATGGAGCGACTTGAAAGTGGGTCTTAGCTTAGCGGCTCACGTAGTGTTTACTGGTGGTTACTTCATCCTAACTTCTCGCTTCTACAAAGGCCTATCGCCTGAACGTGAGAAAGAAGTTGACCAACTATTCACTAACTGGAATACGCCGCTAGTAGCGGAAGGTGAAGAGCAGCAGAACCTAGATACTAAACAGCGTTCAATGCTTGGTAAGCTTATCAGCACAGCAGGTTTCGGTATCCTAGCAATGGCTCTGATTCCAAACGAACCAACAGGACGCTTGTTGTTCCTACTATGTGGTTCGATGGTACTCACCGTTGGTATCCTGCTGGTTAACGCATCTAAAGCTCCGGCTAAGATGAACAACGAGTCAGTTGCTAAATAGCTAAATAGCTAAATAAGCAGCTAACAAGTTAAACCAAAATGAAGCCCATGTTATTCGATAACATGGGCTTTTTGTTTGTCTACGGTTTATCAAAATGGAATATGAAACACATGTTTATCAATGTTCACAAATCAATAGCGTTACCTATCTCCTGCCCTCGTTTTATCTTCTTTTACAACCTTTCCAATGGTTTGATCTCTTTCTCTGATTGTTTCTGTTACTTTGAATAACAACACAAACACAACAGATAATTACAATGAAAAAAACATCACTATTACTTGCTTCCATTACTCTGGCACTTTCTGGTGTAGTACAAGCTGACCAGCTAGAAGACATTCAAAAATCAGGCACACTTCGCGTCGGCACCACAGGCGACTACAAACCTTTTTCTTACTTCGACGGCAAAACCTACTCTGGTTATGACATTGACGTAGCCAAACATGTTGCAGAGCAGTTGGGCGTTGAATTACAGATTGTTCGTACCACATGGAAAGATCTACTGACCGATCTAGACAGCGATAAATACGACATCGCGATGGGCGGTATCACGCGTAAAATGCAGCGTCAGTTAAACGCAGAACAAACTCAAGGTTACATGACCTTTGGCAAGTGTTTCTTAGTTGCGAAAGGCAAAGCAGAACAATACAACAGCATTGAGAAAGTGAACCTCTCTTCTGTGCGTGTTGGCGTCAATATCGGTGGGACTAATGAGATTTTTGCGGATGCTAACTTGCAAGACGCGAGCTTTACACGTTACGAGAACAACCTAGACGTTCCGCAAGCCGTTGCAGAAGGTAAAGTTGATGTGATGGTGACAGAAACCCCTGAAGGTCTGTTCTATCAAGTGACGGACGAACGTCTTGAAGCGGCACGCTGTGAAACACCGTTTACCAACAGTCAATTCGGTTACCTGATACCAAAAGGTGAACAACGCTTGTTGAACACAGTGAACTTCATTATGGATGAGATGAAATTGAAAGGCGTCGAAGAAGAGTTCCTGATCCACAACTCTCTTAAGTAACGTCTTTTTCAATTTATACAGTGACAAAAAAGAGGCCAGCAATGCTGGCCTCTTTCGTTATGGTTAAATGGTTCGCTTTTAGTTTAATCGTTAGATTCTAATAGCTAGCCTCCAATTTGGCGTTAACCGTGAGTGATGACATTTTGTTGCACTAACGCATCCAGAATGTCTGACGGCATGGTGCCACTTAAGGTTAGTTGTGGCGCAAGGTCTTCAACCACAATCACCTGTTCTGTGGTCCCTAAACCATCAGGATTGATCGTTAGTTCAATATCATCCCCTTCCACTTTCGCGTCTATCTGTTGTAGCAATGCAGACATGTCTGGAGATGTATTCTTCAACTCAGGTAATACTTCTCGTAGGTCGATTTGGTCTCCTTCAGACAGGCTGAAATCGGTAATGGTGTCTTCAACGCCATCTTCGATATTGAGCCATACAAACGAATCCATACCATTGCCACCGGTTAGAATATCGGAACCGCCGCCACCAATGAGTGTGTCGTTACCGTCACCGCCAACCAGCGTATCGTCACCCGATCCACCTACAAGTCGGTCATTTCCAGTTCCGCCAGTGAGGTTGGTATCAAAGTTACTCGCTAAAAGTTGCACATCGTCTGTTTCAGAAGACAGATCGAGATCTATTGGATTGGCAACAATATTGAGATTCAGATCGATGTTTTGAGATATCGCAATATCGTTGTTGTCCGCCTCTTCAGATACCGCCTCAACTTTCAAGGTGTAATTACCCGGGGTTAACGGCTTCCCTAATGATGACTGCTCGACGAGTCTGAGACTATCGATCGCATCAGCGGTCGCTATCCAAGTATCACCCACCAACGAAACCGTACCCACATCACTGGTTACATCAACACCATCCGGAACATCACTAATCTTCAACGTTAACTCTTCAGTAATGTCCGTCAATGCAGCGACAATTCCAACTAAAGCGACTCCACTATTAGCGACCACAGATGAGCTGGTCGTAATGTTTCTCACATAGTTAAATGCCGGATCAATAGACAAGGTTGGCGCATTAGCGACTGGTGTCACTGCGATATTATAAACCACTGGTGCAGTTTCAATCGCGATACCAGAAGGGTTACCGCTGTCTTTGGCGATTACTTCTAAGCCAATACTATTGGTTGGAGACAAGCTCGCATCGAGGTAGACACCGTTTGGACTGGTTGGCGTATCAATCAGCGCATTCAGGTCACTCAAAGTACCAACTAAGATAACCGAACCAGTGTTGTTGCCGTTGACCATCACTGTCGTCATTGCCGGAAGTGATACGTTCAATGTACCGTAATCCACTGTCAGCGTGACTGTCATTAAGTCATTAGAAAATGCATCCACATAATCTGGGTCACTGACATTGATACCACTCAATAGCTGACCAGCATCCTCGTCAATAACCGTAGTGACACTGTCACTATTAACAACAGGCGTATCGTTCACTCCGTCGACAATCGCTGTGATCTCTGCAGTATCCGTTAGGAAATCATTAGCGCCGTTGGTTGTACCATCATCCTCGACGGTATAGGTGAACTTAACGTTACCGTTGTATTCATCAGCCGCCGTAAATATCCAGTACGGGCCAGTAATCATAGCGTCATCAGCACCACCTACGTTCTCAAAGCGCTGTAACTGGCCTTGGCCTTCGTCGAGCACCAGATTGGTCACGGTAATCGTGTCGTTTTCCGGATCGCTCGTAGCAGCAATTAAGTCTTCCTCTTTGATGATCAACTGCCCTTCTTCAAGGATGTTTCCTAAGTCGATATCCGTTGCCACCGGTTGATCATTCACTTCCGTTACCACAACGCTAATTTCGCCGGTATCTGTTAAGAAATCATCAGCGCCGTTGGTTGTACCATCGTCCTCAACGGTATAAGTGAACTTAACATCACCGTTGTATTCGTTGGCTGCGGTAAATACCCAGTACGGGCCAGTGACCGTAGCATCATCAGCACCGCCCACGTTCTCAAAGCGTTGTAATTGGCCCTGACCTTGATCGAGCACCAAACTGTTCACAGTAATCGTGTCGTTTTCCGGATCAGTGGTTGCGGAAATCAGGTCTTCCTCTTTAATGACCAGCTGTCCTTCTTCAAGCATGGTGCCCAAATCAATGTTCGATGCCACTGGCTGGTCATTGACTTCAGTAAATACAAGGCTGATTTCAGCGCTATCGGTTTTAAAATCATCCGCACCATTGGTTGTACCATCATCGATAATGGAGTAATTGAATTTAACGTCGCCGTTGAAATCATTATCTGCAATGAATATCCAGAATGGCCCCGTAACCCCAGCGTCATCAGCACCACCAGCATTTTCAAAGCGCGTTAGCTGACCTTGCCCTTGAGTAAGAGTTACGCCAGTTACCGTGAGGTTATGGTTTTCTAGATCAGAACTCGCTGCAATCAAGTCACCTTCAACAATCACGATTTGACCATCTTCCGTAATCGAACCTAAATCGACATCAGTCGCGACCGGAGCGTCATTCACTTCCGTCACCTTAATAGTGAATGTAGCTTGATTGGTTTGAGCGGTATTCGGATCACCCACGTCAATCAAGCCGTTATTACCACCATCATCGAGCGTTGCATTGATTGTGACTAAACCACTCTGGTTGAGGTAGTTCTGGTCTGGGTCTGGTTTGAAAGTCACCGCTCCATTGGTCAACGCGGTATTGATGTCAGCTTCTTTACCGGTAATCACCAACGAACCGTCTGGCTGCAATACAAACGTCACGTCAGGAGAGCTGGTAAACTCAAACACACCTTGCGCACCCGTCAGTGTTTGGTCGACTTTAAGCGTCAGTTCATATGGAGCATCTGGATTATCAAAGTTTGCGTCGACGTCGTAGATACTAAAGTTGTCGATGGCAACACTGATGTCTTCCGATGTTTCAATATTCGTTACGTTCACAAAGATCGGTTGATCGTTAATAGGATCAATCACCAGATCGACATCGAAGCTGGTTGGCGTACCTAGGTACTCTGTATTATCAGCATCAGTATCTACAGAACGTACCGTAATCTGTAGTGGACCATTGATACCCAGTACATTGCCTGTATCACTATTATGTTCTCCAGAATTGAATACGATCTTATCGAGCGACTGTGCAGGAACATCAAGTGTCCAAAGCTGCGTCGCCGGATCGTAGCTAGCCAATGTCGTGCCATCTGGATAGAAAATAGAAGCATCTTGAGGAACACCCGCCACTTCAACTCGAAGCGTTTCGGGCGCATTCTCGGTATACGTCCCGCTTCCTGTTGCAGACAATTCTTTATCCAAAATAGTCGCATTGATTTCGATATCAATGTTTTGGCCTTCATTACCTGTCACAGAATCAGTCGGGTTAGTATCGACATCATCACCAACAGGTACCACATGCAATTTGAAGCTTGGCAAGTTTGCCGCCGCAGTAGGCACACCCAGCAACGATTCTTGAGTGAAGACTTCCACACCAAACTCAGCAATACCACTGAAGTTTTTAGGCGGCAAGATCGAAATCTCACTTAAATCGAATGACAACCCCGAAGCTTGAGGCAGTTGAACACTCCACTCTCCATTACCATTATTTTTCACGGTATATGTCGAGCCAGCATCTGCACGCATTTGGAAGCCATCAGGGACATCTGTGAACTTAATCGATACAAACTGTTCTGAACCATCAAGGTCAGTCAGTGCAATCGATACAGGCCCTGTCCCCGACAAAGAAATGAGCTGGTCTTCGTTGCCAGTAATCTCGATAACATCAGGATCGCTGCCCGGTCCAGTGACAGACACGTCATCGACCACAGGAACGACTTCAAAGCTGACACTTGTAGAGAAAGTATCGGAGTCTGTTTCCGTACCCGCAGGAGAAGCAGGATCATTATAGGTTGCGGTATCTGTGACTGTACCGCTGACATTAACCTGCACTTGGTTAATATCATTACCCGTTGGGTAATTCTCGATTGCCCTAAAGAGCACGTTATCGAGTGCACCCGCTGCTATTTCAGCCTGATTAAACGTAACAGATGTGCCTAATGAAGTACCCGTGTTGTCATAGAATGCACCTATAGAAGGGTCATCCAACGTTAAAGTAATGGACGTAAACGCTTCTTGGCCGCCTTCGACGCCGGAAACCTGATCCGAAATGGTCGAATTGAAGTCGAGCTGAATATAGGTGTCTTCGTAACCCACCGGATCTTGCCCAGTTTGACCATCGGTATCAACAGGATTAAAGGCATCATCAAGAGAACCCACGACATTCACCTCAATCGTTGGATCCGTCTCAGCATCTGGTGCGACTTTGATGATAACTTCAGTCACTAAGGTCTTCTCATCGCCAGATTGTAAATCTTTGGTCACGATGGTCATTGGCAACCTAAAGTCACCAGAGTAGTTTGGTGGCAGATTCAATAACAAACCCGATGAATCGACGGCTACGCCCTGCTCAACAGTCGTCTCGTAAACATATTTCCCGTTAACAAAGTCAACATCACTTGCTCCCGACAGGCTAATTGGGAATGATGTTGTAGCATCAATGACCAGAGTACCATCAATAATCACCGTCACTTGGTCAGTAGAATCATCGCGACCCGTCAAGCTCAAAATGCCGTTGAGTGCCGCGCCGAGATCAAGCTGAGTATCCTCAACAGCGTCGATAACACTGTCTGGCACAATCGCAATATCTGCGGCAACTTTGTCAGGTGCCGTCAGCACTTCAGGATAAGAAAGCGTTACTTCTCCGGTGCGTTGCACTTGGGCGGACGTTTCATTGTTAGCATCACCAGGATCTGATACCAAAGTGAAAATTGTCATCTTGATATCATTTAAGTCCCCCACCACGTCATCTGTATCATTGGCAGGGGTAAAATCTAATCCATTGGGCGCACTGACGCTAAAGGCATCTTCATTGGTTACAACCCAACGACCACCGCCTTCGTAAGAGGCGCCAGTTACTAAAAGTTGCCCTAAAATATCATCAGATAACACGCTTCCATCGGTGTTAGTCAGCTGAACAATCACTTCGTCGACTTGCTCTTCTACTGTGCTTAAATCCGTTTCTTGGTACCGGACGACGTATTCACCGTCCCAGATTTCGTCTCCGTTAGTATCAGTCGTTTGGTTATCACTGTTAGTTGTAAATTTAATGACACCATTAGCATCAGCCGTAATCGTAGTGAGATCTCCAGAGCCATCTTCGTTTGAAACGACAATCTTGTTGTCGGCATCTCCAGGTTCAACTACGGGTCTTACACGCACATCAATCGTACCTGTAATCGTAGCGGTAACGATGCCCTGACCAGGATCAGTTGCATCAACATACTCATGATCTCGCTCTTCGATCATGACAACCGTACTAAGCGTAAAGTCTGTACTTGAATCTTCTTCGGGTATTATCTGAATAAAATTATTGTTCAGCGCAATTTGAGTAAACTCTTCTGCCGTCTGACCACTCTTAGGAGTGATGGTCAAAGTACCTGCGGCTGCATCGTAAACCCAAGTCACATCGCCATTAACCACAACACTTTCAACATCAGTTGGAATATCACTGATGACAATAGAAGTGAAATGCTCATCATTATCAATATAGTCAGTACCCTCTGGGTGCCAGTCAATGTTGATCGCGGTATCTTCATCACCATTAGTAACCGTGTTGTACGTCGCAGAGGTATCGATTCTAGGTTCGACTAGCACTCGAATTTCTTGATCAAACGTAAGCGTGTGACCATCGTTCTCAGTCACAATCACTTTACCTTGAATGTGAATATTCTCGGTTGAAGAGTCGACAGGTCTGATGCGAATGCCTGAAGTTTTACCCGCCTCAGTAATGTTCGCTTCGTAGATAGGTTTGGATAAGTCAGGACTACCGCCCGGTCCTGTTTCATAACCGACAAAGTTAAGGTCAATCACTGTACCGTCACCGTCTTCTAGAACAACCCCATCGGGTATACCCGATAGAATAACGGTTATTGATTCTGACCCATCGTCAGCTAATGGTGTAGTGCCAGTATCTGGTCTTCTCTCTCCCGACAACACGGTGAAATCAAGCTCAGCAAAGGTATCACCATTTTGGCTCTCTTGAATCGTGGTTTGAACACCAGATGTAGTGCCATCTGTAATTGCACTCCAAGCCGTGCCATTCGTTCCACCATAAGGAGTATCGGCAACGCCTTTGACTTCAACGTTGACGGTTTTAGTTCCTAGTATCTCCTCATCGATTTGGGCGCCCGTGGATAGATTTGCCGTATCTTTGACCACTCCCGTAACATCGAAGGTGAAATCGACATTACTGTGTTTGGTTGGAACAACCTCAACGTTAGCCAAATCGGAATACGCGATTTCTTGATAATCCACACCATTGATCGTGATGGTCGGAACGACTGTCGTGGTGCCTAAGAAGTAAAGCACAGCTCCTTCCGTAACATTACTGATGCGCACAAACAGTTCTTCAGAACTGTCAGAATCGACCGACCCTGTCATGGTGATGACTTCGTCTAACGTGAACGCGTCTTTATTGTCCAAAGGCCCGACGTAATCTGGATCATCGATATTGTCTTCGTTGATCTGAATTCGACTAACACTGAATGTGCCAGGGTCCGCATCTGCGGTCACATCAATAACAATACTTTGTTCCACAGAACGAGCCGTCGTCTTATCGTTTGCTCCACCGTTGGCTGAATCATCGTATGGGTTAAGCGTTTCTTCCGTAATTGCCGTCGCTTTGAACTCAATCTGCCCTGAGAAGTTATCAATAGGGTTAACTACGGTGCTATTGATATCAGCAGATGCGATGATATAAACACCATTAACGGGCGTTAACACATTGCCATTTTGATCAAGTAACTCAAACTTCCCGTCGCCTTGAACTGCTTCAAGTTCATAAGTAATCGTCTCAGTATTACTGTTATCTTGCGACTCTGCGTTCAGCTGCAACGTGACATTGTCTTCATCTTCGTTGACTTGATACTGATACGTGCTGTTGGAATCATCCCAAGTCGCAATATCCGCTACCGCTTCAATCTCGATTCTGAAGTTTGAGTTAATGGTGTGCTCCGTAGTGCCATTTTTCTCAATCTCAAGCTCATAACGAACTCGCCCACCAGTTTCATCCGAGCTAGCGTGTTGGTCTGGAACAAAGAACAGGTTGTCTATCGTCGCGATAGTTTGTCTTGGTTCACTCGGGTTTGGAGCGAAGCTTTGTTCGAGTTCAGGAGAGCCAAATATAATGCTCCCATTTGACTCAGGCACTAATTCAATGTAGTCAGCACCATCAAAGTAATAAAAAGTACCTTGGTGACTATCACCTCCGTTCGGGCTTTTAATCGTCAACTGGCCAATAGATTCAGCGTTATCTTGGTCATACAGACTAACTTGCAGCGCAACTTGCGCTGGCGCATTCGGCAAACCATTTTGGTTATCTTGAACATTCTCAAGAGTCGGCTCATCACCTGTTGCGTAAGGTATGGTTGAGTCTCTACCTGCATCCTCGAAGGTCGTCACTTTCAGCGCAATTCTTGTAGAATCCCTATCAGTAATCGTAATATCTAACGGTGTTTCAGAGGTGTCTAAATCGCCATCCGTCGCAATCACGTTAATCGAGAAGTCGATAGTGTCTAGGCCGTCATGATCGAGATAGCCGTTAGCTCTGAATTCAACCTCACCATTTGAGTTGATGCGTAGACGGCCAAGTTCACGAGTATCAGCACCGCCATTTGTTTGCTCGTAGACTCGAACTTGTTGGCTACCGCTGTTTAAATCGAAGCCGCTACTATATGGCCCATTGTTCCCGCTACGGAAAACAATATCTGCACCATTATTTGAGATACCCTCAATTCGACTCAGTACCGCGCCATCAGCCCCCACATCTATTGCATTGGCAAACATGTCGACTTTAGAGTTGCCATACCCCTGACCTTCAAGACGAGTAATCGATTGAGTTGTCACTAACGGAACATCATCGGTTACCGTAATTTTTAAGTCGATTGCGTTTGATTGGTCTTGGTCAAAATCTTCAGCCACGACCGAGAAATCAAGTTCGATGTTGTTTTCATCGGCACCATCAGGGTGTTTCAGAGGTTTAAACAGTTCAAACTGATAACTGTTGTTTGAGGTATCGAAAATAATCTCGAACACCGCTTCATTACTCGTTGCAGTTTGAGCAACGTAAGTAAATGTTGTGCCGTTTTGTGAAACAGCTAGCCACTCTAAGCTTTCTCCATCAGAGGTTAAGCCCGTCAGAACCAAATCTTCATCAACCAGCTCATACAGCACAACGCCATCCGCACCTTCATCAACAGTGAACAGTCCATTGATAATGGTATCTTCAGATTGATCGGAACCAATACCAGTAAGATCGTCTTCATCAACAACCGTTTCACCAGTCGGCGCCGTCATTACAGGCGCATCATCGATCACCTCGATTGGTAATACATATTGGTTAGAATCGTCGCCATCACCATCAACAGCAACAACATCAAACGGTATTGTGAGTGTATCGAGGTTACTCGGTGTCGTAGCGTGATTGAGAGGGCCAAGCAAGGTAAACGTGTAAGCACCATCATCAGTCAGCACTAATGTGAAGATTGGTGTTCCACTTGGGTCAGTTACGCCTTGGTAGGTGGTCGTGTTAGCAGCACCTGTGATCTCAGCGATCTTAATACCTTCACTGCCCGACGATAGCGTTGCTTCCAACGTTGATATATTACGTAGTTCGTAAACCTCGACTTGGTCTGCACCTTCTGTGGTAACAAACGAACCTGTCGCTTGTGCCAGAGCGCCCAAATCATCTTCATCAACCACAAACGTACTCGCGACAGTGGTGTCAGTAATGGTTGGAACATCATCGGTAATGGTCACGGTAAGGGGTTTCATCACTGAATCAGTGTTGTCTTTGTCAACTGCGATCACTGGCAAGGTGAAGATTTGATCATTTTTACCTTGTACAGGCAGGTGATCTAACTCTTCCAACAAGGTGAATGTGTACTCTCCTAGAACCACGCTGCTAAAGGTGATGGTGAAGATATCCGTTTGGACACCGCCGCTTTCAACGTAACCAATATAATTATCGCTGTTTAGAGGATCTTCTTTTAACTGAACCACCAAACCATCCGCTTTCAGATCGCCTGATGTGTTGAATTGAGCCGGATCAATACGGAAGTGGCTCACATCATCACTTCCTGCTGTGAAAGTAATGGTTTCAGTTTGGCTAACAGGTAAACCCGGTGAAGAACCATCAATCAGATTTGCTTCAGCCAACGCGACAGTCGGTACGGTGTCGATAGTTGGTGGCGCGCCATCGGCAATAGTTAACGTCACTGTAGACGTCACGATATCGCCGTCTTTATCTTCAGATGTCACCGTAATGGTCTTGACGATATCGCCACTAGAGTGGTCTAGATTGCGGTTAGGTTCGAAACGTACATCCCCTTCGAGATTGATAAACAAGGAACCTTCAGTGAACACAAATTCTTGCTCGCCCGTGTCGGTTTGTACCAAGGCTGTTTCAGCTTGATTGTCATACACAAACTTAGTGATTGTCGCGCCATCTGCACTTTGCGCAGGCATCACATCAAATGTCGTTGTGGTTGGTGTTCCCGTGGTTGGCTCAGTAATGTTGAGCGCACCGGATTGCATTAGCTGGACATCATCAGTAATAGTGACAGTAAGCGGTTTAGACGCTGAAATATCACCATCGGTATCTTCTGCGTAAACAGAAAGATCAAAGCTCAGATCGTTATTTCCTAAGCCATCAACATGGTCTAAACGTTCAAGCAGAGTAAATGTATATTGGCTCGGATTCGTGTCATCAAAATCCAGAGTGAAGATTACTTTCTCAACACCTGAACCATTAGTAGTAAATGCAATGTAGTCGCCTGAACCAGCTGGATCTTCACGTAAACTCAATTCAAGGCCATCAGACTTCAACGCGCCGTTGGTATTGAACAACCCTACTTCCACCACTATTTCAGCAATATCATCACTGCTTGCAAGTGAAGTAATGGTTTGAGTCATACTCACAGGGGTTACGCTAGGCGTCGAACCATCAGCAAGTAAGCTTTCTGACAATGCCACACCCGGCACAACGTCGATTGTTGGCCCATTACCATCAACAATGGTGAGCGTAACCGTCGACGAAAAGATATCGTTATCAAAATCTGAAGACGTGAACACGATTGACTTAACAATGTTCCCTGCAGAGTGATCAAGGTTTCGATTTGGCTCAAACCTCACATCACCATCTAATGTCACAAACAGTGAACCTTCCGTGAAAACAAACTCTTGTTCACCGCTAATGCTTTGATTCAGAGTAATTGGAGAGCCACCGTCGTACGTAAACTGCGTAATGTTCGCGCCGTCTGCACTTGGTATTGGCATCACATCAACGGTAGTTGTTGTTGGAGTACCAGAACTTGGTTCGGTAATGGTTAAGAAGCCATCTTGCATTTGCTGGAGGTCATCTTCTATCGTAACCACCACATCGCGCTTCGTTGATTCAGAATCATCTGTATCAACAGCATAGATAGGTAAGCGGAAAGTAAGGTCGTTGTTGAGCACGCCATCAAGATGGTCGAGTGCCTCTATCAAGGTAAATGTAAACTGAGCTTTGTTTGCACTATCAAAGCTAATGGTAAATACATCGGTAACGTTACCCATACCATCGTCGGTATAACCAATGTAGTCACCAGCAGAAGCAGGATCTTCTTTAAGTTGAACGACAAGACCACTTGATTTCAACAGATCGCCCGGATTGAATTCGTTGGTCGCAATTCTAAAGTGACTAAAATCATCACTTCCTTCGGTGTAAGTGATTGTGTGAGTCGAACTGACTGCAGAACCACTTGGCGTCGAGCCATCCGCTAGATTAACTTCCGATAAGTTAACACCTGGAACCACATTGATGACGGGATTGATACCGTCTTTGATCGTCAAAGTGACATCCGCGGTATCTGTATCGTTATCAAAATCACTGGTGGTGACGACAATCGTTCTTACGATATCGCCAGATGAATGGTCTAGATCTCGGCTCGGCTCAAAACGAACCTCCCCTTCAATGGTGATGTACAGTAAGCCATCGGTTACGGTAAAGACTTGTTCTGTGGCGATGCTTGGGTCTAACGTTACAGCTGTGCCACCATCGTAAGTAAACTGTGTTACTTTCGCGCCATCAGCACTCTGCGTTGGCATAACATCAATGATTGCCGTCGTTGGTGGCGTACCCGATGCCAAATCAGCTAATGAAGGCTCAGTGATACTCAAGGTGCCATCTTGAACACCTTGTACGTCATCGGTGATCGCAACCGTCATAGGCGACATTGCAGAATCATCACCATCCGCATCAACCGCTAAAACAGGGACATCGAAGCTTAGTATATTGTTTTGCAATCCATCTACATGATCTAACGCTTCAAGTAGTGTGAACGTGTATTGCCCTAAATTGCTCGTCGAGAAGCTGATCGTGAAGACGTTGGTTTCTACGTTAGAACCGTCTTTGACGAAGCCAATGTAATTACCAGAATTAGCTGGCTGCTCTTTTATTTCGACATCTAGGCCGTTCGATTTCAAAGCCCCTGAAGTATTGAACTGCGTAGGGTCAATTCTGAAATGGCTTACGTCGTCACTACCCGCTGTGTAGGTAATGGTTTGTGTCATTGTCACTGGATTACCGGTTGGCACAGAGCCATCGGCCAGATCCACTTCAGATAACGTAATTCCGGGAACAAGGTCGATAGTAGGAAGGTCACCATCAACAATCTTCAGTGTCACTGTCGATGTGACAATATCGCCATCGAGGTCAACAGACGTCACCTCAATCGACTTGGTAATATCACCACCAGCATGATTTTGATTACGTACCGGCTCGAATCGTATCTCACCTTCCGTCGTAATAAATACCGAACCTTCCGTGAAGACGAACTCTTGTTCACCATTCACATTCAAATCAAGACTTTCTGCAGTCTTACCATCGAAAACAAATGAAGTGACTTTGGCTCCATCAGCACTTTGGTTTGGCATCACATCAAAGGTATTTGATGTTTCAACACTTGCTGCAGGCTCACGACTGGTGATTGTGCCGTCTTGCATCAACTGCACATCGTCGCCAATGGTCACGCCAAGCTGAGAGACTAACGAGTCATCGCCATCACTATCCACCGCATACACAGGTAGATTAAAGCTTAAATCGTTGTTGCCACGCGCATCTTGATGATCCAGAGCTTCGATTAAAGTAAATGTGTATTCACCTAAGGTTCCGGAGTTAAAGTCCAACGTAAATACTGTTGTCTCAACATTAGACGAACTGGTGGTAAAGCCAATGTACTGACCAGAGCCTTGAGGTTCTTCGCGCAGTTCGACCGCTAAGCCATTCGATTTAAGTGCATCGTTAGTATTGAACTCGGTTGGTTCCAGACGGAAGCGAACCACATCATCACTTTGATTGGTAAAAGTAATCGTCTCCGTTTGACTAACCGCACTACCACTTGGCGCAGAACCATCAGCTAGGTTTGTTTCTGAAAGCGTAACACTTGGTACCGCATCGATAGTTGGAATATCACCATCGGTAATGGTCAGCGTAACGGTTGAAGTCACAGGATCGTTATCAAAATCACTTGAAGTAACCACTATCGACTTCACGATGTCTTCGCCGGCAGAGTGGTCAAGGTCACGATTTGGTTCAAAGCGCACTTGACCTTGAAGAGTGATGAATAGCTCACCTTCGGTGAAACTAAACTGCTGCTCACCTACGATGCTTTGATCGAGTGTTTTGACAATACCGCCAAATGAGAATTCAGTGATCGTCGCACCATCGGCACTCTGATTTGGCATCACATCAATGGTGTTGGTTGTGATTGTTCCGTCTGCAAGATTTGGCTCAGTGATATCTAACGTACCGTCTTGCATGATTTGAACATCATCACCAATGGTCACATTGAGTTGAGACACCAGTGAATCATCGCCATCACTGTCTACCGCATAAACAGGAAGATCAAAACTCAGATCGTTCTTATCTAGGCCATCTGCATGGTCTAGCGCTTCAAGTAAGGTGAAGGTGTATTCGCCCAACGTACTTGTAGAGAAAGCAATCGTGAATACAGGAACTTCAGCATTCGAACCATCGGCAATAAAACCGATATAAGTACCCGGATTAGCCGAATCTTCTTTTATCTCAACCGAAAATCCATTCGATTTCAGTGCACCGCCCACATTAAACTCTGTTGGCTCAATACGGAAACTCGCCACATCATCACTTTGATTGGTGAAGGTAATCGTCTCAGTCTGACTGACTGCACCGCTGCTTGGAGTTGAGCCATCTGCAAGGCTGGCTTCAGACAAGGTAACGCTTGGCACCGCATCAATGGTTGGGATATCACCATCGGTAATGGTCAGAGTTACTGTTGACGTCACCACATCGTTATCTAAATCACTTGAGGTCACCACAATCGACTTCACGATGTCTTCGCTAAGCGTATGGTCAAGATTGCGGTTTGGCTCGAAGCGCACTTCACCTTGCAAGGTGATGAACAGTGAACCTTCAGTGAATACAAACTTCTGTTCACCGATGTCGTTTTGGTCGAGTGTTATTGCCGCCCCGCCATCGTAAGTAAACTGAGTGATTGTCGCGCCATCGGCACTTTGACTAGGCATCACATCAACAGTGGCTGTCGTCGGAGTACCCGCAGCCAAATCTGCAACCGTAGGCTCAATAATATTAAGCGCTTGGTTTTGCATGACCTGTACATCATCACCAATGGTCACATTCAGTTGAGACACCAGTGAATCATCACCATCGCTATCAACGGCATAAACAGGAAGATCAAAAATCAGATCATTCTTCACTAAGCCATCTACATGGTCTAATGCTTCAAGTAAAGTGAAGGTGTATTGACCTAAATTGGTATCCGAGAAGCTAATCGTGAACACGTTAGTTTCAACGTTCGAACCATCAGTCACAAAACCGATGTAGCCACCCGGTGTAGTTGGGTCAGCTTTCAGTTCGACAGCCAATCCGTTCGATTTCAGAGCACCACCAACATTAAACTCAGTCGGTTCAATACGGAAACTCGTCACGTCATCACTTTGGTTAGTAAAGGTAATGGTTTGAGTTGAACTTACCGCACTTGCATTCGGAGCAGATCCGTCACTCAGATTCGTTTCTGACAGCGTAACGCTTGGCACTGTGTCAATGGTTGGAATATCGCCATCGGTAATGGTTAGCGTTACCGTTGAGGACACAAGATCGCTATCAGAGTCACTCGAGGTTACGACTATCGACTTCACGATATCGCCACCAGTATGGTCAAGGTTGCGACTTGGTTCGAAACGAATATCGCCTTGCAGAGTGATATACAATGACCCGTCAGCAACCACGAACTTCTGCTCACCTGTATCGTTTTGGTCAAGCGTTAATACCGCCCCACCATCGTAAGTGAACTGAGTAATAGTCGTCCCATCAGCACCTTCTTCATCAAGTACATTTACGGTAGCTGTCGTCGGTGTACCTGCTGCCAAATCTGCAACCGTTGGCTCTTCAATTGTGAGAGAGTCATTAACCATCACTTGAATATCATCAGTGATAGTCACAGCCAGTGGCGACATTAGCGAATCATCGCCGTCACTATCGACAGCGTATACTGGCAAGTTGAATGTTAGATCGTTATTGCCTTGAACAGGCGTGTGGTCAATCGCTTCCAGAAGCGTGAAGGTGTACTCACCCAAAGTAGTACTGCTGAAATCGAGTGTAAACACAGTGGTTTCGACATTCGAAATATCGGTCGTGAAACCAATATAATTGCCAGAGCCTGTTGGTTCCTCTCGAATCTCAATGCTCAAGCCATCGGACTTGAGCGCATTGTTAGTATTAAATTCACTTGGTTCTAAACGGAATTTTTCGACATCGTCACTTTGATTAGTGAAAGTGATGGTTTCCGTCTGACTAACCGCGCTGCCACTTGGCGATGAGCCATCAGTTAAATCAGCTTCTTCAAGTACAACGCTCGGTACCGAATCGATAGTCGGATTGTCACCATCAGTAATGGTCAGCGTAATGGCTGAAGTCACCGGATCGTTATCGAAGTCGCTTGAAGTCACTACTATCGACTTCACGATGTCTTCGCTAACGGAATGGTCTAGATCGCGATTAGGTTCAAAGCGCACTTCACCTTCAAGGGTGATAAACAACTCGCCTTCTGTGAAGCTGAACTGCTGTTCACCAGTGTCATTTTGATCAAGCGTTCTTAGCTGACCGTCATAAGTAAACTGAGTGATCGTCGCACCATCAGCACTTTGGTTTGGCATCACATCAATGGTGTTGGTTGTGATTGTGCCGTCTGCAAGATTTGGCTCGATAATATCTAACGTACCATCTTGCATGATTTGAACATCATCACCGATGGTCACATTCAGCTGAGACACCAGTGAATCGTCGCCGTCCGTATCAACCGCATAAACCGGCAGATCAAAACTCAGATCGTTCTTATCTAAACCATCCGCATGGTCTAACGCTTCAAGCAGAGTAAAGGTGTATTCACCCAACGTACTCGTAGAGAAAGCAATCGTGAATACAGGAACTTCAGTATTCGAGCCATCGGTAATAAAACCGATGTAAGTTCCCGGATTAGCCGAATCTTCTTTTATCTCAACGGCAAAGCCATTCGATTTCAGTGCTCCACCCACATTAAATTCAGTAGGTTCAATACGGAAACTCGCCACATCATCACTTTGATTGGTGAAGGTAATTATCTCGGTTTGACTGACTACACTGCCGCTTGGCGCAGAACCATCAGCTAGGTTTGTTTCTGAGAGCGTAACGCTTGGTACCGCATCGATAGTTGGAATATCACCATCGGTAATGGTCAGCGTAACGGTTGAAGTCACCGGATCGTTATCAAAATCACTTGAAGTAACGACAATCGACTTCACGATGTCTTCGCTGGCAGAGTGGTCAAGGTCACGATTAGGTTCAAAGCGCACTTGGCCTTGAAGAGTGATGAATAACTCACCTTCTGTGAAACTAAACTGCTGCTCACCATTGTCAGTTTGATCCAGAGTGCGAACTTGACCGTCATACGTAAACTGGGTGATCGTCGCGCCGTCAGCGCTTTGCTCTGGCATCACATCGATGGTGTTGGTTGTGATTGTGCCATCTGCAAGATTTGGCTCAGTGATATCTAACGTACCACCTTGCATGATTTGAACATCGTCACCAATGGTTACGTTAAGTTGAGAAACCAATGAATCATCGCCATCACTGTCGACGGCGTAGACTGGCAGATCAAAGCTCAGATCGTTATTTGCAAGACTATCCGCATGATCCAACGCTTCAAGCAAGGTGAAGGTGTATTGACCTAAATTGGTATCCGAGAAGCTAATCGTGAACACGTTAGTTTCAACGTTCGAACCATCAGTCACAAAACCGATGTAGCCACCCGGTGTAGTTGGGTCAGCTTTTAGCTCAACTGCCAATCCGTTCGATTTCAGAGCACCACCAACATTGAACTCCGTTGGTTCAATACGGAAGCTTGTCACATCATCACTTTGAGTGGTGTAAGTAATAGTTTGAGTTGAACTCACCGCGCTGCCACTTGGTGCAGAGCCATCACTCAGATTTGTTTCCGACAAGTTCACAGTTGGAACATTATCAATGGTTGGGATATCACCATCGGTAATGGTCAACGTGACGGTTGAGGTCAACACATCGTTATCGGAGTCACTAGACGTCACCACGATCGATTTCACGATGTCTTCGTTCAGCGTGTGGTCTAGATTACGATTAGGCTCAAAGCGCACTTCACCTTGAAGCGTGATGAATAGTTCACCTTCTGTGAAGCTAAACTGCTGCTCGCCGTTATCATTTTGGTCAAGCGTTCGAAGTTGGCCATCATAAGTGAATTGCGTCACCGTTGCGCCATCAGCACTTTGACTTGGCATCACATCAATGGTGTTAGTTGTCACTGTGCCAGCGGCCAAATCTGCGACGGTTGGCTCGACGATATCTAACGAACTATCTTGCATGATTTGAACATCATCACCGATGGTGACGTTTAACGGAGACATCAATGAATCATCGCCATCACTGTCTACCGCGTAAACAGGTAAATCAAAGCTGAGGTCGTTATTGCCACGGGCATCTTGGTGGTCCAAGGCTTCAAGTAAAGTGAAGGTATATTCACCTAATGTGGTGCTAGAAAAACTCAACGTAAATACCGTGGTTTCGACATTCGTCGCACTAGTAGTAAAACCAATGTAGTCACCCGACCCCGCCGGATCTTCACGTAACTCAACGGCTAAACCGTTCGATTTAAGATCGTCGTTAGTATTGAACTCAGTTGACTCAATACGGAAACGAACCACATCATCACTTTGATTGGTAAAAGTAATGGTTTGAGTCGAGCTTACCGTGCTGCCACTTGGAGCAGAGCCATCACTCAGATTAGTTTCAGAAAGGGTAACGCTTGGAATGACGTCGATCGTAGGGTTGTCACCATCCGTAATCGTCAACGTTACGGTTGAAGTCAGCGAGTCGTTATCGAAGTCGCTTGAGGTTACAACAATCGATTTCACGATATCTTCGCTCACCGAGTGGTCTAAGTTTCGGTTCGGCTCAAAGCGCACTTCCCCTTCAAGGGTGATAAACAACTCACCTTCAGTGAAACTGAATTGCTGTTCGCCAGTGTCATTCTGATCAAGTGTTCTTAGTTGACCGTCATAGGTGAACTGAGTGATCGTCGCGCCATCAGCACTCTGATTTGGCATCACATCAATGGTGTTAGTTGTGATTGTTCCATCAGCCAGATTTGGCTCGATGATATCTAACGTACCGTCTTGCATGATTTGGACATCATCACCGATGGTCACGTTTAGCTGAGACACCAATGAATCATCGCCATCCGTATCAACCGCATAAACGGGTAGATCAAAGCTCAGGTCGTTATTATCTAAACCATCTGCATGGTCTAGCGCTTCAAGTAAAGTAAAGGTGTATTCACCCAACGTAGTAGCAGAGAAACTAATGGCGAACACTTGGACTTCAGTGCCCGAACCATTGGTAATAAAGCCGATGTAAGTACCCGGATTAGCAGAGTCTTCTTTTATCTCGACCGCAAATCCATTCGATTTCAGTGCTCCACCCACATTGAATTCAGTAGGTTCAATACGGAAACTCGCCACATCATCACTGCCTGCAGTAAAGGTAATCGTCTCGGTTGCGCTAACTGTACTTCCGCTGGGCGCAGAGCCGTCAGTTAGATTAGTTTCAGAGAGAGTAACAGGCGGAACCAAATCAATGATTGGATCTTGGCCATCGGTAATACTTAACTCAAGCGTCGAAGTATCAGTATCGCCATCACCATCTTCGGCCAAAAATGAAAACTGTTTGACGATAGTTTCACTGCTTGTATGGTCAATATCACGAGCCACTTCAAAGCTAAAATCACCGTTCAGCGAAATGGTTACAACACCCTCAGTAAAACTGAAGGTTTGGTTCGCATCAGGAAGAAGATTTTGATCTAATGGATAATCAACACCGTCGTAGTTAAACGATTGAATTGTAGAACCATCTGCTCCTTCAAAATTGAACAGGTTATACGAAACAATAGTATCGCCCGCTAAGGTCGGCTCGGTGACTGATTCAACCTTATCAACTAACTCAACGACATCGTCTTTAACATTAACGAGGATCTCAGCAGCTTCTGGTGTGTTCGAACCTCCAGACAGTGCAGAACGGTCGCCATCTGCATCAACAGCATAAATTGGCAATGCAAAAGTTAACAGCGCATCTTCAGCGCCTTGATGAGAAAGTTCTTCATAAAGATTAAACTCATAGTTGCCCAATGAAGGGCTATCAATTTTAACGTCAAAGACCATAATTCTCGAACCATTGACCTCAACATAACCTTCGTAAGTTCTTACACCGTTGGTTTCATCAATCAACTCAAGTAGCACAGCCTCGCCATTTGAAACCAAGGTGCCATTAGTATTAAATTCAGTGGGTTCTAGCTCATAATGGTCAATGATGTCACTTTCAAAAATGTCCGCGGTGATACTGCCAGTGCCAGACACTGGCGCCGTGCCCTCTTGTGAGCCGCCAACAATACCCGCTTCATCAACATCAATACTGTCAACATTAGTGATAACAGGGCTATCGCCATCAGTAATGGCAATGTTGATCGTATTAGTTACAACATCTTGGTCGAAATCGGTAATCGTGATTGGCAAAGCGAACGTCAGTGAATCGGTACCCACTTGTTCTATCGGATTAGACTGCTCGAATTTATAGGTGCCATCGGTATCTAGAGAGATAGAGAGAACAACCTCACCTCGACCTTGGATGGACAGAGTAATCGTTGTTCCATCGTCAGACAGTCTCGCAAGCGTGTTTTGATTGTCACTGAGCAACCCATCAAACTGGTCGAGTGCGCTTGCATCAAATACGGCTGATTGAAGATTATCACTACCAATATTCGAGAACGTTCCTTCAATTGCCGCACTGCTAGTTTCAACGTTAGTGATATTGACACTTTCAGCTGACGGATCTATCCCATCAACCACGGCAACTTGCGCATTGATTGGTGTTGCTAATGGGTTTCCGGCGGAGTCTTCACCTTGAATATCAAAAGTGATGTTAATTTGATCGCCTGTATAGGAAACCTGACCACCACCAACCGACGGTACATGATCAATCGGCTGAGAAATCGTTGTTGTTAGAGAAAGCTCAATGTTATTGCCAACACTGACGACATCGATGTCGATACGTAATACTTCGTCGGTGCCTTGAACACCAACGATAGAATTGGTCGTCGCGTCATACGTGAAGATAACGGGTTGACCACTTGAGGTAATATCACTGTTTAGCTCTGTGAGTAGCGAAGTGAGGGATAAAGTTTCTGGAATGAAAGAATCAGGGGAGAGCGCTAAACTACCAGCAATAATCGTTTCGGTAGTTGTAATAGATTGGGGATAGGTATTGCCAGAAATGGAGCCTTCAGCGAGCACTTCACTGATTGATTGACCGCCCGATGAACGGGTTATTGTTCTGAACTCTTCTCGATCTTCATCAACGGTTTGTTCTGCTAGACCTGCGGTCTCAAAAAATGTCGACGGATGAGTTTCTGTGTAGTTGTAGTCAATCGTCACAAAGCCAGCGTTTGCAGAACCGAGTCCGCCACCAGCAGCCGTTGCTTCTAAGATTTGGGTCGGGTCGGCACCACCTAAAATGGCTTCTTGGATAGCAGCAAATTCATCAAAATCTCCTGCATCGGCTTGCTGTAAGTCAAAATTAACTTCTCCAGCGATCGGAGCATCAGCCCACGCTAAATCTTGATCAACACAGCCAACGCAATTGCTTGCCACCTCAGTGACACCGTTTGGGGTACCTAATACAAGCTCTGCTTGGTTGGCAGTGATAACAATCTCGTTTTCACGAATAATATCTCCAGCTGAAATTTTCCGTGCGCTTCCGTCAGACTTAACTGCAATGACTTCTCCACTCACTACCTCTACAACTGCAGCTTGGCGCGAAACTTCAATACCCATATATCCCCCGAGGTCACAAAATGCTGTATTGCCCAACATCGTGAAAATGATAGTAATAACGGTTTCAGGCTTAAATTATATTCAGAACTTATTCTCTGCATTAACAATCAATTACATAGACTGATGTATGTGATGAGTCAGTTCTGTTTCGCCTGTTTTTTTTATAGTTTACTTAACCTTAAGCCTAGTCTTCCTTATCCGAAATGTCATGTCTGTGCGAAGTGACTTCTTTTCACAAATCTAGGCATTCACTTTAGTTTGTTCATGGACTAAGCAAAAGTTTATAGGGTGTTGATTAATATGCAATAAAACGCACATCTTAATTACACCTCAAATTTTTATAAATATATACAGTAATAAAGTTGATAAATCATTAGGATTTATAGGCGATTGATAGGGTCGATATATACCTAAACCCCAAAGAAGAACTAAATCCCATATTTGAGACAAGGTGTAGCACAAAGCTGATGAGAAACTGTTCAAACACCGTATATGGCGTCAATTACATATACAACCGTTAGAGTATTGAATGGGTATGCAGGGACAATGAGTAGAAGTTGCAAATGGATATTTCGAGGTATCCAAAAAAAGCCCACTAAGTTGAAACTTAGTGGGCTTTAAAATCAGTATGTAGCGTTACGCTTTTAACAATCAAACACTATGATTTAGCGAGGCGATTTGCCGTCCAAACATAAAGCAGCTCAAGTGCGATAGTTGCACCAGCCAATGCTGTAATCTCGCTTTGGTCATACGCAGGTGAAACCTCAACAACATCCATACCGACCATGTTAATGCCCTGCAAACCGCGGATGATTTTCAGGACTTTATCTGAGTTCAAACCGCCGCATACTGGCGTACCTGTACCCGGAGCAAAAGCAGGATCCAGACAATCGATATCAAACGTTAGGTAAACTGGCTTATCACCAACAATGCCTTTCACTTGAGCAATGATCTCATCCACGCTCATGTCATTCGCTTGCATCGCATTAATGACATTGAAGCCGTGACCTTCCTGTTTATACTCAGTGCGAATACCAATTTGCACTGAATGTTCAGGCGAAATTAAACCTTCATTTGGCGCATGGTAGAACATAGTGCCGTGATCGTAACGACTGCCCTGACTGTAAGTGTCAGTGTGCGCGTCGAAGTGAATCAGAGCCATCTCACCGAACTTCTTGCCGTATGCTCTTAACAAAGGCAGTGTAATGAAGTGATCGCCACCTAAACCTAACAAAGTTTTACCACTGTTTAGAATCGCATCAGCAGCCGCTTCTAAACGCTGAGTTAGGTCTTCTGCATCACCACAATCAAACACAAGGTCGCCAGCATCAATCACCGAGGTGTATTCAAATACATTGAAGTCCCAAGGGAATTTTTTACCTTCCCACGCCAAGTTTACCGACGCACGACGAATCGCATCAGGACCCATACGAGCACCCGGTCGACCAGACGTCGCCATATCTAACGGCGCGCCCAACACAACCACATCAGCATCGTTATCAATTGGGTTCTGTACCAATGGACGACGCATAAAAGTCATCGCATTGGAATACAGCGAGTAATCTGGTTTGGTAAATAGATCGTTCATTAAAAATCCTCAAGATAGGTGTAACCCATCAAGCCTTGCTCTAACTCTTCAAGTACGCTTTGCTGCTCTTGCGCTGGTACTTTCGCCGTTACTAATTCTTTGTAGTTCTGACGAATTAGATCCATATCGATATGAACATAACGCATCATGTCTTCAACCGTGTCGCCTTCGTTGATGTAGTCGATATTCGCTTCACCGCTTTCGTCAACGTTGACCACTACGCTGTGAGTATCACCAAATAGGTTATGCATATCACCCAAGATCTCTTGGTATGCGCCTACTAAGAAAAAGCCCATCAGGTATGGTTCATCTGGGTTCCATGCAGGAACTGGCAGAGTCGTTTCAATACCTTGGCCATCAACATACTGGTCAATCGTACCGTCAGAGTCACATGTGATGTCCAATACAACAGCGCGTCGCTCGTCCGCATTATCCAAACCACTTAGAGGTAATACAGGGAATACCTGATCGATACCCCAAGCATCTGGCAACGATTGGAACAACGAGAAGTTAACAAAGAACTTGTCGGCTAAACGCTCGCTCAACTCATCCAAAATAGGACGGTGGTAACGGTTCTTAGTGCTCATACGAGAGCTAAGTTCGTAGTTAATACGCAAAGACATCTGCTCTGCCCAAGCACGGTGCTGAAGATTCAGCATGCCTGTTGCAAATTGGTTGTGCGCTTCTGCGATATCACTTTGCGTGTCGTTATAGATCTCGATCAACGCTCGATCATCGTTACCTGCATCTAGTTCTAAAAAATTCTTCCACATGTTGTTTAGCAACATTGGTGCATCAACTTCAGGCGCAGCCATATCTTCCGGAGAATAGCTTTCTGTACCGATCACGTTAGTAACAAGCACAGCGTGATGCGCAGTCAACGAACGACCAGATTCAGAAATGATCACGGGTTGTGGCTGATTGTAGAGCTTACAGATATCCCCTACTGTCATCACAATATTGCGAGCGTACTCAAGCAAGCCGTAGTTCATTGAGTTTGAAGATTGACTGCGTGTGCCGTCGTAATCAACCGCCAAACCACCACCAACATCTAAGTACTTCAATTGAGCACCGATATCGCGCAGTTCACAGTAGAAACGAGCTGCTTCGCTCACACCATTTCGTACATCACGAATATTGGCCATTTGTGAGCCAAGATGGAAATGCACTAACTCTAGAACATCCAGTTGATCTTCTGCTTTCAAGCGTTCAATAACGGTCAATACTTGTGATGCAGACAAACCGAATTTCGACTTCTCGCCACCACTTGCTTGCCATTTACCTGCGCCTTGAGAAGCAAGACGAATACGTAAACCTAAACGAGGTTTCACGCCAAGCGCTTTCGCTTCAGAAAGAACAAGATCAAGCTCAGAGAGCTTCTCTAGAACGATAAATACTTTATGACCCAGCTTTTCGCCAATAAGAGCAAGACGGATGTATTCTCTGTCTTTGTAACCGTTACACACGATCACCGAGCTCGCTTTTTGAGCCAGTGCCAATACCGCTAATAGTTCCGGCTTGCTGCCCGCCTCTAAACCAAGCTGCTTCTGCTCTAATTGAGCTTGGCTCGCTAAGATCTCGTCAACCACTTCTTTCTGTTGGTTAACTTTAATCGGGTAAACAAGTAGGTAACGGTTATCGTACTGATATTCGTCGATCGCTTGGTTGAATGCGTTACAGATATTGTGCACACGTTGATGCACGATTTGAGGAAAACGCACAAGAGCAGGCAAACCAATATTTCTCTGCTCTAACTGTTTTACGATCTGACTAAGAGGAACTTGATGATCGGTTTCGCTCGGTGAAACATACACCTCGCCATTATCATCAATTCCATAAAAACCTTGGCTCCAGTGCTTTACATTATACTCAGCACGGATGCGTTCCAAATTAACCGAATTTTCCAATTCTAGAGACCTCACACTATAGGGCCATCGACAGAAGATACCTCATTGGAATAGCGAGGTATAACCCAACAAAAAACGTTCGAAAACGATTTGTTGGCTGCATTAACCGATATTATTAAGAGTGAGTCCAACCATTGATATTTGTGGTTACGATTACGTTTTTTTATCGACGATCCGACTTAAAGTGACAGGTAAGGTATTACAAGGTTTTAGGCCAAAAAACAGGCTGAAGCGCATTAGATTTAAAGCACTTTCTAACAAAAAATCAGGTGAATAAAATACCAAAGACTCATAAAATGCTTGGCTAATCTGGTCAAGTTAAGTCAGGGTTGTCACAAATATAACCACTTATCTACCAGAACTCTCGCTATCACAAACACAACTTGTATCCCACGATTCGAGGCCTATAAACACTTCGTTCTTCCTACTAAAACTCGCTCACTTCAATGTTGTAACCGCTCAATTTTTGAACTTTTCTCGCGCATATCTTGTATTCGGTTCGATCTTCTTGTAATTTCAGCTGACCAACCAATCGGTCAGCTTTCGAATTTAGGGGATACTATGAGCCATAATCTAGACCTTGAACCAACCACGTCGAACATCAACGACATGGATAAAATATTCAACCGACAAAAAGATCACTACCGCAGTAATGTTAATCCAACGCTTGAGCAGAGAAGAAAAAACCTCTCGGAATTAAAAGCGTTGCTAATACGCTACCAAGAGCAATTGATTGACGCAGTGTCTGAAGATTATGGTCATCGCGCAAAACACGACAGCTTGATTGCTGATATCACCCCTTCTCTTCACCAAATTAATTACAGTGATAAGAACCTTAAGAAGTGGTTGAAGCCATCACGCCGCAAAGCCGGTTTGATGCTGACGCCAGCAAAGATAACGGTTCATTATCAGCCTGTGGGCGTTGTAGGCATTATCGTTCCTTGGAACTTTCCTATAATGCTCTCTTTAGGTCCTCTCATCACTGCGTTAGCGGCGGGCAACACTGCAATGCTCAAGATGTCCGAGTTTACTCCTGCGACCAACCGAGTTTTAAAAGCCATGCTGGCCGAAGGCTTTAGTGAAGATCAAGTCGCGATTATCGAAGGTGAAGCGGATGTTTCCGCTAAATTTAGCCAGCTCCCGTTTGACCATATTCTATTTACTGGGTCGACCTCTGTTGGTAAGCACGTAATGAGAGCAGCAGCCGACAACTTAACGCCAGTAACTTTGGAGTTAGGCGGCAAGTCTCCAACGATTATTGCTCCCGACTTTGATGTGGCTGACGCCGTTGAACGCATCCTGTTTGCAAAAAGCTTAAACGCTGGCCAGATTTGTGTGGCGCCCGATTACATCTTATTGCCACGAGAAAAAGTCGATGCGTTCATCACAGCTTATAAGCAATACTTCAAAAAGCTGTATAAAGCAGGCATTGAGAGCAAAGACTTAACTTCAGTGATCGATATGCGTCAATACAATCGTTTGAAGGGGGTGATTACAGATGCTCAATCTAAAGGCGCAATTGTTCACACCGTCACCGAACAAGCGCAAGACGATGTAAACCACAGAATGACGCCGCACCTTCTCACCGAAGTGAACGACGACATGGTCGCAATGCAAGAAGAGTTGTTTGGCCCCGTACTGCCTATCGTTCCTTATGATTCTATTGAAGAAGCGATCAGCTACATCACAGCAAGAGAACGTCCGCTTGCTTTGTACCTGATGAGTCATGATAAGCAGACTCAAGATCTAATCTTATCGAGCACGCACTCTGGCGGCGTGTGTATTAATGATTCTTTGGTGCATGTGGCTGCAGAAGACGCGCCGTTCGGTGGCATAGGCCCTTCAGGCATGGGACACTACCATGGCATTGAAGGCTTTAAGACCTTTAGTCATGCTAAAACCGTTCTAAGTAGAGGTAAAATTAACTTCACCAAGTTAATGCACCCTCCTTACAACAATCCAGTTAAAAAGATTCTGTTCAAAGTACTCAATAGATGATCACTAAAAGACAAAAAATCCTAGATGCTGCACTCTTGCTCTTCTCTCAACAGGGGCTAGAGGGCACATCTACTGGACAAATAGCGAAAACAGCTGGTGTGGCGAAAGCGACGCTGTTTCACCACTTCGAGAATAAATCTCTATTGATTGACGAGCTGTTTCGCGAGCTGAAGTTGGAGCTATTCTCTACCCTTCAACAACACACTGATATTGCTGAGCAGGATCTCTATCAAGCCTTTAAGTTCATGTGGATCACTGGGATTGAATGGGCACTAGAAAAACCGATTGCGATGAAGTTCTTCACCAATGTTCATTTCGATCCGACGACTCAAACACGAGAAGTCATCGTCTCACAGATGTTCGCATCATTAGACGAGATCATTTTGAAAGGACAAGAAACTGGTGAACTGATGGTGTTAGACATCAACCTTGTTAGGCACTTCATCCATAGCCACTTTCTGATTTGTGCAAACTGGCTGATTGAACAAAGCGAGTCTCCGCCAGAGCAAACATCGAAGTACATCAACGATAGCTTTGATATGTGTTGGCGAGCCGTCGGTGGGCAAATACAATAGAGCTTCCGCTCTCTAGATACTCTGCTATCAAATCACTAAAGCGCCACACGGGCGCTTTAATTATTTGAACACAATTTAATCACCTCAGCATATTGACTCAGAGTACGTTCTTTCAGTACCATCCCATCATCATTTCAAAAGAGAATAACGCCATAATGAAGTACTAACATCCTGACATCCGATTTATTTTTATAAAAATCATTTGGACACTCGGGGTTAGTGGGCGTTACTTCGTCATCTATTTTCGCGACAAATCAAGCTCTTAAAGATCCGTTTTTTGACAACCTACATCTTTAAGATCAGCACCTTAAAGACAGAAATCAGATCAGCACTCTATTTCCTATCTTTGATTGGTACGCTACCTAAGTAACGTCTTTGGCGATCTATACATAGAATTCTGTGTAGGGTTCTATATAGAAAAGCGCCTCACCCCTTTTACTCGTTTACACGTAAAGGGAGGTATTTTTATGCCTACTATATTAGCCAACAATCTCTCATTCCAGCTCGATACTGGTGAGTGGTTATTCAAAGACATCACCTTTAATCTGAACACGCGCCTGACAGGTCTAGTTGGAAGAAATGGAGCTGGGAAGTCACTACTGCTTTCGTTGCTGGTCGGGCAAACACAACCCACATCAGGCAGTGTTTCCAGACAAGGGCCGATAGGCTTTTACTCCCAGTTACCTTCAAAGCTATTAGATAGTACAACCAGCATTGCTGACTTCTTGGGGATCACCGAAAAGTTAGACGCATTACACGCCATAGAACTAGGCAGCTGCGAACTTCAGCACTTCAATATCGTTGGCGAGGATTGGGATTTACAAACGAACACCAAGCAACTTTTAGCCACATTGAAAATAATCAGCGGGTTGACCACACCGTGCCATACATTGAGTGGTGGGCAACTCGCCCTGTTACAGCTTCATCAGCTGTTCGTATCAAATAACGACATACTGATCCTCGATGAGCCTTCGAATCATTTGGATAACGATGGACGCAATTGGTTACTAGAACAATGCCAGTTGTTTGAAGGCAAGGTACTTGTCGTCAGCCATGATCGAAGCTTATTGAGACAAATGGACGGGA
>NZ_CAWPOA010000031.1:972525-977859 GCF_963889365.1 Vibrio sp. OPT20 | reverse complement strand
TCTACCATCTAAACAGCTTGGGCGTACATTTCTATAAAGGAAATTATGATGATTACTTCAAACAAGTGTCTAGCCAAAGCGAAGCGCTAGACAAACAGATTGCGCATCATCAGTCCGAAAAGAAACGACTCGTGCGTCAAGCTCAAACCAACAAGGAAAAGGCGCAGCAGCGAGAGTCTCAGGGGAAACCGACTCAGAAAGTCAGGTAGCCAACCTAAGATATTATTGGACGCTATGAAAGATAAAGCAGGTCAAAGCCAAGCCGCGTCGGCGACAAGTCAAAGGAACCTCATTGACCAAAACCAACATAAACTTCAGTCGCTTAAAGAACTGAAGGAACGGCTGAAACCACAAGCTTTGTATCTACAGCAAAGTAATTGCAGTAAAAAGAGCTCTTTGTTAACCGTTGAAAACTGCCGCCTTGTTTACGGCTCAGGTGCGCCAATCAGTTTCTCTTTATCACAAGGGGAACGGTGTTATCTAACCGGTGCTAATGGGTGTGGAAAGTCGACACTGTTAAAAGCGATTCATGGCCAATACTCGAACTATATCGGCTCAATTAAGCGCTTAGGGGCAACCGTCTACTTGGATCAACATTTTGGCCTGTTAGACACCAACGAGACGATGTTTGATAATTTAATGAAGCGTAGCTTTGGATTAACAGAGAGCGACGCGCGAACCCTGCTCGCTGGAATTGGGTTCAGGCGAGACTCCGTATACCGAAAAGTGGCACATTTAAGTGGTGGTGAAAAAATGAAACTGGCGATGTTGATCGTTAGCCATAAGCAAGACACACCACTTCTATTACTTGATGAACCGGACAACCACCTAGACATCGACTCAAAGCAAATATTGGCGTCCGCTTTACGTGAATACCAAGGCGCATTTATCTTGGTGAGTCATGATGTTGATTTTGTTGAGGAGGTCGGCGTTAGCCAAAACCATATCCAGCTTTAGCCTTCGTAAATTCGTTCACTTAGTTTAGTTAGGCGAGTATTCTTCCGGATACTCGCCTTTCTCGGTTGAGACAAGTAAACTACGCGCCTCGAACATCTATTCATAAGGCTAAGGTTTGCATACTCTAGAACAATTAAAATCAGGGCAACTAAACGGTATTACGCGCTTACAACTGTCAGAAGATCTCACTGAATTTCCTTTAGAGATCTTAGAACTCGCTGATTCTCTTGAGATTCTAGACCTTTCAGGTAATCAACTGTCAGATTTACCAGAAGAGTTATCACAGCTGACCAACCTGCGTATCATCTTCGCGTCGAATAACCTGTTTACGCATCTGCCTGATGTTCTGGGGTCACTTCCTAAGCTTGAAATGATTGGCTTCAAAACCAACCAAATCAAAACCGTTAGCGAGCAATCTTTGCCAGCTCAATTACGTTGGTTGATCCTGACAGACAATGCGATCGAGGTTCTCCCTCACTCTTTAGGTAAAAGACCACGACTACAAAAGCTCGCATTGGCGGGTAACAAGCTTCGTGTTCTACCAGAAAGCATGGAAAACCTATCAAACCTTGAGCTAGTTCGTCTGTCTGCAAACCAGCTGACTGAGTTCCCTGAGTTCCTAATCAAGCTACCAAAACTGGCGTGGTTAGCGTTTGCGGGGAACCCGTTTTGTAAACACCCAAGCAGCTTAGATAGCGTGCCAGCCGTGAGTTCACAATGCTACTCACTCAATCAAGTGCTTGGCCAAGGCGCGTCTGGTGTAATTTCTCATGCTAACTGGTTAAACGGTGACTTTGATTTCCCACAAGAAGTGGCGGTTAAAGTATTCAAAGGCGAAGTGACCAGTGACGGTTACCCACATGATGAACTTGAAGCGTGTCTTCAAGCAGGCCAACATAGCAACCTAGTGAAGTCTATCGCTCAAGTCGACGAGTCAGACTACCTAGCGTTAGTCATGGAACTGATTCCGAGCAACTATTACAACCTAGGTTTGCCCCCTACTCTTGAGAGCTGCACTCGCGATACGTTCAACGAAGGCTTTGTGCTTTCAATTGCTCAGATCAATAGCATTACCAAACAGGTGATTGATGTGTTTGAACACCTTCATGCCAACAAGGTCTGTCATGGTGATCTATACGCTCACAACACTTTAGTGAATGAGCAAGGTCGGATGATCTTTGGCGACTTTGGAGCGGCAACTATCTACGGCTACCTAACTGAAGAGCAGCAACAAGGTATTCGTCGAATTGAAGCACGTGCATTGAAGTACTTTATTGAAGACCTACTGACGGTTTGTGCAAAGCAAGATCAAGACAGCGAGCTTTATACTCAACTGGCGAACTTCGAAGCTTAATGGCTTAACTTAATAGCTTAATAGCGCGTTGATTAGAAATACTCGGTCGAATTGAAAACAACAAAGCCAACATCACTGTTGGCTTTTTTATTCTTGGAATACCACTTATTTTAATGGACAAGCAAGGTCGGCTAAAAGGGATTAATGCTCAGCCTGCACCAATTTCAGATACGAATGCAGTTCACCATTTTTATATTCCACCGCAGAATGAATATTAAGATCAGCACGAGCCACAACAGCAAACTGGTAGCGGTTGTCACCCTTCAGAATCTCGACGTGTAACAAACCGTCGGCTAACTGCCACTGCCCTGTTGTTTCAAATCGATCGAACAAACGATATTCAATCAGAGAACCATTAGCATTGAAGTGCACTTCAGTGATGTAACCGCCGGGGCAACTCTTCACCCAAACTCGATTCTCGATATCACTGACAGTAAAGTCACGCTTTGTATCACGCCACGCTAAAAAGCCTTCGCAATCATAAAGAGCAATGTCGAGATCAGTTCTAGAAATTAACGGCTGCTCATTTTGCTCACGACAATAAAGTTGAAGCAAAATTTGTTGAACTGTTTCATTCTGTAATTCACTCATTGTGACTTCCCTTTCTTATTGCTCAGCAGTTAAACACTGTAGTGATCAACAAATTTCATTTAAAGCGGGTTACACAAGCTCGTAAGAAACCACATACAGCTGAGAGATACCCGGATAGATATCTTGAATCACGTCTTTGAGTACTTGCAGCGTCATGTTCTCTTGCTGAGCATGGAATTCACCTAAGTCATCAAACAAAATTGGCTCAACGCTGATGATCTTAAGATTACAGAACACACGTCCTTGCTCTAGCGTTGATACTTCCACAACACTGCCTGGTTGGTAGTCACGCTCAGATTCATCGCGAATAGTAATCGTCTTCTTGCCAGAAAGGATGTCAGTTTCAAAACGTTCGAAGAACGTCATAGTGGTAGGTGCGGTCATTTATTCCGGTCGCTTAACATTAAAAGGTTAGGTAGATGTTTATATACCAGAATGCGTGTTCAAGCGAATAAAAATTAGATGCGAAATTTCATCTCGTCATTCCCTAGACTGACGAAGGAAGGAAGGAAGGATGGATGGATGGATGGAGGGAATCTCTAAAGAGCCAAATTACAGGCAATAAAAAAGGAGAACCGAAGTTCTCCTTTTCTTAAACCTTTAAGCTAACTCTAAATTATAGAGATGCTTTCGCTTTTTCAACTAGAACAGCAAATGCTGCTTTGTCGAATACTGCGATGTCAGCAAGAATCTTACGGTCGATCTCGATAGATGCTTTCTTAAGGCCATTGATGAAACGGCTGTAAGATAGACCATTTTGACGAGATGCCGCATTGATACGTGCAATCCAAAGTTGACGGAATTGACGTTTCTTGTTGCGACGGTCACGGTAAGCGTATTGACCAGCTTTGGTAACTGCTTGGAAAGCTACGCGGTAAACACGTGAACGTGCTCCGTAGTAACCTTTAGCTTGTTTTAGAACTTTCTTATGACGTGCACGAGCTTGTACACCACGTTTTACGCGAGGCATTATGCTTCTCCTAAACTAAACGAATTTATAAACTAAAAAGAATTAAGCGTATGGCATCATACGTAGAACTGCAGCCACTTCACATTTTGGAAGGATTGAGTTCGGACGAAGCTGACGCTTGTTCTTAGTAGTACGCTTAGTCAGGATGTGACGTTTACCAGCGTGCTTAAACTTAATACCACCAGCAGTTTTCTGGAAACGCTTAGCAGCACCTTTGTTGGTTTTCATCTTAGGCATGATGAATAACTCCGCATTGTTGAGTTGTTAATAACATAGTAATTAGGGCGAATAAAACCCTACAGCCTATGGCTGCAAGGTTTAATTACTTGTAAAGCCGTTAATTACTTCTTTTTAGGGGCCAACACCATGATCATCTGGCGACCTTCAATTCTCGTTGGGAAAGATTCGACAACTGCAAATTCTTCAGTATCGATTTTCAAACGATTAAGAACGTCAACACCGATTTCTTGGTGAGCCATTTCGCGGCCACGGAAGCGAATTGTTACCTTCACTTTGTTGCCGTCTTCAAGGAAACCAGTCAGGTTGCGTAGTTTTACCTGATAGTCTCCAATATCAGTTCCAGGTCGGAATTTAATTTCCTTGATCTGAACCTGCTTTTGCTTTTTCTTCTGCTCTTTCGCAGCTTTGCTCTTCTCGAAGAGGAACTTACCGTAGTCCATCACACGACAAACTGGCGGCTCGGCGTTAGGGCTGATCTCTACGAGATCCATACCAGCTTCATTTGCAGCTTCCATCGCTTCAGCGATTGTTACTACACCAACAGCTTCGCCGTCTGCGCCAGTTAGACGCACTTCACGAACGCCACGAATGTCACCGTTTAAACGGTGCTGGTTTTGTTTGGCCGGTTGTTGGCCACGTCTTCCGCCTTTAATAGCTATTCCTCCAGATTGAGCTTACGGTTTGAAACCTCGGCTTGGATGTATGAAATAAAGTCATCCACTTTAAATTTACCAAGGTCCTTACCTTTACGTGTACGTACTGCAATTTCGCCGGCTTCCATTTCTTGGTCACCACACACAAGCATGAACGGTACACGTTTCAAAGTATGTTCGCGGATTTTAAAGCCAATCTTCTCATTTCTCAAGTCTGCTTTGACTCTAAATCCACTTTTTTGCAGTTTTTTCGCAATTTCTTGTACATATTCAGACTGTTTGTCCGTAATGCCCATAACAATTGCTTGTTCTGGCGCCAACCACGTTGGGAAGAAGCCAGCGTATTCTTCAATAAGAATACCAATGAAGCGTTCTAGTGAACCTAAAATCGCGCGGTGGATCATAACTGGCGTGTGACGCTCGTTATCTTCACCTACGTAAGTTGCACCTAAACGTTCTGGTAATGCAAAATCGAGCTGCACTGTACCACATTGCCATGCGCGGTCCAAACAATCATGCAAAGTAAATTCAATCTTAGGTCCGTAGAACGCACCCTCGCCTTCTTGAAT
>NZ_CAWPOA010000031.1:954876-972469 GCF_963889365.1 Vibrio sp. OPT20 | reverse complement strand
CTCGTATGCAATCTCCATCGCCTCAAGCGCTTGCTTAAGATCGGCCTCTGCACGGTCCCACATTTCGTCTGAACCTACGCGCTGTTCTGGGCGAGTAGATAGCTTAACAACAATGTTTTCGAAACCGAAAGTTGTGTAAGTATCGTAAACCATTTCAATACAAGCTTTAACTTCTTGCTGAACTTGGTCTTCAGTACAGAATACGTGAGCATCATCTTGAGTGAAGCCACGAACACGCATAATGCCGTGAAGTGCGCCAGACGGCTCGTTACGGTGACATGAGCCGAACTCAGCCATACGTAGCGGTAGATCACGGTAAGATTTCAAACCTTGGTTGAAGATTTGAACGTGACCAGGACAGTTCATTGGCTTAATCGCGTATTCACGGTTCTCTGAAGAAGTAGTGAACATCGCTTCAGCGTACTTATCCCAGTGACCAGAACGTTCCCAAAGAACACGGTCCATCATTAATGGGCCTTTAACTTCTTGGTAGTCGTACTCAGTCAGCTTCTGACGAATAAATACTTCTAGCTCACGGAAGATAGTCCAACCATTGTGATGCCAGAACACCATGCCTGGTGCTTCTTGCTGCATGTGGAATAGATCTAAGTGCTTACCGATTTTACGGTGATCACGCTTAGCCGCTTCTTCTAGGCGCACTAGGTGAGCCTTAAGCGCTTTCTTGTCGTGGAATGCAGTGCCGTAGATACGTTGAAGCATCTTGTTGTCACTGTTACCACGCCAGTAAGCACCCGCTACGTTAAGTAGCGTGAAGTGTTGGCAGAAGCCCATATGTGGAACGTGTGGACCACGACACATATCAATGTATTCTTCATGATGGTACAGGCCTGGACGATCGTCTTTAGAAACGTTCTCATCCAAGATTTCGATTTTGTAAGTTTCGCCGCGAGCTTCGAATGCGTCACGCGCTTCCTGCCAGCTAACTTTCTTCTTAACAACCTGGTACTTGGTCTTCGCTAGCTCTTTCATACGCTTTTCAATCTTTTCTAGATCTTCTTGCGTTAGAGAGTGCTCAAGGTCGATATCGTAGTAGAAACCGTTATCGATGGTAGGACCGATCGCCATTTTCGCTTCTGGAAAAAGCTGCTTAATCGCGTGACCTAAAAGGTGAGCACAAGAGTGACGAACGATCTCAAGGCCATCAACTTCATCTTTAGCTGTGATGATTTCTAGGCTTGCATCGTTTTCGATAAGATCACAAGCATCAACACGCTCGCCGTCTACACGACCAGCAATGGTTGCTTTCGCAAGACCAGGACCGATTGATAGGGCAACATCTAGAGTTGATACAGGGTTGTCAAATTGACGCTGACTACCGTCAGGAAGAGTAATAATTGGCATTATTTGTCCTTTACAGTGGTGTTGCACACCAAGCAACACATGAAAATTATTTAATATATTTAATTCAACAAGTTAGGTTACCTGTTGGGGATATATGTAAGATTTGGTACAAATTCAGGTACAAATACAGATGCACCCTCGTTAATACACGTGCATTGTAACGAAATTATACCAAATAACAATAATCCTATAGCATCAACGAAGCTAGTCAGAGGGCTCTAGTCTGTAATTAATAAAATTCATATATTTAGGAAATGCAGCCCTAATAATTGGCTTCCCTTTTGGAGATTTACCGATCACACCAAAAACTAAAAAATGAGAGCCACGGAAGCGTTCTAAGCTCTTCAACTTATAAACGCGCATGACATCTTCTTTCAACTTTTTATCTAGGTATAGGCTTGGTTCAGCATATGAGCCGTAATTGAGCCATAGAGAACCATCCGGCTTTTCAGTGAAATTATTAATTTCCCCCCAAAATAATTTTTGGTTTTGAAAGTCATCCTCTTTAAGAAAAGGAATTTCAACTAGATGATCACGAAGCATTCCATTCAACAGTTCACGTCCAGAATCGGCAGTAATCTGTATACTTTTTCCTTCGCCATATTGGGGATTTTTTGCGAGATAACTGAGGATTTGTCGCAACGAGCGATTGTTGGGGAATCCTTTTTTATTGCCCATAACACTTGGGCGAGATGACACAGTCCATGTATGCTCATCACCATGAAGCTTATCCGCGGGTTGTGATACCTCAACTGAACCATGCTTCGTTTTATCTAGGTTAACATGTATATCCGCATTGCTTTTATCCTGTTCAGCATCAAATTCAGCCCCTTCCATTCCTTCAGCTATCAGTATTGATGTAGCTCTATCACAACCATCTAGATGATGAGCACCAAAACAGGCGACTCTTTCAACATTTTGGTAAGTATATGATTTTATATACCAGGATTTCTTTTTACATTCGATACATATAATTTTCCCATCATATGTATCAGGTGACTCGACATAACGTTCAGTGTCGACACGACTGCCATCTTGCTCAAACTCAACCTGCTGCATAACCCACCAATATTATATGAATTGCACTGAATACAATTCAATAATAACAGGCATTTATAAATTTCAAAGCATCCGACTCACAATAAGCGTTGGACTTTATGCTGTTATGGTCTGCATCTATGGTTTAAGCGTTATTTTTGAGGAAATCTGATTTGTTTAAGTTTGAAGCAGATATGTAGACTCGTCAATTCAAACCGCTTTATGATTATGTTTTGTCGGAGGCCAATATAGTTTGATCTGCAATGTGCCTCTTTCAAGATTCCTATCGCGGTATGAACACTAAAGTTTGTTCATTTTGAGGTGCGTTGCTAGCAATAAGAATGTAGGGATGACAATAAAAATTGTTCAATTTCTGAAACGTTTTTGGACAAAAGCTTGTTAGCGATTCTTCTAAATTAAAAAACCATTAATAATTACAAGTATCTCAAACCACTAAACTTAGAGCACTATCTCGCCAGTGCGTAGCCGTTAAGTATTAGAATCATCATTCAAACGGTACAGGCGAAGATTCACCTTTACCATCAAACAAAACAACCACTTCAGTTGTACTCGATGGGTTCATCACTACCCATCCATTTGGATCCGCATCTTCGCTTGGTGAACAATCCATCCGGTAAGAATAACAGCCAACAGTAAACATAACTTGGATACGCTCTTCATCTACGATGACCTGCATTGAAGCTCGAGTAGGCTGATAGTCTTTATAATAGCTCTGCAAAGTGCGCATTTTCTTCTCAGCTAATTCAGCGTCAATCGGTGCATCAATACGGTAGTAGACCAGTTCATCATCATAACTCCAGCCTTTACGCCATGTCCCTTTGATATGTGCGGGGACGCCCATTTTTCCGATGTCGGCACTTGCTCCAGGATAGCCATTGACGGCTCCATAACCAAAGCCGGTCCAACCACCGCCTGTGGTTTGGATAGCGACATCACGGATCCCATAGAACCCACTAAGGCTTCCCGCATTACCAATGCTCGCCTTTATTAACGGCTGCTCTTCTTGACAACCACTCAAGGCGACCATTGCAATGAGGAGTGTCGTTATTACGTACTTAGGCATTGTCCCAAATTCTCCGCTCTGGTGTTTTTTCTGTTTTTTCATCGGTTGTGATGCTGTTTATAAGAGTTTCCCTGACCGTCTTATACGGGAGGTTAATCACCGTATCATGAGAGCGGTGGATATAGTTGTCAAAGATAAGCGTTGGTTGAAGCGTTGTTTTCCAATCTTCGCTGGTTAGCTCCCCCAATTGCTTGGTTGACATATTAGCCCATAGAGATTGGCAGAGCTCATCGTTCACATAGTCAGGAGTTAGGTTTTCAATATAATCTGGCTCGATCCATTTTACTCCTGCGTTTTGAGCTTGTTGCTTCATGCGCTCAAGGGCTAGCCCTGCTATCGCATTACTCACGGGTTTAAAGTGATAAAAATAGAGCGTGTTGTCTTTTTCTTTTACCTCACCGTAATGGCCAAACCGTTGTCGGCATGTCTTTTTCCATTCGGCATCTTTAACTTGGCGAGTGCGCTCTATCATAGCAACCTTATCTAGACTTCCCCCAGGGTATGCAAAATTAGCGTGCACGATATCAATGGTTTCTGATTTTATTTCGTTACGGTTGTAGGTACTGCTCACCGGAAAGCCCACATAGTCAGGGAGTCCCTCTTTCTCATATTGCTCAATTGAAGGGTAACCGCCTCCCACATCGGTATGGCATCCTGGGAAGTGTTCTTGGTGGAAATTATCGGGTAACCAATTATCACGACTCAGTGAAGTTAATGGAAAGTTTTTCCGATACTCATGTTCGGCAACCAACTGCAAGACCGTGGTGGCCATCGTCGGCTCTAGGCCCAGCTGAAAATTACCTTCATCGTTATTCCCCGCTAAGTAAAACGACCCTACGGTATCAAATAACCCCAAGAACCTTACACTGACGCCTTTCGTATCATCGCGTTCATAACCACCTTCTTCTGAAAACTTTTTGTTGCTTTCATTACCCAATAGATGAGGGTAAACCGTAACATCCGCCTGCTTGCCCGCAACTGGTCGATGGTAATCCGGTAATCCTTGGTACAGTGTATTAACAAAGTGACGAGATAATGCCGCACCTCGGCTAAAACCGATAACATCAAAAACGATATGGGTGATGTCATTATAAGAGCCGGATTGTTCCAATTCATCGATAGTGCGCTGCAACTGACTAAGCAAACTCTGCCATTTGTAAAACGCACCATTTTCACCGTCCACATAGTTGAGTAAGACTTTGCCGCTAATACCCGCAATAGCATCAGCAAAGCCTCCACCAAAGGCCTGCTGTGCACCCACCCCAAGCGCCTGCTCTGGTCCGGTTTCATCTTTTTCGGCATCGATGATGGAGGGGCGCTGACTGTCGTCTTCAATGTCGACGGTGCCCACGCCCGATATGTATATTTTTGCAGATTCACCTTGAATCTGTGGATAAGCCGCAAACAAACGCGCCACATTGCTGCGTGACTTATTTCCACGCTGCTCTTTGTAAGCGTCATTCTTATCGTTGGCCCCCGTCCCATCAAAAAACACGCCGATACGAAAGAGTTTTTCAGGGCGAAGATTGATGACCGGAATACCTTTGGCAACGAGACTGGGACTATTGATGGCGACAATCTCTGTCCCATGTAATAAACGGCCAGGGTGTGGGTAATGGCAATTCAGTGGGGCATGATATCGTTCATTCGGGGTTTCCTTACCTTGTCCTACATCCACAAGTTCTGAAATATTCAACGCAAGTCCTTGCTCATTGAGCCACGCTGGATTCACCGAAGAAAACTCATCTTGTGTCAACTTACGAGGAAGATAGAGTAAGTGCTGGTTGTCCAACACCTGATTATCGACACGCCATTGAATCGGTATCGCACTTTGCCAAGCGGTAGGACGAAGCTCATCGCTAAGTGTGAGTTCATCCGAATAGGTCAGGCAGAACCGACAATTACCATTACCGATGATTTTGTACTCTTGAACGAGCTTGCCTTCACTAAAGTGGTAATAATACCCTTGAGTGGCAAGCCCTAGTCGTTCACCAAACTGTACAGCCGGCATCACTGCGAGGAAGGCTTCATTGAGTGCGTTCGTCCCTTTAGGTTTGGCTGAGACGTCAGGGATTGATAAGGGTACTGCAGAATCTCTCGATGACAATGCAAGCGTCCTTGGCGCATCCTCTTTTATGCTGGCCACCAATTGCGTGCTGTGCTCGTTTTCTTGCTCGCTCCAACGAGAATGCATCGGTGACGTACTCGTTTTAGCTAACGCCACATCCCATCCAACATGTGAACTAAAAGACGACTGAGAGCACGAGAGCTCAAAAGTGTATTCAAGATCCTGTCTTTGGTCTTCTTCTGTATTACTGACGGTGGTTTGGGTGCTTACGAGTTTAGGCTCTTGTTGTACCGGTGGGTAGTACGCACTTTTATAAGAAGAGGCAGGCACGGAGGATGCCGCGTTGACTGCCACCCACCTTTCTGATTTTAATTGAGATTTTAATGCGTTGAGGTAAGCATTCGGGCTTTTTTCCACAAAAGGAGCAAGTATTCGTTGCAACTCATCAGGTAGCGCATCATGAAATTTAGATATTGAACCGCTGTCAATCAAGTAGCTTGTTAGCTCATCGGCAGCGATAGACTGACCACCTTGCTTTTGATGAAACTCTACTACTTTTATATCCGATATACTCATGGCACTTATTCCTATACAAGTCCGACTAATTACTGGCGAATAAATAATCGTATCTTACTGAATAATATGGTGAGTGTGTGCCGTTCTTCCCTGTCATTATGACTGAATTACCAGATAGTCAGTATCAACTAATAAACCTGTTAGAGGAAATCCGTTAAATGATGTGCTAATTGGGTGATTGGTTATTTGCAGAAAGAAGGAATGGGGCAGAATTGCGTTAGCTACATCTAGCCAATCACGTCTTTTCTGCCAAAAAGTGATCAAACTTTAATGTAAATAGCGAACTATTTTGGAGTCCGACATGTTTGAGCTTGGAACATTAGTCACACTTCAACCCTTACACTATTTGCAGCGTTACGCATCACGCTTGATAGCAAAGAGACAAGGGCTAACATTCTTTTTATCAAGGGTGGTGGTGGTCATAGAGCCCGAAAAATTTTTATTTCGCGAGATGTGGCCGCGTAGGCTATTCCATTAAACTTAAAAGAACCTATAGACTTTGATAGGATACAACTTTTAACAGAGTGGCATATGCTGAATGAACGCGATACAAAAAGCGCATCAAAAAATAGACTCACAATGGAAAGCTTTACTACAATCTGACGTTGATACTTGCGAAGCATCATTAGACAAACTTCTTGAGGCCTATCAAGATCTAGGCGAGTACAATCCATCTAATTGGGACTCAAAGAACGTCCGGATGTGGTTTGACAACTGCACTAGTTTATCTAAGCTTCCTTTGACGCAAAAATTGATACCATCTTTAAGATTCAAACTTTCCGTCGAGAAAAGCGAAGGGGCATCATTTATTTTCCAAGAGTTATTGTGGAACAGTGATAAGACCGACCAACGCAACCTAGTCGAAATATTGGACACTCTTGATTCCTTCCCTAAGAATCATTGGTTTCAAATGATCTACTGCAATATTGCCTGCTCATTTGATTGTAATAGAAACGAACTTGACGATTTAGAAAAGCGTTTCTTACTTTCCCTTGCGCATCTACATTCTATAAAACAACCAGATCAAGTGGCTGGCTACTACTTGATGGCAGGAGTCGGTTTGTTCCACAAATATCTACAAAATTTAGATATTGACTCTGCAAAACGCATTAGAGAAAGTTTGGAAAATGACACTATATTTCAAGCCAATAACATTTCTGCCGACTTTATAACCAACTTAAGCTTTGAGCTTTCCCAGGCCCAATCGTTGATGGATTTACAGCGTTCAGTCAAACAAGAAGTATCCATAATCGCTGATAATGCCAATAAAAAAGGGTTTGAACAGTTAATCATATTCACAGCCATAATTACCTTTGTAATCACGGCGGCGGGTTCCATAATATCGAACCCTCTACAGCTTTGGGCATTGGCTGGGTTAGGTGCAACTCTTATAACTTTTGTGCTCTCCGTCCTACTCTTCTTAGACAAACCAAAATTTGGTGAGTTGCTCGTTGATTTCCGATTCTATGTACTAGCAATCTCCACAAGTATAACAATATGGATTGCAACTATCGCAGCAACCGACCAGTTCACAATTGATTGTATAATTAATTGCACTTACTCACTTAAAGTCGACTCCTCATTCTCTGAGCCAAAGCATGAAGAATACTTTCCGCTCCCACCTTTGAGTATTCAAATTAAGAAGTAGCTATACTCTACACCACCATACAATCGGCTACTTTCCCTACGGGATAAGTAGCTTTTTGTAACTAGCCCTTTTAACAGGGTACTCGAAAAGCTAGATGACAAATCACATCGCTCCGAAATTTGTAATGCAGTCACCTCTTCACCAACGTTGATCACCTTAAGAACTCGTAGTTGAGTCTTGCTTAACTTTACCAACCCGACTTGATGAGGAACTTTACGCGCAATGGTTATAAGAGCCTCATTAACTGGCTCGTTTTGGCATAAAAACGACATCTCGTTACACTCCTCCTAGACATAGAATGAAAATCACTTTAACAATTGATTTAAATAACCTTTCTACAAAAACACCCAACCTATAGATGCAGGTCATACGCAGCTTCACCAGCACTTTTTTAACCATTTATGGTAATCAACTAGCGCGTCCCTCTTCTGAAGTTCAACTTGAGAGTGGATGTATATGACGTCTAACTTATCTTTCGCATGGTTCAATAATGATTCAGCAATAAAATAGTCCACACCAATATCTGCCCAAATTGTTCTAGCTAGCTTTCGCAGATCATGAGCCGACCATTTCCCACGGCTTACGGCTCTTACCAATTTGCAGGCTTGAGCTCGATGGAGAGGGCTTTTATCTCTTTTACACAAAGGAAATAAGTTCTTTCCTTTGTAATGGTTATCCAACAGCCACGCCTTATAGGACTTAAGAAACTCAATCATCTCGTCAGTTAATGGATAGATGATCAACCGTTTTGTCTTTGTATTATCCGCCGGGATGAGCCATTGCTTTGTCTCAAAATTAATATGAGACCACTTAGCTAACCGAGTTTCTCCTATCCGAGTTCCGTGGTACAACATCAGCGTACACAACGCCTTAGGTATAGGCTCAACATGCCTAATTGAATTTAAAGTTTCCAAAATATTCATCGGCATTAATTTAGGTGGCTTAGGCCGAATGGACTGGCTAACAAAATCGGTCCATCGCATATCGCTCATCGGGTTTGAAAACAGTTTTTTCATTGAATACGCCGTAGAAAATGCAACTTTAACTAGCTGAAACAAACCTTTGGCATAGCTTAATGAATATCCGCTTTGAAGAAATGGCACCACAAAATAGTCATCAATCACCATTCGTGACAAAGCCGTGACCTCTACACCATCAAACATCGAATATAAATGGGCATTAAACATGCTCCGAATAGCTATCAAACGATTTTTTTCAAGTCGACCAAGCTTTTCTTGTCTCGAAATATGCCACTCCAACACATCCGTCACCAACAGCAGAAAATGGTGGCGCACGAGAGGGGTGTTGTTTTCATTGTTGTCTTTGACTAGTTGAATGGCTTGAGATGCTGACGTTTTGGGAAAGTGGGCAAAGACAACACTACTTTGTTTAGTGTTTTGGTATGAGAATAACCGCCAACTACCTTTTTGACGGTCTTTACCAAAAATGTAATACAGCGAATAACGTACATCTTTGAGCTGCTTAACCCTCGGGTCTCTCGCATATTTTCTAATTTGGGTATCAGAAATCTTACAGCGAACGGTCGCAACATGATGAACACCAGAATTCAACGTAATCATCCTATTCTCCCGTTAAGGTGGCTTTAATACTCATTCGTCTTGGCTGCAGGCCTTGACCTGAAATCGAGACGCTATCTATTGAGCACGTTCCTTGGAATACACCAGGGAAAGAGCTATCCAAAACCAATAGCCCTTCAGCAAACACAGCAGGATTTGGCGGTGCTTCGATACTGAGCTTTCGTCCTTCTCGCTGCATTTTTCTTAGTTCACTAGCGCATGCCTGCTCAGCTTCTTGCTGGCTGTTTCTATCTTTACCAATCGATCTAAATGGTGCCTTCCCTTTTCTGATTTCTTGCCGAGTGCCGTTCTCAGTCGAAAGATAAAATGCTTTCACGCCTGTGACATCCGTTCGGCCATCGAGGTCGATACTCACATTGGTGAAATTAGGCAATTGAGGTTGATTACCACTAGGTTGTGACAAGGTAACGGTTTCAATATGTTTGCCACTTGCGCTTCTTGCTTCTCCCTTGGGAGCAAATATGAAACGGCCATCGATAGGCTTGGCGACGGCATCATATTGTTTGGCTAGTCGATAAAGGAATGACGGTGTACTTTCATCAGTACGATCAATATGCTCGATTTCAATTTTTTGTAATCTCGGATGAACAAAAGCTTGAAAGCCATGAGGGGCAACATTATCCGCCACGATTTGAGCAAGTGTTGTGTTATCCCAGCTCATCGACTTACGCTCTCGATAACCGGTTTCATCTTTAATACTGAATGGGGCGACCGATAGCACTAAGACAACTTCACGCGGATGTAAACTGATTGAACGTTTCGATATTTGAAATTCATCACGTAGCACTTCCCCCAAATACACAGAGTACCTCTCACCTTTCGGGGGAATGCCGTCAATGTCATCAGAATTGATCGTTAAAGAAAGGCTATCCCCCTCAATCCCGTTGCCATCAGATAGGCGCCAGGATTTAAGACGACCCAATAACAGTTCGCTATTTTTACCTACTAGTTTGAACATTAATCCCAAGACCTCGTAACAGATTGAGTGGGTTTCACAGTGGATATTTCAGGAATATGGACATTGGTATCCGCAGTAAAGACATCACCACGGACATGCGGATTAAGGCGATAAAACTCGATCTCTAACTGATCACTGTCTTGGCCTGTTTGTTTAAAAAGTAAATCGGTGATTAATTCCCCTTTACGAGCAAATATTTTCATCCACGAGACTCCAGTAGCTGCAAAGACATATCAGTCACCATGGCTCGACCATCGTGGATAAGCTCACTGCGCCCCTCTTTAATCTGCTTAATCGTCCAACGGCCAAGGTTAAAACCTTGACCATCACTCACTTGTTGAGGCTCATCAATCAAGGCACGAATCGCATCCACTGATTTAGCAGCGCTGTATTGAAGCCATTTTGCTGTGATGTCTATCGTTTCAAGAGGTCTGCCCGTTCGCTCTGAACGCGCATTATCAATGAGGCCGACTTCTGAGTAAGCGCCCGCCGTAGTTCTATCAAACTTCGTTATGGGTGTTTTATCTCCAACCGAAAACACGAACTCTCCGATCACTAAATGATGCATGGTTAACCTCTATCAATAGCAGATACGCTAATGGAATCGTCGATGGTAAGCCCCGTTAAAGATTCATATTGAGACTTCATTTGTTGGTCAATTTGAGCGGTAACCTGAGCCGCAATTTTCTGTTCATCCATGCCTGGTACGGTTTGAATAGCGACGTCGGTTTTAAAGGTGACATTGGGTGTTTGTCGAATAAGAGATTCGGTTTTTTCTTTCTCAACTAACTTTTCAGAGACGGATTCCGAGGCCATGAGCTTGTCGTCGGGCGAATCCAGCTTATCGCCAAACCATCCTCCTAAAAACTCACCACCAAGATCGCCTAATAGCGAACCGGCTAAACCACCTATCACGGTACCGACACCTGGGAAAATCATGGTTCCGATAGTCGCTCCAAGACTGGCACCGCCCATGCTGCCAAGTAACCCACCACCTTCGGCCAATGCAGTCTTGGTATCGCCTTCGGTCACCGCCGTTGCAATGTTGCCGGCACTAATCGCCATATCAAGCGGCCTGAGTAACTTACCTAGCCCTATCTTCCCTGCGCCTTGCGCAATATCTCCAGCTAACCCTATACCGTCTTGAGCCATGGCAATCGAGGGCGTCATGGCCAATGCTCCCCCACCCAATGCCAAAGGTAATGCCGCTTTATTAGAGGTCATCATAGTGCTTGCCATGTTGTAGGCTCGCGCTAATGGGTTTCGTGAACGTAACTTGCGTGGAGGCATTCGACTTTTTGACCGTCTCCCACTAGCACTCAAGCCGCCACCTCGCCCACTACTTCCTCTACCTCCAGATCCCATGCTCATCATGGTTTGATTCAACCGGCTCAATTGCTTAGTTGCAAATGCCGCTGCGCGGCCACTCTGCTGCGTCTCTCGGTTTAAGCCCTTTCGAAACAAACGCCCTTTATCGAGAGTATTACCAAAGATAAGGGAGGCGGCTTTGCCTGCTAACATCGCGCCTTTGAACGCCAATAAGCCAGCAACACCAATTCCAACCGCAGCAGTAACGCCCTGGTTAGCTTCGGCAAAGTCCGCCAATAGGTTGATGCCATCACCTAATGGCTCAAGTACCCAATTGAGCGCGGGTAAAAGAGCGGTACCAATGATCACGCTTAAACGGTTCACCTTGTTGATGAACTGAGAAATACCGTTTTCACTGGTGTTTATTCGCGCCTCATATTCGTCTTGTAATGACTGAATATGAACGTCTTGCCCTTGCTTAGCTAACTTGAGTGTTTTACGAAAGAGATCCGTGTTACCCGCCAGTGAAGCCACAGCCCCTTTAGCTTCTTCACCAAAGATTTGAGTGATTAGCGCACTTTGTTCTTCTAATGGCGCATCTTTTATGGCTTCAAGCACTTGCAGTAACGTACCCGAAGCATCGTTTTGCATTGATGCCGCGAGGTCTACCGAATCGAAACCTACGGTTGATAACGCGGTTTGCTGCGCTTTGGTTGCTGCGCTGCCAAGAGTTAGGCGACCTGAGATATTCTTAAGTGCGGTTGCAGAACGTTCTTCACCCATACCTGCAGACAACATCGACGCCGAAAGCGCCGCGGCTTCATTAGCGGAAAACCCCGCCATTTTGGCAGACGCTCCTTGCCTAGCCATCACGCCTGCAATGTCTTTAGCTTTCGCATTCGAGTTGTTCGATAAATGATTGGCAAGGCCAGCAAGGCCCATCGCACCATTTTGATCTAACCCTAATGCTGCTTTAAATACCGCGAGGGTTTCACCCGCTTGGCCTGCTTCCATATCGAAAGCGACACCCATTTGGGCAGAATCGAGCACGAACTGTTTTAACTCAGCTTTGTCTTTGATGCCGCTTTGCCCACCAGCAGCCAACATGGCGTTGATGTCATTGGCGCTCATCGGTGTTTCAGTGGAGGTTTTTAGCGACCAATTACGCATAGCGTCTGCTTCTTCAGGGGTCATATCGACCACCTTTTTCACATCAGCAAACGAGCTTTCGCTTTTAACTGCCGACCATACCGTGGCCGCTATTGGCGCAGCAGCCATGGCAAGCGACGTCGCTTTACCACCCATCTCACTCAGTTTTGCATCGCGAGTATCAATTCGTGATTGAATTGATTTCATCTCTTTCAAGTGACGATTTTGTTTGGCGATTGCAACTGTGGCCTTTTCTGCCTGAGCTTCGAGCTTTCTTTGCTCATCACTCAAACGGCCAGTATTGATCCTCGATTCTTTTAACGCGGCACCCAACCCTCTGAGTTTGTCGCGCTGCTTATTTTGGCTATCAGTTAGCTGGGTAACCCGTTTGCCTGCCGCTTTATAGGCCGCATTCAACTCATTGGTTTTCACCTTGCCGTGGTGAATCGCATCGTTGAACGAATCTAGCCGTTTTTGCGCTTCGTATAACCGGTTCTTTAAATCAATAGCCCCTTCGCCCGAAGCCTTTTTCATTTGGGAGTTGAGGCTTTTAATCTCCGCTTGTGTCTTACTGTATTCAACCCGAAGGCCTGAAGTTCGCTGTTTGTTGTCTTCCAATTCTTGACTAAGGCGAGTCACCTTTGTTTTGGCATCATCAAGCTGACCTGCCAACTTAGCCGCTCGCTTACTGGCTGACTCAAAACCATTTAGCTGTTTGAGCTTGCCATTAAGTGAGATCACCTCGCCACGCTGGCTTTCAAGTGCGGCAGTTAATCGCTCTGTAGCTGTTGTCGTTGAAGCAATGTCTTCAAGACCATTTACGGTGGTATTAAGAACGAGGTTAATTTTCTCGGACATTATTTCACCCCAAGTTTGGCGAGAATGAGCTCATAACGACGCACCGCGATATCTTGCGGCCATCGCCTTAGCTCAGATTCAGATGTATTTCGGTGCATTGGGATAAGGTCGATTAAGCTCTCAACGTCGTCGGGCGAAAGTACGCCGCCGATTGTTGAAAAAAAGCACCCACCTGCGGTTTTAGCGCCAAATAATCATTGATTGAGAGAAAATCAAGATCGGATGTTTGCAAGCCTGTGATCACCTCAAACATAAAATCTTCGCGCGCTCGCTCTTCAGTTATGTCTGCCAACGCTTCAGAATGCGCTACTTTAGGAATGGCAAACTTCACCTTATTAATATTCTCACCCACTTCATTCTCGAAAGGATGCAGCAAGGTAAGCTCTAACGACTTACCGTTAAGCTGTTCGCCTCGCAGTTCATCTGATGGTTTTAGAATCAAATCACAAATGTCGTCATAAAGCTGATTGAAGTCAGGTACCGATAAGGTTTCGAACTCTTCTTTGGCCACATCACTGCAAGCCATGATCACCGCTTTGCGTTGTTCGAATAGCTGTTTGGCCGTGAGTTCTTGTTCGGCTTCGATATGCGGCAGCTTACGGAACTGCGCAACAGGAATAGTTTTAAGTGCCACGCTTTCACGCGAGAAGAAAGTCAGTTTACTTTGGTTTTTCATGAAATTTTTCCATAAAAAAAGCCACCCGGTTTGGGTGGCTTAGGTTTTGATTAGGTAAAGTTAGTGAGTCTGACAAACCAAACTACTTAGCTTGCGCTCTTGAAAGTCAGCTAACTGCATCATGCCTTGAATTGCGCGATAATCTTCATTACTTCGCTCTTTCCCTTCTAAGGTGATGCTAAGTGTTGATGAAATTGCTTGTAAACTCACAATGACATTTTCGATTGCGTCCCACGCGATATCAATCTCATCGTTTTTCTCTTTTTTATTAACCTTTTCATCGTTCTTAGACGCCATGTTTCATACCTTATATATTCAATTTCTCTGTAACTAATATCTAAGATAAGCGCCTTTCCAGATCGCGCAAGCCCCCTATTTCGACATAAACTTCAATTAAATCGTAACGAACGTTACAAGCGTAATTACCCAATACCAGCAGTTCCCATTAGATCAACACCACCAACAACGGTCTTACCTGTATCCACGTTAATGTCGTGAATGACCGAACCCGTATCAGTGAGTTTGTACGCCTTGCAGGTTCCTTCGATGGTCACGGTTGGCTTTTCGCCCATCTTCACTGCATCTTTTTTGATGTTGGTGATTGGTCCATACATCGAGTACACCTCTTGGTACTTCGTCTGGTCGGTGCCTTTGCCTTTTTCCGTTACGTTCACTTGAGCGTTATCCATAAAGAAGCGACCAAGTGCGTTTTGGATTTTTTGGTGGTCACCTCGTACTTTAAGCGTCCACTTAAGCGGCTCAAAGCCCACTACATCTTCAGACTGGACAAACGAGCCCTCGTTAGACACCGTCTTGGTTTTGATATCAACCGGAGTGAACTCCACTATTTCGTTCATCAGCGGCACAGATTCAACCTGAGCCGAGATCCGCATACGAATACGATCAACCATTAACGACCTCCTCTAACCATGCTTCAATAAGGCCGTTGTCCACACTCATCTCATAAACCATGTGTTCGTTTGGAGCATAGCGGCCATAGTTGACACACAAGTACCAACGCCCAGAGGTATAGTTCTCTAGGTTATTTTTACTTGGATGCAGGAATGCTTTGAATACGGGAATGACACCTTGAGCGACTAAGTTTTGGCCCCAGTTCGTTAGACGGTCAACAACTTGCCCCATAAACTCTTCGGTGAGCTGTTTACCCATCAATGGTTGGCTGGTTTCTTCAAGCTTACGCGCCATCAAATCTTCCAAACCGACATGGGAAAGAAAACGCCCGGTATTAGAGCGGTTGCCGATAATAGACACTCCCCCCATACGTGTGCGAGCAATCGTCACTACACCATGCTTATTCAGGAAATTGGCTTGAGTCGTTTTATCATTAATTTTGTATGAAACATTACGAGCAGTTTCATCACAAAGTACCCCTCGATTTTGCGGACTCTCCCAACCTTCAACCGAGGCCATCGCTGCCACCAAAGCAATAGAAGCAGGCATAAGAGATTGCACACCGTCATAGGTTTTCAAAAACCATGGGTCGATAATCGACAGCTTATCTTGTCCCGTCCCTTCCGATCCAAATTCAGCTGCAAACTCTGCAGCTTCCATATCATTAGTATTAGGACCATCAAGAACCGGACGGCAACGAACATCACGACCAATAAGAGCGAGCTTTTGACCAACGGCTTTCGAGTTAAAACCTGGCGCCGCAATGATGGTTGGCGTTTCTGCGCACGCTTTAACGGTTTCAAGGCCGGAGATCGCTCCTGTAGAACTGTTTACCCCACCGATGATATTCGCCTCAGTGACGGATACGTTCGCATTAGCTTCCACAATCGTGACGTACACAATGCACTTAACGTATTCAAGTAAGTAGCGAACCACATTAGGCAATGTGCCTTGCCTGGTCCCAACGCTATCAAGCGATAACATCGCATGACTGTAATTCCATAAACGCGTTGGCTCGTTATAATTCAAACCAATACTCTTATTTGGCGCGGTACCGGTTAAGTGAACCACCTGTAATGCGAGTGGCCCCATGCTTGGTTGAGGCTCAATGGTGTTAACTTCTACCCCATTGAGCTCAAAATCTTGGATTGGCGTGAGCATTATTTGCCCTCTTGTTCCGTGGATTTAGACGACCCTTCACTTCAATTGCTGGCCCTATTTTTCCGTTTTGGATAAGGAAGGCCGTTTGTTGAGGTAGAAGGTGGATAGTTTTTTCGCTTGGATATACCCAACGACCATTCAGTCGAAACTCTTTGATGATCGGGTATTCCAGTGTTTTCGCTTTGGATTTCTGCACAGAGAAATTGCTCCAATAAAAAAAGCCCTTCACATTGCTGTAAAGGGCTTCATCTAGGTACAAAAAAACCGCCTTATTAGAAGCGGTTTATAAGGTTGGCTTTTCTGGCCAAACTACGTCATTTGGATTGGAAAAGTTTTGGGGTAGGTCGCGTAAGGCCTGACGGTACGCAGCAAACTCTAAGCGCTTCTCTTCTGTAATTGAAAAATCACTCATCTGAGTAAAATCTGTCACTTGAATTAAATCGTCTCGAACTTTACGAATATAAACCCAAGCATCATTGACTATGTCATCTTTTTCTTCAGCTGGTACCGCATCACAGTAAAAAGATTGAACCACCTTTTTCATAATTCTTACCCCTTTATGTAAGTAGACGAGCTAAAAACATCTTTATAAAGACGTTCATCCACTGGATTGATGATTTTAAACATTTGTTCGCTATCCGCAGCGTCATGAAGCCTATACTTTACGTCAAACCAGATCCCACCAGTTGGTGCTCCACCTGACGATTTAGGATTTAAAATCAATGCCACCCACTCTTTATCTTCATGTACAAATTTATTAGTAATAAATGGCTCAAAATCGCCGAATGAATTGTTCATTACACCCGTAAACTGAGCATAGCCTCGGTGAGCCACAAAGTCTCCAAAGCCTGCATGGCCATTGGACGTTACTCCTCCTCTCAAGAGGGAGATGGTGCCTGACATATGCTTTAACGGGGTCAAATTTCCAGTATCATTAGGAAAAAGCAGTATAGCTGCGGATTTTGCACCTTCCTCAGCATCTGTAGCATATGAGCCGCGAGCTCCAGTCGACGGATATTTCCAAGAGATCTTAATACGCTTAAATGTCATGCCATGAATATTCGTGAACTGGCTTTCTATATCTTCAATACCAACTTTTACTCTTTTATCAATCTCCCCCATTTTCCCAGCAACTTCTTGCGACAACGCTTGCGAAGCTGCAGTCTGCTCTGCCGAGGTTTTCTGTAAATCTGTAAT